>DAUY01000001.1 GCA_002505345.1 Methanomassiliicoccaceae archaeon UBA370 | reverse complement strand
AGCTCAATTTTAATGGAATAAGAAGAGTGAAAGGAAGAATGGTGCAGGGGACGTGATTTGAACACGCGGACCACTAAGGACTAGGCCCTCAACCTAGCGTCGTTGGCCATGCTTGACTACCCCTGCTCCATCCCGAGTAATAAGATTCAGTTAATAAGGTTTACCGTCGAAACAGACCTGGTCAGGGAAAAAATAACGTGATTTTCTTATTGACGCATGATTAAATAACGAAAAGTGCATGGCGTCGCATGGATCTTGCGATGGCCGTTGCGTTGCTTCTGATAATCATCGGATTGATACTCCTGATAGTGGAGGCCACGATGCCGGGGGTGTTTATGATCATCCCTGCAATCATTTTCATCATCATAGGGGGGCTGGGTCTTTTCAAACCCGAACTGCTTTTCACGTGGTACTCGGTCGCATTGGCCATAGTTGTGGCCATTCCTGTCACCCTCTTGACAATATATGCCTACAGATTCCTGGGGAAGCCAGAACCGCCGTCGACGACCATAACCGACACTCTCGTTGGTGAGAAGTGCATAGTCACTGTCGATACAGTGCCGGGGACCTTGAAAGGAAAGGTTCGCATCGGGACGGACACATGGAGCGCAAACTCGGAGGAGCCCGTCAAAGCTGGCACCAAGGCGAGGGTCATCAGGAGCGAAGGAGTGCACGTTTTCATAGAGCCCGAAGAGTGAGGGTCGATTTCAAGTTTTAATGTAAAATATCGGAGGAAAAACAAATGGACAGCAATACAATTCTGATGACGATCGCCCTACTGGTGATTTTCGTCATAGTTCTGATCGTGATAAGCGGGGTGAAGATCGTTCAGCCCTACGAACAGGGCATATACATGAGGCTCGGTAAATTCGTTAGGATACTTAACCAAGGTCTTAACGTTGTGTTTCCGCTAATAAACCAGGTCGTCAAGCTTGATCTGCGCACAGAAGTTCTGGACATCCCCAGACAGGAAGTCATAACCAAGGACAACTCGCCTGTAAACGTGGACGCCATCATATACATCAAGGTGACCGACCCAAAGAAAGCCTATTTCGAAGTGACTCAGTACAAGGTGGCCACCGTCAGCCTGGCACAGACCACGCTAAGGGCCGTCATAGGAGAGATGGAGCTCGATCAGATACTTTCTAACAGGGAGACCATAAACCTCCAGCTTAGGGACACCCTTGACGAGAGCACCGACAAGTGGGGCGTAAGGGTCGAAGCCGTCGAGATACGCGAAGTGGACCCTGCGGCGAAGGTCAAGGACTCCATGGAGGAGCAGACCTCCGCAGAGAGGAAGAGGCGTGCAGCCATCCTCGAGGCGGACGGGCTCAAGAGAGCCGCGATCCTCAAGGCAGAGGGAGAGAAGAAATCCCGCATCCTTCAGGCCGAGGGACGCAGGCAGGCCATGGTCCTCGAGGCCGAAGGTACCAGGGTGGCCACGATACTCGAGGGCCAGGGAGAGGCTCAGAGGCTGCGTATCCTCTCTGTGGGCGCGGCTTCCATGGATTCCAAGGCCCTTTCGGTGCTTTCGATGGACACGATGGTCAAGGTCGGACAGGGCGAATCCTCGAAGATATTCTTCCCCATGGAGGTCACCAGGCTGATGGATGGCATTTCCGAGTATGTCGGATCCGCAGCCAAGTCTCCTGACAGGGCAGTATCCACCATAGAGGATATCGAGAAGGCCTTCGGTAACACCGACGACATCCTGGGCAACATCCCTAAGCCAGAAGAAATACAGGCCGAAGCCGAAAGGATCGACGCCATGATGGACAAGGAGCTCAAGGAATCCACCGGAATGGTCGACAAGGACAACAAAGGCAGAATTTGAAACATTAACGAAACTTTTTACTTTTTTTTATTTCCGATTAAAACATATATCCCTTCTACAATTGGCGTGCGTCATGAGAGAGAGGGCGGCTGACGGTAGGACTTCGGTCCAGCTGAGGAAGTTCCCTCCTCCGAGGGCAAGATGAGCAGCGAAATGCTGCGGGGCGAGAGCCTCGGCAAGGGCCCAGAAACGACACAGCTCCGGTAAAAAGCGTGATCTGAAGACAGTGACGTTCCCGGAGATTTGGTGAAACGGCGACACCTCATCGGAGCAAGCTCATACAGCCGGGATGATCTGCCCTGGACCGGCGGGTAGGGTGCATTAGTCGAATGCCGCCTGAAACAGAAGGGGGGCTACTACTCTCACATGACTCTTTTTATTCTTTGATTAACGTTATTAACAACGTGGCACATTCAGGTCCATGGCACTGGATCCCCATATCAAGGCTGTCGGTTTTGACATGGACGGCACTTTCATGAACACTAGGGTGGACTATCCCCGACTTCACAACGTCGTGGCTGAGGTGATGGAAGAAGAAGGCATCCCCATAGGAAAACACGATTGGAAGGGGGACGAGCGCCTCATGAAAGTGCCAGTGTACCAATGGATATACGATGCAGGCAGATGGGACGACTCCGAATACATAATCCAAAAGATCAACCGCAAGAGCACCGAGATCGAAAAACAATATTATCTGGAGGCCTCGCCGTTCCCGCTGGCCGTCGAGACCATGGACGCCCTGAAGAAACAGGACTACAAAGTGGGGATCTTAACGAGGGGCGGAAGAGACTATGCCGAGTCGGTCCTTGGGATATGGAACATCTATGGCCGTTTCGATGCCGTAGTGTGCAGGGATGATTATCCCTACGGCGATGCGAAGCCATCGCCTATGGCCATGAGGCATCTTGCGGAAGAGATGGGAGTGGAGCCGAGAGAGGTCCTGTATCTTGGAGATAACCTAGGCGATTGGCACACTGCCAGGGACTCCGGAGCCTCCTTCATCGGAGTGCTTTCAGGGGGTTGCACCCTGAAAGACTGGGAGGATGCGGGGGTCACCGACGTGATCGGAGGGATCGGGGCGCTGCTCGACCGTATATGATCATTCCGCTTTCCCCTGCCCAACCTTTGCCATAGCTGTTTTTACCGTTATTGCGGTGATGAACAGCACTCCCATCGTCACCGATACTGTGGCACCAGGAGGTATGTCTGCACCTATGGCTATCACGAGGCCGAAGAACGCCATTATCAGGGACAGCCCCACGGAGACAACCATCATCTCCTTCAGGCTGTCGGTGAACATGTTTGACATGGCCGCAGGTATCGTTATCAGAGCTATGACCATGACTATGCCCACCACGTTCAAGGCTACTACGCATGTCAGGGCTATCAGTACGTACAGGACCAGGTTCATCACCGTGATGTTGATACCGCTGAGCTTGGCATGGGTCTCGTCGAAGGTCAGGACCTGCAAGTCTCTGAAGAACACGGCGATGATCGCCAGCGACAGTACCGTTACGATAGCGATGACCATGAGCTCGGAGCTTCCGACCAGAAGTATATCTCCGAAAAGTATGCTCTCGAAAGACCTGGGAGTGACGACGGACCTGTCCATGAGGCTCATGAAGATCACTCCCAGCGCCATTCCCACGGACCAGAGCACTCCGATGACCGAATCCTCCCTCATCTTCTTTGAGACCATAGGGAGAGCCATTATGACCGCGGAAACCACCGCGAACAAGGCCGCGCCGACCATGGGGGTGAACCACGATACTGCAATCACAGACATCACATAGTACGCCAGGCCAACGCCTCCGAAGGTGGTGTGAGCTATTCCGCCCGTTACGAATACCATCCTTTTTACGACGACGAGGGTGCCCACCACCCCGCATAGCACGCATGCTACGGCAGCGACGATGAACATGTTCTGAATCAGAGGCATAGAGAATGCCGCAATCCAATCAACCATTGTTGTGACCTCCGCAGTCGCAGTGGCCGATATGCACAAGCTCAGGAATGCAATGGAATCCCAATGCGATCATTTCCTGGGTTATCTCCGGCGCATCGTTGACGATGAGCCTGTGGTTCATGCAGGCGACCCGTTTGACATCATGGGATATGCTGCTCATATCGTGGGTGATCAGCATTATAGCAATGCCGTCCTTGTTCAACTTCCTGAGTATATCATAAGTGCAGTCTTTCATCGAAGGGTCCAGGCTCGCGGTGGGTTCGTCAAGCATGAGTATCTTAGGTTCCGGCGCAAGCGCCCTGGCCAGATACACCCGCTGCCTCTGTCCTCCCGAAAGCTTGCTTATCCGGCTGTCGGCGAAATCCGAGACCTCGGCATATTCCATTGCCCTCTCGGCCGCCTCCTTCTCTTCCTTGGAATAGAACGGCCTCAGGCCCTTTTTGCACCTCATTCCCATTAGTACCACTTCTCTGGCACTTATGGGGTACTCGGAGTCCAGATTCTCGTTCTGCGGAACGTATCCTATGCCCGAGGGCGACCCGGCAGGTTCCTCTCCGAACACTTTCACGGTGCCTCCCATGGGCTTTATAAGTCCCAGGATCGCCCTGAAGAGCGTCGTCTTTCCGCCGCCGTTTGGACCGATGACCGCCAGAAAATCTCGGTCCTTTAGTTCCAGGTCGACGTTGCTGAACACCGCCCGGCCGTCATATCCTGCTGTCAGACCCTCGATTTTTATCGGTATCAAAGTTTTATGCCTCCGCGTCAGGGATGTTCTCGCCCAGTGTCTCTATGACCTGGCCCAGGTATTCGACCCAGTCATCGGCCAGTACATTAATCACTATGATATTAACATATATTTCCATGTCCCACAGATCCTGTTGGGTCAGGCCGTTTATCTCTTCAGGGTAGGAAAGGAAAACGTTGATCGGATTGTCCTCCGTCCCTCCCTGCAGCATCGTAATGGAAGTGGGATTGAGCGTCGACTCGGCTACTTCCATCAGTTCGATTTCGGTAACGCTGTCGGGCAGAAGGTATGCCCAGGAAGGGTGCCAGACGATAATATCTGTGGTTGCCTTTCCAGTGAGGTACTCCTGTTCGAGTCCTATCAGCACATCCACTTTGGTCAGGTAGCTGGCACATCCCGCTTCGAAGACCGAGGCGTTTTCAGGTTCGAGTTCGGTCATCATGTCCTTGACATACTCTGCGATAAGTGCCAGGCGCTCAGGTGACGCCCATACGTGAGGGTCTGTCGCATGTTCATGACCTTCTTCGCCTCCCTCGTGCTCCTCTCCTTCCAGAAGCGGGTCCATCAAACCTGAGTCTATCAGCTCTTCACAGCACTCGAATGTGGTCACGCCCTGCTGATCCCTGATGGTAGCGAGATTGACTTCTTCCCATTCAACTCCGGATCCCACGGCGAAATACGCCACCGTGTTCCGGGATGTTATTATTCCAGGAGTTATCTCTGTCGCATGGGGGCTGGTATTGGGTGCCAGGAATGATACGACTGTGTATTCGTCACCGACTATCTCCTGGACCATTTCCTGTTGCCAGCTCATCGTCGTGTAAATGTATTTCTTATCGTCGCTGTCGTCGGTCAGGACGATCACGGCCGCGGATCCGGCCACTGCTATAATCACCACAAGCGATATGGCAATGAAGGCATTTTTCTTCATGGCCTGCTCTAGATTGATCGACTATTAAAGATTAGCTGGAATCTTAATAACATTCGATTTTCAACGGCTTGATTGTTAATAAAAAGGAAAGATGTTGTGATAAGGGGTTTCCTGACGGCTGCTCACTGGCTTCCGTCACCGAGTACGCGGAACCTTCCCTCTTCGACCTCATGCTCCATGTCGTTGTACCTGAATCTCTTCAGGTTGTCGCTGAAGGTCGTGTCGGCAGGCAGGAGTTTCTTGACTCCCTGGATCATCTTGCTTCCGAATGCCATGAGCTGCTTGCTCATGTTGATCCCGAACCTGGTCTTTCCGCAGACGAGGTGTCCCGGATTCATGATATCGCGGGGGTCGAGTGCGGTCTTGAGGTCCCTCATGAAGTCAGCGGTCTCGCCGTCGTGGATGACATCCATGTTCCAGGCGAAGAACACTCCGAACCCAGTGGTCCTTCCTCCGTAAAGGGACGCCCTGTCTCCAAGGTAGAAGTTGAAAGAGAACGCGGTCATTCCGAGGAGCGACTCGTCATCTTTGAAGTAGTAGGGCATGAACAGCGCGGTGCTGCGGTCCACAATGACTCCGATGACTCCTCCGGGCTCCATCTTCATGACTTCGAATCCCTTGTAGCACTCGTCTACGAACTCTCCCCAGTGTTTGGCGGGTACGATCACTTCGGCGGGGATCTCTCCGACACCGACCTTCCTGGCCCTGAACTCGTAGCATCTCTCGGACCACTCGTGGTCTGCGATCTCCCTGTCCAGTTTCTTGCCGCCGAACTCCGCCACTATGGCATCGACTTCGCTTTCCTCGAGGTCGACGAACTTAGGGTCTCCCTGAAGGGCCACAAGCAGCACGTTCTTGACTTTTGGCGCGTGTATCCCGGCCTTCCTCTGGTTGGCGAAGTGCAAATAGTCCGACCATGCGATGTGGAGGGGCTTGATGCTGGCGTGGGAAATTATCTTCTGAATGGGCCCGTGGAGGTCCTTCAGGTTCTCGAACTCATATGTGACCGGCCTGATCTCTCCCATGGGATAGATCCTCATGGTCACCGTGGTAAGCACTCCCAGGGTCCCCTCCGCGCCTGCGAAGAACTGGTTGAGGTTGTAGCCGGACATATAGGAACCGATCTGGTCATATCCGGTCTCGATAAGAGTTCCGTCCGAAAGGACCACCTTCATGTTGAGGATGTTGTCCTTGGAGGACCCGTACTTGTAGCTACCTGTGCCCATTCCGTTGGTCGAGGTCCATGCCCCGATCGTTCCGGCGGGGAAGCTGGAAGGATAGGATCCCACTATGAATCCGAGCTTCATGCACTCGTCGAGGACGCCTTTCCATGTGCAGCCTGCCTGGACTTTCACGTACATGCCCTCTTTGTTGATCTCGAGGACCTTGTTCATCTTCGAGGACATGTCTATCACGATGCCGCCGTTCGTGGGCATGCATCCGCCGAGTCCCCAGGTCGCATTGCCTCTGGGGATGATGGGTATACCGTCCCTGTATGCGAGGGCTACAACTTTGGCCACCTGCTCGTCGGTCTCCGGCCTTACGACCACGTCAGGCAGGTTCTTGAACGCCATACCTGCCTCCTTCGGGAGGGGGGCCATGTCATGGCTGTATAGGATCTTGTCCATGTCGCCCGTGTTGATGTTGTCTTTGCCTACGATGCCTTCGAGTTTGGCGATCATTTCGGGCGTCACTTTACGAGTTAGAATCACTTCACTGTTTGCCTTCATTTGTTCCCTCCACTTTATAGTGTGCGGATTGATTATAGAGTCGAAAGAGCCTGATACATTATAAGCATTCGCACTCGCGGACGCGCACTCAGGAGGGCTGGACCCTGCTCATGCCCAGCCTTTCGACCAGCTTCGCCTTTCCGCCATCTGGCACTGATGAGAGATGTGAGAAACATCCGCAGTCCGAAGAACCGAACCCCCTTACCACAGGCACGAAGCCCAGGGAAGAAGCTGCATCGGCGATTCCGCATTCGGCCACCGAACCGGGATATTCTGACCCGTAAGCTTCGATATCTGAAGCGACCATGGTAAGGAAATCAATGTGCCAGTGCATCTTTTTTTCATGAGAGAGATGTCTGCGTATGCGTTGTTCCAAGCCATTCATGGCGCTTCCCGCATAGCAGTATTCTCCCGCCTTGAACAAGATCGTTCCCAGAGATCCGATGCTCAACTCCGTGTCTTCGGCCAGGGTAATGAAGATTGCGTACGTGCCCTTACGCCTTTCCGGCCGATTTCCTGGCATCGTCGTAATCTACCTCCGAGCCCGTCTTGATCTTTATGAGCATGCTGCTGCGATCGAGTTTCGACTCTGTGATCTTGGCTATGTCGCCCAGCCTCCTGTCGTAGATCATTATGTCGCTTACGGCCTTGATGTTCTCGTCGTACGGTATCTTGGCCCTGAGGCCGTCCAGATGCAACACGATCGGTGAGGGCCTGAGACACATATCGATCGGAGGATAGTTCTCCAATACCTGCTTTACTTCCGAAGGATGAACGAAAAGAGGGTCCTCGGACATCCTCTTCCTCTTGTCCTTCAAAACCGTCTCCGTCATCGACACTATCTCGTCGAGCTTGTCCCTCTCCTCGGGGGACCTCATCCTTTCGGACTTCCTCCCCACACCGGGCACTATTCCCTCACAGTAATCCTCAAGCCCCTCCGGCCTGGGTCCGCAGACCAGTATAAGGGGTATCTTGATATCCTTCATGAGCTCCGCCTTGGCCTCGACGCATGATTTGAAATTGCCGAAGCAGAAGATCGCCGCGTCGTATTCGTTGATGATCGCGACCTCCGATCCGGATATCTGAGAGGTTCCTTTTCCCCTTCCTCTCGCCAGTCCCATGACTATTGACAGAGCGCCTTTCCTTCTGAGCGCTTCTGCGATGTCGCATATGGGATGAGGCATGTGATGACGCCCCAGTGTCGGGCCCACTACTGCGATCTCCGTCCCGGCAAGGGGTACCTCCTTAACCTCTCCTCCGATATCCTTGCACAGGGCGACCACCGATTCCTTGTCCTCGCTGGGAATCGACATTGTGACGGTGAGCATCTGCGAGCTCCTGATCTTTTGAAGGACCGCTCCCCCTACGTCTTCGATGAGCTCGAAAAGTTCGGCCGAACGGTAAACTCCGCCGTCGTACATTATGACTTCAAACATCCGCCGACCCTCCCATCGCTACGTGGACCTTTGCTCCTTCTTTCATGAACTCGGGCTTCATGATCTCCTCCGTTGCCACCACGGTGACCACTGTCCCCGTGATGAAAACGTGGCGTACCTTTATCCCTTCGGGCATCGACCTCCAGACAGAACCTATTATCTCTTTCAGGGCTTCCTCTCCGGACGCTATCACCGTCTTGCTGACCGCTTCCAGGTCCGCGTTTGCTACCGACATGTCGAAACGGGTCTGCTGGTCGACGCTGTTCCTGCCGTACATGGACCACATGGCCCCCAATATCTCCGGCGCGTAGCGTTCGTCGGTTATGGTTATATGGACGCCGGAGCCTTCCTCGCGGAGGCTGCTGACATCTGCTATGGTCTTGCTTACGGGCTCGGCGCGCAACCTGACGGAGAAGATGAACAGCGGCGTCTCGGGTCTGAGCACAAGCTCTGCCTTCTCTATGGCCAGAGCCTCGCCCAGATCGTTCATTATGTTCTCGAAGAGCACCCGGTATGCTTCATTCCCGAAAGGGTCCGTTCCGTGAACCGTGATATCCATTTCTTTACCTCACAGGTATCCTGAGCTCAGGAGAGCCCCTCCCACTGCCCCGATGTATTGTGAGTCGGGCGGGACTATAGGCATCTCTCCGAGTATTTCGCCAACGGCCCTCACGAGACCTGTGATCAGCGATGTGCCTCCGACCTGGATGATCGGATGTCTGACGTCGATCTCCTGCAGCTGCTGCTCGTACACCTGCTCCGCGACCGAGTGGCAGGCGGCGGCCGCAACGTCTTCGAAGGTTTTCCCTTCTCCGAGCTGGGTGACCAGGTCCTGTATTCCGAATATCGAGCAGTAGGAGTTCATCTTGGCGTTCCTCCAGTCCCCTTTCATCGCAAGCGGCCCGAGGTCCTCTATGTCTACTTTCATCCTCTTGGCGGTCATTTCCAGGAAACGGCCCGATGCGCCGGCGCATATGCCTCCCATAGTGAAGTTGTCCGGCACTCCGTCGCGGACCGTGATCGCCTTGTTGTCCATCCCCCCGATGTCGAGGATCGTCGCCTCACCCCTCTGGCGATCTGCCAGCCAGACTGCGCCTTTGGAATTGACGGTCAGCTCTTCCTGCACCAGCTTGGCATTGTAGTGCTTGCCCAGAGTGTAGCGTCCGTATCCGGTGGTGCCTATGGCCTCCAGGTCTTTGAGTTCGATACCGGCTTGCTTCATCGCCTCCTCGAGCACCTGCTCTGCCGATTTGACGACATCGCCCGAACCTGTCCAGGCTTTTCCGATGATCTTGTTGTCCTGCATAACGACCGCCTTGGTCGTGCTCGAACCTGAGTCCAATCCGGCCGTGAGCCCCGTCTGCCTCTCCCTTGCAAGCAGCTCCTTCCTCGACACTATCGTTACCAGGGCTTCCATCCTCGTGAGCATCTGGGATGCCTTGAGCCTCTCCGTGAACGAATATGTGACCACTGGCAGGTTCGTGTTGTCCTGTATGAACCTCCTCAGCTCGTTTCTGACCAACGCGGCCTCGGCGCACCTGAAGCATGTACATATGAACACGGCGTCCGCGTCGTACCTCCCGTCGGCCAGAGATGCCGCCCTTGCGATCATCAGCTTGAGCTGGTTGGAGCGGGGGTTGAATCCGAACCGTTTGACCGCATCGTCGACGTCGTCCGCCCCTACGTCGGGGTATACCATCTTCGCCCCTACAGACATGGCGGCCTTCTCGATCTCGTGCTGAACGCTGCTGTATTCGGTTCCGCATGATAGCTGTGCGATCTTTATCGTCATTTACCCAGTCCCTCCAGGAATTCCTTGGCGCTGATGACGAAGTTCTTGGCCTCCTCCTCGTTGGAGGGATAGACCACATGCAGCTTCGGGATCCCGCGCTTTTTGATAAGATATTTCAGCATCTCGTTGGAGCGCTCGCATCCGACACATCCGAAGCTGTAGGGCGCATTGTCCATGATGATTGCCGCATCGGCCTCCTCTATCATCGGCCCCCACATGGCCATCCTGCCCCTTATCCCCGAGGGGACTTCGACTCCGGCGTACTTCAGGCCTCTTACCACGTCGTCCAGGGTCACGTTCATCGGCGGCATGTCGATCTCCAGGTTGTCGATCTTTTCCTGTATCGCCGCCATGGCGCTGAGCGGCTCGTGGCCGAATCTTTCTACAATATCGAACAGTATCAGACTGTTCGGCGGGTCTATGAACACCTTCATCGTTACTCCTCACAAATCTTTTTGAATTCCCTTACGGAAAGAGGCCCTTTTTCCGGTGCCTGTTCGACCTTCTCTCCTCTGTCTGCGCATTCGAGTCCGTACTGGACATTGGAAAGCAACGCCCACTCGGCCTCGAGCTGGCTGTAGCCGGGCCTTGTTCCGTGCTGGGCGCGGCACCTTCTCGGGTCGCCTGCCGGATACGCCCTGCGTTTGGAGAAAACCTCGTTGCGGTATTTTCCGCGTGTCTGGTCCAGCACTTCTTTGACAACTTCCCTTCTGCCCTCCACAAGGCAGCCGTAGCATGTCTCCTTGACCTTGACATCTTTGTTCATCGCATGGACCGAGCGGACCAGCTGATCGGGCGTGAGCATGGAGCTGGGCGATATCATCAGCAGCCTGGTCTCTCTTTCGTCGCTCATATTTTCTCCTCCGTGATGTAGATTAACTTCTCTTCTTCGGCCTCGGCGATAAGCCTCTTGAGGTCGTCCGCGAATCTGCCCACGATGTTCGTGCCGTAGGGCTCCTCGCCGGTCGGCCCGTACTCCTTGCTGTCCTGCAGCCTTATGCCCATAAGGCCGCAGTACGGGCGGGCCTGGTTCGTTATGCCTATATCTCCGCGTTTCACCTTTTTGAACAACGGCTGGGGATAGACCATCTTGCCCCTCATCTCGTCGCCGTAGAAGGTGATCATCGAGGCTCCCTCGTATGCGAACTGCACCTTCAAGGCCCCTATGGGCTTATGGCTGAGCCCGGTGACCTTTCTGAAGTAGTAAGACGTCGCCCTGTCTTCGGCGGTTATCTCGATCCTGTATACGCTTCCCCTTGGCACTCCGAACGTCTCCACGGTCCCGGACCTGAGAGCTTCGATCGTGAGTTCGGGGGTCTGTTCTACAATGATCGCCCCATCCGACGTGTCGCCCTTCCTCACCTGTTTCACGCCGGCGTTTGACAGGAACTCGCCTCCCGCCTTCTGGGTCATCCCCACGGACAGTATCCTGGGGGGATCTGTGACGACCGATATCCTGTCCCCTTTCTTGGCCATGGATACGATCGCCAGACCGCGCTCCACCTTGCCCGCGGAGCTGTGGGACTGGGCGACCTGCCTTTTGTCTTTGTAGATGTATATCCTGCCCTTTCCGGTACCTTCGTTCCTGACGGTCACGGAACCCGCATCCCTGACGGCGGCTTTTTCGGGCTTCATGTCGGCGTCCAGGTCCTCGGAGCTCGCAATGTAGCTGCCTGTCGGGTCAGTGACTTCGAGGGCCATGTCCGAAGCCGTGATGAGCAAATGCTCGGCGGCTACGGGGGATCCGGAGTCGAGCTTTATCAGCACATTGGTGTCCACCGAATATCCTTCCTCCATGGGATAGGACATGTCGGAGGTTACTTCGACGTTCTCGGTGCTGACTTCGGACATGACCGGACGGATATCGCTGATACCTTCGCCCTCGCGCAACTCCTCGATCAGATGCCTTCCCACGGTTATGCGGCCGATGCGGCCTGCGCCGGCCCCGTACGATTCCCTGTGGTCGTTCTTTGCGACCATAATATATGTGGTCTGATTGTCGCCGCCTCCCAACGAAAAGAAGCAGTCGAACTTGCGATAGAGGCGGTCCGCAGGGTCCGCCTTGATATCTGAAGAGAAAGACCCGAAAGCGACGATCTTGCGGGTGACCCACCTTGCCGTGACCCCTTCCACGGCACTTATCATGGACCGCCACTTCTCGGCGTCGGGGCCGTCGTCGAGATGGAGGACCATATTCCCTCTCGGCGTTATGAGCTCGAAATCATTTGTCTTCTTCGTGACCGTCTCCACCGAGAGGTGCACAGCCACGATGGATCCTTCGCTGTATTCCTCCCCTGCCACGGCATCCTTGAGGGTCGCCCCTTCCCTGAGCGTCTTCGGCCTCCCGTTGAGGGTGATCTTCATCTTGCACCTCCGCTGGGCATCATGGACTGGACCTTGGACACTATCTCGTCGAGCTTGTCCTGCGGGCAGGTCACGCCTCTGATGACGCCGGTGACGATATGCACTATCTCGCCCTGCGTCTGTATCTCGTCGTCAGGAGGCATGACGTGGGCAGTCTTCACTCCGATGGCGGCGAAATCTTCGAAATCCACCGGGCACTGTGCCACGATTATCGCGGGCAGGTCCACGTTTCTGAGTATCAGCCTCGCCTTGTAGATTATGTGCTTGCGCACGTTGCCCAGGTGTATCAGCACGACCTTGAACTGACGCAGACGGTCGACTTCGAGGGGGTCTAAGCCGAACCTCGATCCCGTTGTGACGTCTGGAGCATCGGTAGGCACCCCCGATCCGGCATTGACCACCAGAACGCTGGTGTCTATGCCTTCCTCTCTCAGTGCGTAGGTTATCTCGCATACCGGTTTGGTGATATGCCTCTTTCCGGGACCCATAGCCACCGCCACGACGTCCCTCCCGCTGTCGGAGATGGTGGCTCTCTGTGCCAGGGCACCGCCCACGCCGAGGCCCATCGCCTCCCTGCATTCAACGAAACTCAGATGGCGCCCGATCTGCTGCTTCATTCATTCACCCTCGGAGTCGTCATCCTGAAGCTCTTTCAGACCGAACCTCTGGATGACCGACTCGGGAGTTCCCATGTCTTCCACTACGCCGTTCCTTATGAACGCTACGCGGTCGCAGACGTTCTCTACGAAATCCATGTCGTGGCTCACCACGACGAATGTTTCGCCGAGTGTTTCCCTTGCCTTTATGACAGATTTTGCGATGATGGTCTTTGTTATCGGATCCATCGTTCCGGTCGGCTCATCCAGCACTATGATGCGCGGCTCCCTAATCAGGACCTGCGCGAAAGCGATCCTCTGGCACTCTCCGACGCTGAGGGTGTCGGGGTAAGAGTACAGCAGACTCTCCATGTTCTTCTTGTCGAACCCTACGCTCTGAAGCACCTGTATGGCCTTGAACTTTGCAAGTTCGGCAGGCATCCTGGCCCCTATGCTTGTAGTAAGGTTGCTGAGTATGTTGTCGAAGGGATAGAGCGTGTATTCCTGATGGAGGAACCCGATATAGGGGGTGGCGCGGCCTTTCCCGCTCGGCCCCATCTCGGACATGTCCACCCAGTCGTCGCCGATCCTTATCTTCACGGACCCGCGGGTGGCAGGCGTCATGCCGGCGACCATTCTTGACGTCGTGGTCTTGCCGGCGCCCGACTTTCCCACAAGGCCGAACACCTCGCGCTCCATTATATCGAAAGTCACTCCGTCCACGGCCTTGACGACACCTCTGACGACAGAGAAAAAGTGCTTCTCCGCATCCTTGAGCGATATTATCGGCTCTCCCAGGTCGGCGGCCTTTGTCCTTTCGAACGAATATCCTTCCATAAATTTATCGGCGATCTTCTTCGGGTCGCCCTGCATCAGCACGTTGCCGGAATCCAGCCATATGGCCTCGTCCGCCATCTTGTCCACGGCCTCGGGCCAGTGGGACGCGAAGACCATCGAGATGCCGTTCTTATCTACATAGTCCACAAGACGCTCGTGCATCAGTTCCGCCGTGTAGGGGTCAAGCGTTCCCGTAGGCTCGTCCGCCAACAAGAAAAGGGGGTCCCTCGCTATCTGTCTTGCAAGGACTATTCTCTGCTTCTCTCCTCCGGAGAGGTCCCTTGCAATGTGGGTGGTCCTGTGGGTCATACCGACGAATTCCAGCAGCTGGAGCGCCATGTCGGTCCTGGCTTTGCCCTCGGCGCGGTCGCCTATGGCTTCGAATATGTTCTCGATTACGGTCTTATCCCCGAAAAGGGCGAACGTCCTCTGCAGCATTATGGCGATGCGGCTCTTGAGCTGGCGTCTTAGAGGATCGTCATCTTTCAAAGACCAGAAGTCCACGGTCACAGTATCGGTTTCGCATCCGCATTTTGTGCAGGGCGTTCCTTTGTATGGGAGGTCGAGGTTTCCGCATCCGGAACACCTGTTGACCCTGTACAGCACCCTTCCGGAGTCGGGAGCGTAATCTTCGCTTCCTCTGAGCATCATTATCAAGACGCTCTTCCCCGCGGCGCTCTTGCCTATGAGCCCGAGAACTTTGCCCGTCTGTATAGTGGCGCTCACATTATTAAGGACCATTTTGTTTCCGAATTTCTTGGAAACATTCTCAATAATAACAAAGTCCACCGACTTTTGAACCATGGATGTGAAGAGTTCCTTCGATATAAAAAACGCGCGAAGAGTCCCTATTGAAAGCGATGGCGTGTGCTGGCTTAACAGATATTTACGGCGTTAATACAGTGTGGAAGATAGATTCAATCAATTGCTTTATTTAATGGATGAATGATACATCCATATGTCCAGTCAACAACACAGGGGTGCAGGAGGTCCGATACCCAAATTCAGTGATTATCATATCTGGAAGGCCTTGGACTGCCTGAACAGGAACAAGCCGGTCGGGCGTAAAAAACTCGCCCAGCTCCTTAACATCGGGGAGGGAAGCACCAGGACCATACTGGGTATACTCCAGGAGCACGGCCTGATAGATGTGGACAAGAACGGCGTGTCCATAAACAAAAAGGGCGCCGGGTGCTACAATTCCATGACCATGGATGTAAAACATGTGGACATGGGCGGCCTCACCATCGGGGATTTCGACTGCGCCGTACGCATCCCGAAGATTGCCAGGAGGGTAAAATACGGGTGCGAGGAACGCGACATGGCCATCAAAGCCGGCGCCACCGGCGCCACCACTCTGATATGCAGCAACGACAGGCTGATCTTTCCGGGTTCAGGATACGCAGTGGAGCCCGAGATTAACGACATCCTGAGGAAAAGCCTCGCCATACGCAACGAGGACGTCATTATCATCGGGACCGCCGACAATCCGGACATGGCAGAAGAAGGCGCGGTCATGTCGGGCCTTTCACTTCTGGGAGGCCTTCAGTTCGACAGGGACCTCAAGGACATCCTTTCTCACAGAAGCACAGGCAGCGAACTGATCTCCCTCGCATTTGCGATACATGACCTTGTGGGGGGGCTCCCGGTATGTGCCAAGAGCCGCGACAACCTAGGAATAAGGATCGAGAACGGAGTGGTGATAGACAACGCCTACACCGGCCAGGTACTTGAGGAGGTAATCACGGTGGGGACCACCATACGGAAGATAGCCACCTCCGGACCGTACAAAGGTATTAAGGTCATAGTCACGCCTATCGACCTAGATAACCGCGTCATTGCCGCCATCGGCGTGGTGGACATACGCTCGATGGCCGGCGTCGACAACCTGATAAGACTGAGTAGTGATGAAAATGACTGACCAATGTAAAGTGACGGTCGACTCGGGCGTCTGCAAGATGATCACCGTGATCGACGCGAAAGAGAACGAAATGGGACTTGTCGAACTGTCGATAAAGAGCGACTGCCCCCACGTGCTTATGATGTCCTGGAATGTTCAGCCCGTTTGTGCTTACACGGAGGTGGAGGCCCCCATGTGCGAGACGGACGTCTATAAACTGGCCACGAAGTATCTGCCTCATGCGGCATGCCCCGTCCCATGCGGAATGGTGAAGGCCATCGAGGTGGCCGGGAACCTGGGCCTTAAAAGAGATGTTTCTGTAAAGATCGAATGAACGGCAACACGATGAAAGGGGATTAGATGACAATCAGCAACAATAATCCGGAACTCCCGTTGAAAATAGTGAGCGGCCTCAGAGGAGTAGTGTACAGTTTTTACCTGGATGACGCGATACTCGACCAGCTGAGGGCAGAAGAGGCAACCGTCAGGGCAGGAGGAGGGAATATCCAGGTGGACAACCGGGGCTTCTCCATGGCGCTCGATAGGCAGCATGTGATATGCATAGTCAAAGACCCGCGATTCAGGCCGCCGCCCGAGGCGACGGTGATATTGATCGATTCGTCCGGCAATCTTCTCGGAACAGAGGTCTTCCCGTTCAACTCGAAGGAATACGAGGACCGCGAAGACACCGTCTGGCTCTCTGACGGGTTTGTTGTTTTCCCGGAGGTCATAGGTAACGGGACAGAGGCTTTCGTAATGCCCCCCGTGTCGTTCCCCGAGCTCAACGAGAGCAACGGATGCAAGGACGTCATCTCTTGCAGTCCTGCCCCTACCTCGGACCTCATGATCAAGAGGCACTACGGATACGAGGACGACCCTCGCCTCGCCTCGATACTCGTGGCCTTCAACGACCTCTGATCAATCCAGAGTGAAGTTCCCGCGCAGGTCCTCCACCCTCCGGGAGAGGTTCACCGCATCGGTTACGGAGCTGATGTGGCTTGTAAGAAGCCCCGAGACGGTCTTGTTGATAAGTCCAAGCTTAACGTCCAGAGCTTCGGCCACGCTCTTTTCGATCTTCACTTTGAAGGAGTTTATCCTCCAAGTGTCCAGGTCTATGCCTATGTCGGCTATCGTTCCGATGGCGATCAGATCGGAGGTTACAACCTTCTTGCCCATCAGCACCGTAGCTTTCTCGGTCCCCCTGCTGTCGTCCACCAAGGCCTTTTGCAGCTTGTCTCTGGACTCCGGGATCAGGACGACGTCGTTTATGTCATACGGGCCGATGTTGAGGGAGAACTGAGGCTTTCTGAACGAAGAGGAGCCCAGCACATCTCCGAGCCCCTTGGACCCCCGGACACCTATGGAACGCACGGTCCAGGACTCCGGCTCATAATGCATGTCGACGATGTTGCCTACGATATAGGCGTCGCTGCTGATTACCGACTTGTCCTTGAGGAAACTGTACAATCTCATCGCCATGCCCGACGGATGACCTAAGATGTAGAAAAAACCGCCGTTCGGACGTAAAAAAAGAAAGTTGGGGTAAGTGGTTTATCCGCCGCCCGAAGGCATGAATCCGGATATGTCGACTTCGCGTGCGGTTTTCGCAGCTTCCTCGACCGTCTGCATCCTGCCTTCGAACTTCTTGTCGCGCTCCTTGTAGGAGATCGGGCTGTACTCCGATTCGTCCGCCGGGACCAGGAACGTCCGGTCATAGTAGAGCCCGGTATAGTCCAGCCTGAACCAGACCTTGCCTCCGCTCTCCCTGACCTCGGTCACTTTCCCGACCGTCGATGTCGGAAGGTACTTCGCGAAATCTCCTACCTGCACGGGATCATCCCTTGATGACCGCGGTCCTCTCGCCGGCAGGGACGAACTCCCTGAGTCCGCCGCGTCCGATCTCCTTCGTCACGTTGGCGAAGTCGAACTGGAGTGCGGGGTCGGCGAAGGCGACACGTATGAACGGGTTGGCTGTGAAAGCGTCTCCGCGTGCGACGTGTGCGGCCTTGGGTATTCCGGTGTATCCGGAGAGGTGACCGACGTTCATTGCGTAGTTGGGGTAGTTCGGTCCGCGGCCTTCCATCGGCAGACCCTCGTCGGATCTGTAGGCGAAGGAGTTAGCGGAACCGCACTGGTCCTGGAGGTCGTATCCGTAGAATCCGAGCCTTCCGGTCCTCTCCTTGTGCTCGAGCATGGAGTAGTACCAGCAGTTCAGACCGCAGTCTGCGACACCGGTGGCCATTGCACCGGCGATACCGGTGGAAGCGGCCGCGACGGTGGCCCTCTGGGATCCTCCGAAGTGGGTCTCCATGACTGCGGGGTACTTCTCGTACATCGAGAGGGCATAGCTGTCTACATCCTCTGCGAGGTTCATGAGCTCGTCGTAGTCGTTGGGGTCCAGTTTGCAGAATCCTCCGTACCTCTTGTTGATCTGGTCGATACCGTAGTAGACGTAGTCCTCGAGGATGTTGTCGGTGTATGCCGCAGTAGCGTACTGGGTGAATCCGACTCCTCCGGACATGTATCCGCCGAGGTAGATCTGATCGTAGACGATGGCTCCGAGCGCGACGGACTCAAGTGCCGCGCGGCCGGGGTCGTCGGGGTACACACGGTCGGACTGGGCCATGTCGGCCATGAATCCGAAGGGGATTCCTCCGGGTTCGTTGGGTCCCCTTGCACGCCTAGCGGGCATCATGGATCCCATGTTGATCGACTGGTGCTTTGCGGAGTACGCGAAGTCTGCGATCGCCGCCTCTCCTGCCGCCAGCTTGTAGGAGGAGATGAAGGCCATCGAGATCTGCATCGCTGCGTGCCTGGATGTGGTTGCTCCGTCCATGACCCTTCCGACTATGGAGGGTACGCGGACGGCCTGCATCAGGGTCTTTCCGACTGCTGCCTTCAGCTGTTTCGCCTGCTCGGCGGGGAAGAGCTTGTTGATGTCGATGACGAATCTCTTGTCGAGCTCGTCCACCAGTTCATCGTCTCCGGAGAACACTTTGACGTACGAGTCGTACACCAGCGCGGGGTTGACCTCTGCCATGTGCTCCTGAACGACTGCTCCTCCGGGCATGGTGTGGTTGACGGTCTCGAGGTACGCGTTGATGGTCTCGGGCGTGACCTCTTTACCAAGCCTTCTCTCGATGGTCTGGTGAGGAGAGTCGAGACCGACAAGGATGGTCCTCCTTATGTCGTCCCACGCCTGCTGGATGGCAGGGTTGTTGATGCAGTGGAGGTCGTCGGGCTCGACGAAGATATCCGTGTGCGAGAGCTGGTAGGGCATCCACGACCTCTGTCCGAGGGGGACTCCTATGTCCTCGTTCATCATGGGGAATCCGCGGTCTTTGGCGATCTTCTGGGCCGCCGCCTGGAACTCCACTTTGCTCTTAGACTGTTTCCAGCCGCCGTACTTGTAGTAGCTGGTCGTTGTTTCGGTAGGCTCCTCTTTGAATTTCTTCTTGACGGCCTCCATGAACATTTTCTCTTTTGTTGCCATTGATTCACACCCCCTTCACTTTGAAAGGCTGGTATCCGCCCAGTGTCCTGAGCTTGTGGATCCTGTGCTGGTACTTCGAGACCTCTTTGTCGTCCCTCATGTCGACTCCGTCGGCCCTGAAGATGGTGGTCCTCTTTCTGAGGTCCTCCATCGATGCGGGGGCTCCGACGAAAATCTCTTTGTCGAGGGGCAACGCGACCTGGTCCTTCACGTACTTGACCTCTTTCTTCTTGGGGTCCCACAGGTATCTCTGCCATGCGTCGAACATGAGTCCGTTCTCGTCGAGACGGCAGGCGTGTCCGTGGACGGTTGCACCCCTGATACCCGTCAGTGCGGCGTCGAAGGTCTCGTTCTCGATGAACTCTTTCGCCATTTTCTCAAGGTCCCTCTCCCTTACTTCGATGATCTGCCTTCCGGACAGGGTACCGGTGTCGATACCTCTGTACCTGGACAGGTACATCCATGCCCTCTGGTAGGGGGACACGGGCGCGAAGTAGACGGAGTCAGCGAACTGGATGTACCTGATCCTGTCTCCGTGCTTGGCACCGTCGATGGGGGTGACCAGTTTCCTAATGGGGCAGTCCGGCTCGGAGCCCTCCTCGATGGGGGGGTGGATGGATTTGTAGTCCTCTCCGGGGTTGCGGTGTCCCATGAGCTTGACGACGTCCTCGATGGGGACCTCGCGAAGTTTCTGCAGCTTTACTTTGGGGTCCATCAGTCTGCGCCTTGCGACGGCAGGGCCTGTGGTTCCGGGGTAGAACTGTCTTTTGTATGCCATATTTAAACACCTCTGTAATCATTGAGAGTAGGTCTGTATTTCGAGTATCTTCCGATTTCAAGGTTGAATCCGTGCTCGATGTTCTCGTCGCATACGGCCTTGATCTTTCCAACGGTCTCTTCAAGCACTTTGTCGTCCTCGACATCCAGCTCGATAAAGAAATATCCGACCAGTTTGGTCAGCTCCACTTCTTTTCCGCCGATCTTTACGAAGCGGCGCTGTGTGTGGTTGTTATCGAGCCCTTTGTTGGGTCCGCTGTTGATCTTGCTCGGCAGGCTCTCGCCTGAAACGTTGATCTGTCTGATGTGCTCGATCTCCTCGAACGCATTGAGGACCTTCTCGGTCGTCTCCGCGCTCAGAAGGCGGTTCGTGGTTATCCTCACTTCAGGGAGGGGCACGCCCGCATATTCCGCTGGGGGATTGCTCGACATTTATGCTCAGACCTTCTTCTTTATTTTCTTTGCCTCAGCCGCTACGACCTGAATGGGGTGGCGGAATTCATCCATGTCTCCGAAGACCTCTTTGAAGGTTCCGGACGTGGCCTCTGCGGAGAAGGTCTGCGTTCCACCGTCAAGGCAGTTTCCTGCTGTAACGGCGGGGATCAGAACACCCTTGGAGTGCCTGGTGACAACGTGGTTTCCGTGGAACAGTCCGGGTCCGCCTCCACCGTAGATGGAGTGGGAGAAGAACGACATTCCGACGCAAACACCCATCGACCTTCCGTAGTCGACACCGGGGAGTCCGGTCTCGTGCTCGAGCAGGTCGTTGTAGTACAGAATCGTGGACGGAACACCCTGGGCAGCCCTTGCCGCTCCGACGTTCACCATGACCGCCGCAACCTGTCCGACTGCCGCATATGCGTTCCAGAGGGGGAGGTCGTCGGTCGTGTAGACCTTGTATCCGGACGGGAGGGTCTCTTTGACGCGGATGACCTTGTCGTCGATGGCCCTCTCCATGAGGGATTCGATAACGGTTCCGACGGTTCCGGTCTTTCCGTTCTTCTTCACGATGGAGTACAGCATGTTGTTGGCGTTGAGTCCCTCGTATGCGAGTCCGAGGAGGTGTCCTCTCTCGAAGGGTCCCACAGCGTCGCCCATCTCAAATGCGGCGGTCTGCTCGAAGATCGCGGACAGGGCGACTCCCTGCATGGCGTTCCTGTTGACCAGTGCGACGACGTGGTTGGACATGATGTTCCTGAGGGCGTATCCGGCACCTTCGTTGTTCTGGGGAACCTCGAGGATGGATTTTATGTTAGAACCGGAAAAGTCGACAGTCTGAGGGTATCTTCCCCATACGGCTCCCTTTACCATGTTCGCCTTGTACATGGGGATCTTGAACTCGTCGATGATTGCCTCGGTTACCGCGGCGGCGGTAGAGGTGAATCCCGTGGTGTACTCGATACCGACGTTCGCCCTCTCGTTGGGGAGAACGACGATCATGCTCTTTCCTCCGGATTTCACTTTGACGACTGTGTCGTCATCGGGGGTTACCTGAATCATTTCCTTGACAGCGGCTGCGATTTTCTCAGCGTTTGCGACCAGGGGGATGTCGATCTCTTTTCCCTTGATGGTCATGCCCATCATCGAGCCGGTCTTGAGAGCTTTCTCTATACCGGCGAGATTGACAGCGCACGTCCTCTTGGTGAGGTCTCCGATCTTCTGGATCGCTTTGTTGCGCAACGGACTGATGGCTTCCAACGGAATATCTTTGGCGATGCGTTTTCCGTTGTCGTCATACAAGTCTATTACGTCCTCGTATTTTGGCATTTTTTACCTCCGTTCAATTTTTGCAGGATTGGGTCCTGCTCCCCTTGCAGTTCGCGTAATCTGTTATCCTAATATAAAGCCAACCATTAAACACTGTTCAAACGACAAAAAAATGCAAAATACGCGTACTTGACACTGTTTTAGTGTTACCTGGTATTTAAATGGAATAATTTGGCCGGCTTTCCGGCCCGATATTTCGGGTTTTAATCGCGTTTAGCCTTCGCCATCATGCCCGTCTCATACTTCCCGAGACGTGCCGCGAACCCGGGGATCATACCGTAAGGTATCCCGGCGGCAAGCTCGTCGGCGGCCATATCGGTCTTCTTGCGACAGCCGAAGCAGCCCAGGGACAGATTGGGCTTCCGGGTGACGAACGGATATGCCGTTACGTCCTCGCATGCGCACTGGAAAGCCGATGTGCTGAATTCTACCCTTCCTCCCTTTTCCGCGGTGGACAACGGCACTATCCAATACAGCCTCTCCGGTATGTCGACCAGTATGACCACGTCGGGCTCGAAGTCCGCATCCTTGAGAGGACAGACTGTCTCGCCCGCCATCCGGATGTCCGGGACCTTTCTGTCGGCTATCATCTTAGCCGCCGCATCGGGAGAATCGAAAGCCCCGACGTTGAAATGTAACGTACCATCTGCGACCTTCTCGGGCGTTTCCGCCATGCCGAGGGCCGAAGAGCCCACGTGACAGCTCTGGTCGTCCAGCTTCATCGTGATGTACTCGCCCTTCCTGGCGCGCATGACCGCCTGGCAGTGAGACATCTGACCTTCCGGTTTCCTGTATCCTCCGGGAAATTCAACTCCCTCAGGTATCAGCTTAACGGCGACAGGCTCGTATCTCAGACCCAGGGCCGTTCTGATCTTCGAGGCGTATTCCGAGTTGTCGGCGAGATGATGGGACATGGTCCGGACAGCGGGGCCCGCGGTAATAAACATTGTGAAAGCAGGATGAAGTGAAAAGAAAGTAAGAGGTTTTGATAGTCAGGTTACGAGCGGACTCATCCCTTGACTGCTTTGACCATGGCCGCCATGTTCTCGTCGGGGGTCGCAGTTGCGATACCGCATCCGGAGGATATGACGTTGAATCCCGCCTTGACGGAAGCCTGGGTTCCCTTAATGACCTCTGCAGGGGTTCCCTGGAAGAGGGGCTTGACGGACCCGACGTTTCCTACGAGGACCGTCTTTCCGCCGACGTGCTCGACGGCTTTGAAGGGGTCGACCTTCTCTTCGATGGACAGTCCGGTGACTCCGGTCTCAACCATCATCTCGAGGATGGGCAGGGTGTCTCCGCATATGTGGAGAACAGAGTATCCGCCCTTTATCGCGGCGAGGGACTGGGATACGTATTTTCCGGACGCGTCGTGGAACATGTCAGGGGCGATCATGTCCGTGGACGCGGTGGGCTCGGACATCTGGATGATGTCTGCTCCTCCGTCGATGAGCGCCTGGCAGTATGCCTTGCACACAGGTGTGACTCCCTTGACCCAGCTGGCGACCTGGTCGGGGTCCATCATCATTCCGAAGACGAGGTTCTCGGTGCTGACC
Source organism: Methanomassiliicoccaceae archaeon UBA370 (assembly GCA_002505345.1). Lineage (GTDB taxonomy): Archaea > Thermoplasmatota > Thermoplasmata > Methanomassiliicoccales > Methanomethylophilaceae > VadinCA11. The sequence goes on along the minus strand of DAUY01000001.1, from coordinate 75,472 downwards.
ATGTGGCCCGCGAGGGAGAAGGGTCCGGTGTTTCCGGCTACGATGCAGTAGTTGTCGCCGTGGGTCTTCTTCATGATGCCCATGGCTTTGATGACTTCGGCGGGCCTTCCGCCGGCGATGAACTCCTCAGGGGACATAAGTCCGTCGGGGCTGTCGTATTCGCCGGTCATAGGGTCGAATTTGTACGGGTGTTTCTTGATCATCGGTGCGGCGTCTTTCTTCTCGACTGCGACGTTGCATCCGAGCCTCTCGGCCTCTGCGGTCAGGCAGAAGGGGGCCCTGCAGCACTCGAAGCCGAAAACGTCGGCCTGCGCGGATCCCAGTTTTGCCATAAGCTCAGCGGACTTGTGGGCCTCGGGCCATGCGGCACCGACCTTGTCCATCTGTCCGAGCGTGGCGGACTGTGTGAAGATCGCTACCGGGGGCCTGTCGAGGTCCTCTTGTTTCATCGCTGCAAGCACTCTTTCTTTTGGAGTCATTGACATAGATTATTTCTCCTGCGGTAAGAATAACCTACTATTATTTAATATTCAGGGGAAACGAATTAGGGAATCCAAAACCTCATCCGAGCTCTATATCTTCGAGGCCTGAAAGCTTACCCAGCTCCATTATCCCCATGTCCGATACACCGTAGATCTCCGCATTGCCTAGGTCGCACCCGCGCAGCGCGGGCGCCATGGACGAACCCTCCGAAAGCAGGTCGTTGCCCATGGAGAAGGGGCTGAATGGAGGCAGGACGAGGACCCTCTCTTTCCTGGCAAGGACGAAACAGTGTATCTTGGTCCCTCCTGATCCGGAACCGGGGATCCTGACCGAAGGATGCTCGTGTCCGATTATCACGGGACGTGCCCCGGAATCGACGTGTCCGTGCTCCAGCCGGTAGCCCGCGATCTCCACGCTGTCTTCGGCGACCAGGTTCCTGCTTGCCAGTATATTCTGTATATAGTTGTCGTGGTTGCCTTTGACGACCAGAGTCTCCACGGCCTCGTTCAGGAGGTCGAGTATCTCCAAGACTTCGGACGCCGCCCCGCGTTCAGAACGCTTGAAGTCGTGCTTTATATCTCCGAGCAGCACCACCCTTTCTGGCTCGTAACGTCCGATTATGCGGTTCATTGCGTCCCTGATGGTGCCTGTGTTAATGCGGGGCAGATAGATCCCTTCCTCTTCGAGGGCCTTCTCGTAGCCCAGGTGCAGGTCGCCAATGACCGCGGTACGGCCATTGTCCAGGAGCACGCACCTGTCGCTGGTGATCTTAACGTCCGGAAGGACCTCGAGCGTCCGCATGGGTGACTCGATGGCTTCCCGGCGTATTAATTGAACGCATGCAAGGTTTTTTTGAGTGGTTCCGATATAGACCGGCGATGATAAGGCACACCTTCCGTATCGCCCCGTCGGTCGGGATGAAGAAGGAGAGATACATATGGGAGTCCGGGGTCCGCGACTGGGACGATTTCCTGGCTTCAAGTAGCGTATGCGCCGTGCCCGACTACAGGAAGAGAGAATGCGACCTGGCAATTTCAAAAGCATGCGAGCTCCTGGATGATGGAGATGCGGCCGGACTTAACGGACTGCTCCCGAAATCTGAACAATGGCGCCTTTTCGGGGAATTTCGGGAAAAGGCCGCATACCTTGACATAGAGACTGACGGGCTGGAGAGGGATTCCCTCGTTACCGTGGTGACAGTGCACACCGACAAAGACACGGTAACGCTGGTACAGGGCAGGGACCTGGACGCCGGAGCCGTCGCCGATGCGTTGGAAGGCGCATCGATGCTCGTGACCTTCAACGGCAGCTGCTTCGACCTCCCGGTACTCAGGGAAAGCTTCCCGACACTGGACCTGGGACTTCCTCACCTAGATCTGCGGTTCGCCTCCCGGAAGGTAGGGTACAGAGGGGGGCTCAAGAACCTGGAGGCTGAGGTCGGGATAGCCAGGGACGAGGGCATACAGGGAGTGGACGGTCTGGAAGCGGTACGTCTTTGGAAGCGCTGGTGCGGCCGGGGCGACAAGGATTCTCTGGAAAAGCTCACCGAATACAACAGAGCCGACACCGTAAACCTCAAGAGGGTGGCAGATACGATCTATCCCAGATTGGTGAAGGAATATGCCGGTTACATCTGGTAATCTGCGTTCTTTCGAGGATGCGGCATCCAGGGCGGCCGAGGCCATCAGGTCCGCGAAGAGCGCCCTTGTCATATCCCACATAGACGCCGACGGGATCGCCGCCGGTTCGATAGCCTCTATGGCGCTGGGGCGTTTGGGGATCGGGCACAGCGTAGTTTTCGAAAAGAAGATCACCGAAGAAGTTGTGAACAAGGTCAACTCCAGCACCGAAGATATAGTCTGGATATGCGACCTTGGAAGCGGCTACCTCTCCGAATTCCGAAAAGACGGCCTCGTTATAACGGACCACCATGTACCGGACACGAGAAGGAACCGCAGGCAGGCGACTCTGGACGATTTTTCTGCCTTGTACCATGTGAATCCCCACTGCTTCGGAATGGACGGTTCTATAGAGATAAGCGGCGCAGGGTCCACATACATGGTTGCTAAAAAATTGGACCGAAATAACATAGATTTGGCATATCTGGCACTTATCGGTGCCGTTGGAGACTTCCAGGACAGCAGGGAATCCGGACTGATCAGCATGAATCGCATTATAGTGGACGAAGCCGTAAGGTCCGGAGACGTGATCCCTGAGAACGATCTGAGACTTTTCGGAAGGGAGACCAGGAATCTGGTACAATTCCTGCAGTACAGCAGCGACCCGGAGCTCCCGGGATTGTCGAATTCCGGTCAGTCATGCGTCAAGTTCTACTCGGATCTGGCCATCGATCTCAATTACGGGGGCCGTCCCAGATCTTGGAACAGCCTCGCGCCGCCCGAGAAAAAGAGAGCAACCGAAAAACTCCTGAAGATGCTCGGGAACCCGACAGACGCGAAGCACCTCTACGGAGAGGTTTACACCCTTCCGCGTTTCGAACCGGGCTCGGGCCTAAGGGATGCGAAGGAGTTCGCCACCATCCTGAACTCGTGCGGGAGATACGAGGACGCAGAGACTGGCATGAGGATCTGCTGTGGCGACCGCACCGCACTGGAAGACGCGGAACGCAACCGCACCGAGCACAGGCGGAACATTTCCGCTGCCATGAGCTACGTCAAAGAAAACCATCTGATGCGCGAAAAACGGTTCGTCCAGTACTTCGACGCGGGCGACCAGATAAAGGAGACCGTGGTCGGCATAGTGGCTGGCATGATGCTAAACTCCGAAGGATGCAAGAAATGGCTTCCGATAATCGCCTTCGCCGACGCCGAGGACGGCGTGAAAGTTTCGGCACGCGCCGACCGGACCCTTGTCGACAGGGGCCTGAATCTGTCTGCCGTCATGAAAAAGGCGGCCGAGCTGGTAGGCGGTTTCGGAGGCGGTCACAGCGTGGCCGCCGGCGCCACGATACCGCCCGAAAAAAAGGAGGAGTTCCTCGAGATAGTCGAGGACCTTGTCTCCTGTCAGGTCATTTGAGCAACATGTACAGAACCGCTTTCTGAGCGTGCAGCCTGTTCTCGGCCTGGTCGAATATGACGCTGTGCTGGCCGTCAATAACCTCGGAGGTTATCTCCTGCCCCCTGTGGGCGGGCAGACAGTGCATCACTATGCAGTCAGGCTTAGCCAGATCCAGGAGCTCGCTGTTGATCTGGTACATCTTGAATATCCTGACCGCCTCCTCCACCGGAGTCTCGTCACCCATGGAGATCCATGTGTCGGTGTAGAGGATATCGGCGTCCACGCACGCCTCTTTCGGGTCGTGGGACGCAATTATCTTGCTTCCGTTCTCGTCCGCGATGCGCGAAGCTTTCAGCATTATCTCTGCGTTGGGCATCCTGACCGCGGGGCAGCACGCCACCATGTCCAATCCGAGTATCGCCGAGGCGTAGAGCAGAGAGTTGCACACGTTGTTTCCGTCTCCGAGATAGACGAGCTTCTTTCCGCGGAATCCGCCTTTCTTCTCCTTGATCGTGACCATGTCGGCAAGGGCCTGGCACGGGTGCTCGAGGTTGTCCAGCCCGCTTATGACGGGCACGGATGCGAACTCGCCGAACTTGTCCATCGTCTTGTAGTCCTTGGCACGGTACATTATCCCGTGAATGAACCTGCTCATCACCTTGGCCGTGTCTTCGACCGTCTCCCCGTGGTCCATCTGCATCTTGGACTCGTCGATGTAGAGCGCGTGTCCTCCGAGCTCCGTGATGGCAACATCGAAAGATATACGCGTCCTGGTGCTGGGTTTTTCGAATATCATTGCGAGGGTCTTTCCTGCCAGCGGGTCCCCGTGGTTTCCGCGCTCCTGCTTCATCTGTATCGCCAGATCGACAAGCTCGGGCCATTTGTCCTGCATGTCCACTACTGAAATTAGATCCCTCTTGGCCATAGGGCTCAAATGATTTTGTTCATATAATAAGGGTGGCACCGAACAGACGACAGGCCACGAACCGACATCTTAGAAGCAAGAATCTTTATGTACATTCAATCTATCAAGCGCTCAGTACATGGCCGGGATAGGGTAGCTTGGTTATCCTGGGGGACTGTGGATCCCCCGACTCGGGTTCAAATCTCGGTCCCGGCCCCTACTTTCTAAGGAGTGACACTATGGCTTGGAACGGCGCCCTCGAAAAGATCGACGATTACAGATGGCGCATACCCAAAGGCGAAGTCGACTGCATGCGCACGGATGCCGTGATATATGCCAGCAGTGAAATGATTCCTCAGATACGTTCCGACAACGCTCCGGCACAGGCCGCCAACGTCGCATGCCTCCCCGGAATAGTCGGCAACTCCTTGGCCATGCCGGACATACATTGGGGATATGGTTTTCCGATCGGGGGCGTCGCTGCAGTGGACGCGGACGAGGGCAGCATATCTCCCGGAGGAATAGGTTTTGATATAAACTGCGGAGTTCGCCTGATAAAGACGAACCTCACAGCCGAGGACATAGGCGGCAACAGGAAGCGCCTGATGGAGGAGCTCTACGCGAACGTCCCCTCCGGCCTGGGTTCCAAAGGGCTCACCAGGCTCGGCAACAAAGAATTGGATGAGGTCCTCCTCTGCGGTTCGGAATGGGCGGTCGAGAACGGTTACGGATGGGAGAGCGACCTGGAGACCACGGAGGAGGGCGGACGCATGAAGGACGCCGACCCTTCGCTGGTCAGTGACAGGGCCAGGAAGAGAGGCCTCCCCCAGCTGGGCTCCCTCGGCTCCGGCAACCACTTCCTCGAACTGGACGTGGTCGACGATATCTTTGACGAGAAGGCGGCAAAAGCCTTCGGACTCGAGAAGGGGACCGTCACCATTACGGTGCATTGCGGGTCCAGAGGATGCGGTCACCAGATCGCCACGGATTATCTGCAGGAGATGGAACGCTACATCTCCGATAACAAAGTGAGCCTTCCCGACAGGCAGCTTGCGTGCGCCCCTCTGAAATCTAAGGCGGGCGACGACTACTACAAGGCCATGTGTTGCGGCGCCAACTACGCCTGGGCCAACCGGCAGATGATAATGCACTGGGTCAGGGAGTCTTTTGAAAAGGTAATGGGCCGGCCGGCGGAGGATATGGGCATGGGACTCGTTTACGACGTGGCCCACAACATCGCTAAAAAAGAAACCCACACGGTAGAGGGGAGCAAAATGGAGGTTGTCGTCCATAGGAAGGGTGCCACTCGGGCTTTCGCAGCCGGACGGAGGGAGATCACTCCGAAGTACAGGGATGTGGGCCAGCCTGTGATAATACCCGGCGACATGAGTTCCGGCACCTACGTTCTTCTGGGACAGAGTGGCGCGATGGAGCAGACGTTCGGTTCCACATGCCACGGTGCGGGTCGGAAGATGTCGAGGAAATCCGCATCACACGGAAACACGGCGGCGAATATAAAGAAAGACCTGGCCGATATGGACATCGTGCTCCTCAGCGGGTCAGACGAAGGTCTCACCGAGGAGGCTCCCGACGCCTATAAGGACATAGACACGGTGATTCAGGTCGTATGTGGCGCCGGAATATCGTCCAAGGTAGCAAAGCTGTCCCCCATAGGGGTCGTCAAAGGATGAAATTCCTTACCAAAGTCCCGTCTGCCCTTCGATGACCGTATACGCGCCTATGACTATGAAAAATACCGGGACCAGCCAACGCTCGGCCTTTTCCAATATGTTCTTCACCGAGGAGACTTTGCTGATGCGCCTTCCTGCCAGAGCGATGCCGAATATGCATGTTATCGCAACAGCTATCATTATCAGAGCCTCCCCGAGCTCCATTCCAGCGAGAAGCGGGATGTAGACCCCGAAATCATCGATGCTGAGCACCAGAGCGAGAACGGCGAACTGCATGGCCGGTCCGAAGCCTTTGGTGTGGACTGCGACCGTGCCGGCTACTTCAAGTTCCTCTTCCTCGCCGTTTGGGCGGGCGAGCGCATATATGCCCATGACCAAGGGTATAATCCCTATCCATGAAATCAACCGGTTGTTTGGAATTTGCACAAGTCCTAATGCCACCGTCGCTGATATCATGACGGCCAGGATGCTTCCTGTTATGTAACCTGTCCCGATCGCACGCCTTCTGTCGCTACCGGCCCTTCCCGAGGGCACGGTGCCATAGAACATTGCCAGCAGCACCACCTCATCTAGGCTGGTCGCCACTACGGTCAGCAGTGCCAGGATCAAAGTGCCGATTATATCCATGTCAGTTCGGTCTCCGAGTGATTTCCATTCGATTTTCCTAATTTTTTGTTGTTATGTGGACCCGGCCCCTAAGTTTTCTTGGGCATCCGGAACTGTTCTGCGGTCTTGCAGTACCCCTCCCATACCCCTGGATGTCATCCGTCCTGATGGACATGTTTTCTTTCTGTGAAGCGGCCACCGCTTATTTTTCATGTGCTACCGACTCCCGAACACGGTCGACTGGGAATATGGGGTCATAGTCCCAGTATCTTTTTTGCTGCATGCTCGACCGCATCACGCTTGTCCTTGGGGGAGGACACCAGGATCGCCCACCTGAATGTGTCCCGCGACTGAAGTGCCTTTGCGATAGTGGACAGCTTTGTGATGCTGCGCACCCTGTTGCCGTCGATTATCGAAACATCCGTCTTCCCGATGCTTATCTTCGAAAGGAGGGCCGACTCCGAGGGGATGTCGACGGCGACATCCGAAATGTCCGTTCCTGCCAAGTCGGCTATCTCCTGTTCCAGCATCTTTCTCTCCTCGTAAGACGTATACTGTGCCAGATCGCGAGATTGGTCGGGAGTGAGGTCTGCCACGTAACCTACCATGGCCTTCTTGTACAGCCTGCGGTTCATCAGATTCCTTACTATGCTGCAGGCACGGCCCCCGTGGGCTTCGAGAGACGATATCAGGTCCGGGTCCGTCATCAGATACATGTCCCGGAGGTCCAAATCCGAAGCTTCGACGGCCTTGTTTAGCATAGAACCCGCGATGCGCACGGTCTCGTGATAGTAGACCGATGTATACATCAGGGACCTGGACACCATCAGCCCTTCGGCGGCCGTAACTCCTCCTCTGTTCAGGACGATGCGGTCGTTGAATACGCGCATCATGGAGATTATTCGGTCTGTGTCCACTGCTCCGTGGGTTACCCCGGTGTAATGTGCGTCCCTTACAAGATAGTCCATCTGGTCCGAGTCCACCGGGCCGTGGATTATCTGATGGAGGTAGTCTCCCGAAGTGAAATAAGACTGGCCGTTCTCCTGGGAGAATGCTTCCAGTCCTACGACCGGAGACTCGGGGTACGCTATCAGGTCGCATACCTTCCTCGATGAAATTCCCTCGGCCTCGAGCATCTCTGATATGGGGCCTTCCGACCCGAACAGGTCCTCGTCTTTTTCGCTGTATGTCCTGAGCTTCCCCTCTATCAGCATCCTGGCCGCTTCCATATGGTCGAAACCGAAGCGCAGCTCCCCTATCTCGCTTAGAGTGTGGGAGTATGGCATATGGCATATGTCATGGAGCATCCCTGCAGCCCTCACTGCGTCGGACTCCTCTTTCGAAATGCCCAGAGAAGCCGCCATACGGCCCGATAGGTGATATACTCCCAAAGAATGCTCGAATCTGGTGTGGTTAGCTCCCGGGAATACCAAATTGCCCAGGCCAAGCTGTTTTACCGATCGCAGCCTCTGCATCTCGTGCCTATCGGCCAGGTCCAAGAATGTGCCGTCCAGCACTATGCTTCCGTGAAGCGGGTCGTGGACGGTCTTGAAGTCCATTGTCATATCCCCCTTCGGGTGATACGGCATTTGTCGATCCCTATGCCGGGCGGCGTGAGGATTAACACACGGTCGGACATCTCGGAGAACAGCCCTCCCCTGTCGTCCGCCAGAGACCTCATGGCTTCTACGGCGTCCCTGCGGTGTTCCTCGCCATCGGCGAACAGGGACATCTCGATGACGAGTATATTGTCCTGTAAGGCCAGCTCCGTCAGGGCCTTCAGGTCCGCTAAATGCCTTAGCTCGACGGCCTTGACGCAGATCCCCTGTTCATCTCCGGGTTCGCTGTAGCCTTCCAGATCCACGAACGCTTTCTTCTTTTCGGTGTTTCTGCGCCTGCTTCCGAACAATTAGATCACTCGCCGGACTTCCATAGCTTGTCGCCGATATAATGTATGGTCCTGACCGCCTTTCCGGGGACCTTCGCCGACAGTTCCGACGCCGGGCGGAGGGATACGCCGACCCCCAGAGGAGCGCTGTTTTTCGCGTCGCGTATCCATACCATGTCCCCTTCCCTTATCTCGGGGTCGGCATCGGTGATGCCGGGGCCCATCACGTCTGCGCCGTTGGAAATGAACGGGACAGCCCCCATGTCGACAGTGACATAACGCTTCGTGGGCCTGTATCTGAGTATCCCCCGTATTGTAAGAAAGGGCTTCTCGTCGAATACGAGGCCGATGATCTCCCCTCCCACGAATATCAGGCCGTAATCTGTGCTTTCAGCGGTGTCGACCGGATCGCTATCGCCGAACACCGGTACACCCGCCGCCTCTTCGAGAACGGATGAAAGATTTTTCGCATCCTTCTCCCTCATCCTCTTCCTCTTCTTTATCCTAATATCAGACATCTGACGCCCTAATCGGCGGTCAAGTTATCATATTTTCCTATCGCACCGACGTATGATTTAAAGCATCAACACGATACATGCATGTGAAGGCCTTCAGCGTCATCATGCACGCCGTCTACGCCCTGGCGATTGCCGGGCTCATCCTTTTCGTAGCCCTCGGATTCATACCTCAGGACACCGGGGAGATGCCGTTGGATGTAAAGCTCGAAGCGGAAAGCACCTATGAAGTGTCGGAGTCCAACGGAGTGTTGGAGTACAACTTCTCCGACGCCGTCGATAACCATGGGAATCCCGCCGAAGCGTACACAGATGCCGGCGTGAAGATACCCGGTACCATGATCTATCCGGAGGACGATGCCAGCGTGACGGCTGCTGTGACGGCTGTCAAGGCATATGCTGCTTTGAATCCGGACGTGACAACGGTTACTCTCAAGGACGGCGACGGTAATGTTCTGACGCAGATGATGATAATGAAGGAAAGCAACGAGATCACCACCAACATGTACACGGAGATCTCGATAACCAACCGCCTGAGGTACGATCTGATCGACATAGCGATCGGGGTGGACCAGCTCAACGACTCAGGCACGGTGAGCTACAGGGTGGCCGAGTGTCCCCCCTCCACGATAAAGACGGGGGAGACATTCTCTCTGCCCATCGACATCAGCATCAACAGCCTTAACAGCGCGCTCATAATGCTCACCGGGTCGGGGGACACCTTGAGCATGTACATGGGATTCGACGTTTCCGGAAGGTACCTTTACGGACTTGCGGGAGCCAGCATATACGCGACCGCAGTGTTCGAGTCCACAACCGCAGCCCCGGACGTAGATATCTCCGCAACTCAGATATCCATCACTTCGACGGACCCGATAGATCAGCTCCCGTCCGACCTTAACGTCACAGCGACGATAGGCGCGATCACCGTCACCATCGTTAACGATTCCACCGGATTCTCGGTGGTGATGGGCGACGGCACAGTGAACATCGTGGACGAGCTCCAGGACCAGTATGACGAGGGAGATTATACTATAGAGGTGGGCGTACCGCCCGATAACGAGGTGATCACTCTCACACAGGAGGAGTATGCCCAGATGCTCGACCTTGTCAAGCAGGTGATGGAAGCAGGAGGTGCTTGAAGATGCCCGAAGAGACGACACTCAAGCAGGACATGAGGCACGGTTCCTGGGGAAAGGGAATACTCGCCGGCGTACTGAGCTTCATTTCTATCGTAGCGGTTCCGCTGGCGTTGATGTGGTTCCTGGAGGGGTTGGTAGCATCGATGGGGGCCGGGGACGAAATGGCCGAGATCTTCAACACCTTGAATGAGACGATCTGGAGGTTGATGATCTACGGAATTCCCCTGATCGCCCTGGCATTCCTGACGTCTTTCTACGTAAAGGGCAACAAGGCGAAGGTACTTTTCACCGTCATCGCCTTGTCATATTCAATAATCTGGCTTTTCCTGGTGTTCCCCGGGGGGGAGCTGCCGGTGTCGCTCGAAACCTCCGGATTGTTCCCTGACGGCGAGTTCAGTCTTGACAGTATATCTCTTACTCTGGACTTTTTGGGGATAATGCTATTATTGGTGATAATCATGTTGCTGAGAATGGTGCTTTCATATGCGGTGTACAAGAGCAATCGCGAAAAGTATCTTAAAAAACTCAGCGAATAAGGTGGACGTCAGATGGGAATCAACATCGCTATAAGAGAGACAGAGTGCCGTAGCGCCCTCTGCAGGGAAATGAAGCTGAAAACCGTCAGAGTACTCGTAGGGAACCCCGAGGAGTTCGGGGAGGCCTCGGAAGTGTATCGGACGGTCTCCAGGCAGTGCGCCGAAGACACAGTAGGCGAATGGGCCGGATTCCTCAAGAGGAACAAGCTCAGCAAGGACACGGATGTCGTCCATATCGACCTTCTCACCGACAGCGGAGACCTGGCGGCCCTTGAGCCCCTCGCGGAGAGCCGCTTCTCAGGATGGGTGGATCTCAAAGGCCTAGATGAGGATTCCCGCAAAAAAGCACTTGAGAACTCCCTCCCCGAGAACCGGACCACCGAATGGGAGCTTGTATCCTTCGATGAAATGAGGGAGACATGTGCCAGATGTCCGGTGTCATGGGACAAGGGCAGAGGGTGCATAGGTTCTTTCGGACCTGACGACAGTCTTTTGCCGGGCATAGCCTTGAAGCATGCGTGCTCTGTCACCGCTTCGGTGCCGGAGGGGGCGGCAACCCACAGAATATACACTCCTGAAGAGGCCGCCGAACTCCTGAAAGAAGTCGGGGTCCTCAGGAAAGCGTTGCCCGAAGAAGGCAAGATGATGGTCCGCAGGTACTCCGGCCCGGTAGACAGGATGGAGGCGGTGGCCAAAATCTGCGTAGAAGAAGGATGCGGGTTTTACTTCTTCTGACTGAGGCGCTCCATTGCCCAGATCATCTCTCCCGCTAATATCGAGACGGCCTTCACGGCATCCTTGTCCGCAGAGAACTGGGGCGGATTCAGCGCCCTGAATGTGGTGTGGGGCGTAGAACCGCAGACGACCATCTGGTTCCGCAGCATGAAGTTGACCATCTGGGAATATGCGGCGGTAGCTCCGTCGTGTCCGGCCACGGCGATCGCGCCTCCGACCTTGCGCCTGAGGCCCATATCGCCAGTTTCGAGAGAAAGCCCTGCCCTTTCCATGAAGATCTTCATCTGTCCCGTCACACCACCATAATACGCCGGGCTGGCGAAGACTATCCCGTCGGCCTCCCTAAGCTTGTCCAGTAGTTCGTTGAAGCCGTCTTCTTCGTTGATGCATCTCCCGTCGCCCCTCATCTCGCATGACCTGCAGTCGTTGCAAGGGATGAAATTGTATGCGTAAAGCTGGATATGCTCCGTCTCGATGCCCTCTCTGGAGAAGATGTCCAGCATGTCCATTATGATGTTGGACGTGTTCCCGATAAGACGCGGACTGCCGTTGAGCGCGATGAGCTTCATAAGACCGAAAGTGTCCCGACCAGTATAATCTCTTCGCCTGACCCCGATGTCCAGAACGTAATACAGACAACTATTTAGCAATCGATAACCTTGAGGCTTAAGGTGCGGAATATGCTCGAAATAAAGAACCTTCACGCCGTGGCAGGGAACAGGGAGATACTCAGAGGAGTGGACCTTTCCGTAAAGGAGGGGGAGACCTGTGTACTTTTCGGACCCAACGGTTCGGGTAAATCGACCCTGCTATCTGCTATAATGGGATACAGCACCAGCACCATCACCGAGGGGCAGATAATCTTCAAAGGCGTAGACATCACGCATCTTCCCGTAGACGAACGTGCGAAAATGGGCATAGGTATGATGATGCAGAGGCCACCCAACGTCACAGGCGTGAAGCTCGGCGACCTAATAAGGACCACCGCCGACGAGGACTGCGCCGAGGAGGTCCTGTCCGAGGCCAGCGATTTCAGGATGAGCGGTTTCCTTGACAGAGATATAAATGTGGGTTTTTCGGGAGGAGAGATCAAAAGGTCCGAACTACTCCAGTTGACTGCACAGAGGCCGGACTTCCTGATGCTCGACGAGCCCGAATCGGGTGTAGACCTTCAGAGCATCGACCTTATAGGTAACAAGGTGCACGACCTGCTTTACGACCAGACCAAATGTCGCAGCGGAGGGCCCAAACACGTCTCCGCGCTGGTCATCACGCACACAGGCCAGATTCTGGATTATATCGGCGCGGACAAGGCCTATGTCATGGGCGAGGGACAGATCAGATGCACAGGAAGGCCAACCGACCTTCTCAACACCATCAGGAAGAACGGATACGGAGAATGCGATTCATGTCAGCACATAGTGACGATAGAGTGAAGAAGGCCCTCGGAAAGAAGGCCGCGTACGGCGAAGACGTGGACCTCACGAAATATGCGACGGGCACCCGCGACGGCCCCGTCATCGATGACCTCGGAAGTTCGGGGAACGAATTCAAAGGCACTATGCAGAGCGTCGGCGTGACAACGGACGAGGAATCCCGTTCCGGGACCATCATGTTCATAGACAATTCTTTGAGCCACTGCTCGGCATGCAATCCTGAGGGAGTGGAGATAATCACCACCCAGCAGGCCATGAAAAAATACGATTGGGTCAGAGAGCATGTCTGGACCGCCGTGGCGCCCGATAAGGACAAGTTCACGGCCCATACGTACCTCGAGCAGTCGGACGGATACTTCATAAGGGTCAAGTCAGGATACCACATCAAGACACCGATTCAGTCCTGCATGCTCCTGAACGCCGACAAAGTAATCCAGAATGTCCACAATATGATCTTTGTGGAGGATAACGCGTCCGCAGATGTGATAACCGGGTGCGCGACAAGCCCCCATGCCAACGAATCCGTGCATGTGGGGGTTTCCGAGATGTTCATCGGAGACAACGCATCACTTTCATATTCGATGATCCACAACTGGGGAGACAAGACCTCGGTGAGGCCCAGGACCGGCATCAACGTCGGCAAGAACTCGCATTTCACCAACAATTACGTTATACTCGACAAAGTCGGCACGCTGCAGAGCAACCCCGTGGCGAATCTCAACGGCCCCGGTGCGACCGCCAAGTTCAACTCCATGTGCATCGCGCACGAGGGTTCCGACATTGACAGCGGATCCATAGTGTCTCTGAACAGCAAAGACACTTCGGCCGAGATAATCAGCAGGAGCATCACAGTCGGTGGAAGGATGGTCGCCCGCGGACGGCTCATCGGTAACGCGGTCGGAGTGAAGGCGCACCTGGAATGCAAGAGCATCATCCTCAAGGACGGCGGCACCACCCTTGCAATCCCCGAGCTGGAGGCGAACGTTTCAGACCTGGAGATGACACACGAGGCCGCGGTGGGAAAGATTGCCAGGGACCAGATCGAATATCTGATGTCCAGGGGTCTTTCCGAAGACGAAGCGGTGAGCATGATCGTCAGGGGCTTCCTGTCCGGAGGGATATCCGGACTCCCGCCTCAGCTCGAGGCCAAGATCAAGGAGGCCACCAGCATGGCCGACCTCGGGAACTGATCAGAAGAAAGATTCCACAGCGTGCTTGTCTACCGCTCTGATCACGTTTCCGTCCGTATCACGGAACGAAGTGTACACGCCGATGGGGCCCATCTCCGGGTCCACCATGAACACGACTCCCTCGTCTATCAGGCGCCTGTGGAGGGCATATGGGTCGTCCACCCCTATGTAGAAGCCGGTGTCGACCCCCGTATGCGACGATACGACCAGAAGTATCACCGCGTCCTCGCGCCTCAGCACGGCGTGAGCGTCCTTTCGGTCCACTACCTCCATGCCCAGCAGGTCCGAGTAGAAGCCTATGCTGGTGTCTAGGTCCCCGGTAGGAATCCTGACAGCCGTTATGTTCTTGGGAAGCCCTTCGTCCGTATATTCGAAGTCTCCGCCGTGCGGATCACCTAAAGGCATAGCCCTACATGCGCTCATGCGGATAAATCCATTGCGCCGGCCTCAAACATGGCAATAGTTCTTAAAACACAGAGACACTGACGGGGCGATAGAAATGGCAGGAGTCATCAGCGCTGATAAAATCGAAGAAGACACCAGACTCAAAGAGAGCCTCGGAAAGATCAAACACGTCATAATAGTTCTCAGCGGTAAGGGAGGCGTCGGAAAGAGCACCGTTTCTTCGAACCTCGCCTGCGCCCTGTCCAACATGGGATACGAGACCGGGATCATGGACGTGGACATCACGGGACCCAATATCCCGAAGATGTTCGGCATAGAGGACGAGAAGCTGGACGTCCGGGACGAGAAGCTTGTCCCGGTGATCGTCCCCCCTTCCCTCAAGGTGATGTCGATGGCGTTCCTGCTTCCCACCAAGGACACACCTATACTATGGAGGGGGCCCGTGAAGATGAATGCCATAAGGCAGTTCATAGAAGATGTCGAATGGGGAGACCTGGACTATCTGGTCATCGATATGCCGCCGGGGACCGGAGACGAAGCCCTTTCCATAATCCAGTTGATTCCCAAGCCTGACGGCGCAGTCATAGTCACCACCCCTCAGGACGTTTCCCTGATAGACAGCCGCAAGACTATCACGTTCTCCGCCGAAGCTAAGATACCTGTTATCGGGCTTGTGGAGAATATGAGCGGATTCATCTGCCCGCACTGCGGCGAGCAGACCGATATCTTCAAAAGCGGCGGCGGAGAGGCGGTCGCGAAGGAGTTCGGCGTCCAGTTCCTGGGAAAGGTCCCGATTGAACCTTCGGTCGTCTTGTCAGGAGACAGCGGAATGCCTGCAGTCCTGAGCGACCCTGATTCCGCTTCCGCCAAAGCGTTCCAATCGATCATAAAGAAAATAATTGCGACGGTCGAGGCGAAATGAAGATAGGCGTGCTAGCGGAAGGGGATACGCTGGATTCGTATGTTGCCGATGATTTCGGCCGCGCACCCTACTTCCTTATCGTGGACATGGAGACGATGGACTTCACCGTGGTCGAGAACGAGCATAAGGATGCGGCATCCGGTGCCGGCATGCTTGTGGCGGACGCCATCGTCGGCATGGGGGTGGACGCCGTGATCGTGGGCGGCATAGGCCACCACGGATATGACAGGCTCACGGCCGCCGGCATAGCAGTTTCAACCGATGAGGAAGGCACGGTGGAGGAGAGCGTTTCCGACTTCAGAAGACGTTACGAGCACAGGAAAAAGTTCGAATCCCAGAGGGATTCAGACTGAGCGCATGTCTCCCCATATGATCTTGTGAAGCTGCGGCAGGACACGGACCTCGAGCTTTCTCCGAAGGACCTCTTCGGCGAGGGGCCTGAGGTCCATCCCGCCCACCGGCGAGAAGATGACATTGGTCTTGGGCGCGTATTCCTTCAGAACATCGACGGCGAATTCGAAATCAGCAACATCGCTGATGATGAATTTAAGCTGGTCTTTCTCTCCGAGGGAGGCTATGTTCGAGGTCAGCATCTTTTCCGACATCCCGGAAGAGGGACATTTGATGTCCATGCTTATCATGAGGTTCCTGTCCTTCGGCAGCCCTCTCACATCCATCGATCCGTTGGTCTCGAGGACGACGTGCTTTCCTTCTGAGAGAAGGAGTTCAAGCAGCTCGGGCAGTTCTTTCTGCAGCATAGGCTCCCCTCCCGTGACGCAAACATGCGATATCCCGGCCGCCATCTCTGCCAGCTCCCCGACGTGCGTTTCCTTGCCGCCGCCGAAGGCGTACTTCGTGTCGCACCATGAGCAGTCCAGGTTGCATCCGGCCGTACGGATGAATAACGTGGGAACTCCCATCATCAGGCCCTCGCCCTGGATCGACACAAACGTTTCGCATATATCCATCGGATCACTCGTAATCGATCTCGTCCTTGTATCCGGCCTCTTCGAAGCCCTTGAGCCTGAGCCTGCAGGAATCACAGTGGCCGCATGCCCTCTCTCCTCCCTCGTAGCAAGACCACGTAAGATGGAGAGGAGCGCCCAGCTCCTTTCCCAGACGGACTATGTCCGCCTTCGACATGTGCAGTATCGGAGTCACTATCTTTATCGGGCTCCCCTCGACGCCTGCCTTTGTCCCCTTTTCCAACATGGCCTCGAAGGCTCTGAAGAAATCCGGGCGGCAGTCGGGGTATCCTGAATAATCGACGACGTTAGCGCCGATGTATATCCTGTCAGCATCTATGGATTCGCAGAGCCCGGAGGCTATGCTCAGGAATATTATGTTTCTCGCTGGTACGTACGTTATGGGTATCTCTTTGTCCAAGCTCCCTTCGCGGTCCATGGGGACGGCGATCTCCTCCTTGGTCAGAGCCGATCTGAAAGATGAGAGGTTGATGTCGATTATGGTGTGCATCACGCCATAGTGTCTGCATACCTCAGTGGCTGATATCAGCTCCCTGCTGTGCCTCTGACCGTAGCGGAAGCTGACCGCAAACGCCTCGCATCCATCGCTGATCGCCTTTGCCAGCACGGTGGTGGAATCGAGCCCGCCCGAAAGAAGGACGACCGCTTTCGTCATCTGAGCTCCACCGTGTACCATGCGGTCTGTCCGCGTTCCTCGTCCAGCCCGATGGATACGGACCTTACGTTCTCCGGGAAGGCCACATCTTTGATCATCTTGTGGACCATCAGCTTGGACATCTCCTCCGCCGTGGTGTTGGGAAGGTCCAGGATCACCACGTCCTCTGCAGGGAAAACATACCTCTTGCCGCATGCGACAGCCTCTACCGAAGTATCTGTCAGCTCGATCAGCACGTCCTCCGAGTCCGAGGGAAGAAGCGTCATGTGGTCCAGAAGAGCTATCATCTCACGGAGCTCCTTTTTCAGGACGACGAAGTCCATGAGCATCCCGTCCTCTCCGATTTCTCCTTCCAACTTCAAACGGATCACGTAAGAGTGCCCGTGAAGTCTGGAGCACTTCTCATGTCTCGGAATAAAATGGCAGGCCGAGAACCTTAAGCCTGAATACTCTCCGTCGATCTCCAGTTGCATTTTCATCTCTCCGTAAGTCTAAGGGCCAAGGCTATCGAGTCGCGATAGTCCTTTTTAGCCCTGGAAGTGTCAATGAACACTTTTTCCATGTTGACTATCGGCGCCCCGAGGGCTGCAGTGTTACCGACCAGGTGCATCGCCCTGAACAGCAGATTGCCGGATATGCCCTCTGGAGCGATAACGATATCGGCGTCCTTCACCGCATTCTCTATCAGTATCTGGGAATGATATGCGTCATATCCCTTTTCGGTGAGCATCTTCACAAGCGAACGGGCATCGTCGATGCTGTTGTTTACCGCCTTGCATCGTCCATAGTCTTCGCACCTTCCTCCCGACATTACGGCGATCCTCGTCCCGAGGCCGATCCTGCGCGCAAGCCCCACGGAGTTCACGGCCAATCCGAACCTCTGCTGGACTGTCCATCCCTCGTCGATACCCACAGGGGAAAGGAGAAAAAGCTTTCCTCCGGGAGGTTCCATGAGGACGATTCTTTCGAGCGCTTTGATACCCATCGCCTGCTTCAGCAACGGCAACAGGACGGATGAGGACATGTCTCCGCGAACGGCGGCATCTATCTTCCCGGACACCAGATCATCAACGAGTTCTGCAGGGTTCTCGTATATCGTGACACGTCCGCCTTTGAAGGCTTCGGCGCTCCTTTCTACGTTCCCCAGGTCCGACCCGCGGCCGATGCCGACCCGGGCATCGGGCAAGGGACCGGAAAGAAACTCTTCCGATGTTACCATGGGGTGACCATTACTTCGGGATTATTTTAAGGTGAGTCAGCCGGCGGCAGTTTCAGTCGCGTATGGCATCGAACTGGTAATCTTCCCAGGTGCGAAGTCCCAACGCGATCTCCGCCTCGGGAACCGTCAGAATAGGTTTGCCGAATCTTGCCGACTCGTCCATGGCTATGCGCGGGCAAGCGGTGTTTACAAATGCATCGACACGGTAATGTGCCAGTGTATCGGGGTTTATCTCGTCCAAGAGTATCATGTAGGCTTTTTTTCCCGCCTCTCTGATCTTATCGGCGATCTTCTCTGCTTCCGAAGAACGGTTCTGCCCCGCCTTGCTGCATATGATTATCATGAACCTTTCCGCTTCGGAGGCGATGGTTATTGATGCGAACCGCTTCCTCAGAATGCGGTCCTTGATGCTCTCTATGCTCCTCATCTCGCCGGTGATCGGATTGAGGACGAAAAGCTCCTTTTCGGTACCGAACGCGGCCGCCAGTGGGTGGAAGTCCCCCTCGCCCAGAAAAAGGAACGCATCTACTGAGTCCGATACCGCTTCCGCTGCGCTGCAATCGCATCCGAGCACCTGGCCGGGATACATTATGCGCTTGTCCCCGGCGGATATAAAGGCTTTCCTTCCGGAAGACTCGATGATCCCCGCGGCCTCGGGAATGAGGCCGATATACTGTATGGATGCCAGAACCCCGACGTTTGCGGGAAGCATTCCGATGTGTTTGGCAAGCGGCCCGGCGACGGAACAGTCGGCCCGGGCCTCGACAAATAGGACGTCAGGATCGGTCCCCAGCGAGGGCATGGCGGAATGACCGTAATGTACCAGCGCATCCGCGATTCTCTTGTAGTCAGAATAATAATCGCAGGCGCCATAGCACGGGCGCCCGACGATGATTACCTCGGCGCCTGCGGATTTCAGCGCGTCGGAGATCTCCGGCGCCCTGAGCTTGAGTCCCTCCGGGAGCTGGACAGCCACTCTGGAATAGCCGTTAGACCTTATCCACCGAGCGGTCTGTTCAAGCTCCAGGTCGAACATCACTTGGCGTATTCCTTGCCCTCTTCCACATCAATGTAGCAGGGAGAAGGCATTTTCATGGACGCTCTCCAAAGGGCGTCCTTGGCGGAGTTGAATACGGCGGGAGTGCAGCGTATCGTGTATACTGCCTGGCCGCGCTCAAGCCTGGCCGCGGTTCCGACGGTCTTTCCGAACCCGTTGCGCATTCCGCTTGAAACACGGTCTGCACCTGCTCCGGTAGCCATCTTGTTTTCCCTCAGGACCATATGGGGATACGTCCTGACTGTGAAGTGGTAGTTGCTTACTCCGACCTTACCCAGCACCCTGTTGGCGGCGATACGTCCAGACTCGAGGGCAGTGTGCCTTATCTGGACCCTGTTCTCCACTCTGAGCGTGATCTTGATCGGGAAGTCTGCCTTGAGGTCTCCCATTTCAAACTGGCTGAGCCTGCTTGCGGGCACTCCTCCCATGTATTCGCGGCGTGTATACGCCTGTCCTTTAATTTCTCTGTACATCGATGCGGGCTTTCTTACCATTTGCACCACCTAGTGATTGCGACGGGCACACATTCCTGATTTTATATTTAAGGGCTACTGTCTTTTCTATAATAGAAAGGCAGACCTGGTAATGTGGCTCCCGATACGACACCATAGACAGGTATGCTAAATAATTTGCCTAGGGACGACCGCCCGTATCTTCGGGAATCATGTTAAAAACAAAGAATGCATTGCGCTTCCTGCCCGTATGGATACTCTGACTTTCAAAGTGGTCCCCGATGAAGGGAACGAAGTTACCGCCGAGCAGGCGGACCTCATCACGAAGGACATCCAGAGCATGCTTTCTCATGTGGGCATGTTCATAGTCACCGCGGAGATGGGTTTGCAGGGTAAGGCCCCCGAGGGATTCGAGTCAAAGTTCGATCTGAGCATCGAACCCGGGGAGCGCAGGTCCGACGAGAACTCCGTCATAAACGTCGCACTCTTCAAACTCGAGAAAACGCTCGATGTCGCAGGAAGCGAAATAGTCAACCGCTGGCTTTCCGAGAATTACACCGACCCCCGATACAGGGTGGCCGTAGCAAAGGACCTTATGAAGCTCTGCGTCGACCTGGAAGGTTGCAGACTCAGCTATGGGCGGGGAAGAGTCATGAAAGAGCTCTTCAACGCCCGTCCGGAACGCTTCGTTGAAAGCGCCGGCGCCGAAACGAAAACTTTTACCTGCGCTCTCGCCGGAGTCGTCTGCAGGAAAAGCGAAATGAAGGGCCGCAACGCGTACTATCTCGATTCCGGAGACCATACTTCGAAGATAACCACCGGAAAGGATTTTCCCGAAAGGACCGCTTACTCATATTCACTGGCCGGACCGTGCCTGGTATCCGGAATGGCGGTTCTCGACGACGAAGGGAACGTCGTGGAGGTCATGGACGTTTGCGGAGTAAGTGATTTTCCGGGAATCGTTTTCAAACGCATAATCACTCCCTTATCGGATCTGGCACTTCTCAATCCTCTTACCGCTGACGTTTCTTTTGACAGAAATGCGCGCAAATGGACCCTGACCAACGATATGGTGGGGATTTCCGCCTCCGCACCAAGCTGGAACGATGCCGTTGCAGCGTTCCACGACTATTTCATGTTCCTGTGGGAAACATATGTGGAACAATCGAAAGAAAGTCTGAGCGAGGAGGAGGAAGAGATGCGCGACTACATGCTGTCACTCGTTCCCTTCTGATTTTTCTCCCTAATATTTATATTACCCGCGCATTGTGACCAAACGATGTCAAAGAGACGCGTCTCCTCCAGGCAGGCATCGGACCTGGGCTCGCACCGCATAAAGGTGCTGACGTCCATGGCCTCGGAGGCCGCGAAGGAGGGGAGGGCGGACAGGGCGAGGCGGTATGTCGAACTCTCGAGGCGCATAGGCATGAAGACCCGGACCGGGATCCCAAAGGATTTCAGGTACTGCGAGGGCTGCCTCATTCCTCTGCTGCCGGGAGTCAACTGCACCGTAAGGCTGAACCGCGGCAGGGTCAGCATCACGTGCGCCGAATGCGATGCCGTCAAACGTCTTCCGTATACGAGGGAACAGAGAGATGACCGAGAAAGAAGCCAGAAAAGAGCTGATGAGACGCGCCAACGAGCTTGATCCGACAGTTCACGTCGGAAAGGAAGGTACGGACCAGGGTCTAATGGAAGAAATCGTGAAACAGCTGAAGAAGAACAGGCTGATCAAGGTCAAAGTGCTGCCAAATTCCGAGAGCGACACTTCCGAAATAGCGGCTGAAATAGCCGAGGCGACCGATTCTGTCGCCGTAGATGTCCGCGGCGGAGTGATAGTGCTCACAGACAAGCGCACGTGGAACTCATTGAGCCAGAAAAAATTCTGAGATGATAGGATGCTTGATGTAAACATCATTAGGTCTGAACCGGATAAGATAAGGGCCATGCTTCTGAACAGAAATAAGGACACGGAGATCCTCGACAGGTTCCTGGAGGCCGATTCCGAATGGAGATTGCTCACCAACGAGAACAACGAGCTCAGGAAGGTCCGCAACGAGGTCTCCGCGAAGATTGCGAAAATGCAGAAGGGTTCGGACAAAGAAGACAAGATCGACGAGATGAGGGGTATCGGCGACAAGATCAAGTCCAACGATGCAAGGATGTCCGAACTCGAAGAAGTGAGGAACGAATGCGTGCTGAACATCCCCAACATACCTCACAGCAGCGTCCCGATCGGAAAGGACAGCTCGGAGAACGTAGTGGTCAGCGAGTGGGGGCAGAAGAGGAAATTCGATTTCAAGCCTAAAGAGCACTGGGAGATCGGAGAAGATCTGGACATCATCGACTTCGAGAGGGGCACGAAGGTCGCAGGAAGCGGATTCTACTGCCTGAAGGGCGACGGCGCAAGGCTCGAGAGGGCACTGATCAACTACTTTTTGGACGTCCATAGGAAACAGGGATACAAGGAGGTATTCCCTCCCGTCGTTGTCAACAGGGCGGCGGTGACCGGCACAGGCCAGTATCCGAACCTGAAGGACGACATGTACTACATGGAGAAGGACGACCTCTACCTGAACCCGACTGCGGAAGTACCGCTCACCAATATGCTCCAGGACGAGATACTGGCAAAGGAGGACCTGCCTATACTGTTCACGGCGTATCTGCCGTCTTTCCGCAGAGAAGTCGGAAAGCACGCCGACACCAGAGGGATCATCAGGGTCCACGAGTTCAACAAGGTCGAAATGGTGAGATTCGTCCTGCCGGAGACCTCCTACGACGTGCTCGAGGAGCTTAGAGGTAACGCGGAGGAACTCATCAGGGGCCTTGGGCTGCCATACCGGGTCCTGCTGCTCTGCACCGGAGACATGAGCTTCTCCTGCAGCAAGTGCTACGATCTGGAGATATTCGCGCCGGCGAAAGAGGCTTGGCTCGAGGCATCCTCGTGTTCCAACTTCACCGACTTCCAGGCCCGCAGGACCAGGATCAAATACCGTCCGGAACCTCATCTCAAGAGCGAGTTCGTCCACACGCTGAACGGCTCAGGCCTGGCTCTTCCCAGGACCATGGTGGCGATATTGGAGAACTATCAGAACGAGGACGGCACCGTCACGATCCCGGAAGTGCTTAGGCCATATATGGGCGGCCAGGAGACCATAGGGAATTAAATCTTGATCCGCCCGAGCCTGACCACCAGTTCTCTGGCCCCTATGCCGTCGCCCGTGTTCACGAGGCGTGTCAGGAGCTCCTCCTTTCCTTCGGTCAGGGACTGGGATGTCACACCGTAGCTTGCGGAGACGTGAGCTTCGATGTATGCGGCCAGAAGGTCGCATGACTTGATGTCGCGCCCCGCGCGCATCCCATATCCACCGTCCTCTGAATCGGAGAACGGTTCGTATATCATGAACTCCATCTCTCCCCGCCAGGACTCCGGGATAAGGGGCATAAGTTTTGACTCTATCTGCTCCCTCTCATAGCTCTCCAGCATTTCAGCGAGCCCGCTCACGTTGTTTTTCACGGGCGATATGACGTCTTTGGTAAGAACTTCCGGAAGGTCATGGAACAGGCCTGTGTAATAATCGTTGTAGACCTGCCTGTCGGTCGCCCCTGCATCCAGGTCGTGCAAGAATATCGAATTCGCCACCATCAGAGAATGACCCAGAACTGTGGTCTCCGGTATCCTGGGAGTCCTGGCCCACCTCTGTTGGAACCTCAGCTGTCCGATGAGGTCCACGAAGCCCTTTATCCCTCCGCCTTCCATTATTTTTTTCACACCGACTAGCTTTTCATGTCTGGCTATCTGTTCCTCGATGGCTTTTTTAGTGTTATCGGCATCGAACATGCCCTTGTTCATTTCATATATGAGGTCGAACTCCCATTTGGTTGCGAGATAGTGTGCCGCATCTATTATCCGGTCCTCAGGAGAATCCCTTTTGGATCTCAGATAATCGGAAAGGCGTTTACGGAATTCGGGATCGGAATCTGGAATGTTCCTGTCGAATTCCCCGATCACGTACTCGTTTACCTGGTCGAACTTCTCCTTTACGACGCGATGATACAGTTGCGGCTTCAGGTCGGTGAGGACGAGGCGGCTTATGAGCTCGAATAGGTTGTGCTCTATGAGAGTGCGCCAGTCGATATCCCTGCCTTCGTCCTCTTCGAATTTGGCGATCACCCATGCAATTGCCGCCTTGTGCGACTGCTTATCCTGCTCAGTGAGGTCCAGCGGCCTTAGGTGGTCGTTCCACCTGTGCATATTGGCGGACTCGAACATGAAATAAAGCATTTCGGCATTCAGGGCCTTACTCATCTTTTTCGTCCCCGTTGTCTTTTTTATCCTAGGACTCGCATTTATTATTGAAAAGGCATACTGGCTCTTTGAAAATACCCATCTTGCGGGCATCGTAGAAAACAATCGCCGCCGATATTGAGATCAATATCATACCTGCGATGAACAGATACATCGAACCTACGAGCTCGATAAGGCCGATGACACCTGACACCCCCAAGACAGTTGCGACTATCCCGACGAGGTTGAATACCGGCCATAAAAACCTTAAACCCTTATCCATCGGCTCCCCAATGGCATGTCAATATAAAACTGGTGCTAGTGGCTAAAATAATATAGGAAGCGCACACGATTACGGCGTATGGATCCATCGAAAAGACTGTCCTCGATCCCCATGTCCGGAATCAGAAAGATGTTCGACCTGGCAGGGCCGAATTCTATAAACCTCGGACTGGGAGAGCCGGACATTCAGCCTCCCATGGAGGCTGTAGAGGGCATGAACAGGGCGGCATCGGAGGGAAAAAACAAATACGGTCCGACCGCAGGCATACCGGAGCTCAGAAGGGCTGTTGCGGAGAGGTACAGGATGTACGGAGATATCACCGAGGAAAACATCATGATAACTCCGAGCGGGTCCACTGCGCTGCTTGAGATATCCCAGTCTTTCATCGATCCCGGGGACGAGGTCCTGGTGCCAAGTCCGGGGTTCGTGATATACGGCCCCCATTCCGTTCTGGCCGGGGGGACATATTCAGAATACAAGCTTAGTGAGGGTGATTTCCAACCTGACATTGACGACATCCAGAGTAAGATCACCGACCGCACGAAGATGATAGTCGTGAACAATCCCTCGAATCCGACGGGAGGGGTGCTTTCCCAGGAATCCTATGACGCGCTCCTTGACGTCGCCGAGGACAACGGCGTATTCATCCTGGCGGACGAAGTCTACGATCCGTTCGTCTACGAAGGCAAGCACCTGTCGTTCATGAACAGATTGGACCGCGCCATGGTCGTCAACGGATTCTCCAAGATGATGGCAGTTACCGGGTGGAGACTCGGGTTCATCTGCACAGACAAAGAGCATATGTCCGACCTTGTCAAGATGCAGTACCACGTATGTGCCAGCCCTGCCATGCCCTCCCAATACGGCGTTCTGGCCGCACTTCCGGGAATAGAAGCTTACCTGGAGGGTGCCCGTGGCATATTCAAAGCCAGGCGCGACCTCATAACCGAAAGGATCAATGAAATAGACGGAATGAGCATTGTACCTCCCAAGGGGGCATTCTATGCATTTCCCTCTTTCGACATGAAGATGAGCTCCCAGGAGCTCGCCAACACACTGGTCACAAAAGGGTTGATATGTACCCCGGGATCGGCTTTCGGAAAGTATGGGGAGGGACACCTCAGATTCTCTTATGCGGCGGACGAGAAGAAAATATCAGCAGGAATGGATATACTGGAGAAAACCGTCAAGGAGCTTAGAAAATGAACAACGACAACTACGACCCGAATGCAGGACTTTTCGGCGACGAACAACAAGAATCCGAAGAAGAAATTCTGGCAAAACAGCTCTTTGGCAAAAACCCCAACCGGGTTTCGGCGCTCCGCGACCTGATATTCGATAATATGATGGAATCCATCGATACCGAGAGGATGCCCGAGGAGGCCAAGCGCGAGCTGATATTCAAAATGGCCATGAACTCTGTTCTGGACATGATCATGGAGTGCACCCCGGACGAGCTGTCCGAAGAGATGACCTATGCATTCGACAGCTACATCGGCGTTGCCCTTGTGAACAAGAAGTACGGCGTCGACCTCTTCAAAGAACAGAGCAAGGCTCTCTTGAACATAGACTCGAAGCAGTTCGAGGACGACGAGCGGTACGAGGCCGCGCTTAGGGAGTTCGAGGAACAGTGGTGGTCCATACCCCAGCCTTTGCTGGGACAGAGGAACCCCAACGATGCGATCACTGAAAGCATGAAAAAATACGGGCTGCTGGAATGAGATCGGCGTCAGCATCGGCACCCGGGAAATTCGTGGTCCTTGGAGAGCACGCCGTAGTCTACGGCAAACCGGCGGTCGCGCTGGCGATAGACAGACGCTTCAGGTGCACGGTGAGCGAGAGCAGCAGGCTTCTTCTGAACGGGGTGCCGGATGACCTTTCGCTCCACCCCCACATGAGCAATATACTGAAAGCGAACGGAGTGGGGAAAATAAGCATCGTAACCGAGAGCGACTTGCCTTCCGGGTCCGGCCTTGGCTCGTCCGCCGCACTTTCCGCCGCCCTGTCATGCGCTGTGCGCACAATGCTGGGAAAGCCCGCGGATGAAAAAGATGTTATCGGCGAAGCCTACGACGCCGAGTTCGGCGCCCAGGGGATCGGGAGCCCCATGGATACCTCGGCCTCCGTCCATGGCGGAGGCATCGGTGTCAACATACCCTGTGACGGAGAACCGCTGTGGACCATAGAACGCAACGGAAACAGATGGGACGTTTGCGACGTCCATGCTCCCGAGATGACGTTCGTCGTGGGATATACCGGCATCAAGGCCCTTACAGGCCCCCTGGTGGAAAGGGTCCGCAGGTACAAAGACCGCAACAGTTTCGCCAAGGACATAGTGGATGAGATAGGTTCGGTGACCCTCGAGGGCGCCGACGCGCTCCGGAGGAACGACCGTGTGAAACTGGGAAAACTCATGACGGCCGACCACAAGCTGCTGTCCATCCTCGGGGTGTCCGGCCCGGAGCTCAACCGTCTGGTGGATGCGGCGGCAGAATATTCCTACGGCGCAAAGCTTACGGGCGCAGGGGGGGGAGGGAGCATGATCGCCCTCACCGACAGACCCGAGAAGGTATGCGAGACCATCCGCCTCCATGGAGGAACTCCGATGATCGTAAATACCGGCGTTCCTGGCGTGAAAGCGGGAAAAACATCATAAAAATAGTCTTTCCGGCCGTGAGGCCGGTAAGTTGTTTTCAGATCAGGTCTTCAAAACCTTCTACGACCTTGGGGTACTTCTCCTTGATGACCTTGAGGAGGTTGTACACGTTGACCTCCCCGATGTCGGAGTCGCTTATCATCTTGATGAGATCGTCTATTGTATCGTCGTCAAGCTCGTTGAGCCTCTCCTTTGCCATCCAGTTCCTGTAGATCTTGTCCTCCATCCTGTCACGCCACATCTTCTCGTAAGGCTTGAGGGCCGACTTTGAGAAGTCATTCTTCTTGGCGCATTCAGCAAGAACTTTTCCAGCGTACATTCCCGTCCTGCATGCGTGGCATATGCCTCCGCCGGTGATCGGGTCTATTATCCTCGCCGCATCTCCGACTATTATGAGGTTGTCGGCCGTTGCAGAGTCGAGCCCGGGGCAGGTGGAGACCATTCCTCCGACCACTTCGAGGACCTGGCCGTTCTTGAGGCGCTCGTCGCCTGCTATGAATTTATCTAGATAGTATTTGGGGTCGCCGGGGTTCTTGCAGCGTTTGGCCATCACTCCGATCCCCACATTGGCGGAGCGGTTGCCCTTGGGGAAAAGCCAGAGGTATCCTCCGGGCGCTATGTCGTTACCGATCACGAACTCGCAGTACTGCTGGTCGATATCTATGTTGGACAGCCTGTACTGGATGCAGGTGTCGATATCGTTGGTCTTGGGCACGGTCTCGATACCTGCCCACCTGGCCACCTGAGACTCGTATCCGTCGGCGGCGACTACGCAGTCGGCGTAGATCTCGATGGGCTCCCCCATGCTCTTGGCCTTGATGCCGATGAGCTTGCCGTCCTTCCTTATGACGTCCGTGCAGGAAGTACGCATCATTATTTTGGCGCCGGCTTCGGCGGCGTCCCTCGCCAGGGCCTTGTCGAACAGGTGCCTCTCCAGCACGTATCCGACCTCGGAACCGGCCTTGCTCTCGTCAAGCTGGAAGGTGTATCCGCTGGGCGACCTTATCACGGCTCCGGCCATATCGGCGCAGATCCATGCAGGGTCGGGGACTATGCCGACCTCCTCCAGCCATTTCTTGGACACGCCCTCGGCACACCTGAGGGGAGCGCCTATCTCGGCCTTCTTTTCGATGAGGATCGTGTCCAGTCCCGCCTGGGCGCAGAACTTGGCGGCCATGCTGCCTCCGGGTCCCGCACCGACGATCACTATGTCGCAGTTGTAGGTCTTCATTGTATCATTCCATCCTGAGCGCCGCGACCGGGCATATCTTGACGCATCTTCCGCAGGAGTTGCATTTATCGCTGAATTCAAGGACGAAGTCGTTCAGGTATATCGCGTTCTTCGGGCATGACCCTACGCATCCACCGCAGTGGAGGCACTTGTAAAAATCTACCAATATTGTCATGTTATCTAACCTCAGGCCCTCTGGTCTTCAGGGACCACCAATGCTTCTTCGAGCGCCTTTGCCTCTTCCTTGTTCCGCTGTTTCCATTCCGCAAGAGGAATGGAGAAACGGGACTCGACCTCCGCGCGGTATTCCGGCCCGCCGTTGTATGCGCAGAATGGTATTACCTTAAGGTCCGGTGTGATGTAGTGGATTGCGCAGCGCTCTACCCTGGAGATGTCGTAGTTGAACGAATCCTGGAAGTGCATGGCACCGATATACATCATCTTCCAAGAGAAGTTGGCAAGGGTCTTCTTGGATTTGCTCCCCATTATGCTGGTAATTGCGTCGATGAACTTCTTCTTGGTCATGCCGGGAGGCATCTTGGTGCTGTCGACGCATTTGTTCAGAAGCCTCAGGACGCTTATTGCCCTGATCTTCTTGAACCTGGAATCCTCCATCTTCATCGCTATGCTGCTCAGGCCGTCGGAGAACATCTTTATGTCGACGAACCTGGGAAGCGGCGTTACCTTTCCGTCCTCGGACTGGAACAGATATGTCGCCAGACCGCAGTGGGGGTGGGCTGTGAAAGTAACCTTGTTCTGGGACAGGAACTCCGAGGCGAAGTTGGATATCGGGGCCACGACAGGAACAGGGTACCAGTCCTCCGGCACCGTGTATCCGGTCTGCTGACCGAACCTGTCGACCAGGTCAGTGAGGGTTATCCTTCCCTTGGAGACCTCTTCCCTGGTTATCCTGCCCGTGAAGGCCACCGGCTGGAAGTTGATCCCGCGGATCACGTCGGCGTGGTCGAAGGCGAATTTGGTTATGTCCCCGACCTGGTGGTCGTTGACCCCCCTGACCAGCGTGGGAACGAGGACGATGGACGGCGAGTGGCCGATTTCCGCTTTGAGCCTCCTGCAGTTCTCGATCACCTTCAGCTTTATGTCGAACATCTTCCTGTCCCTGGCCTGAAGGTAGACGTCATCGCTTACCCCGTCGAACGAGAGATAGATCGTGTTCAGTCCTGCCTCTTTGCATGCCTTCAGCTTCTCGTAGTCCTTTGCGAAAACTATTCCGTTGGTGGCCACCTGGACCTGCGCGAATTTCAGTTCCTTGGACTTCCTTATTATGTCCACCAGCCTCGGGTGGACGGTCGGCTCTCCTCCGGAGAACTGGATCGCGGTGCACTTTATGGGCTCCTCCGCGCGGAGGGCCTCCATCATCGCCACCACCTCATCGTAGGAGGGTTCGTAGACATACCCGGCCTGGTTCGCGTTGGCGAAGCATATCGGGCAGTTCATGTTGCACCTGTTGGTCAGATCTACGAGGGCGAGGGCCGTGCAGGACAGAAGATCGTATTTCTTTCCGTCTACGAGGAAGTTGACATTCTCTCCCGCGGCGAGCGATTTGTCATGTGGGTTTCTGAGACCCACTCCGTCGTATGCGAAGTGTTCGGCCCTGAGGTAAGCCTTGGCATCGGACCAATAGATATCGGAGAAATGTCCGTGCTCGGGACAGTCTTTGTCCATGAAAACTTTGCCGTCCTTCTCATAGATGTTAGCTTCTATGATTTTTCCACATTCTGGACAAAGCGATTCCGTCTTCTTGGGAAGCCCCTTCTTGAGTGCGCTAGGTTGTGTTGTCGAAGACATGGTTAATCCTCTTTGAATTAATGCACACGTAATATTCTTTCTATTAATAATAGTCGGTGTCGATTTCGTTACTTTTCTGATGCTCTGCGTATGCTAACTGCTGTTGTTGTCATTAAGTCGGCTTGCGAAGGATCGCACTGTCATGAGAAGAGTCGCGCACACGGGGGACAGCAGAGGGAACATGCCGTTCGCAATAATCGCGGTCACCATACTGGTGATGAGCCTGGCATATACCGTTGCGGCAGCGCAGGCAGAAAAAGCCGGAGATAACGGCGAGGATATCGAAGAAGAGATGGATTCGATAGGAAAAGCCGTACTGGATACCGAGATATTCGTCAACAGAGGAATGGGCGAAATCATAGCCTCCATAGGGAATGATTCGGATGCTGGAACATTGTCTTCTCGTGCAGAGAAATTCGTGAGTTCGGCGGGAAGATGGATGGATTCGCAGTTCCCGTCCACAGACGGATGCGTCAGGGTGACGGTCTTGGATTTTTCAGTTGGAATGACCTCGGAGAACATGAAAATGGAAGGCAGCGGGTTCAAGCCCACATATCTTAAGGCGTCCGGCCATTTCTCCGCCAGGTTCGAAAGCGATTCCGGGTCCGCTGAAAAGACCGTCGCCATATCTTCTGACGGCAGCTGCGCACTTCCCCTGTTGGCCGAACAGGGTTCGCTTTTTGAGATCTGCCTCGAGGGAGATGGGTCTGTGCTTTCACAGATGATGACCTATCAGCTGACAGCACTGGCACAGCAGAGGGTCATCGCCGGATACGGTTCCGTGGCGACTTTTGGAAACATGAGTACGGACCGAATAATAACAGCCGAAGACGTTGACGAATCGTACAGGAGCTGTGTTTCCGCCATAGGGATGGTCAACTTCAGGAGCCCGATGGACGGAAAGGAAGGCCGGACAGGGAACCTGGATCTTGCCGACTGCCTGGTTGCTGATGGCGGAACTATGATGATCGACCTGGGCGCCATCTACGCACAGGCGCTGATTTCGGTGCTGGACGATATCATTCTGCAGTGGGCGGATTATTTCTGCGGGAATATGGTTGTGGATTTTTTGGACGGATCTTCCGACCGCATAAAGAACGCATGGGACTCCATAGTCAATTTCTTAACCGGGAAAGATACGATGTCCGCTTCGCCTTACATAAGGGAGATAATGGAATCCAGGGGATACGCTGAGAACGAATACAGGTTCCTTTGGAACGGGAGATCGGCGGAATTTTACATTCCCGAGTTCTCCGTCACCAAGGAGATCGACGGAGAACTGAGGACGTTCAGTGTCGGAGGCTACAATGCCCGCGTGGAATACCCAGATGTGGATATTCTTAAGTGGGAAGGTTTGAGCAATTTCAAGAGCGAGTACAGGCTCCAGAACAACGAGGTGCGGGAGTGGATAAGGGGGATTCTGAACACTGCCGCCATCAACATCGGTGCTGACCGCTCGGTGGGGCAGATCGTCTTTTCGGTGGACGGGGGGGACCAGGAGCCGTTTTCGGAGAGCATGAGGAGGGCCATAAATGGCTCCCTTTCCAAGCTAGACTCGGATGTGGAAAGGGTCGTTAACGGCTCTATACGTAGCCAGACGATATGCGATCCGTTCTATGCTGCCATATGCAACAAGCTAACGAACAACTTTGAAAGCGCATTCGGATTGGACGTTCTGAAAAAAAGTATCGCAGATGCTGTCGATTTCGAAAGTGTGGAGAGGACTCTCGACACGGATCAGCTCACTGAGGAGGAGAGGAGATATCTGATGGACTCCCTTTGGTCCGTATCCGTAGAAGGGAAAACCGTTACCGATTATGAGGAGGCTGCACGGGATATGCTGAAGAGATTCGACGCTCTGATGAATGTTCCAGATGGTCAATGCGGGCTGATCAAGAAGTTCCTGACGATGATCTGCGAGAAAGCCATGCCGATGCTTGCGGCTGTAAAGGACATCCCTGAGAGGATGATAAACCTCTGTGACGAGATGTGCCGGAACATGTACATGAACCCATACTGCGGAGTTTTAAATGTGCCAGAAGAAGATTTTTTTGTTCTTGAAGGCGATGATGGGAGGTTCAGGGAGAAGATATATGCGGATTATGAACTGTCTCCGGACATAAGGATTTACAGTCCCAACGAGAACCTTTCCGACTGCATACACTATGTGGGGTTCAACGAGAAAAGGGGAGCATCATATTGTACGGTGTTCAAAGCCAGCGTTCAGGATACGATACGCTATTCCGCAGAGGGATCGGGACCCATATCTTCCCTGATGGGCGTCAAGGACTCTTCTTTTTCCGGAACAGTACCGGTTGACTTGGAAGTGAAGATCGTTGTGTTCAGCGGATGGGGGCTTTCGGGCGTTTCCTCGTACAAAGCGAGCAACACGGTTTTCAGCGATGGCTGGGCCATGCTGACAAAGGCACTGGAGCCCCTGCTGGATCCTCTTATGAAGATATTCTCCATGGTACGTGACGTCGTCGCCGTCATCAACACGGCTTTGCTGGAGGTGTCAAAATATGTAGCAAATGTCATCGAAAGGCTTTACGAATCCGTAATGGGCCCGATAATGGAGCTCCGAGAATTCATCGACCAGCACCTGGACACGCTTTTGAATAGAACGATCGGCGGTTTTGCGAATATGATCAAATTTATATTCAACGCCACGATGAAGAAACAGACCGTGGGCATGTCGTTCATGGGCCTTACTCTGACATTCTCCACCGACATTGTCTCTTTTGTGAAGAACGTAAGAAACCTCCTGGTAATCAGATTGTCAGGGGAGATAAGCGGGCTGGGGATCGATTGCGGCATGACGGTGAAAGAAAAGGACTCGTTGATAGGAGGAGAATATTTCATAACCGGGGACGCGGAGGTGTCGGGAGAGGACTGGAAACTGGACATCAATCTTGATCCGCTGATGAGATCCTCCGACCACCTGGTGACCATTGACGGGAATGTCCGCGGAACCTCCTTCGACGTAGTTATGCCCGACCTGGTACAGTACAGGGAGGCGGGGGTCCGCCTTTCCGACATCGGGGGCATAGGTTCCGTCCTTTCGAACATTCCTCTGCCCGCCCTCGGGCTGAAGGGGAGCCTGGATGCCGGACTGGACATTAAATACAATATTCCCTTCGAGGCCGGCGTCGTCGTGAACGAATTCGAATCGAATCCCGCCGGAGAAGACTCCGGAGAGGAATGGGTTGAACTCTACAACTCGTCGAATCGCTCCGTTGACATATCCGGATTCGTGATATGCGCCGGGTCGAACGAGAAGACCAAAGTAATGGTGCTGGGAGACCACGAGATGGTCCCCCACGAGAGAATGCTTGTGGTCCTTGAGAAGCATGTCAGACTGCTCAATGATAAAAACGACTCCTTGTCCGGAGACTGCGTCATACTTAAAAACCGCGAGGGAGTGGAAATAGACAGGACGCCTGTCGAAAAAGACAACCACAACAGCAGTTACACCTGGCAGAGGGTAGCGGACGGAGCTGTGGACTGGACGTTCGAAAAGGGCACACCTCTGGCAGGAAACTGCGGAGGACTGGTGAACGGCGACATGGTCAAGGGGCAGATGATGGACATATTCAAGGAATCCGCAATGAAAACCCTGGAGGAAATGGATGGCGTCCTGAGGGGAACAGAGGATCTGAACAAGTTCATCCAGAGGGCGATACAGGACGCCATCACAGCCACCATCGACAGGATCGCGGGATGTCTGGTGGAAGCTTCGGTCTTCATTTCCTTCGAGGTTTCGGATGTGGCCGGGGCGACGGCCACTGGTATCAGGATCGCCCTTTCCATCGATTCCAAGAC
Source organism: Methanomassiliicoccaceae archaeon UBA370 (assembly GCA_002505345.1). Taxonomy (GTDB): domain Archaea; phylum Thermoplasmatota; class Thermoplasmata; order Methanomassiliicoccales; family Methanomethylophilaceae; genus VadinCA11. Next base: position 41,543 of record DAUY01000001.1, on the reverse strand, counting down.
CGTGGGCGACGCGATCAAATATCTTGTGGGAGAGATCGAGGCGCTGCTTTTCAACATGGACAACCCCTACGCCATCGATGGGGGGACGATGCTATATGACAACATTGACCTGGCCGTGACCGCGTATACGGGGATGAAGGCGCCGAAGTTTCTCGGCGGCGACAGTGTTGTACCGGACGTCAAACTGGGAGTCTACATATCCAGCAACATCTCGGGGCTGTGCTCCATCTTCGGAAAAGATGTGGGCAAGTGGTCGGTCAACGCCGGAGTCCTGATAGAGGACTGCCCTTCTGCCATCCTCCCTCGCAGGATGGAAGCGGACCCCGAACTGAAGTCCGACCTCTGGGTTATAAGGGCGGTCATAGGCGAGTCGTGATGCGGGGGTTGTTTATTATACGCGATTCACATCACTATTTTATGGCTTCCCTGGAGCGCAAAATACCGACCGTCCTTACTTCCGAGGAGCTGATGGACAAGGCCTACAGCAGAGCCGCTAAGATCTCAAAAAACGGCACCAACGCCCTTGACGGGAAGAAGAAGACCGCTTTGGCCAAGGTTACCGCCTCCGGCGATATTGTCGTCACAACTCTCAACGGTTATGTGGACCGTTTTCCCAGGATCGACAGGGAGGACGACTTCTTCCCTCAGCTTGTTGACCTGGTAATCGGCATAGACCGATACAAAAAGGCTCTGGGTGCCCTCAACTGGGCGGCCGGACGCACAGACAAGCTCAAGAACGAAAGCCTTCGCGAAATAAGGCGCAGCAAGGACATTTCATACATAGATTCAACGAGGAGCAGCTTCTACGGCAGGATGTCGTCCTACATCCGCCAGATATCCTCGGACCTGCTGTTCCTTCAGGAGGCCAAGAACAAATTCAGGCATCTGCCGGCGATACATGCGGACGTTCCGACAGTCGTGATCGCCGGGTTCCCCAACGTGGGCAAGAGCAGTCTCGTAACGGCGATGAGCACCGCCACTCCCGAGATAGCGCCGTACCCTTTCACCACGAAAGGAATAATCGTCGGGCACATCGAAGACGACTGGAGAAAGTACCAGATCATCGATACTCCCGGTCTCCTCGACAGAAGCTTCGAGGAGCGCAACGATATTGAGAAGCAGGCCGTCCTCGCCCTTAGATATCTGACGAACATAATGATATTCGTTCTTGACCCGTCGGAGACGTGCGGTTATTCGATGGAAAAGCAGACCGCTCTCCTCAGGTCGGTGCAGGAAGGATTCAGTGGCGTGGACATAATTGTTGCCGAAAGCAAATCGGACATGATGAAGACCGACAGCGGCAACCTTTTCTTCTCCGCGCAGACCGGAGAAAATATGGAGACCATCAGAAGCATCATCATTGACAAGCTGAGAGCTCTGGTGGTGACAGAGGATGAGTGAGGGTCCCGCCGCAAGCAAGGAGATGTACGCGTACTTCTCCGAACTTTCGAGGCAGAAGGACATATGCTACGCGGTAGCTAATCAGGCCAGGATCATTGGCATAGACCCCGAACCTTATGTCGAGGTGCCCCAGGCAGAGGACCTCGCATCCCGCGTGGAGAAGCTTCTCCACGAATTCGACGTCGAAGGAGTCGCAGAGGACATCAGGCGCCTCACCTCCGAGTACAAGAACAGGGAACTTGTTTCCCTGATGGCGGCCAAAGAGATGGCCCACCGTCCGGCGGAAAGCACTGAAAAATCGCTAGAAAGAGCAATAAGGGTGGGCCTGGCGGTTCTTACGGAGGGCATACTTGTCGCACCTCTGGAAGGGATAGCGGACGTGAAGATCAAAAGAAACGAAGACGGGACCGAATTCGTGGACGTCCTGTTCGCCGGGCCGATAAGGGCTGCCGGGGGTACCGCTCAGGCGATGAGCGTACTGATTGCCGACGTGGTCAGAAGGGAACTCAACCTTGGAAGATACATCCCCACGGACCAGGAGATCGCCCGTTTTGATGAGGAGATTCCGCTTTACAAACAGTCCCAGCACCTACAGTATTCTCCGACATCCCAAGAGATAGACCTCATTGTCAGGAACTGTCCGATCATGATAGACGGGGAAGGGACCGAGGATATAGAGATATCGGGATTCCGTGACCTTCCCCGGATCGAGACCAACAATGTGCGCGGAGGCGCATGCCTCGTAATAGCGGAGGGCCTGTGTCAGAAGGCCGCGAAGCTGAAGAAGCACGTAGATACTCTCAAAATTGACGGCTGGGACTTTATCGGGAAATATCTGGAGGCCCACGCCCCCGCAAAGACTGCGGACGATGATGAGGCCGTAAAGACCGTCCAGCCGAAGGATACATATTTGCTTGATATCGTGGCCGGAAGGCCGATATTCGGCCATCCGATAAGAACCGGAGGATTCAGACTCAGATACGGGAGAGCAAGGACGGCGGGGCTCGCCGCTCTCGCCTTCAGCCCGGCCAGCATGTACGCGATGGAGGAGTTCATGGCAATAGGCACCCAGCTCAAGATAGAGAGACCGGGGAAGGCCTGCGTTGTAACTCCCTGCGACCAGCTGGACGGCCCGATCGTGCTGCTCGACAACGGAGACCTTGTCTACTGCGCCACCAGGGAAGAGGTACAGGAAATAAGGAAACGCATAGTGAGCATAGTGGACAGCGGAGAGGTCCTGATCCCGTTCGGCGAATTCTGTGAGAACAATCAGAAACTGGTCCCTCCGGGATACTGCATCGAATGGCACAGACAGGAGCTCAGGTCCAAGGGAGATCTTCCCGAAGATTGGAAAGAGCCCACGTATGCCAGGGCGAAGGAGATGTGTGCAGAGCTCGGGGTGCCCCTTCACCCGCGCTACAATCTGTTCTGGTCGGATTTCGACGTTCCGACCTTGAGCAGACTTAGAGACTACATCGCGGAAAACGGTTCCTTCGATACAGGAAACATTTCAATTCCGCTCGATAAGGAGATAAAGAAGACCTTGGAGGACCTGGGCGCCCTGCACAGGCTCCGCAACGGACGCATAGCCGTTTCCGACAGATACGGAGAACCGATGATCGACTGCCTGGGCCTTTCAATAAGCGAGGGCAGGATCATGAAAAATAGGTCCTTCGCCGGAGAAACACCGCTCGAGGCCGTCAGCTCATCGGCCGGATTCGAGGTCAGAGGGCGTGGCGGAACAAGAGTGGGCATGAGGATGGGGCGTCCCGAGAAAGCTGACGCGAGGGAGATGACTCCCAGCGTGCACAGCCTCTTCCCTGTGGGAATGGATATGGACGCCAACCGCGAGCTCATATCGGCCATCGCATCTTCGAGGAAATCCGCCAGCGGAGCCAGGTCTTCCAATACGGACATACAGCTGGAAGTGGGCGCAAGAAGGTGCACTAAATGTGGAAAGGTCATCTGGAGGTCCTGGTGCAGAGATTGCGAGGCTCATGCCGCCTATGATCCAAAACACAAGTCTTTCAACCAGACGGGCGGCGCCCGTACAATGCCTGTGAATTTGGACGAGGAGCTGACGGCCGCCTGCGAGTTGCTTGGAGAGAGCAGACCGAAATCGCTGAAATGCGTAAAGGGCCTTACCTCCAAGAAGAAAGTGCCAGAGGCACTGGAGAAGGGGATCCTCAGGGCCAAGAACGGGGTCACCACATACAAAGACGGGACCGTTCGTTACGACATGACGGACATCCCCCTCACTCACTTCAAACCCAAAGAGATCGAGCTCACGGTAGAGAAGGCCATAGAACTGGGATATACGCACGACTGGAACGGCGTTCCCCTGACCGACCCTGACCAGATATGCGAGCTCAAGGTCCAGGACATCATCCCGCCAAGGGAGTGCGGTGACTTCATGGTCAAGGTCGCCACTTTCGTAGACGATGAACTGGAACAGCTTTACAAATTGCGCCGTTATTACAACGTCACTGGCAGGGAGCAGCTGATAGGCCACATAGTGTTCGGGCTGGCCCCCCACACCTCCGGCGGGATCCTGTGCCGCATAATCGGATACTCTACCGCAAGGGGTTGTTTCGGACATCCTTTCTTCCATGCGGCCAAGAGAAGGAACTGCGACGGTGACGAGGATTGCATAATCCTTGCCATGGACGCCTTGCTTAACTTCTCGTTCAGCTTCCTGCCGGACAGGCGCGGAGGGCTCATGGACGCCCCGCTGGTCCTAACCACGAGATTGGACCCCAACGAGATCGATAAGGAGGCGCACAACGTCGACTGCCTCAGAGAATACCCGCTAGAGCTTTACAGGGCAGCAACGAACATGGCAGACCCAAAGACCATCGACAAGATCATGGACCTGGTCGCCGGCCGCATAGGTACGCCCGCCCAGTACGAAGGACTGGGATTCACCAACGACACCGACAGCATATCCGAGGGGCCCAGGTTCTCGGCCTACATCACTCTCGAATCGATGACCGACAAGATGGACGCACAGCTGTCGCTGGCCAAGAAAATCAGGGCCGTCGACGAAAGAGATGTGGCCACGAGAGTGATCAACAAGCACTTCCTGCCTGATATGGCCGGAAACCTGAGAAGCTTTTCCGCCCAGAAGTTCAGGTGCGTCAAGTGCGGGGAGAAATACAGACGCATACCTATCACGGGAAAGTGCTATAAATGCGGGAACGGCCTCACAATGACGGTCTACAAAGGCAGCGTGATGAAGTATCTCGATGTGTCGAAAAGGATAGGGGAGGAGTACGGCCTTGACGATTACACCCGCGAAAGGATAGATATCCTGGAGATGAGCATGAACTCCGTGTTCAACAACGATAAAGTGAAAAAATGCACTCTGTCGGATTTCTTCTGAAGAATTAAAAAATGTTAAAGGGGGCTTGCGCCCCTTGAGATGTTTATTCCAGCTGTGCGATCTCTTCGAATATGGCGGAAGCTTTCTTCGAAAGGATCTCCGCCGCCTTGTTGAGAGTCTGCTCTGCCGTGAGCGAACCGTCCGTCTCGAACGTGAACAGGAAATTCCTGTCATCGCCCTCGACGGTTATGGAACCGTCATTGTCCACCGAGTCCATGCAAGATTTGCATATGGTGCAGTCCCTGGGGCGTGCAACCACGAGTTTGCCGTCTGTCACGTCGAACACGTTCTTGGGACAGACCTTCATGCAGTTCAGAGCGCCTTCGGATGAGGCCTTAGCGGGATCCACAGTGATTTTGGGCAGATATTTGTAACCAACACCGTTGGCGACCTGCCATTTCACATGATTCTTCGCTGTGCCCATCACTGCCGTGGCATATATCAGGACGGCCTGTCCGTCGGTCAGTTCGACGATCGGGATGAATTCGTCCTTGACCTTGAGGTCCGGGTTCCCGAGGGGCATCAGGTTTCCTGATAGCACCGTGCCGGGGCCGATCTTGTTCAGACTGTACATGATGGTGCAGTTGGGGCATCCCTCTCCTCCGCAGACGCACTGGTCCTGCGGGGTGAAGAGCTCCAGGTCCGTGGGGACCGGGACCATTCCTAGCCTGTGGGCAACGATCTCGTCGAACAGGGGCGTAACGCTCTCATACTCCTTGTCGTCGGCCATGATCGGGCCGAGGTGAAACTCGACCTTATCTATGGCCATCTTGGGTATGTCGGACAGCATTGTCCTTCTCAGCGCGTTTGCCATGGCAGGCGAGGAATTCTTCAGTATGAACTTGGCCTTCCTCTCAGCCATTTCGATGATTTCAATTTCCATGTCCGTCCCTCAGACCCTGCGTCCTCTGCGTCCGCCCTTCTTCTTGGTACCGTCGTGGGGTATTGGTGTAACGTCCTCGATGCGCCCGATCTTTATTCCGGCCCTTGCGAGAGCGCGGATAGCGGACTGCGCGCCGGGTCCGGGAGAGGTGGCTTTGTTCCCTCCGGGCGCACGTACCTTGACGTGGATGCCGGCGATATCCCTCTCTCTTGCGATCTCGGCGATCTTCTCGGCGGCCTTCTGGGCCGCATAAGGCGAGGACTGGTCCTTCGCCTGCTTGACCACCATTCCGCCCGTGACCTTTCCGATCGTTTCCGCACCGGTGATGTCAGTGAGCGTGATCATGATGTTGTTGTAGCTGGCGAATATGTTTGCTATTGCCCATTTGGATGCCATCAGATCTCACCGTCCTTTGCTGTAATTCCCGCCGCTTCGGCGTCTTCCTTGGCCGCCTTGGCCTTCTTCTCGAAGTGCTTCTCCGTCACTGCCGCCTTGGCCTCGGTCTTGGCTACTATCGCGTCCGGAGTGGCCCTCATGGGGTGCATCTCGTCGGTGAACGCAGATGCGGGGTCGTACTCGACGGTGGGCTCCTCGCTCCTAAGAACTATGTATCCGGGCACGGTGACCCTGTGGCCGTTGAGGAATATGTGGCCGTGGTTGATCATCTGCCTGGCCTGCTTGATCGTGCTGGCGAGGCCTTTCTCGAATACGATGGTCTGAAGGCGCCTGGAAAGCAGGTCCCTCTCATTGAGCACCAGGATATCGTTGAGGTCTCCTCCCGACATGGGAAGGATGCCCATCCTGCTGCACTTGGAAATCAGGTTGTCGGCCTCGATCCTCGCCTGGGCATCATTACCCCTGAGGCGTGCCTGAAGCTCCCTGGACTGTTTCCTATAGTTCCTCAGTATCGACTGGGTCCTCCAGACTTCGTTTTTGTTCTTAAGTCCGAACTCAACTACGACCTCGTGCTCTGCTTTGATCCTCTCTCCCTGCCAGGGGTGAGAGGGCGTGTCGTAGGCTTTACGTGAAAATTTAGGGTCTCCCATTCAAAACACCTCACTTCTTCTTGACTCCGAGGGTCAGTCCCTTCCTTCCGTTGGACCTGGTCCTCTGGCCTCTTACCTTGTGGTGGGTCTCGTGCCTGATTCCACGGTAGCAGCGTATCATCTTCATCCTGTTGACATCGTCCTTCTGGACCATGTCCAGGTCGTTCCCGAAAAGGTGCATGTCAGCACCGGACTCGTAGTCCAACTGCCTGTTGACTGCCCACGAGGGAGCGTACTCTACGTACTTCAGTACCAAGCTCTCGAGCTCTTTGACCTTCTCGTCGCTGAGGGTACCGATCTTTACGGATTGTTCGATGCCTGCTTTGTGCACAACGGTCTGGGCCACTCTTGCCCCGACCCCTTTGATGCTCTGGAGACCTATGACGGTCCTCTTCTGGCCATCTATATCGCTGTTCGCGATACGTACGATGAAGTTGAAGTTCTCGTCCTCGGCCTTTGGTGCCTCTTTCTTCGCTTTCGCCATTTTGTTACCTCCGCAAATGTTCCGCAAGGAATTGATCAAGCGAGGCCATGGTTGGCCTGCTCTCAGTATTCGCCGTCGGCGGGTCCTGAGTCTGCGTAATGGGCCGATGGGCTCTTTATTTAAAATGATTTGTACGCGCTATTATTACGCGGGTCACGGGGGCGGCAGGGAAGCCACCAATCTCTCGTAGAACGCCTCCGTCGAGTTCCCGGAAACCAGGTTGAAGACCAGCGTCCCCCCGGAGTGTTCCACGACTATCTTCTGGGAGACTCCCCTGTAGGCGGCATATGTCACTTCACCGAGTTCCGAATTATGGAACCGCCCGCTCCCTAAGTCTTTCCCGCCGTACCCCCAGGCCCTTTCGAAGTCCAGGTCCTCCCGTATTTCTACGGAGGTTATATCGGACAGCGGCACGTCCTCTTCGACAAAAGGGGCTGCCACACTAAGGCTGTCGCCATCGATGTCCGCCGAAACACCCGTTCCCGGCAATAACACGACGGACAAAATAGAAAAAGCAACTACTACGGCGCAGGAGGGCATCATGAAGCCCAAAACCGCCTTCCCCATATCTTCCCTCGGCAAGTGCCTCCTAATGTGCCAGATAAGATAAAACATCATCACGGCCGTCGGAACTAGAAATGCTGATATCAATGCCGCTAACGATGCGACCCCAGCATCGATATCGCTCATTATAATAGACGCAGGCACAATTATGGAAAGTGCCAGAGATACCAATAATGCCGATCCCCTTATCTTTCTGTCCCTGTCCGTCATCTCCTTTGTGAGCCTGGGCGGACCTTTTGTGATCAGTGCGCTTCTCGCTGTGACCCTGGACGTTATAGCGCGATAGGCCGCCTCGGTATCGCCCTCCGATTGGAGATTAAAAACTACGGGCCTTCCGTTGGAGAGTTCCAGCATTATAAATTTTGTACCCGCGCCACGGTAGTGGCCGGTGATATTGTACAACCCTATCTCCGAAGACCTGAACATCCCTCCGAGTGAACCTTTGGATAACGCGTTGTATCCGATGACTCTGGTGCCCGGGTCGAACGCCCTGTATTCGATCGCAGAGACGTCTGAATAACGTATCTCCTTCCCGAAATACGGTCCCCTTATCCTGAAAGAGGATACGCCGGCGGAGAAGATTGTCCGGAGCGGGAAAAGCGGCAGCATCAAAAGCACGGTCGTCAGAAGTATTGCAACGATCGATGCATAGAAGAGGTACATGCCTTGGACCGCCCCCGCCAACGAGGCCGTCATGACGATCATCTCGATGATGAGCATCGCCAGCGCCACGATGGTCATCTTCTGGGGCTCGATCACTCTCGGCTTACCTCCTCGAATCTGTTAATGTTAGTGCCGAAGGCCGGATTTGAACCGGCGAACCCCTGCGGGAACAGATCTTGAGTCTGCCGCCTTTGACCTGGCTTGGCAACTTCGGCTTGGGTGATGTAGAATACGGTTGTAAATAAACCTCACGGAAGAGTTGTGACCTCCGCCCTGTCGCCTGACACATAGAATGTGTACTCGTGCTGGGATACTATCCCTTTCTTGGCCTCCACGAGCTGGGCGTAGCTTGAAAGGACTCCGCGACGGACGAGACTCTTTACGTGTTTCTCCGCGTTGGGAAAATCACAGCTCCTGGCACAGAACGGGAAGGACTTGAACTCCCCTTTGACGTAATCGAAGAATTCCTTCGCGGCCGGGTCTTCTATCTCCCTTTCGCGAAGTATGCGCACTATGTTCCCGGGCGGGCCGTTCAATACTTCTCCGGCGCCGTTGGTTGCGAAGGGTTCGACGGCTATTATCGTACCGATCTTTATCTCGGTCGTGTCGCCGTTGTCGTAACTGGGCACCGACAGCCCAGCGTGCAGGTTGTACTGGACGATCTGGTGGCCGCAGAGGTTCCTTATGGGACGGAAACCGTCCTGAGCCATGCTTGTTTCCACCGCGCCTCCGATCTCCCTCAACGGGCATCCGTCACCGATGAACTCCGCCACGGTGTCCCTGGCGCGCTTCGATGACTGTATCAGTTTGGTGTATCTTCCGGTGCCTGCTTCCGCTGTGCCTGCAGTGTCTCCGACCCATCCGTCGATCTCCGCACCGCAGTCGACCTTTACCACATCGCCGAGTTCGAAGACTTTCTTATCCATGACGCTTGGCGTGTAATGGGCGGCGACCTCGTTTATGCTGATGTTGCAAGGAAAGGCAAGTCCGCAGCCGTGTTCCCGGATGTAACCTTCGACCTCCTGGGCCACATCGTACAATTTAACCCCGGGCCTGATCATACCGAGACCGATCTCCCTTGCCTCCGCAGAGATCTTTCCCGCTTTCCTTAGTTTTGCAAGTTCTTCCTCTGTCAGCAACGCAGCACCTCCTCGATCTGCTCTCTCGAGATTGCCCCCTGACGGACGATCTCGACCTCGCCTTTGTAGAGCCAGACGATGGTGGATGGCTTTCCCAGGGTGCATTCTCCTGAATCGAGATACGTGGCGACCTTGTCGCCCAGATCTTTGACGGCTGAATCGACGACCACCGAATCAGGATGGGAGTGTGTGTTCGCGGATGTGGCGACTATGGGGCCGCAGCGCCTTATCAGCTCCAGCGCTATGGGGTTGTCGGGGATGCGGACGCCCACCTTCTCGGAACCCGATGTGACCATGTCCGAGATCTGGGCATTCTTCTTTATGATTATAGTGAGGGGACCTGGCAGGAACGCTTCGATGAGCTTGTCCGCATTCTCATTCAAGACGGCGACCTGCTCCATCATCTTCTTGTCGGTGACGGCGACGGACAGCGGCATGTCGAACGGTCTGTTCTTGGACATGAAGACCTTTTTAACAGCTTTCTGGTTGAAAACGTCGGCGCCGATTCCGTAAACCGTTTCGGTGGGATAAACCACGAGATTGCCTGATGCGATATCCTCTGCCGCATGAACTATGGCAGACATGGTGTTCTCGTCCAGCTCGTTTCCCGATTTACATCTTAGGATTTTCATCTTATTCACCCGTGTATCTGAATCCGTTGATAATAGCTTCCTTTCCTCCGTGTTCCAGGCACGGTCCGTGGCCAGGATAGAGGCCGTCTATTTGAAGTTCTTTTAGTTTGTGGAGCGACGCTCTGAGATCTGTTATGCTGCCTCCCTCAAAATCCGTGCGCCCGACGCCTTCGGCGAATACGGTGTCTCCGGAGAACAGCGCATGGGTTTCGAGATCGTACAAACAGATGCAACCTTCGGTGTGCCCGGGGGTCTCTATCGTCTCCAAAAGATGGCCCCCCAGATCTATCGCGTTCCCCTCCGAAAGCTCATGTACCTCTGCGGGGCACGGAGCAAGGTCTAACCCGGAGATCTTGTCCCTGCCTCCCGTGCGTATCGCTTCGGCGTCCCTTCTGCCGGCGAACACGGTCGGACGGAACGCGGGGACAATGTCCCTGAGGCCGCCTATATGGTCATAATGGCGGTGGGTCAGGACGATGGAGTCGAGCCTCCTGCCGCCAAGAAGGTTGGCGATATATTCGATGATCGGACCTGTGATGGCTCCGGAACCTGTATCGATAAGCATCGTGCGCTCTCCGATCAACAGGAACATGTTCGAATCGTAAGGAACAAAAGAGCCTATCCGGTATATCGTCATCGATAGAGCCAGTTGATAATCATATTTAACGTTTAACGTAAAATGGAAAAATTGGCAAATGACATGGATGAGAATTTCATACGCAACCTGTTTAACTGCTAGACCATACCCCAGCGGCGTCGAAGAACGTTAGTAAGCCAGGACTGAATACCTCGGAAACCCTCGGTACTTACATCCGGCTTCTATCAAACTCATCATTTATGAGTGTTCTATGGGTGCCTCTTTTTCAAGGCGGCTTCGAGCTTAGATGCATTCAGCTCTTATCCGCTATCGCGTGGCTACTCAGCATGCCTTGTCAGACAACTGATAAACTAGAGGCGACGAATCCCTGTTCCTCTCGTACTAAAGGATCCTTCTCGTCAGGCACCTACACCTCCATCAAAAAGCAACAAAACTGTCTCGCGACGTTTTAAACCCAGCTCACGATCCCTTTTAATGGGCGAACAACCCCACCCTTGGCAGCTGCTGCACCACCAGGATAGGGAGAGCCGACAGCGAAGTAGCAAGCCACGAGGTCGATATGAACTCTTGCTCGTGACAACTCAATTATCCCCAGGGTAATTTTTCTGACATCAATCACCCCCATTCAGGAGGTTGATTGGTTCGCTAAGCCATAGTTTCCTATCTCCGAACCCTATTGTCTGGTTCCGAGTCAAGCTAGCTTTTACCTTTACATTCTTCGGTAGATTTCTGACCTACCTGAGCTAACCATTGGGCGCCCTTGTTATCTTTTTGAGGGCGTGGCGCCCCACCCGAACTGCCTGCCTATAGCTGTTCCTCCGAAGAGGTGAGTCGTAAAAATCAGCAGGGGCGGTGTTTCATCGTAGACTCGGAGAGATGCTAGCGCACCTTCCTGGGTAACGTCTCCCGCCTACCCTACACGTGCCAATTCTTACAACAACAACAGGTTGCAGTGAAACTCCATGGGGTCTTCGCTTTCAGATGGAGGGGTCTGGATTGTGCACCAGACTGATTGATTTCACTAGCGTCTAGGCGGGGACAGTAGAACTCTCGTTGAGCCTTCATGCAAGTCGCCAATTAAGCGACAAGGTACTACGCTACCTTAAGAGGGTCATAGTTACCCCCGCCGTTTATTGGTCCTTCGATCCGTTGAAACAGATTTTCAGATGCCAACACTGGGCAGGCTTCGGCCCCTATACACATCCTTTCGAACTAGCAGGGACCTATGTTTTTATTAAACAGTCGGAGTTCTCTTGCCACTGCGACCAGTAGCTCACACTACTGGCACCCTTTATCCCGAAGTTACAGGGCTAATTTGCCGAGTTCCCTCGCCTAGATTATGCTAACACGCCTTAGGCTACTCACCTAGGGACACCTGTGTCGGTTCTTGGTACGAATAAAACAGTTGTAACCATACCCTTTTCATGGGGACTAGGAATTTCCAGAAGAGGACTTTCGTCCTCCTCGTCACGCATTCGCTCACTTCTCACCATGACGGTTCTTCATGAGTTTAAACGCTTGAATACACAGACAAGTGTACTCCAGATATCCTACTCCGTAGGTATGGGCAAAGACTGTTCTAGTACTGGAATATTAACCAGTTTCCCTTTCGATAGCCTCGATTAAGAACTACCTTAGGATCGACTAACCCTTGGCTGACGAACATTGCCAAGGAACCCTTGCCCCTGCGGCGGTACGGATTCTCACCGTACTTTGCTGCTACTCTCACCAGGATCCTCGTCGGTACACGGTCCACAGGACTTCACAGCCCTGCTTCTGCCCATGCACCGCGCCCCCTTACCAAATTACATTGCTGTATTCTATAGTATCGGTACTCGGTTTAGCCCCGTCCATTTTCTGGGCCCATAATCTAGACCGGTGAGCTGTTACGCTATCTTTAAAGGATGGCTGCTTCTAAGCCCACCTCCCGGTTGTTTTAGACTACCGACGCCATTTCATATTACACTTGACCGAAATTTAGGGACCTTAACTATAGTCTGGGTTGTTTCCCTTATGGCCATCAAGCTTACCCCGGATGGCCTTGCACCCGATGTCTACGATGAACACAAGTTCGGAGTTTGACAAAACGCCGAGGAATTTCTTCCCCTAAGCGCTCAATCGGTGCTCTACCTCATGTTCCACCTCGATCGAGGTCTAGCTGCGACTAGTTTCAGGGGGAACCAGCTATTTCCGGCCTAGATTGGCCTTTCACCCCTATACCCAAGTCATCCAAACGATTTGCACATCAGAACTGGTTCGGACCTCCACCTCCCCTTCGAGAGGCTTCATCCTGCTCAGGCATAGATCGACCGGCTTCGGGTATCCGCACCATTGACTCCAGGCGAGCACACCTTGCCCCTCATTAAAAATTGCGGGCAATCGGTTTCCCTTCGGCTACCTAATTGAATAGTTAACCTCGCCAATGACCAGAACTCCCTGGCCCGTTTTTCTAAACGGACAATATAACACTGGTCCACCAATTATTGGTTTCTTCCCTTTGATGCTATATAAATCTTTAACCGCATGGTTTCAGGTCTTTTTACCTCCCGTTAAGGGTACTTTTCAGTTTTCGCTCACGCTACTACTACACTATCGGACTAGAGACGTATTTAGGGTTGGAAGTGAATGCCTCCCAAATTCATGCGCGATATCCAACGCACACTACTCAAGGACATCTAAAATCTCCATTCCAGCCTTCTCCTAAGGGGCTATCACCCTCTATGGCACGGCTTTCCAGCCGACTTTGGATATTCCGGACAAAGGAGTAAAAGAGCCTACAACACCACACCTCCCGATTGTTTCCAAACGGGATTCGGTTTGCCCTGTACCGCGTTCGATCGCCTTTACTAACGGCATCTCTGTTGATTTCTTTTCCTGCGGGTACTAAGATGCTTCAATCCCCCGCGTTCCCGATCATTACTGATCATTCCGAAGAATAGGAAGTCCCATTAGGTCATCGTCGGATCATAGGCTTCTTGCACCTACCCGACGCATATCGCAGCTTGACACGACCTTCTTCAGCGCTCTAGCCGAACCATCCCCCATGCGGCGTAGCATCGCCGCTGGCGTATGATCTAGCACACGTCCAGGTTGCGTATGATCGGTGGTCATCGGGCTTGTCCGATCTCATCCTCCATTACGGGGCCCTTCCACCTCTTCCCCGAAAGAGGATCTCTCTCCGGGTGCATGTCATTTAGATTAATGCCAGATTTCGTTGCCGAACCTGGCGAAATCACCGTAGACTGAAGAAGTATATAATACCTCCCAGCAGACGATTTCACACCCCGGCATGGCCTCCACGACGGTTCCCCGTCAGAGCACCAGGCCCGAGCAACCCGACCCATTCGAATCGAGCAACCCCACTATATTCATTCGATATTTAAGGTTTGGGAATTAAACCCTCACGGAACGAAGGCCAGCACTATCGTTGTGGGGAATTTGCGGCGTAAATCGGCAAGATTCGGGTTGTAAAAGCGCAACATATCTTTCCTGTAAGGACGCTTGCCCAGGATCTTAGACATTACCGATGTCTCCGTCTCGCCGTCCACTTTCCATGCCCCGCCCTCGGCCGATGTGTCCGTGCTCACGATTATCGGTATCCTGAGCCTGATCTTCTCGACCTCCGTGCAGACCCCGGCTATGGCCTCAATCTCCGACAGGTCCATCTCGAACACCTCACCTCCCCGGGTCCGGTATGATGGTCCGCCATTCTCCAGATAGTCCATAAGAGTGCGACGGGAGACCGGTACGTTCGAGTTGCTCTCGGCCAATATAGACTCCACGTACCCCGTGTATCGGTCCATGTTCCATGATGTTAATCATATTATAATAAAAGAGAGAGCGTTACGGTGCTATGGAACAGGAAGACGGCATAAGGAAGGCATTGGAGGTTCACCCGTGCTACAACGAGGAGGCCCACCGCAAATTCGCCAGGATGCATCTGCCCGTCGCTCCCAAATGTAACATCCAATGCAATTACTGCAACCGGAGGTACGACTGTTCCAATGAATCCCGCCCGGGAGTGACGAGCGAGGTGCTATCTCCCCGGGAGGCCGCCGACAAGGTTGGATACGTTCTGGAGAAGATCCCCAACCTCAGCGTCCTCGGGATAGCCGGCCCGGGCGATCCCCTGGCCAACGAGGAGACTTTCGAGACCCTCAGAATCATCAAAGAAGAATATCCCGGACTGACGGCCTGCGTTTCCACGAACGGCCTGATGCTTCCGGAGCGTGCGCAGGAACTCTATGACCTGGGAGTCAGATTCCTCACCGTCACGATGAACGCCGCGACTCCTGACATTGGCGAGCAGATCTACGGCTCGGTCATATGGAAAGGAAAAAAGCTATCCGGTAGGGAAGCCGCCGAGATGCTCATCGGAAATCAGAAGAAGGGCATCAGGACATGCGCCGAACTTGGCATGGTTGTGAAGGTGAACATCGTGATGATCCCCGGGATCAACGACGCCCAGATACCGGAAATCGCATCAGAGGCCAAAAGCCTCGGGGCCTACATCGTCAACATCCTTCCCCTGATACCGGTGGCAGGGACCAAGTTCGAGAACAGGCGCGCGCCCACGCCCTCGGAAAGAAAGGAAATGATGGACCTATGCTCCGCGGACGCCCGCATGATGAGGCACTGCAGGCAGTGCCGCGCAGATGCGATCGGCCTCCTGGGTGAAGACCGTTCCTCCGAATTCGTGCACATAGGCAAATGCACCGCGGGATGCGGGCCTTCGAAGATCGAGCTCGCCGACCCTGCGGCCGAGGGGCCTGATGGCGAGGAAATCCTCGTGGCCGTCGCGACTTCGGACGGAAAGAACGCGGACAGCGGCTTCGGGAACGCGAAGATGTTCAGAATCTATGCCTCCGACGGCAAGACCGTGAGGTTCATAAAGGATGTGAAAACCGTAGCCGATGCGCCCGTGGCGGGTCAGGGCCACAAGGGCCGCGTTTCTTCGATGGCAGACCTCCTTGAAGGGTGCAGAGCGGTCGCGGTGTCGGAGATAGGACACATGCCCGAGAATGTCCTGCTCTCCAGGGGGATCGCTGTTGTGATAACCCGCTCCGATGCTGATACGGCTGCCGCCGAAGCCGCTGCCGCCGTCCTGCTTTGAGCATTTTTCTTCATTATCCGAGGGATCTAATCGAAATCGATTAATATACCGTGCTACATGATAGCACGTAGCACGGGTAAGAACATGTTCGGAAAGAACGTCAGATTGGAAAGAATAATAGACAGAAAGACGGGCAACTGCGTCATCGTACCCATGGACCACGGTATTTCCATAGGTCCTACCGAGGGACTGTTCGACATGAAGCATACCGTGAACGCGGTTGCCAACGGAGGTGCCACGGCCGTGCTGATGCACAAGGGCCTTGTGAAGCACGGTTACCGCGCCGGGGGCCACGACATAGGTCTGATCCTGCATCTGTCCGCGTCAACCGATATGGGAGACACAAACAACAGCAAAGTACTCGTTGCTACCGTCTCGGAGGCCCTGAAGATGGGAGCTGACGCTGTATCGATGCATATCAACCTGGGGGCGGAGACGGAACCTGAGATGCTCAGAGACCTCGGGGGACTGTCCAGGGAATGCGAGGAGTGGGGAATGCCGCTGCTGGTGATGGCCTACCCCCGGGGACCGAAGATCAAGAATTCCTTCGACCCCGAGCTGGTGGCGCATGGTGCCAGGGCCGCCGCTGAACTCGGAGCCGATATCGTGAAGTGCAGCTACACCAGAGATATCGATTCTTTCAAAGAGGTCGTCAGGGGGGCCCTCGTACCCGTGTTGATCGCGGGAGGTCCGAAGATGTCGTCCGACCTGGAGATGCTCACCATGGTGAGAGACTCCATCGATGCGGGAGGGCGCGGCGTGTCGATAGGACGCAACATTTTCCAGCACAGGGACGTGGAAGGCATCACACGCGCGATAACCGATATCGTGCTGAGGGATGCCAGCATCGAAGAGGCGATGAAGAACATACGGAAGAAGTAATGGGGTGACGGAATGGACGACATAGAGTACCTCAGTTCCGGCATGCGCAGGATAGACGACGCCATATTGGAGCTTGTAGGCGAGAGGCTGAAGATCTCCCGGAAGATGGGAGCGGCCAAGGCCGCCGCCGGAGAGGGTATGCGCGACATCGTCGCCGAAAGGGCGACCCTGGACCGCTTCAGGGCGTTGGCCGACATGATCGGGCTGAACCCGGAGGCTGGCGAAGAGTTCTGCAGGATACTGCTCGAACAGTCGCTCAGCGTTCAGGCATCGGCTCCCCGCGGACCGACGGAAAAAAAGAAGATCGCCATCGTGGGAGGACAAGGGCAGATGGGAAAGATGATGCTACGTCTCCTCGGCAGGGCGGAGCACGAGATGATCGTCATAGACCCCGTCGCCAAGAACGGCAGGAGCCTCGCGGATGCCGCGGATGCCGATGTCGTCATAGTATCCTTGCCCATATCCTCGGTCTCAGGGGTGCTTACCGGCCTTGACGGGATATGCCGCGAAGATGCGCTGATATTCGACATATCTTCCCTTAAATCCCCCTTCATAGGCGTCCTGACCGACATGGCTTCCAGAAGAAGGGTGTGTTCGGTACATCCGATGTTCGGTCCATCGGTACGTTCCATGCACGGCCGCAACCTGATCGTATGCGACTGCGGCTGCCCGGAGGCGGCGGAGATGGCGGTGGGGCTCATGAAGGACCAGGGTGCCGAGATCAAGGTCATACCGGTCGGTGAGCACGATAGATGCATGTCCTACGTTCTCGGCCTGAGCCATATCGTCAACATCGCATTCTTCACCGTGTTGGAGAGAAGCGGAATTCCTTTCCCGGAGCTGTGTTCGGTAGCTTCGACAACCTTCGACAAGATGATCGATACCAACATGTCCGTCGCAATGGAGGACCCGAAACTGTACTACGAGATACAGCACCTGAACGTCAGCCGCGACATGATGCTTTCCGAGCTCGGAGACGCCATCCATGCCGTCAGCGATGCGGCGATGTCCGAGGGCCCGGAGGAGTTCAGGGACCTGATGCTCAGGGGGCGCGGCTACCTAGAAGGGCAGTGAGCCTACCCTTCGCGACCCTGTGCCCGTACCCCCGATGCGGCAGATAAGCCAGCTTTTTTAAATAACGAGCCCATCACGCGTACGTCCAGGTGTAACATGAAGGCACAGGAGCTCAGAGAAGCGTACGTTGAATTCTTTAAACAGAGGGGCCACGCGTTCATCAGGTCCGCGTCCCTGATACCGGAGAACGACCCTACCGTACTGTTCACGACGGCAGGCATGCATCCGCTCGTACCTTATCTTCTCGGAGAAAAGCATCCCGAGGGGAAGAGGCTGGTCGATTATCAGAAGTGCATCAGGACCGGCGACATAGACGAGGTGGGCGACGCGAGCCACCTGACCTTCTTCGAGATGCTGGGCAACTGGTCCCTGGGCGACTACTTCAAGAAGGAATCAATAACATTCAGCTATGATTTTCTGATCGACGTCCTCAAGCTGAGGATCGATCAGATATCTGTGACCGCTTTCGAAGGCGAGGGGGCGATCCCCCGGGACGAGGAGACTGCAAAGATCTGGAACGAACTGGGCATCCCCAAGGAGCAGATATACTTCTACGGACGTTCCGACAACTGGTGGGGGCCCGCGGGCCAGACCGGTCCGTGCGGACCGGACACCGAGATCTTCTTCGACGACGGCAGGCCGAAGTGCGGCCCCGGATGCGGCCCATCCTGCCACTGCGGCAAGTTCACCGAGATCTGGAACAACGTCTTCATGGAATACTTCAAGGACGCGGATGGAAAGTTCACTCCCCTGGAACAGAAGAACGTCGATACGGGCATGGGATTGGAGAGAGTCCTCAGGATAATGAACGGTAGGGAGACCGTTTACGACACGGAGCTCTTCGCCGGGATCATAGGTTCCATAGAAGACCTTACAGGTAAGAAGTACTCCGAAGACAAGAGGGCGTTCCGCATAATCTCCGACCATATCAGGGCTGCGACGTTCATAATGGGCGACGGAGTGGTCCCGGCCAAGGTCGGACAGGGATACATCCTCAGAAGGCTCATCAGAAGGGCCAGCAGATACCTTTCGAAGCTTGGCTCCGACAGCGCGGACATGAGCAGGATCTGCGGGGTCGTGATCGCCGAGTACGGGGGCACTTATCCGGAGCTCGAGCGGAACAAGGATGCGATACTTGCGAACATGGCGGCCGAGGAGGAGAAATTCCATCTGACGCTCAGAAAAGGGCTCCGCAGGTTCGACGAGATGGCAGAAGGCCACTCTGCCGGCCAGACCCTTGACGGGGAGCAGGTCTTCAGACTTTACGATACGTTCGGTTTCCCCATCGAGCTCACCAAGGAACTGGCCGAAGAGAGGGGATTCCGTGTGGACGTGGACGATTTCGACCGCCGCTTCAGGGAGCACCAGGACATCTCCCGCGCAGGTTCGGACCAGAAGTTCAAAGGGGGACTCGCCGACAACAGCGAGGAGACCACAAAGCTGCACACCGCCACCCACCTTCTGAACGCGGCGCTCAGGAAGTTCGTTGACCCGGACATAGTGCAGAAGGGCAGCAACATCACTGCGGAGAGGCTAAGATTCGATTTCAACCTGGACAGGAAGGTCACGCCCGAAGAGCTGAAACAGATCCAGGACTACATCAACGACATAATAAGGCGTGACATCCCGGTGGTTTGCGAGGAGATGCGGTACGAGGAAGCGAAAGACCGCCACGCCATGGGCGTTTTCCAGGACAAGTACGGGGAGAAGGTCAAGGTCTACACGATAGGCGACGAGTCCTGCGAGATCTGTGGCGGCCCGCACGTCAACAGCACCGGCGACATAGGGGGCTTCAAGATCGCCAAGGAAGAGAGCTCTGCGGCCGGCGTAAGGCGCATTAAGGCCATGGTCGGGAAGTTCGACTGACCATCACTTGTTCTCTATCGAGACATACGCCGCGGCCAATGCCACCAAAGAGCCTGCGAACATCAGTCCCCACACGAAAGAGAAGTTCTCCACAGTGTAGGACGTTCCGATGATGGCTCCCGCCACGGCGGTGCATACCGATGCTCCCAGGAAGAGGAACACGTTCATCGCGGCTACGGACGTGCCGGCGATGGATACCGGGAACCATTCCTTTACCTGAGAGAATGAAAGGGTCATGAACCCACCGAAGAGCCCGAACAGGGTGCACACCACGCCCCAGAACAGGGGACTGTCCATTTTCCCCGCAGATAGCCAGACCGCCAGCCACACGGCGGCGAAGCCGGCGTTCCCCAGGATCATCATTATGCGCTTGGAACTGATTATCTTCCGGCCGGCCATAACTCCGACGAGCACCGTGCTGAATATCTTCCCGATGCCTATCATGGCGACCAGCCACACGGAAAGGACGGTAAATCCGTATACGGAATCGAAATAGACCTTGGACCAGGTCCCCTGGAACACCATTATCGATCCATAAACGAGAAAGTATGCAACGGCCATCGGCCAGAACTTCCTGCCCCCCGCGAACACCGTCTTCAGTCCCGCGACCATGCCCATCTCATTCCCCTGGGAGGGCCGGTCGGCGGGACGGTCCCGGATCAGTGCGAGACACAGGGCCGCTATTATGGCGGTGACGAGGGCGAGCAAAACGAACGTACCCCTCCATCCGAAAGCTGAGACCGATATGGCCAAGGGGACGGTTGCGGAGATGGCGCCGATGTTGCCCACCGCGATGATGATCCCGTTCAGCTGCGGGAAATAGTGAGGAGGGAACCAGGTGGCTACCACTTTCATCAGCGGGATGTACACTGCGGCCATTCCCGCGGCTATCATCATTTTACCAATGACGGCGAAACCGAACGTTTCCCCCGTGGCTGTGACCAACGAACCCGCGGCGGCCAGGCTCAAGAAGATAAACGATACTCTTCTGGGGCCGAACCTGTCGGACAGCATTCCGCAGGGGATCTGCATCGCGGCGTACGTCCAGAAATATACTGAGCTGAGGTATCCGATATTGCCTCCTACCTCTTCCACGATATCGCGGCCGACCACGGCGACGGACATCCTGTGCAGGTAGACGAAGAAGTAGGCGGCCAATAGGACGGCGAACATGATCCAGGCGTAACGGCCTGCTCTTTTGAGATTCGAGTCATCTGTTATGGTACCCACCGATCCGACGGTCTGAAGCAGGAGAACTTTGTTAACCTCCGGTTTCCCGCCGCCCCGTTCGTCAAGTATGATGGACTTCTATATAAAAGCAGAAACAACAATCGTCGAAGTATGATAAACATGGCCGAAAACAGCCAGAAAATGACGGTTCGGTCGTCTAGATAAGTATTTATTATCAGTACTGAGTACTAATATCAGTAATAAAGGAGGCATATAATTGGACGGCAAGAAGGACGACAGCAAGAAATTGACGAACGAGGTCGGTGCACCGGTATCCGACAACGAACATGTGCTGACTGCGGGACAGAGGGGCCCCATGATGATGCAGGACCTGTGGTTCTTCGAGAAGATGGGACACTTCAACCGCGAGGTGATACCCGAGCGCAGGATGCACGCCAAGGGCAGCGGCGCATTCGGTACTTTCACCGCTACGCGCGACGTCTCCGAGTACACCAAGGCCAAGGTCTTCGAAAATGGAAAGAAGACCGATGTGTTCGTGAGATTCTCCACCGTCGCAGGGGAGCGCGGCGCCGCCGACGCCGAGCGCGACATCAGAGGTTTTGCGTTGAAGTTCTACACCGAGGAAGGAAACTGGGACCTTGTGGGAAACAACACCCCTGTGTTCTTCCTCCGCGACCCGCTGAAATTCCCTGACCTTAACCACGCGATCAAGCGCGACCCGAGGACCAACATGCGCTCCCCCCAGAGCAACTGGGACTTTTGGACGCTCCTCCCGGAGGCGTTCCATCAGATCACGGTCGTCATGTCAGACCGCGGAATACCGGCTTCGTACAGGCACATGCACGGATTCGGAAGCCATACATTCAGCCTCTTCAACGAGAAGAACGAGAGAGTGTGGGTGAAATTCCACTTCAAAACCCAGCAGGGCATAAAGAACCTCACGGACGAAGAGGCGGCGGCGATAGTGTCCAAGGACCGCGAAAGCCACCAGAGGGACCTTTACGAGGCCATAGAGCGCGGCGACTTCCCGCGGTGGAAGATGTGCTTCCAGATAATGACGGAGGAGCAGGCGCTGGCAAGGGACGTGGACCCATTCGACGTCACCACCGTCTGGAGCCAGAAAGAGTATCCGCTGATCGAGGTGGGGATGTTGGAGCTCAACCGCAACCCTGACAACTATTTCGCCCAGGTGGAGCAGGCGGCGTTCAGCCCCGCCCACATAGTGCCCGGTATAGGATTGTCGCCGGACAAGCTGCTGCAGGGGAGGCTGTTCTCATACGCCGATGCTCAGCGCTACCGCCTCGGAGTCAACCACGACCAGATACCTGTCAACAGATCGAAGGCCCCGGTCCATGCGTACCACCGGGACGGCCTCATGAGGGTGGACGGCAACTATGGTTCCACCAAGGGATACCAACCGAACTCCTACGACGAGTGGGCCGACCAGAACGAGTACCGCGAGCCTGCGGACAAGGTGCACGGGGACATATACCGCTACGACCCCAAGGACTATCCCGTAGACGACTGCTTCAAGCAGGGCGGGGACCTGTGGAGGCTGATCCCCGAGGACGAGAAGGCTGTTCTCATAAAGAACACCGCAGCGGACATGGCGACCGTGACGAAGAACATAAAGTACCGCCACGCCACCCACTGCTACCTCGCGGACCCGGAGTACGGAGAGCGCATGAGCAGAGCCCTGGAACTCGATTTCGAGACCGTGAAAAAGTATTCAAAGCTCGACCACGAGGGATTGGCAAAGGCGACCAAATGAGAACGAGGAACGCGTTGTTGTGTATCGCCGGTTCGGCCATGCTCGCCCTGGGCGCGATAGGGGCATTCCTCCCATTGCTGCCCACGACGCCGCTGGTCCTCGGCGCCGCCCTGTGCTTTGCCACAGGGAGCCCGCGCTTGTACGTATGGCTTACGAACACGCGTTTCTTCGGTCCGATAATCAGAAACTACAGAGAAGGTACCGGCGTTCCCGCAACGACCAAGGCATATGCCCTGGTGTTCCTCTGGGGAATGCTGGTGCTTTCGATGGTCTTATCCCGCAGCGTCGTTTTGGCGCTTCTGCTTTCGGCAGTTGGGGCATGCGTGACCGTACACATCCTGCGTCTGAAAGGATGCAAGAAAGCACAGGTGGAAGAAGATGCGGGCGATACACTATAGGAACACTCCCCAGAGGAAATTGGTTCTTGACACGGTCAGGAACAGGCACGACCATCCCAGCGCCGACGAGGTGTATAAGGAGGCCCGAGGTACGGACCCGCACATCAGCCGGGGCACGGTATATAGGAATCTCAAGCTCCTCTCCCAGCAGGGCCTGATAAGTCGCGTGCAGACTGCTGGCAGCGTCGACAGATTCGACTGCAGGACCGGCGACCACTTCCACTTCATGTGCGAGATCTGCGAGAAGGTGATGGATGTGGACATCCCTCCCGGCATGGACGTCGATTCAAGGATCGTGCCCCCGGAAGGCGCCGAAGTTCACGGACACTGGGTCGTCCTCAGGGGGCTCTGCCCCGACTGCCTCAAAAATGAAAAACGATAACCGCAATACTTAAAGAGCGGTCGTCAAACGGGTTCAGATTCCGACATCCCCGGAAAACAGCAGGGAGAATTTAAAGAAACGAGGTGGACTGGGCGAGATTTGAACTCGCGACTTCTTGCTTGCAAAGCAAGCGATCTTCCAGCTGATCTACCAGCCCACTGGAGAAGGCAATCTAGCTGAATATTATATAACTTTCGTCTTACATCGGATACGAGCATGACGATGACGGTGAGGCCGTCAGGAGTTGAAACGATTGGCGACTGGCATATCCTGGGGAGCTGTTTCTGTGATTAACGCGATGCCCGGAGGAGTGGGCGCGACTATGGGCACGATGCTGACCACACGTTCGGATTTCACCCCCGGTGGGGAAGGACGTAAGGTCGAGATAGTGAACGACCCGGGAGAATCGACGCTGCTGGCTGAACTCTGCGTCTCTGCTGCCTACAGGGCTGTCGGCACGGAGGAGCCGGAATGCTGGCATCTCCGGACCCTTTCTGAAACGCCCCCGTCGAGGGGCCTGAAGAGCTCCAGCTCCGCATGCAATTCGATAATAACGGCGGTCTTCGCCGAGCTCGGCTTTGTAACCGATCCGCTTACTGTCATAAAAATCGGTGTGGAGTGCGCGAGGGCTGCAAAGGTCACGAGGACCGGGTCGTTCGATGATGCATGCGGGTGCCAATACGGAGGATTGGTTATGACCGACAACAAGACGGACAGCATCATCTTCATCGAAGACATACCGAAATACGATGTTGTGCTCCACATACCGGACAGGAAGATCCGCAAGGAGACGATCGACCTCGGGCCTTTGAGAAGGGCCGCCGAAGCCCAAAAGGGTGCAATAGCCATTGCGAGGACAGATCCCTTGACGGCGATGACGCTCAACGGACGGATAATAGCAGAGGCATCAGGACTCGATAACAGTGTGGCAGAGATGTCGCTGAAGGCAGGGGCGCTCGGGGCGGGGATATCGGGTTCGGGGCCATCGACGGCAATATTGCTCAAACGTGGCACGGCGGGAAGTTTCCTCAGAGATACGGGACTTGAACACGTAATCGTGACAGAGACCCGAAGACTGAACGAGGTCCGATGAAAACATAAACAGCAACCCAGCTGTAAAACAGGAAACTCAGAATAGCACGCGCAGGGCCTTACGATAGGTCGCCGGCATCATACGGAAATGCCCCGGTTGGAGTTTACTATGCTTGTCGGACGCCAACGCTTCATCCTCGAAGGATTCTTTGCACATAAGAAATCAGCCGATTCCATCAAGGATGTCACGACCGTCGCTTACATGCTGCAGGGCTCGGGGTGTTCGGACACAGAAATACTCCGTAGCGAGTTTTCCATTGTCTTTGGTTCACCCGTGCGATCCCCGCGCGTGCAACAACTTATAGTACATAATCAATATATGTAATTTTCCATAGTTACATCCATCTAAATACAAAAATAACGAAATATCGTTTAAATGATACGATAATCGTAAAAATCATATAATAATCAAAAATGAATTATTTCCGAAATCATCAGATAATACTACTGTATTGTTGCTTCATGTTCCAGTTGGGGGAGAAGTTAAAATTTACTCTTTTTGGTAGCAGCCACGGCCCTTACGTCGGATGCGTCCTGGAGGGTATTCCCGCCGGAACGCCTGTTGATTACGATCTGATCATGAAATACATGACGCTGAGAAAACCTTCCGCAGGAATAGGGACTCCCCGAAAAGAACCTGACATACCGGAAATCGTATCTGGGGTCAGGGCTTCGGAAGCAGACGGCTCCCCCATCCTGATCAGGATACCCAACACCAACGTGAGAGATTCTGATTATTCGCAATACGAGCACACTCCCCGTCCGGGCCATGCCGACCTTCCTGCCGCAGTGAAAGGATTGAACTGCATGGGAGGGGGAGTTTTCTCCGGTCGCATGACGTCTGCGGTAGTTGCCGGAGGAAGCATAGCCAGGCAGTTCTTGTCAGCTTACGGGATCCGCATATCTGCATTCACCAGGTCCATAGGCGCAGTGTCAGACCCGGAGGAAAGGGGCTTCGATGATGTGAAAGGCTCCGAAGCATTCGCCTCCCGAGCCTGTACTGAGGACCTTGACGGGGCCATGAGGGAAGAGATAATGCGCGCTTCCGAGGAAGGAGACAGCGTAGGCGGGATCACGGAATGCCTCGTTTCGGGACTTCCCATAGGATTCGGAGGGATATGGTTCGAGGCCCTGGATTCGGAGCTTGCGAGGGCTGTTTTCAGTATCCCTGCATGCAAGGGGGTCGAGTTCGGAAAAGGATTCTCCCTTGCCGGGATGAGAGGGTCCCAGAGCAATGATCAGTATTGCTACCGCGACGGGGTGAGAACGATGAGCAACAACCTGGGCGGAATAGTCGGAGGAATGAGCGACGGCGCTCCGTTGCTGTTCCGCGCGGTGTTCAAGCCAACTCCTTCGATATCAAAGCCCCAGCACACCGTAGACCTCAGGACCGGCGCCGATGCAGGCATAAAGGTCGCCGGCAGGCACGATCCGTGCATAGTTCCCAGGGCCGCCGTGGTGGTCGAATCGATGGCCGCATTGGTGATAGCAGACCAGATCAGGAGAGGATTTTGATGGACAACGAAGAATTAAGGGAGAAGATCGCATTAATCGATTTGAAAATAGTATCTCTTGTGGCCGACAGGATGCAGACCGCCTATGAGATCGGCAGGAACAAAAAGACCGCAGGAATACCGATCCACGACGGAGATGTTGAGAAAACCGTCATATCCAGATATCGCAGGGCCGCCGCCGAGGAAGATCTGGATGAGGATTCCGCAGAGGAGCTCGCGAAGCTCCTCATATCCTGGTCATGCCGGATTCAGGAATAATCACAGGTATTTTCTGTAATCGTAGCGTCCGTCCTTGATCCTGGCCACCACTTCCTCGGAGATGGACTCGAGCTCCTCCGCGTCGAAATACCCTGACCGGATGTTCTGCGATCCGATGGAGGAAAGAAGACTGATCTTGCATCTGGCAAGCCCGTAAGGCCTCGATAACGGCCCGCCCTCTACCTCGGCCATCTGAACCTTGTCAAAACTCATGGTGGTTATCTTGCGGTCGACCACCCCCACAAGGAATGTGAACTTGTCTTCGCCTCTCCCATACTGGACTATCCTGCGGGACATCACCCCGTTCACGAAAAGCCCCGCAACCACGACGGCCGACACGGATATCACCGCTGCGGCTATGTATCCCATGGAGATACCTTCTGTCTCCGGCAGGTTGACCATCGTGTCGTAGAACAGGAATGCTGCGGCCGCAAATACAAGGGACCAGATGGCGGCTCGGATGAATATCGGTTTCGCCGCCTCTCTGGGCTGATTCTTCATTTCCACATCGTATACGAATTCCGGCACGATCGCGGACATGACCTTCTCGATGGTGCCCCTATCTTTCATGGGACACAGAAGGGGGGACCTGTTGCTGCTGTTATCTCCATCGCTTGCGGCAAGGCCTACGACCTCCGCGTCCAGCATGTATCTCTTTATGAGCCTGGGTACAAGCGGGCTTCTGATACGGACGGCATTGATCTTCGAGACTTTGAAAGACTTGCGATAGGTCCTGATGAAACCGTGGCTGATGTAGATCGTGTCCCCTGCCCTGTATATCTTGTAGTTGGAGTAATGGAATATCATCGCTACTACGGGTACGACATAAGAGAAGAGTGCAAGTGTGATAGCGACGATGCCCGAGACGAAATCGCCCGTCGTTGTGATCATCTGATATATTCCGAAGAAGAACATGATGATTCCGAATATCGCGGAAGCGGTAGGTTGCGATAGAAGCCCATGGAGCACCACGTCCGCCTTTGTTATGGTGACTATCGATGGTGTGTCGGGCTCGTCCGCCGGAATGACGTTGTTCTTGTACATCTTCTGCGAAAGGTTCGCCCTGATCCTGTCTGAAACCTCGGTACTGAAAGTGAGCGTCAACTCCGGAGAGAATGCGTTGACGCTGCTGTTGATGTTAATCATGAGCCTCGAGGTATCGGTCATCCTGTTGATGATCCCGCAGTTTACGTTGGTGGAAGCTATCTTAGAATATGCGATCCTTGTCTGCTTCTTGAACACGGTGTCGCGGAACACGGTCAACTCGTTCTCCCCGAACCTGATTGTGGTCCTCCTCCAGCGCCAGTAAGAGACCCATGTCATTGCGCCGAGTATCGAGATGAAGATCGCCAGAGAGATGTACAAGGAATACTTTTCGGCGATCTCTTTGTCTGCGTCCATGATCGAGAAGTAAAAACTGAACACCATGACCGCCGAGATGAAGACCGACTGCAGCACTCCCTCCACCACCTTTATAGGGTGTTGTGTGAACTCTTCATCCGCAGTTATCCGTTCGAAGCGGGGGGCCGCCTCCGATGCAGACCCCGCTTCGTCCTCTCCGTTCATTCTCTCTTCCTCAGGATGTCGTTTATGTAAGCGTTTAGACTGTCGGCGATCTCTTCGGCAACGGGTATCTCAAGATATTGTATACTGGCTATTCCGCCTGCAGTGGTTATCGTTACATCTGCCAGACGGAAAAGGTTGTTTATAGGCCCTCTGGCGACCTCCAGCTGATGCACCCTCTCTATGGGCACAACTGTGTGGGATATTACCAATATCCCCTTGCGTATGTCTATCCTATCGCCGTCGATCCTATATCTGTATCGGGCATAGTATACCAAGGGCCCGAGTGCCAGATATGCTGCGACCAGCGCATAGGCTATCAGCATCGCCAACTTGTAGGTGCTCGGAACCTCGTAATATTGCGATGAATATGCATATACGACATAGACTATGGCAGACAATATTGCCAGAATGATGACGTTGCCGATGTACATGGACCCGACGGACCGTCTCGGAAGTACATGGTATCCGTCGGTTGTAAGCCCGTTCTCGTCGACCTTGAATTCATTGGACATCTCATCACGCGTCATTCGAGGTAGGCGCCGTTGGCTCCGTTTGTTACCAGTTTCCTGTATTTGCTCTGGGCGCCCGTTACGGGACGCTCCACCCTCTGGACCTTGGACATGCGCTCTTTGATCTGAGAATCGGACAGCCGAACATCAAGTCTCCTTGCGGGAATATCGATGTCGATTATGTCACCGTCCCTTACAGCCGCGATCGGACCGCCTTCGTAGGCTTCGGGGGAAACGTGCCCAATGGCCCCGCCCCTCGATGCGCCCGAAAACCTTCCGTCGGTAATAAGCGCAACGGATCCTCCGAGCCCCCTTCCGACTATCAAGCTGGTGGGTGAAAGCATCTCAGGCATTCCCGGGGCGCCCTTGGGGCCCTCATACCTTATTATAACAACATCGCCCGGGACTATCGATCCCGAAACTATCGCCTCTGTCGCCTGGGATTCACCGTCGAAGACCCTTGCGCGTCCCGAGAACTTCATCATCTCCGGGCTGACCGCAGACTGTTTAACCACAGATCCCATCGGAGCTATGTTGCCTTTCAGGACCGCTATCCCTCCCTGTGCGTGGAATGGATTGTCCAAAGGCCGTATTATTTCGGGCTTCGTCACCCTGGCCGACCCTGCGATCTCAGAGATGCTCCTGCCGTTGACCGTTTGGGCGTCCTCCAGGACATCCTTCAGCCTGTTCATGACCGCAGGTATGCCACCCGCTGAATCCAGGTCGGCGATGCTGTAGGGTCCGGACGGCCTCAGGCTCGTTATGTGGGAAACATCCCTTGATATCTTGTCGAAATCGTCAAGAGTGACGGGTACACCGAAATCCTTCGATATCGCCGGTATGTGAAGGGCCGTGTTTGTGGAGCCTCCGATCGCCATGTCGACCCTTATGGCGTTCCTGAAGGAGGCCTTGGTTACTATGTCGCGGGGGCGGGTGTTCGACAGTGCCAGTTTGACGGCCTTACGTCCGGTCTCCCTGGCGATCTCGAGCTTTCTCTCATCCGACGCTATGCATGTGGCGCAACCGGTCAGACTGAGGCCCAAGGTCTCGGTAAGGCATGCCATGGTGTTCGCAGTGAAGAGCCCCGAGCAGCTCCCCCTTCCGGGGCAGGCCTTGCATTCTATGTTCCTGACGTGGTCTTCGTCGACCTTCCCCGCCGAATATTCGCCAAGCGCCTCGAACACAGACTGGAGATCTAAGACTTTGTCTCCATCCTTTCCGACCTCCATTGCGCCACCGGTCAACATGATTGCCGGAACGTTCATCCTGCCTGCGGCCATGAGCATGCCTGGAGTGACCTTGTCGCAGTTCGTGATCCCGACCCATGCGTCGAAAGCATGGCCTTCGACCATGACCTCGCAGCAGTCGGATATGACCTCGCGGGATATCAGCGAATACCTCATCCCCTTGTGGCCCATGGCTATGCCGTCGCAAACCGCGGGCACCCCGAACATGAACGGATATCCGCCGGCCTCTATGATGCCTTCCTTGACCGCCTCGGCAAGCTTGTCGAGGTGTATGTGCCCGGGCACGACCTCATTCCATGAGTTTGCTATGCCTATGAAGGGTTTATCGAAGTCCTCGTCGCACAGGCCGTCAGCCCTGAGAAGGCTCCTGGCAGGTGCTTTGTCTATACCGCTTTTCACGGCGTCGCTTCTCATTTGAATTACCAAAACGGACTATCGGGAGCGACCGTATATAATTATCTGAAATTAGAAAAAAGTAATGAAGGGGGCATGGGAAGGCCCATGCCCCGTGGAAAATCGGTTTCAGGTGCTGCGGAGGACGATCTCGATGTTCACGCCGTCGGGGACGTCGATCCTCATGAGCTGCCTCAGGGCGCGCTCGTCGGCATCAAGGTCGATGAGCCTCTTGTGGATGCGCATCTCCCAGTGGTCCCATGTCTCGCTTCCCTCTCCGTCAGGACTCTTCCTGCAGGGTACCCTGAGCTTCTTCGTGGGCAGCGGAACAGGTCCGCGTATGGCCACTCCGGTCCTCTGGGATATCGCCTTGATCTGGCCGCAAACGTTGTCGACCTTCACCGGATCGCTCCCGCTTAGAGATATTCTTGCGCGCTGTGACATCTTGATCCCTTGCTTAGTTAACTGGGAAGTCCTCAGTTGGACTTCTCAACCTCGATGCATGCACCGGCTGCGACGGTCTGTCCCATGTCACGGATGGCGAACCTTCCGAGGGGCGGGTACTCTTTTGCTGTCTCGATGACCATCGGCTTGGTGGGCTCGCACCTTACGAATGCGATGTCACCGGTCTTTATGAAGTCAGGGTGCTCTTTCTTGACGGCACCGGACTTGGGGTCGATGGTCTTGATCAGCTCGGTGACCCTGCACGCGGTCTGGGACGTGTGGCAGTGGAACACGGGCGTGTATCCGACTGTGATCACAGACGGGTGGTTCAGGACGACGATCTGAGCGACGAAGGATTTCGCGACGGAGGGCGGGTTGTCGACCGGTCCGGCGACGTCTCCCCTCTTTACATCGTTCTTAGCAACACCGCGGACGTTGAATCCGACGTTGTCACCGGGAACCGCCTGGGGGAGGACCTCGTGGTGCTCTTCGATGGACTTGACCTCACCGACGATGTGGGAGGGCTCGAAGATGACCTTCATGTTGGGCTTCAGGACACCGGTCTCGACGCGTCCGACAGGGACGGTTCCGATACCGGTGATCGTGTAGACATCCTGCACCGGCAGCCTGAGGGGCTTGTCGGTGTGCTTCTCGGGCACCTTGAAGTTGTCGAGCGCCTGAATGAGGGTTGGTCCGGTGTACCAGGGGGTGTTGGCGGACTTGACCTTGATGTTGTCTCCCATGTATGCGGAAACGGGTATGACCTCCATGGGCTTTGCGCCTACGCTGGCCATGAGTTTGATCATGGCATCCTTGGCCTCGATGAATTTCTTCTCGTCGTATTTGACGGCGTCCATCTTGTTGATGGACACGATGACCTGCTTCACACCGAGGGTGGTCGCGAGGAACACGTGCTCTTTGGTCTGTGCCTGAGGTCCTTCGATGGCGGAGCAGGTGATGATGGCTGCGTCTGCCTGGGAAGTTCCCGTGATCATGTTCTTGACGAAGTCGCGGTGGCCGGGAGCGTCGATGACGGTAAAGAAGTATTTGTCGGTGAAGAACTTCTTGTGCGCCACGTCGATAGTGACTCCTCTCTCCCTCTCTTCCTTGAGGCCATCCATGACCCATGCGAAATAGAAGGTTCCTTTACCTTTCTCCTCTGCTTCTTTCTTGTATTTCTCTACGATGTGAGGGTCGATAGCACCGGTCTCGAGAAGGATCCTACCGGTTAGGGTGGACTTTCCGTGGTCGACGTGTCCGATGATGACCAGATTCATGTGCTCTTTGTCAGCCATTTTTTTCTCTCCTTAATGTATATTTTACTTGGATTGCTTAGCCATAATATGTTTATTATTTAACGTTTACACTCCGGCGTAATACCTTTCGTCATACGGCTCGGGGTTGAGTCCCTTCCTCGTCCTTATCTCAGCGACCACCTTTTTCTGAAGCTCGGCAGGCACCTGCTGGAACCCTGAGTTCTCGGTGGACCACAGTGCGCGTCCCTGTGTGGCGCTGCGAACGTCCGAGGCGAACCCGAACATGTCAGATACCGGTACAGTAGCGGCTACCGACGCATCGGCCCCTTCCTGTCCCATCTCGATGATCGTTCCGCGGCGCTGGGTGACCATGTTTACTGCGGACCCCATGTAGTCGGGCGGGACGCTGATGAACAGCTTCTGCATCGGCTCGAGCAGATTCCTTCCTGCCTGGCACATTGCACCGTAGATACCGTCCCTGACCGCGGGTATGACCTGTGCGGGACCTCTGTGGATCGTATCCTCGTGGAGCTTTGCGTCCATGAGCTTGACCTTCAGCCCGGAAACCTTCTCGTTTGCGAGGGGACCTCTTACCATGGCCTCTTCGAACGACTGCTTTATGAGCTCCATGGTCTCGTGGAGGTACTGTATACCTTTCGTCATATCGATCAGGACGTTGGTGTTCTTGAAGCACACCACTCCTTTTCCCTCGTCCTTGCTCAGGCCGAGCTCTTCGAGCTGCTTCGCAAGGGCCTTGGGGTCCTTGATCTTCGCATCCGGATCGATGTCGCCCTTGTGGATCGCCTCAATGATGCCCTCTTCGAGAGGTTCGACTATGAAGTAAAATTTGTTGTGCTTGTTGGGCGATTTACCTTCGAACTCTTTGGCGTTCGGTCCTTTGACGCTCTCCCTGTACACCACAATGGGCTGGGAAGAGACGATTTCGACGTGCTGCTCGTTGATGATGCGGTATTCAGTGATCTCCAGGTGGAGCTCGCCCATACCGGATATCAGGTGCTCGCCCGTATCGTTGTTGATCTCGATGTTGAGGGACGGGTCCGCTTTGGCGATGGACCTCAGGACCTCGACCAGTTTGGGGAGGTCCTTCGTGTTCTTGGCCTCGACGGCCTTTGTGACGACGGGTTCCGAGTAGTGCGTCATCTTCTCGAAGGGCTCGGTGTCCTTTTCGGAAGAAAGCGTAGAACCGGAGATCGCATCCTTGAGGCCCGTGAGGGCGACGATGTTGCCCGCCTCGCACTCCTCGATGGCGATCCTGTCGGCGCCTACCATCAGGGCCGCGGTCTGCACCCTCTGGGGGGCGGCCATGCCGGATATGTAGAGGGTGTCTCCCTTCTTGACGCTTCCCGAGAACAGCCTTCCGAAAGCGACTTCTCCCGCGTGGGGGTCCATGATGATCTTGGTCACCATCAGGGACGTGGGCCCCTTAGGGTCGCAGGTCATCATCGCCTTGCCCATAGGCGTCTCCTTGTCTCCCTTCCAGATGACGGGGATACGGAGCTTCTGTGCTTCGACCGGGTTCGGGACGTGCCTGATGGCCATCCCGAGGGCCACCTCGTGAAGGGGTATCTTCTTGGCGAGCTCGGCCTGGCCTCCCTCGCGCTTGCAGTAATCGAATATGTCGCTGAACGTGAAGTTGTACTTCTTCATCGCCGGGACGGTTATCGCCCAGTTGTTGTATGCGGAGCCGAAGCCGACGGTGCCGTCCTGGATGCTGACCTGCCACTGCTTGTTGAGCGGCGCGGGCAGGTTGACCATAAGCTTGTGGTTGAACTCGGCGACGAGCTTGGAGAACTTCTCGATCATCATTTCCTTGGTGACCTGCTGTTCAACGATCATCCTGTCCACTTTGTTGATGAACAGCATGGGCCTTACGCGCTCTTTCATCGCCTGTTTGATGACCGTCTCGGTCTGGGGCATGATGCCTTCGACCGCGCAGCAGAGAATGAAGACACCGTCGAGGGCCCTCATCGCCCTGGTGACGTCTCCTCCGAAGTCCACGTGCCCGGGGGTGTCTATGAGGTTGATCAGATAGTCCTTGCCTTCGAAGTGGTGGACCATGGACGCGCTGGCTGCGTTGATGGTGATACCTCTTGCAGCCTCCTGCTCGTCGAAGTCCAGGACACGCTGTTCGCCCGCAAGCTCCGAGGACATCATGCCTGCGCCTGCGATAAGGTTGTCCGAGAACGTCGTCTTTCCGTGGTCGATATGGGCCGCGGTACCGATGTTCCTGATGAACTCCGGAGAGTTCATCAGTTTAGTTGCTTTGTGTACGTTGTCTTCTTTCCTTCCCATTGGTTTCACACACCGGTTACGATCACCTGGCGGCCTGGGCCACCCTCTCGATCTCTTCCTTCTTGGCTACCGCGAAGGACTGCATGTCTCCTTTGGATGCGAGTATCATCTCGTCGGCCAGGCATTCGGATATGGATTTCTTGCTCTTGGACGATGACTGGACTACGCCCGTGCTCAGGTTGCGGAGGGCTATGTCAAGCCTCCTCTGGGGCGAGATGTCTACGGCCTTAGGCACGGATATGCCTCCGAACTGAAGCCTGGTGATCTCTTCCCTGGGCGCGGCGTTCTCGAGCCCGATGACGAGTATCTGTATCGGGTTCTGCCTGGTCTTTGCGGCAACGATATCGAAAGCCTGGGAAACGGTCTTGTAGGCCTTCATCTTCTTGCCCGTGTACTTCTCGGTCCTCATTATGTCGTTGATGAGCCTCTCGACAATGCTCAGCTTCGACTTTCCGAACCATCTGTTTGCGTGCTTTCCTCCGGAGTGGGGGATGTTTGTCGGAGCAAGGTCGATGTATTTCGCGAGACCTCCGTCGCCGACTACGACCTCGGTAGAGTCGTACTTACCGAACATCAGGGCCTTGGGTGCGGAAGGCACCTCGGTAGCCTCAATCGTTGTTTCTAAAGTTTCTTCTGCCATGAAAATCACCTAACCGGCTTCTCCGTCCTTCCCCTGACCATTTCATCAAGAGAGACATTGTTAACCTTTATGACTTTGAAACGGACACCGGGGATGTCTCCGTAAGAACGTCCCATCCTCCCGCCGATACCTTCAATCAGTACCTCGTCGTGCTCGTCTATGAAGTTGATGGCTCCGTCGCCGACCGCGAATGCTGTGACCTGGCGTCCGTTCTTTATCAGCTGGATCTTTACGCACTTGCGTATTGCGGAGTTGGGCTGCTTAGCCTCTATTCCAACCTTCTCCAGCACGATGCCCCTGGCCTGGGACGACCCTTCCAGCGGGTCTGATTTCTCCCTCAGCTTGAGCACTCTCTTCTTGTATCCTCTGTCGAGCCAGCGGAACTTCTGCCTGTCCACTTTCATTTTCCTTGCGGTGTTTAGACCATTTCCCAAACTTTCACCTTCGTCGAGTATAGCACGCGATATTTCCAGCGTATTTAAAGACCACGTATAGACGGGTCAATATGCGGAACATGCCTATCATAACCCCCTATTTAAGACCTTTTACGGCCCTGGCCCTTGATATTATTACGCACGTATAATCCGTCAAGGACCAAAGAGGCTTCTGCAGGCATCCCCGAGTATCTTCATCCCTTTAACGATGTCGTCATCGTCCGGGGTTGCAAAGTTAAGCCTGATCGTATTGTACCCGCCTGAAACATGGAAAGGGCGCCCCGGCATAGTGACAAGCCCTTTTGATAGTGCCAGTTCAAAAAGCTTCATGGCGTCTGTGCCTTCCGGCGACCTCAGCCAAATGAACATTCCTCCCGCCGGGTCGTTCCATCCCATCGAGTCTGGCAGATGCTCCTCCATTGCGTCCCTGAACGCTTTCTTCTTTTCCGTGTAGCCCCTGCGCAGAGACGATAGATACTTGTCATAGTCGTTATTGGACAGGAAATCGTCGATTATCCTCTGGGCGAAAGACCCCGACTGGAGCGAGGAAGCTTCTATCGACCTGTTGGCGGCATCCCTCATCCACTCGGGCACCACCATCCACCCAACCCTCATACCGGGGGAGATGGTCTTGGAGAAAGAACCCAGGAGGACCGTGTCCTCCGGCGCCATGCTCTTGATGGTGCGTCCCGGACGTCCTCTGAATCCCAGCTCCCCGTAGGCATCGTCCTCAACAAGAAGGCATCCGGATCCCGATATTATCTTGGACACCGTGCTCCTGGCACTGTTTGAATAGCTCCTGCCTGAAGGATTCTGGAAGTTGGGTATCGAATAAAAGAGCTTGGCCCCTCCTCCGACGGCCTCGGACAAAGAATCCTCTTCGGGGCCTTCGTCGCTCATCCCGATACCCCGGAAAACCGGCCCGTATGAGGAGAACGACTGCAGGGCCCCCAGATATCCCGGATTCTCCACTGCCATTGTGTCCCCGCGGTTCAGAAACATCTTCCCAAGCTGGTCGAAGCACTCCTGAGAGCCGTTGGTCATGAATACGTCGTCCGGGGATGCATCGAAACCCAGTTCGCACCTGCAACGTTCCGCAATCTTTTCCCTGAGCGGGCGGTAGCCGGCTGTCGCACCGTATTGCAGGGCAGAAGATGCGCCTTCTCCTCCGAGCACCCTTTCCGTTGACTCCATCAGGGCCGCCGTGTCGAAATAAGAATTGTCGGGGAGGCCCGTGGCGAAGGAGATCATGCCAGGCTTCTCTGCGACCTCGACCAGCTTCATGATGTAAGAGGGCATCGTGCCCTCTGCTGCCTCGGAAAAAGATGGGCGCATGATGCTGTGATGACGCCGTATGATAAAAGCATGCACCCGTGCGCGGGCATAACCTTTAAATGCTACTCGACCTAGAGGAGTCAGGAGATAAAATGGGGAACGAAGAAGATTACTTGGCATTGCTCACAAGGGCGAAAATGAACCTCCCGGAGACCATAGAGAGCCACGAGAGGTTCGTGCTTCCGGAACTGGACATCATCCAGGAAGGGAAGATAACCATCCTCAGGAATTTCATGGACATAGCCGACAAGGTAAGGCGCGACCCTCAGCATCTCCTGCACTTCCTCCTCAGAGAGCTGGGAGCGCCCGGGGACGTGGACAACAGAAGGGCCGTTTTCAAGGCAAAGATATCGTCCCAAAACATCTCCGAAAGACTGCAGCAGTACATGGACACATACGTCGTTTGCACAGAATGCGGACGCCCGGACACCAAACTTGTCAAGGACGACAGGGTGATGGTTCTGGAATGCGAAGCCTGCGGCGCGCGCAGACCCATATCGGTCCGTAAGACCGTCAAGACCGACGCCAACGCGCTCAAGGTCGGCGACGTGCTTGAGGTTCTGATCACCGATGTCGGAAAGAAAGGAGATGGGATAGGGAAGTTCAACGACTTCGTCATCATAATCCCCGGGACAACGAAAGGGGCCCGCGTCCACGCAAAGATCACCAACATTTCCAATAACACCGCCTTCGGACAGGTGACTAACGAAACGGCGACCCGCTGAATACAATGAGATATTTCGTCGAATCCTACGGTTGCACCATGAACTACGGCGAGGGGGCACAGCTCTCGGAACGCATGTCTGGC
The DNA here is from genome assembly GCA_002505345.1 of Methanomassiliicoccaceae archaeon UBA370. GTDB lineage: Archaea > Thermoplasmatota > Thermoplasmata > Methanomassiliicoccales > Methanomethylophilaceae > VadinCA11. The sequence goes on along the minus strand of DAUY01000001.1, from coordinate 4,265 downwards.
ATGGGTTACGAGAAGGCCTCGTCCGCAGAGACTGCAGACGTAGTGATCTTGAACACCTGCACCGTGGTCGATGCGACCGAGAAGAAGATGGTCAGAAGGATGACGGAGCTCAGGGGCATGGGCAAAGAGGTCATAGTCACCGGTTGCATGGCCGAGGTCCAGCCGGGAAGGATCTCCGTCAGGCTTCCGGATTCGCTGATAATTCCCCCCAGGAATTACTCCGAATTCTCCGACAAGGTAGGTAGCAAATACGGATGCTGGCACCCTTTGGATAACAAGGAGACCGGCACCTCGGCGATACTGCCTATCGCACAGGGCTGCCTGGGCGCATGCTCCTACTGCATAACACGTTTCGCAAGGGGAAAGCTGCTAAGCTACCCAGAAGAGGAGCTCCTCGCCGAATTCAAAAAACGGCTTAAAAGCGGAGCAAAGGAGATATTGGTCACTGCCCAGGACACCGCATGCTACGGCCGTGACATCGGCTCCAGCCTCCCCGAACTCCTGTTCAAGATGCTGGAAGTGCCCGGTGACTTCAGGATACGGGTGGGAATGATGAATCCGGACTGGCTTGCCCCCATAGTCAACGGAATGATGGATGTTCTGGAAGATCCCAGGGTCTACAGATTCCTGCACATACCTGTCCAGAGCGGCAGCGGCAGCGTACTATCGGCCATGAAACGAGGATATACCCCGGAGGAATATCTTTCGCTGGTCGGAAATATACGTTCCAGATGCCCGGACGTAAGCATCTCCACCGATATGATCGCGGGCTTTCCGGGCGAGACAGATGAAGACCACAGGAAGAGTGTGGACCTTCTTCGCGTACTGAATGCGGACACTGTGAATATAACCAGATTCTCACCCCGGCCGGGGACCAAGGCCGCAGAGATGACCCAGGTCAACGGACGCATAATAAAGGCACGTTCCACAGAACTAACCGATGTGAAGAACGAGGTGGAGCTTGCCAACAACAAGAAGCTTGTGGGCAGAACCTTCAGGGTACTCGTGACCGAGGAAGGGAAGGAAGGCTCCGTGATCGCCAGGACGGACAACTACCGGCCGGTCGGTATCGCCGAGGATATCCCTCTGGGAACTTTCTGCGATGCCGAGATAACCGGATGCGGCCCGACGTACCTCATCGGAAGAACGTTAAATAACCGAAGCGGATAACCGCCTATAGTCCTGTGGTGTAGCGGTCAATCATGCTGGCCTTTGGAGCCGGCGACCCCGGTTCGAATCCGGGCAGGACTACCATTGGATCAAAGGACCTGGCTCATATTATTTCGAAAAGACGTGCCAGGCCATAGGAGGCACCTATGGCGACCAGGAGGGAGAAGGTCGTCCTTATCGCCGGGCCCATACCGCGTGCCCTTTTGGCGGTTCCGGCTTCCCGCATCTTGAAGAACGACCCGTAATTCACCCAGTAGCTGCCAATAGCCAGTATTACAGCCGCGGGAATCAGGGACCTGAAGAAGAGAACCAGCACGAACTCCTCCGATAAGAAAGACCTCTCGAGAAGAGAAGATGAAACTATCAGTCCCGTTATGATGTGCAAAGCACCGTTCACCGCACCAATCCTTTTTTCGGAGTACATAGACAGATCCTCTCGGGACATGTACGAAAATTCCTTCAGTGTCCCTATGGGCCTGTGCCCAAACAGCTCGTGCACGCCTTCGGTTGCAATTACGGCGGAGAAAGATGCGAAGAGGACCATCAGAAACGACTCGAGCATTCCTGTTCGGGCGACTGTTATCGAATAAGCCGCGAGAAGCAGAAAGAATGTCCATACGATGAGACCGGGATATGCCGCCCTGACTCCGCCTACCATGCCCGTCGATGATGGTTCCGATAGAAATAGGTGCGGAGCGCAAAGAAGGGCATTCGGAGATTACGGTTGACATAAAGTAAAATATCCGCCCCTGCGATGGAACAGCAGCCTTAGGAGGTGCATGCTTGAAAGAAAACATCAGGGGCAACGTAAGCTGGGTCGGGTACTTGGACTGGGAGCTTCAGAAGTTCCACGGAGACGACTTCACAATAATGAACGGATCTAGCCAGAATGCATATATCATCGAGGAGGACAAGACCGTGCTAATCGATACTGTCTGGACGCCGCACAGGTCGGAGTTCGTCGACAATCTCAGGAAAGAAATCGGCCTGGAGAACATAGATATGGTGATAATGAACCACGGGGAGGCCGACCATTCCGGTGCGCTGCCCGAACTGATGAAAGAGATCCCCGACGTGCCGATATACTGCACCGCCAACGCCGTGAAGAGCTTGGAGGGCCAATATGGCAAGAGAGGATGGGACCTGAGGGTTGTGAAGAGCGGCGACTCCGTGGACATAGGTGACGGGAAGGAGCTTGTTTTTATCGAGATGAAGATGCTACATTGGCCTGACAGCATGGCGACCTATCTGACGGGAGATAATGTGCTATTCTCGAACGACGCCTTCGGCCAGCATTTCGCCGTGGGAGGGCTCTTCAACGACACTGCGGACATATGCTTGCTGGAAAAAGAGGCAATGAGGTATTACGCCAACATACTCAATCCATTCTCGCCGTTCGTCACCAAGAAGGTCGACGAGATAAGGTCCATGAATCTTCCGATAGACGTGATCGCCCCTAGCCACGGTGCAATTTGGAGGGAAGAGCCCATGCAGATCGTCGACAAATATTATGAGTGGGCGGCCGAATACAAAGAAGACCGGCTAACGATAATCTATGACACCATGTGGGAAGGCACAGCCGCCATCGCCCATGAGATCGCGGCGGCGGCAGGAAAGATAAGTCCGGAGACCGTCGTAAAAGTATTCAACTGCTCAAAGGCTGACAAGAGTGAGATCATGGCCGAGGTCTTCAGGTCGAAGGCCATAGCTGTAGGTTCCCCGACGGTGGGCGGAGATGTTCTGACGAGCGTCAGCGGAACCGTCCGCTTCATGAAGTCTCTGAAATTCAAAAACAAGAGGGCCGGAGCGTTCGGATGCTACGGATGGAGCGGAGAGGGAGTGGCGGTCCTGAAAAAAGAGCTTGCGGAAGCGGGTTTCCGGATAGTGGACGAGAGCGTACGCTCGATGTGGAAGCCTGACGAAGAGGCCCTGGCATCGGCGGAAAAACTGGCGAGGGCTTTGTTGGAGTGAAACCTGCGTTCGGTAAGGGCGACTCCCCGCCCAAAATAGGGAGGCTTTGCGGCCGATGTTTGAGATCTGCCAGCAAAAAGCTAGGAAAATTCGGTTTTGAAGCCGAGAGGCTGACGACCGAATACCATATGCGTGATAAGATTATGAAATAATGCCGTTAAAATATGATTTAGAAGATGATTAAAAATTCTTATGACGTTCGATGCTACGTTTAGTGCATGGCAAGCTGCCAAGGAATCGCGGGAAATCCGTTTAGATTTCCTTGCTTATTTCGTTTTTTTACACACTTAGTTTTGGTTGAGGGCGGGGCGTGAGCCCCACCCTGCTTAGGAGGTGATCCATCTGCAGGTTCCCCTACAGATACCTTGTTACGACTTAACCTTCCTTGCTAAATCTCAGTTCGAATACCCTAATCAGGGGTAACCTCACTGAAACCCAACTCGGATGGTTTGACGGGCGGTGTGTGCAAGGAGCAGGGGCATATTCACCGCGAGTTGTTGATTCGCGATTACTACGGAATCCAGCTTCATGAGGGTGAGTTACAACCCTCAATCCGAACTACGGACGGGTTTCGGGATTGCTTACACCTTTCGGTGTCAGAACCCATTGTCCCGCCCTTTGTAGCGCGCGTGTAGCCCAGGAAATTCGGGGCATACTGACCTACCGTTGACCTCTCCTTCATCTGACTTAGCGCCAGCGGTCCCGATAATGTGCCTTACCCCCGGAGGGATAAGTAGCAATTATTGGTGAGGGTCTCGTTCGTTATCTCACTTAAGAGAACGCCTTACGGTACGAACTGACGATGGCCATGCACCACCTCTCTGAAAATCTGGCAGAGTCTTTAGCCCGGCCTTCATGTAACAGTCTTCCCTGGTGAGTTTTACGGTGTTGAATCCAATTAAACCGCACGCTCCTCCCGTTGCGGTGCTCCCCCGCCAATTCCTTTAAGTTTCATCCTTGCGGACGTACTCCCCAAGTAGCAGACTTAACAACTTCTCTCCGGCACTGAATGCCCCCAAAGGGCCTCCAACACCAAGTCTGCAGCGTTTACACCCTGGACTACCGGGGTATCTAATCCCGTTTGCGACCCAGGGCTTCGTCCCTCACCGTCGGATCCGTTCTAG
>DAUY01000013.1 GCA_002505345.1 Methanomassiliicoccaceae archaeon UBA370 | reverse complement strand
ATGGTGGAAAATGTTGTGAGATCAGCGAAGGCTCAAGTGTCAAATTCTTCCTAAATCTTAATCACCTGTCGCGCTCAGGGATGATAAGAATATAGGAAATAATCTGTCAAATAATGTCAATATTATCTCGATGGGTAAGAAAAAGTACGTGCGACACCATAAAAATGACAAGCAAAAGAAGATGTTTCGGTTCTGAAACGTTCTTTCTTCTTACAACTTATTTCCGACCGATTTGACCTTCACGGACGGGGCGGGACCAACTCATATATCCTCTGGCACACTATCGATGGGGGCCCCCTGTATTACTTCCAGCATTGATTTGGTCACTATATTCTATTCGCATAAGATTGTTAAAGGACCATGCGAAAAACCTTTCCTATTCGCTCAGGCATTTTTACTATGACAAATCTTTCGATAAACCCAAGGCCGAAGTGTAAGAATCATCTATCTGATATCATTTGGATCGACCTCGGGCCCCATTTCATCGGATTTTGTCCTTTAGAAGAACCGTTTTGCGTCCTCGATGGGGTCTTTGGTGAGATGGGCGTCCAGTTCCGAAGCGTATCTGGCGGCGCGCTTGTCCATTATCACGCACATACCTCTGTCGGTCTCCGTGCGTATTAGGCGTCCGATGGCCTGTTTTATCTTCCTGGTCGCGGGGGCCTCGCTGACGAACTTCCATCCCGAGCCCTGTCCGAACCTTGAATCGTACAGCTCGGAAAGCGCGTTGCCCTCCAGGGACGGCGGGGGATAAGGTATTCCGATTATCACCGCCAGAGACAGCTCTTCTCCGGGGAAGTCCATCCCTTCGGCTATGGACCCGCCCATGACGCTGAAGAAGACGCCGTCGCGTCCCTTCTTGAATTGTGCCAGCTCCTCCATTGTGCGGCGAGGTTGACCGGAGTGCTCCCAGTACATGGGCCTGCTTATATCGCGTTCGAGGAACGGCCTCATCTTGTTCATCATGCCATAGGAGGTGAAGAAGACCAGGGTGTTCCTGTTCACCGCATTGCAAAGCTTGGCGGTCCTGCGCTCGATCCTCGAGAATATGCTGGGATCTTTCTTCATCTCGTCGTACTTGGTTGTCACGTCGTTCATGTACACGACGAGACGGTTCTCTTTCGGGAACGGAGAAGGGTAGGTCTTTGCCACCGTTCCGGCGGGGAGGTCCATGGTCTTAACGTACTGTTCCAGCGGACGCAAGGTCCCGGACATGTGCACTCCTCCGTCAAGTCCCCTCATGAATTCGGAAACATCCGTTGGCTCGACGCATGCGGCGTAGAGGTACTCGCCGTCGTCGCTCGCCTTTATGGATTTGATATAGTTGCCGCCGGTCGCCCCCAACCAGCTCTGCAGAGAGATCGACAGCGTATCGATGTCCGACACTTTCCGCTCGTCGCTCTCCGAAAGCAGCACGGTCCTCTCGGAGCCTATGTCGGCCATGTTGTTTATGGCCACGTCGAGGCTCTTGTCGCTTATGCCGTATTTCAGGGAAAGCCCCTCTCTGAGGACGTCGTTCTCCACCACTTCTTCCTTTTTCCCGAGTTCCAGCTTGTCTCCTGCCGTCTTCTTGATTATCGCCTTGATCTGCTTCAGGAAATCCTCGAGTTTTATGCCCTCGCCGATGGAGGTGGCCCTGAACGTGGTACATTCATCGATGGCGGCATCTACCATTCTCACGGATATCCGGAAGCTCTCCTGCTCCCGCGCCGCATCGATGATGTTGTGGGCCTCGTCCACTATGACCACGATGTCCTTGCTTTCCGCCTCCATGTTCCCCATGAAAGTGTCGCGGATGTTGTCGGAAAGGATGTGTATGTACGGTGCTACGATGACATCGGCGGACCTCATGATCATCTTCTTGGCCTCGTAGGGGCAGACGCCTCGTGCCTCGCAGTAGTTGTCCAGCTGGTCCGAGGTCGGGAACTGGGTCCTGCAGTAGTCCCATACCGCGTCGATCATCTGGTTGGTCCGCCCGTAGTATTTGCACCTGTCGCCCTTTCCCCGCTTGCGGTTCTCGCATAGGGATGAAAGAACGTTGGCGGGAAGGGACTCGTTCCTGAACAGAAGGCAGGATCTGCCCCTGCCCGTTATGGGAAGTCCTGTGACGGGCCTTATCCTGGATATGGCCCTGAGCTCGCTCATGACCTGGTTGCTCTGGGATACGGTGCGCGTAAGGTAGACCACCTTCTTCTTCCTTGGTATGGCGTGCTCCAGCGCCGCAGACAGAGAAACTATCGTCTTTCCCGTCCCCGTCCCCGACTCCATGACGATATGGCGCGAACCGTCGAGGCATCCCCTGATGTCCCCGATGATCGATATCTGTCCCGGGCGCGGAACATATGGCAGATAAGGCGCATCTTCGTTCTCGGTCTCGGCCAATACAGGCGCGGGTTCCGCAGGCTCGCTATCGAAAACCTCTTCGGCCTGAGTGAGGCAGCTCTGAGCGCTGACCGCGTCTTCGCTCAGCCGGGTGCCGCATATGCGGCAGCGTTCGGCTCCCGGAAGGTTCAGGCTTTTACAGCGTCTGCAGAACAGGCCTTGCATGAATCTGGTAATGTCCTTCCCGTTATAACCGTTCCCGGGGGTGCTCCGAATGTTCCGAAAGTGCGACGGGACGGATCATTCCTCGTCGTTGTCGGCAAAATTCATCGTGGCGTTTCCGACGTTCAGCTCCAGGGCCCGGAGGAGATGCCTTTCCGCATCCTCGGTCTCCCCCATCTTCATGAGTATTTCGGAAACCTCCCTGTGGATCTGCATAAGGAGGTCCTTGGTATCGGGGCGGTGGAACGAAAGCATGACCTCGAGCACCGCTATCGCCGCCTCATAATCCCTTACCGCTTCTTCGAACGCCTCGTCCTGCGCCTCCGAATCGCCTCTGGAGACGAGCGCGAATATCAATGCCATCTCGTCGTCCAGCGCGTTCTCCCCCATCAGCTCCTGGCAAAGGGATATCGAACGGTCGTAGCGCTCGACGGCATCATCGTTCCTGCCCAGTTCGTGTTCTGCCTGTCCCATGAGGTTGAGGGCTTCGACGTAACGGTTCCTGGACCATGCGTCGGTCTTGCTGAAAAGCATCCTCTCCGCTTTTTCGAAAAAAGGCCCCATTATCTCCGGGTATCCTTCGTCCAAGAGGTCTTCGGCACATGAGATGCACATCTTTACGATCCCTCTCTCATCGAAATGCCTCGACTTCGGACCCAGTTCGTGTAGCCGCCCGGACGCTTTGGAATAGTCCTCGGCCATGCCCGCCGCGCCGTCGGAAGTTCGAAGCTCGCCCCTGGACACGTAGGCCTTGACGTACGTCCCGGCGTCCACGGGCTCGCCCAGCGACCCCATGAGTTCCATTATCTCTTCGGCTTCGTCGAAGTCGGTCACGGCCGATATGAAGGAATCCATCATCGAAAGCACGCATCCCCGGTTCACGTAGGCCTCGAGGCGTTGCTCGTTCGTACCGCCTTCCTCGCATTCATCGACCTTTCTGTTGTAATCTTCGAGCGATTCCTCGAGGTGACTGTCCGACCTGCTCATCGTCCCGCATGATGACGGAGGATGCTAAAAAGCATTGCAATCTCCGCGGTCCCGACCTACATGGCGATTGTTCAGTCCGCAGAAGCTTTTATTATGTCGTCGCGTTGCGTTCTGACATGGCCCAAAAGAAGGTCGTTGCAATCCATGACATATCGTGCTACGGGAGGTGCTCCCTCACAGTAGCTTTACCCATCCTCTCGGCCGCCGGCATCAACGCCCCCGTGATCCCGACCGCCGTGCTTTCCACGTACGTGGGGCCGTTCCCCGACTTCACATACCGGGACATGACGGAGGACATAATACCGATCGTAAAACACTGGAAGGACATGGGCTTCGATTTCGACGCCGTGTACACAGGATTTTTGGGCTCCAAGGACCAGGTCGACGTCGTAAGAAGGGCGATCGCCATGATCAAGGGCCCGGAGACGAAAGTGTACGTGGACCCCGTCATGGCCGACAACGGCGTACTCTACTCGACCTTCGGCCCGGACTTTCCGCCTGAGATGCGCAAACTGTGCGGAGATGCCGACCTGATAATGCCGAACATCACAGAACTGACGCTCATGCTCGGCGAACCGTACAAAGAGGGCCCCTATGCCGAAGCTTACATAATGGACCTGCTCCGCAAATCGGAGGCGCTCGGGGCCAGGAAGGTCGTGTTGACAGGCGTGTATTTCGACGAAGAAGAACTTGGCACCGCCGCGTACGACTGCGAGACCCACCAGGTTCAGTATGTGATGAAGAAGCGCGTCCCGGGATACTATCACGGCACCGGCGACATCTTCGGCTCCGGCCTCGTCGCCGCCCTGGTGCACGGATGGACACTCCCCGAAGCCGTGGACATCACGGAGGACCTAACGATCTCCAGCATCAGGAAGACCATAGATGACGGAGAGGACGTCAAGAACGGCGTAAACTTCGAATCCAGCCTCAGCGGGTTCGGCGCCAGGGTCTCCAGGGCCAGAGGTCACCGGTTTATAACCGAAAAGAAAGACATATCGAAGGCCAGCACGATGGCGTCGGAGATCTGGCACGAGGCATACGCCGACATGGTCGGAAAGGATCAGACCGAATACATGCTCGAGAAATATCTGTCGCCGGAGTCGATCGGGAGGCAGATCTCCGAAGGCACCGTATACGAGTTCATAACCGACAGAGGGGACGATGCGGGCTTCATCGCTTACAGAAAAGACGGCGAAAGGCTGTTCCTCAGCAAATTCTACATCAAAAAGGAATACAGGCGCTCGGGCCTGGCCACCCAATCCATGCGCCATATAGCGGACGTGGCCGGAAGGATGGGTCTCAGGTCCGTCTATCTGACGGTCAACAGAGGCAACAAAAGGGCGATATCCGCCTACGAACACATGGGATTCGTTGCCTTGGAGGATGTGGATACGGATATCGGGAACGGGTTCTTCATGTACGACCACATAATGGAGCTTCAGGTAGACAAGAACTGATGTATTTTCAAAATATGGAGCTACTATGAATCCCTCCGCTGCGGCTGCTGTTCTGCTTACCGCCATTTTCGCCCTTACCGCATGCATAAGCTTGGCGACGGGCGGAGACGTTTCCGAAGAACCGTCGACATGCGAAATAACGGTCTCTTACGACGATAATATAGAAACCGTGACCGGACAGGGCACTTTCGAATACGGAACGGTGATCACGCTTGCCGCGGTCGCCAAGCCATATCACGTGGTGGACGAATGGAACGAAGACGGGTCCCTGGTCGGTAACGGGGCTTCCGTCTCCTATACCGTCAGAGGTGATGCGGAACTCTTCGTCAGCTCCGCGATGGAAAAGGACGCTAACTTCACTTTGACACAGACCGGATTCATGAGGCCTTTCTCTTTCACCTGTTCGGACGTTTTCTCGCCTTATTCGACCGATACGTGGTCGGCGACGGGCATATGCTCGGATGGGAGCGAGGAAGCCCTGGAATGCGAATACCGCGAAGATTCTCCGGGCTCCTGGACGCTGACGGTCGATGGCAATTCCGGGAGGCTCGCCGACCTTCACAGCGTGACGGTCACCCACACTTCGTCCTATCCCGACGACGACATGCTCAGCAGCTCCGTCGATATGGACGTCTATGTGTGGAAGAACTATAGCCCGATCGACCTGGCGTACAACGAATACGCCATGTTCCTTGAACTCGACGAAGAGAGATACGAGCAGAGCAATGATTTTTCATCCGACTGGAACTATGTCTACAGCAGAACGTTCCGTTCTATGAAACTCTATGATTACATAATCATAGAGGACCCGACGATCGAGAAGGTTGCCGACAACATCAAAATGATAACTTCGGAGTACCCGGACGACCTGAGCAAGGTCCAGTGCGCTTTGGACTTCGTCAACTTCAGCATCGACTACGAGTTCGACATTGTAAACTACCAGACGGGCGAATACTTCGCCACCGCCTATGAGATACTGTACATAAGGTCGGGGGATTGCGAGGACACATCGTTGCTATTCGTGTCCATCGCCGGATACATGGGTTATGACGTGTACATGATACCCATGATCGTGCATATGGGGGGAGGGGTGGTGATCCCGGACATGGAAGGCAACTTCGAGGGATATCCGGGGCTCCTGTTCTGCGAGACGACCGACGATCCGGGAGACGACGACGGGAGCTGGGAGGTCGGAGATATAAGCGGTTTGGAGGAATACATCCCGAACGCGACGCCCATACCCGTCTCCGTTTTCAGCAACAGAATCATAATCAATCTATAATCTGTCAGCGTTGAAAGGCCGACATGTTCATACCCGCCACTCTGCAAGAAGCCGAAGAAAGAGGATGGAGATCCCTGGATATCATCCTGGTGTCGGGGGACACATATTACGACACCTCCTACAGCGGCAGCGCGGTGATCGGCCACTGGCTCATCGACAACGGATACAGAGTCGGAATCATTCCCCAGCCTTCGGAGGGCGACATCGGGAAGCTCGGGGCCCCGAATCTTTTCTGGTCCGTATCGGCAGGATGCGTAGATTCCATGGTGGCCAACCGGACTTCGGCTGGAAAGATCAGGAACGACGACGATTTCACGCCAGGCGGAGCGAACAACAGACGTCCCGACAGAGCGACGATCGTCTACACGAACATGATAAAAAAATTCTGCAAAGACAAACCGATCGTGCTGGGCGGTATCGAGGCGTCCCTGAGGAGGATAGCGCATTACGACGTGTGGTCCGATTCCGTCAGAAGAAGCGTCCTGTTCGACGCCAAGGCGGACTACATCACATACGGAATGGCAGAATTTTCCAATCTGGAACTTGCTAACTGCCTCCGCGACGGGAGAGACCCTTCGGACGTCCGGGGAATATGCTACATCTCCAAGGACGAGAAGGACGGATACGTATCCCTCCCGTCTTACGAGGAATGCGCCGAGGACAAAGACCGATTCGCCGAGGCCTTCCGGGAATTCTACCGCAACTGCGACCCGATAACGGCCAAAGGCATGTGCCAGAGGCACGGCGGCAGATTCCTGGTGCACAACCCTCCCCAGAGGGACCCTACCTGCGAGGAACTGGATAGGATCTATTCCTCCGACTATGAGAACAAGGTCCACCCCTCGTGCCTCAAGGACGGCCCGGTCAAGGCGGCCGACACGATCAAGAACTCGATCACCACCCATCGCGGATGCTACGGAGGATGCAATTTCTGTGCCATCGCCATGCACCAGGGGAGGAGGGTGGTCAGCAGGTCCGAGGACTCGATAATAAAGGAGGTCGAGAAGATCTCCAGGGAGCCCGGGTTCAACGGAATAATCTACGACATGGGAGGGCCTACTGCGAATATGTACGGCATCGAGTGCAGAAAGAAGGCCGAGAAAGGGGCCTGCGCAGACAGACAATGCCTTTTTCCGGACATATGCAAGTCGCTCCGCATCGACCATTCCGCGCAGATGCGCCTTCTGAAGAGGGCCAGGAACGTCCCGGGGGTGAGGAAGGTTTTCGTGACCTCCGGCATAAGGTACGACATGGTCCTTGCGGACGAGGAACGAAAGATAGAGTATGTGGACGCCATAGTGAAAAACCACGTCTCGGGGCAGCTAAAGGTGGCCCCTGAGCATACTTCCGACAGGGTGCTGGGGCTCATGGGGAAGCCGGGAAGCGGCATGATCCTTGAATTCAGGGACCTCTTCAACGACTCCAATGCCGAGTTCGGAAAGAAGCAGTTCCTAACCTACTATCTGATGGCGGCCCACCCCGGCTGCACCCAGAGGGACATGGAGGAACTGGGAAGGTTCTGCAGGAACAAGCTGAATACGAACCCGGAGCAGGTCCAGATATTCACCCCCACCCCCTCCACGGTCTCCACGATGATGTACTTCACCGGAAAGACCATGGACGGCGAACCTGTCTTCGTCGAACGTTCCGAATCGGGGAAACAGGCACAGAAGGACGCCGTCGTCAGAAGGAGGGATGGACTCGGAAGAAGATGAACGCCTTTTCCGGCTGATGACCGAGGCCGGGCGCGAACATCAGCACCAGATAAAAAGTGCCAGATTTGAAAAGTTCAAGGACTTCAAGGTTACCTGGAATCGGACGGGCAAAGAGAGGTCGTACAAAGTTTCCGACTACCTCTCCGATTCCCCGGACGGGGTGCTTTACGATTTCCTCGACACCCTGATCTCCCGCAACTCCGGTCTCAGAAAAGGATACGGGACCGAATATCTGGAGTGGGTATCCTCCGACGGGTTCGTGATCTCCAAACGCCCGATCTACCTGAAGAGGAGCCGCAACATAACCATGAGCACCGAGGGAAGATGCATGGAAATAGGGGAATCCCTGGACAGGCTCCTGGAATCCGGACTTCTGAATGATTCAGACATCGACAACTCATTCTTCACGTGGACGTCCAAGCCGTGCTTCACCAAAGTGGGAAGCTGCAACCCCATGTTCCGCGTCGTTACCATATCGTCTTCGCTGGATTCCCGCGACGTGCCGGAGAACGTCCTGGACTTCGTTGTCTACCACGAGTCCCTGCACCTCCGTCGCGGATACCGCCCGAACCGCAGGGCCCATGACAGCGATTTCCGCAATTCCGAACACGACTTCCCGGGCTGGGAAGAATGCGAGAAACACCTTTTGAAGATGAGACGGGAACAAAGAAAAGAAAAATAAAGGGGGGCGGTCGCCCGTCCCCCCTGAGGTTTGAGAACACCTTTTTAGGAGTTCACTTCTTTTTCGGAGCCGATCCGCATTTCTTGGGCTCTTCCTTCTTTGCAGCAGGCTGGGCCTTCTTGTCAGCGGGTTTGGCAGCTTCTTTTGCCATAATTCCGAATTGACGATTTCCGATTAAAGGCAATACATTTTACCAGAAATCTGCTGGGACGGCAAAAAAACAGGTACCTTAAATCCGACTGAAAATAACGTAAAAATACCGTCATCTTTCGAAGTCTTTCTTCGTTTTCAGCAGTGCCGGGATAGATTGAAGTAGACATAGGCGCTCCGAGTGACATGGCCGAAGAAGAGAAGAACTATGTCTTCGAAACCCCGGAAGGAAGCGTGGAGATGGACATCGGAGAGGTCAGGGAACTCGCCGATTCGGGGAATGCCGACGGCCAATACGCTTACGGCCTATCGCTGGTGCTGGGCCTCGACACGGATACGGACGAACAGGCCGGATACGGATATCTCGAAAAGGCCGCCGAAAACGGACAGCCCGACGCCATGCTATTCCTTGTGAAGATGTATTTTTCCGGACAGTATATGGGGATCGATTCCACCGAGGCCGTGGATTATTCGCAGAAGGCCTCCGATGCCGGGATACCCGAAGCCAAGCTGTACCTCGGCACGGCCTACATGGACGGGCTTTCGGTGGACAAGGACTACTCGGTGGCCGCCGACCTTTTCAGGCAGGCCGCCAACGCAGGAGTTCAGGAGGCCAGGAACAGCCTGGCATATCTTTACGAGGAGGGCCTGGGGGTTCCGAAGGACGAGAACAAGGCCTTCAAGCTGTACGGTATCGCGGCAAAGGCGGGCAACATAAACGCCATGTTCAGGACGGGCGTCTGCTTCGAGTACGGCATAGGTACGGGCCCTGACCTGTCGAAGGCGGTGGAATGGTACGAGAAAGCGGCAAAGGAGGGCGACGCCTTCGCGATGCACCGCCTGGGGATCGTCTATTCAAGAGGCTCCAAGGCGGTGGGGGAGGACCCTGAGAAGGCTTTCGGATGGTTCCTGGCCGCCGCTCTGCAAGGGATCGCGGACGCCATGTACGCGGTGGGGATATGCTACAGGGACGGATACGGCACCGATGCGGACGATGTCGAATCCGAAAAGTGGATAAAGCTCGCGGCCGACAACGGCGTGGACGGTTCCGACTTCGCCGGGACCTGAAACTTATAAACGATGCGCCCCTTTCCGTCACCATGGCCATCGACGGATCGTTATCTTCTGCCGAGGACGGGAGTCCCGAGGCGCAATACCGGCTTGCAATGCTCTACATCGAGGGAGAAGAGGTCCCCCAGGATTACGCCCTGGCGGAGAAGTGGCTCCGCACGGCGGCCGAGAACGACTACCTGCCCGCCAAGAGGGAGCTTGGAATACTCATCGCATCCGGAGCCGTCGAAGGAAAAACGGATACTGAAGCGTACGATCTGCTCCGCGGGCCCGTGGACAGGATGGACCCGCGTTCCCTTTACTATCTGGCTCTGATGTACGAGACCGGAAAATGCGTCGAGAAGGACCTCGTCAGCGCTATACGTCTATTCGCCTTCGCGGCCAGTTTCGGATACCCCGGGGCCGATGAGGACCATGACCGCGTCCAGAAGGTCTACAACGAAGAGAGGGCGGTGCTCCTCAGGTCGCGCCCCCTGCTAGACCTGAAGGTGTCTGAGAACGGGATAGAGGCCGCATGCTGCAAAGACATGCTGGATTTCGTCCTGGACGGGGACATATACTTCATCGATACCTACAAGGGCCCCGCCATATGCGCCCTTGACGAGAAGGGAGAGGAGGTCGTACTGGAGAAGTGCCCGTTCTGCGGCAAGAGATGCGAGCAAGTGGCCAGATCCGGCTGACCTCGCCGTCGGATGCTTCCGGTCCGGTTTACATTGTTCCGGACATCCGCCATAATCGGTTGTTCGGGAAGGATATAATAAAGAGGGCACGTTATAAGCGCTGAGGATTCCGTATGACCGATGATAAATTCGTTGAAAATGTATCCGAAGAGAAGCCCGAAGAGGTCCGCGAGACAGATGCGGAACAGGGACAGGACGAGGATTTCGAATACGATGACGTGGAGATCCTGCAGGCTACGGTCGACAGGAAGCTCCGCGAGATAGCCGATCTGAGAACAAAGCTCTCCCGCGCCAGGTCCGATGCCAACAAGAAGAAGTACGGCGACCTGATCGATTTCCTGATCTCCGACATAGTCGGATACCGCACCGTCATCTCTGACCTCACGGACGCCGAGTGCGACCTGACTGACCTGGAGTACGACCCGGACAGGATATCGGACTACGACAGCGAGGAGGTTTACGAAGAATACCTCGCAGGACTCGACGAGAAGGACAGGGACTCCGAGACGCTGGCCGACTCCATAAGGAACGACTACTGCGACGATGTCCTCGAAGACGTGTTCTACGCAGTGGGAATGAAGATACTTTCCAGCGAGGACCTTTTGGACGCCGTTGCGGACTCCGATTTCGTCGTTACCGAGCTGGGACGCGCGGCCGTCATGGAGGACTCGCTCTACGACCTCATCTTCAGCGAGGCCGAGGACGAAGAAGAGGAAGACGGGGAGCCCTACGAAACGCTCAAGACGAAGTCCAAGAAGAAGGACTCGAAGAAGAAGTCCAAGAAGAAGGACTCGAAGAAGAAGGGAAAGAAGAAAAAGTAAGCCCCGTCGATCGGATAGGGATAAATTCATTACATCGGAGGCATCCCGCTGTTTTCTGCGGGATGCTTCCTCAAGGAGAATCAGAAATGGCGTTTTCAACATGCAAATACGACCGCGAACTCCAGTTCATATGGTCCAAAATCGAAAATCTGCGCAAACAGCTGGCATCGCTGGATGCTATCGACGGCGACGAGGAGGAAGAGAAGCTCGTCGCGGCACGCAGGAATGAAATAGAGAGCGAGATGGGAATGCTCTCCCAACGTATGGAGGAGATAGAAGCCTCCTACGTAGAGAACGACATGGAGGAATATCTCGAGACCATGAGGCTCAGGAGGAAATCCCCCGACACCGTATGGCCCACCGACGTGTCCCGGCCCGAGGACAAGGCCACGCCCATGTCCGAGATAGAGTCCATGACCAAGGAGATCTCGGAACTCGAAGTACGTCTGATAAACGCACATCTGGACGGTGACGGGACCGAGACTGCGAAGATAACCATGTCTCTTTCCGCCCTCAAATCCAGGCGCTCGGACCTCATCGAGGACCTGAAGTCCGAGAGGGCCCGCGGCGCCGCGCCTTCGGACGGCGAAACGGAAGAGCTGAAGAAGGACATATCCTCGCTCAGGGCGCAGGTATCGAGCCTGCGGGGCGACATAATGGAGATCAACGAGTTCCTCAGGCGCATAGCCGACAAGCTGGACCTCGAAGACGAGGAAAGAGATTGAGATGCTCCCGCAAACCTCTTAGATCACGTTTTTCTGACTTTGCCTTGAATCAGACTCGTTGACGTCATTTCTCTGAAAGTCCCGAGCACCATATTTGACTCTCGATTTTATAACCGCTTGAAAATAATCTTAGAAAATTGTTTCTCAGAAGGTGTTTTTGTTCCCACACACAACCGCGTTCAACCGAAATTCCCGGAATGGTACTACATCACGCCCGACCGGTCGCATATATTCAATATCGACTTTTTCATTTGATCTCCGAAATCTGCAACAGCTGCCCATAAGACTCGATCTTATCGACCTTAACCTGATTGGTGCAGTATGTGCTGTAGAACAACCTGGTGAAATTGATCCTGTCGAGATTGAGGCAGAACACCTTGTTCGGCGCCATGACATGGCCCCCCAGACCGATCATTATGAACACGGTGTCTCCGGTGCCGTAATGCGTCCGCTTATAGTTCCTCAGCTGGTTATCGGTGCACCAGGTTATGGTACCGAGATCCTCCGTTCTGGCTCTGTACTTGCACTCGACCCAGAACCTCTTTCCGGTGGATTTCTCCCTGAACCCTAGGTCGGGAAGCCTCATCGATTTGACGTATCTTCCGCCGGTTTCCTCGTTCGTCGGAGTTCGATGTATAAGTTCAAACCTCTCCGGATCGAACATCGTGACGACATGGCTCTCGAAATCGTTCCCCAACCGGTAGAGGAAACTCCTCTCCTTTTCCTCTGCCTCTTTCTGTATGCGAAGACGTTCTTTCTTCTCGGCACGAGACTTCAACCATGATAAAATCGAATCTATGAACAGCATCTTACTGAAGGTATCATGTCCGAAAGGGATAATCCTGGCGCCCCATTACGCCTGAATCCGATCGATGAGCCGACCCTGGGATAATAAAGCGGCTCATCAAGAGCGACGTCCTGTTGAAGCAGCAATTAATTCGAACTTTCTCAAAATGAGGATAGAAGAAGATGATCGTAAAAAGGGACCCTTATGTGAACGCTTCCGTAGACGTCTGCTGACGATCGAGGGTAGAACTTCAGCTGCAAGGGAATCTCCTCAGACCGTCACGCCCTACCGAATGATGAACTGCCGTTACATCGAAGGCCCTTGTCACCGTTGACGGCCAAACGTCACATCTGGCAATTAATATTCAAAAAATGAAATATTTATATAGAAGTTCAAACACTTAATCGAACCATACAACATTAAGAGGTACATGAATGGCAAAAAAGAAGTTCAAAGCGGAAACCGAACGTCTCATGGACCTGATGATCAACTCGATCTACAGCCATAAGGAGATCTTTTTGAGAGAGATCGTATCGAACGCCTCGGATGCGATAGACAAGATGAACTACCGCATGATGACCGACCCGTCCATAGGGGTATCGAAAGACGATCTGCGCATAGACGTCGCGGTGGACAAGGATGAACGCACCATCACCGTTTCGGACAACGGCATAGGGATGAGCGCAAAGGACATGGAGAAGAACCTAGGAATGATCGCATACAGCGACTCGTCGGAGTTCAGGAAGAACCTGGAGGAAGGGACCGACAGCGACGTCATAGGCAAGTTCGGCGTCGGTTTCTATTCGGCGTTCATGGTCTCCGACAAGGTGACGGTGGTATCGAAAGCGTACGGCGAGGACGAGGCCTCCATATGGGAGAGCGCGGGCGCCGACGGCTACACCATAAGGAAGGGCGAGAGGGGTTCCGCAGGCACGGACGTCATAATGCATATCAAAAACGACGCCGGGGAGAACGACTACAGCGAGTTCCTCGACCCGGTCCGTCTGAAGGAGCTCATCGTCAATTATTCGGATTACATCAGATGGCCCATCTACATGGACGTTGAGACCGGAGAATGGAAGGAGACCGGGGAGAAAGAAGACGACGGGGAGCCCAAGAGGGAGTACGTCACCACCGTGCAGAACAAGGTCATCAACAGCATGGTGCCCATATGGCAGAAGGACAAGAACGAAGTGTCCGATGATGACTGCAAAGAGTTCTACAAACAGGAATTCTACGATTACGAGGATCCGGTATCGGTCATAAGGGTGAAGGCCGAGGGGCGCGTCAGCTACAAGGCCATGCTTTTCATCCCCAAGCGGGCGCCGCACGACTTCTACACACGGGACTTCCAGCCCGGGCTGCAGCTGTACTCATCGGGAGTGCTGATAATGGAGAAGTGCGCGGACCTGCTCCCCTACTACCTGCGCTTCGTGCGCGGAGTCGTGGATTCTCCGGACTTCTCGCTCAACATCTCCAGGGAGATGCTGCAGAACGACGGCACCCTCAAAGCGGTCGGTTCCAACCTGGCCAAGAAGGTCAGGTCCGAGCTGGAACGCATGATGAAGGACGAACCCGAGAAATACAGGGAGTTCTACGGCAGCTTCGGACTGCAGCTGAAGTACGGCGTCGTGGACAACTACGGCGCAGACAAAGACGCGCTCAAAGACCTGCTGATGTTCGAGTCCTCCGCGGGCGGGATGACGGGGCTGTCGGACTACGTGAAGAACATGCCCGAAAAACAGGATAAGATATACTTCATCATCTCCGATTCGGCCGAACACGCCAAGAACCTGCCGCAGATGGAGCCCGTGCTCGAAAAGGGCTACGGCGTGCTGCTCATGACGGACGATGTGGATTCGTTCCTTGTGAACATCCTCGGGGAATACGGCGGAAAGCAGTTCTGCAACGTGTCCACGGACGACCTGGGGCTCGAATCCGAAGAGGAGAAAAAGGAATCGGACGAGAAGGAGGAGGGGCACAAAGGCACCTTGGATTTCGTCAAGGAGACTCTTGGGGAAAGCGTCTCGGAGGTCAGGATATCCCGCAAACTGAAGAACCACGCCGTGCTGCTGACCACCAAAGGCAACATCACCTTCGAGATGGAGAAGTACTTCAAGAGCCTGCCCGGAAGCGAGGGGGAGATGCTGAAAGCCTCCCGCGTCATCGAACTGAACGCGGAGCACGGGTTCTTCAGATCGCTGGAGGAGACCATCGGAAAAGACAAGGAAAGGGCGGCCAAAATGGTCCGCATAATGTACGGCCAGGCCAGCATAACGGCCGGAGTGCCTCTGGAAGACCCCGTGGCGTACTCGGACCTCGTGCTGAGCATGTTCTGAAAAAGAAAAACAATGCCCGTCCCCCGATGCGGATATCGCAGAAGGTGCGGACGGGCATTCCTTTAGACCTGCGGACATGCCTGCCGGCCCGATCGATTTGTACGATAGTAGAAATCAAACTCGGCTCAGGGCAAGACCGTCATAGAAATTGTGGACGGACAACTCATAATTCGGGTTCGTACACGGTCCCGCGGGAGTAGCTCCCTCTTTCATTCTTCACCGTCTTGCGCATCCTGACCATCTCCTCTTCGGGATAGCCCATGAGGCCGCTCAGAGCGTAAGCCACCTCTATCAGGTCAAGGAGGGTGTCCGGATCGTTCTTCCTGCAGAAGGCCTCGGTGTCATGCGCCAGCCTCTCTTTGAGGAGCTCGTAGCGCTCCTTGTGGTCGGATTTACGGAATATTCCGCGGTACCCCTCTCCTTCCATTATGTCGGACTCGTTGTCCCTGACCACCCTGATGTCCTCTTCCCTCATGATGACGGTGATTCACGCATCGCATAAAATAATAACGTACGCGAAGCAAATCCATTATAACGATACGGGGTATTGCCGAAGCATGTTCGCAGACGCTTGCGAGAAGGCAGCAAAGTTCGTCAGACCCGTCATAGTCTCAACCCGCCGTTCCGACGGTAAAGTGGAGGCGGGGTGCGGTACGTTCTTCGTAATCAACGACGAAGGATGGATAATCACCGCCGGGCACATTTTCGACTCCTATGTGAAATACCAGTCCGACCAGAACAAGATAAAGGAGATAGACGAACTCAACAAGAAGCACTCGTCCATCGCGGGGCTTCCGAAGAACGAGCTCAAGGCGGACCCGTCATGGATAACCAACCACTCTTTCTGGTGGGGATGGGACGGCGTGCGGCTGACGAACGCATACGTCAACAGGCAGATCGACATCACGATAGGCAAACTGGAACCCTTCGACCCTAGCTGGGTGAAGGAGTATCCCGTGTTCAGGGACCCGGAGACCATGAGGCCCGGAACGAGCCTGTGCAGGCTCGGATTCCCATTCGTGGACGTGGCCTCGGACTTCGACGAAACGACGAACTCCTTCAGGATACGTAAAGGCGTCCTCCCAATGCCGCTGTTCCCCAACGAGGGGATGCACACCCGCAACGTGCTGAAAGGCCGCAGCGTGGACGGAAACTACGAGATGCTGTACGTGGAAACGTCCACGCCCGGACTAAGAGGGCAGTCCGGAGGCCCGATATACGACAGGGAATGCAGGATCTGCGGCGTCCAGGTGCAGACCGCCCACCTTCCCCTGGGCTTCCACCCCACGGTGGAATACGAAGGCAAAACGGTCGTGGAGAACCAGTTCCTGAACGTGGGGCTGGGCGTGCACGTCAAGACCGTGACGGCCATGCTGAGAGACAGGCAGGTTAAGTTCGAGACCTACGCCGCGAAGGACAGCAGCGGATTCCGGATAACGGACTGATCACTCTATCGATATGGCCGTGGCGGGACAGGCGTCGGCCGCCGCTTCGGCGCACTTCTCCTCGTCGGCTTTGGGCTGGCGCCTGACCCTCGACACCAGGTCGCCGTCGAGCTCGAAGATCATGGGGCATTCCTCCTCGCATTTTCCGCATCCGATGCATTCCGACTCGTCTACCGAAACTATCATTTTTCCACCGGATGGGAATCTTCGTCTTGATAATTGGATTTTTGCATCATAGTTCCATTATACCTTTAATTAGACAAACTGGTGCAAATTACTTATTGCACTGGATAACGAAACTTAAATGAATATTTCAAGAGGGACTATTCAAGTTGAAATTACTTGTTTTTTCGTGAGGTCATCTGGTACTGAAAATTCGAGTTATGATCTGACGAAGATCTCATAATGATTTTCATTTGAAATTCTCCTTATCAAATCCAATTTTCAACATTATGTCTTCAATTTCTTTATCATTAGTGGTAAAGTGTTCTAAGCTATCGTTTTCAATGGCGTCAAGCATAACTTTTTCTTTATCGTTAAGACGACGATGGATCTCTTCATCGAGGGAGATCATCTGCATCTCATCGCTGAACACAGTTTCAAGGAAATGATACTGCGTATATTGATAATTAGCCAGACCTAATCTGTGGATACGGTCCTTTGACTGAAGCATTTGGACGAGGTTGTAGCTATATTCAAAATATACTGCATCGTGGCAGACCTTGTGTAGAGAGACGGATTCTGCAAGTGTCTGTGGGTTAGTTATCAGGACCTGATATTTTCCGGCCTTGAAACCGTCGATCGTTTCCTGCCTATCCACAGTTTCTCCGTAAACGTTGCATACAGGAATACCTTCTTTTTCAAGTAATTCTGTTAAGGTGCGTATGGTCTTGATGAAGATGCACCATACGATGACAGTTTTTCCGACATCGGTCAATTCTTTTACCAAGTTCACGCATGCCCTTGTCTTAGAAGTGATTATGTCCCTTGCACCTTCGATAGCCTGGAATTCATCGATCTTATCGCCCTCTAAATCATCTGAGAAGGATGAAAGCTCCATGGGATCCAACAGTGACTTGTTCAGCATAATGGGGTTTGATTCCAACTGCAGAACACGGACCATCAGTGCCAGAGGGTTCATTTTTATCTGATGTAACTGTCTAAAGAGGATGTTCTCTTCGTAAGATGCTGCCACGCGAACGATATTGTCCGTATTCACCGGCGGGACGTTGAGTTTGTTCTTTGTTGTACGACAATAGAAGGGTTGCAGCTTCTTGTTGAAATCTGATAAGTCTTGGCCCTCCAGTTCGGTCAGGTCGCGTGGTCCGAGGATAAAATAATCGTCATAATCAGGACCATACAATATTTGAAGGAAATTATAGACATCGGAATGATTATTGGGTATCGGGGTTCCGGTCATCACCATAGTGTATTTGGAGTTCTTGGAAATGGGCATTACTCCCATAGCGCGCTTGCCGTTGACGGCCTTGATCCTATGTACTTCGTCGAATACGAGCATCGTCTTATCATCGATACGATTCTGAACCGCATTGGTAAGTTCCTGATTGTGGTCAAAACTCTCATAGTTCAACAGGATCAGATTGTATTTTCCGAGATCGAATCTGACATGATATTCGATAGTGTTGCCCATTTTCCTTAGTTCTGGACCGGTAACGTAACTAAGAGGAAGTTTGTTTCCGAATACTCTTTCATATTCGGTAATCCAGGAATCGAAAGAATTGAGGGGCCCTATGACGAACAGCCTGTTCACCCCCGCATTACGGTTCAGATAAGCGAACATTCCCAATGCAGTAGCGGTCTTTCCTGAACCCGGTACGGAAAAATTAGCACTCTTCTTTAATCTGAATGCGAAATACGAATCCCATAGCTGTTCGTCACGAAGATCGTTTTCGGTCAAAGCGCAGACCTCTCTCTTGAACAGATTGAAGAACTCACTATGCCTCGGATCCCTCCGTTTTATCGAAATTCCAAGTAGGGCAAGCTGTTCCATCGAAGTGCTCGAATTGAAATACTTGTCGAGTTCTTCGCTTTTTACTACCTTGTAACCGCCTTGTTCGGCTTTCTTGTTGACCTTTTCCATTATCGAGCGGATATTTTGTTTTGTTAGATTCGATTTAAGAATGAGAGTATGGCCGACCGTTTCCTCGACAGAGCCTTGTATCGCCAGATTGAATTTGAACCTGCCTGGATTATCGACAGCTTTAGGCAGATTCAGGTGTATCCTTCCTTCCGATATATCGAGATAGAATAATTCGTCAAGGTACTCTTCTTTACTTTCAAACAATGCGCCACGATTGAAGGTCTGCATATAACTTTCAAAAGATTCGGGTGGATCGATTACTTTGACGTGGGGGTTCGTCCTTCCCCATATCGACTCGAATTCCTTTTTGGTTGTGACGATTTTGCCAATATCGAACTCACTCGAAAGCCATGATGCTGTAACTTCGAATTTCTCGTAATTGCTCTCCAATGCTTCTTTGGTCTCATTATTGGATCCTGTGAAACATAGAGAATCGCCATCTGCATCCTCCGCATACCCTGATTTTTCGTGAAACAATCCATTACAGCAGAATGCAAACTTGACCTCTGCAAGACCGCATTTCATAAGATGCGCAAGATTCGACAGAGTGACGGTATCTTCCAGACACAGTTCCTGGCGCATCCTTTCACGTGTAATGTCATCAAGCAATTGGTATCCCTGGTATCCTTCCTTGATGATGTTGAACGTTTCTTCGGATATATTTTCGGAAATTATAAGGCGAAATTTACCGTTGTTCTTGCCCAGATAATAAATTCCAATACAATATCTTGCTATTGCATTGAACGTGAAATAACAAGATAGTCTATCGAAACGGTTGCTGTTGCTCATCACTGGGATGTAGAACTGCTTCGCTACATCGTCTTCAAGGGATATGTAATTTGGTTTTAGGTTTACTAATCTTAAGTTCAAATCTTACCTCCGATCTCGGATATCTTGTCCTGGAGCATGCCGAGGATTCTTTTCAGTTCATCACGGTCGTCCTTGCTCATATCGAGGATTGATTCGATATGAATCGCATTTAGTGTAGAAAGTGCATCCCTAGAGTTCTTTATGGGTGCCTTTTTCAGTTTCTTAGAGTCGACAGCCTTCTTCTGTGTTGTGACGGGAGTTATCAATCCCTCTTTGATGTCATCACGTTTCCTCAAACCGTCAGACAGGTCGTTGTAGTTCTGAACAGGCGATTCTTCAAGGGCCTGGATGGCATTATTTACCGCATCCTCGGTTTCATCTAGGTATTTTTTTAGGTCCCCACCATCTATTACATCCCTAATGTCCCTCATGAATAGATTGAGCCTGGAGCTCACGCCCGCGCCTATGCTCGCGAATATGCGGAGTTTGACATCGTCAACTAGGTTCGGGTCCTTCTTCTTAACTTTCTCAAGGATGGATGGGATTTCATGAAGCGTCCCTTGAAGGTCCATATCTTTGGCGATGTAGTACTTGCCATGTGAACCTTGGAAATCCAAATATTCGCACATCAATTCCGCAAGCTCCAGATCTTTTTTCACATCTTTAACGGAGTAATCGTCAAACAATGCTGCGTACTCCTCGATGGTGAATGCTTTCTCGATGCGGATTGACTTGTATACTCCGAACAGACGGTCAATCGGATCATATTTAACCTTCTCGTCCACGCCCATCTGGAGTTCGAGCTCCAACGATTTGATGTATCTATAATCATTCTCGTAGTCAAAATCAAGGATAATGGTTTCAAAATACTGTTCTTGATTAGTAACCTTTTGGATTCTCCTGAGGCAGGTGAATCTCCTGTTCCCATCAACGACACGCCCGTCCTTCAAAGTTACCCCAGGATTATCCTGTCCGCGTCTTGCAATACTATTTTGAGTATTAACTATGGCATCTTCCTTGGATTTAACGACGAGATCTTCAAAAATCTGATTATACTCCTCAATGTCTGTGGGCAGTTCCTTATTATTTTCGGTACGATAACGGACTATTTCAGTAGAAATACGGTCGTTCTGATCGTTGTAATATAGATATTTCAGTGGTACACGGTAAACGGGAAAGGTCTCCGGTTTCCTTGCTAAGACAACGGTCTTGGTCTTATTCATCTGCGTGACTCCGGATAGATTTTTGATATCAGTTTGACTCATTATTCAATACCTCCCTATAGGTTTCGTCATCGAGATATGCCGCGTCGGTTATTGTTGAGAAGAGGCAGGTCGATGATTTGACTTGCTGTCTGATTGTGCTCATGCCAGCATGGATTCCGTATTCGTTTTCTAAAATTGCTTGTATGTCTTCAATCGATGCGAATCCGTTTTTATTGTAGACAATATAACGTATGAACTCTGGTGCCGTAGGGCCGAAACTGGTGGAGTCTGTAGGAATAAAATAAAATCTTTGTCGGGCGAGCGCTTGGTGATTTGCCTTGGATGCTATTAGCATGGCATCATAGAATTCCAGATCGTAATAGTCTTCGTCTATTTCGGGGATTCCGACAATCTGATTCTTCAGCGAAAATGGTGTAACGAATTTTTGTTTGCATAATTCTATAATTATGTCTCTATATTTGGCCAATATTTCACCGAATTTACGATATCTGGACGATTCCAAATTTATATAACGATATTTTGAAACAGGTATCCAACGAAGATATCTTTCAAAGGCTTCCACTTCCATCAAGAATGTGCTGCATTCCATCTTCAACTTAAACTCACGGTCATCGACATATATCTCATCACCAAAGAATTCGTTCTGGAGCAGACACTCGCTGAAAGAAGAGTATTTGAGACGATAGTAAACATGCTGCATACTTGTGAATCCGAGCTTGTGCATATTTATTCCATTGAACTTGTGTTCAAGATTATGTAAATCAGCAAAAACTGACCTTGCATTGTCTTTGGTCAACCATTGGTACTTATCTAATCTGACAGAAATATTCTGTTCTTCCTCCTCAGTCAGGGGAGCTTCGTTAACAAACTGATCCATATCGATTGCTTCAAAAAAGGGTCGGATGATTTTTGCCGGACCTCCACATGTCCTTCCATACATTTTGACAAGACGGTTGCAATCGTAAACGTGAACGTCACGGATATAATTCTGTAATGCCTCATTCAGTGTTCCTTTGACTAAAATACGGCCTTCAAAAATCCTATACGAAGTATATTTTGTTATGAAATCTTCCAATTCTTGGAAACTGTTGATGAAGAATGATGACCAGCTGTCCTTGTTTGAGCAATAGAGTTTTTCGACAGAGATTCCATAATCAATCTCTTTCAAAGACTGGATGAAATTGCATACATCTTGTATATTCTGATATGAAAGGTGTTTGACCTTATCTTCTGTTTCGATATAGTCGTCGAATATATCGTCCCAGTCGCTCTCATTTGATATTTCGCCTTGATGATTTATAAAATATTGTTCATATATTTCTTTGACCCGTGTCCTTTTTATCGACACATCATTGAATACGGCCAAAAGGGCAGATGTAAAAGATTTTGCACCGTTGCCGAAATATGAAAAATATGTTTCGAAATAGCTCATCGCACGCTCGCGTGCATTCAATTCATCATCAGAGTTGGGAGTCAGATTGACTGTTGATTTATCGGTCGTGACTTTTGGAAATATATATTCAGATGTGTCCCCATATCCTGGATTAAAATTGACTTGAAAGAGACGATAATATGCTTCAGATCTGTTGAAAATGTATAGAAACACGTTGGACGGCACATCGTATTTTGAGAATATGTCTTCATCTACAGGATCCATCGGAAAATCATTGCTGAATTCGAAAATGTACCTTTCAGCGTCGCGTTTATTTTCTCTTAGTATATCAGCAAGGTCGACATAATTGATAAAGTATTTTTCGAGTATTGTTTTTTTTGTTGACCGATTCATTGCTTCAATCTTTTTTTCGACCACGTTTGCTGGAGAATAACCAATCTTCTCGGACAAAAGTACACTGGCCCTTGAATCCATCTCTCTGATAAATTCGATACGTTCCAACTGCCTTCGCCCCTCGATAATTGGGACTTCGGACAAATTTTCGGTAACATCCTCGAATCTACATGAGTCATCTTCCTGCTCAGATTCCATGAACTCGAGGGGTCGCCCGATAATATATCCCTTGGAACCGTTCAATAAAACACCATCCTCAAGCAATATACCAAGTGCGTACTCAAAATCAGGATATGTATCCGTAGGAAACGCATTAGTCAGCTTGAATCGGTTGACACATTCCTCATCGATAATAAAACGACAAATGTTATAACAGAGTTCTTTGAATTCTTCATGATCGGAAGGCTGTATTTCTACCGAGGAGAGATCAATCATGTAAATAACTCTCCTCGATCCTAATTGGAATCTCGCCCATACGAATCATGATTGGGACAAGAAAGACACTCCCCATATAGAAAAGTCCCTGTATTTTAATCGCGAAATAACATCCAATCTGGGAGATTCGTTCAGAATTTCACATTCTTTTAAAATAAAAATGTAGAAATATCATCTGTCGGATTATGAATCAATTGTAACGAATAATCGAACATCCAACATAAGTGCATATCCTGCAACATCTGGCTGCCCATAAATGAAATCTATACCTCACGTTCCCTTTAACATAACAATCAAGTAAATCGCTAAGAATTTTCATAATCTTTCAGATGCTTATGAAATAGAGGCCGTTTTACAAAAGAAATTCAATTAACTTTTTTTAAAAATCGCCTAGATGATCGATCATTTGTAGTACTTTCCGGAGCAATCTCTTTCACTATTCCCTTGATATAACTGGAATTTAACCAAAAACACATTTTCTTGTGCATTTTACCGTCGGGCCCCATGGTCAGGTCTCTGGAGTCCCTTCCGTGTGGCCTTACGTGAGATATCTTATCGGCTGAAATAGGGATGAAATTTTCATAGTCTCCCGCTTTGATCTTTTCGACGGTGTCCTCCCACACCGAACGTACGGTCTCCAGGTCTTCTTCGCCCATCGACCAGAACCTTATGCCTTTGAAAATGGTCGATCTTCCGTCGGCCCCTTTCTGATAGACCACGAAAAGGAAGCGATTGGTCATTATGTCGTACAGCTCGGATTCTTCCCAGCTCTCGTTGACGACCTCATTGTATCTGATATGGGGGAAGGACATGCTCTCTTTTAAGTTTCCACTATTCTCCAAACGTACCGTCTTCATCTGGATGCCGGCCTTTTCGAATTCGTCTATTTTCTTCTTTTCGATGCCGAGCATCGCCCTGGCCAAGGACGCGTATCTGTCTTTACCATTGCTTGGCGTTGTTCCGGTCTTTTTGATTATCTCATCTATGCTCATTCCTACGTATCGGGAGAAGATGTCGGCAACTACATCTTCTATGTGCCTGTTTTTCAGATCTGAAATGTCCTTTATGACGGGTTCCGAATCCTTCAAGGAATCGAAGATCACTCGAAGATATTTGTTTTTCAGACCGAACGCCCTCTGTTTTGCAAGAATGTCGGAGAAAGGCTGCCTGCGCAGGTCCCTGTCATGACCGGCGCCTTTCGGCATCGCCTCCAGATAAAATGTCATACTTCCGGATATCTCATGGGCGCGCCCGTTCACCACCATTTCTCGGATGTCGTTCCAGTCTCTTTTTATAATCTCAAGGTCGCCATCCGGAAATATCCATTCCGTGGTGTTCAGAATTAAATATTCGAGCGGGGTTTTTTCCATCTCGTAGAGAAAGAACACGATCAGAAGGTCCTTATTCTTGGCCATGAAAGACTCTTCGAAGGTCTGATCCACTATCTCCTCATAGTTGATTATGCCTAGTGCCAGCCTCTCTTTTGGAGAATAGCCGCCGAATTTCAATTTGCGCATCGGGCTCGATTTCAGCTCTATGCCGGCCTCTTCGAAATCAGGGACAGGGTCGTTGTTGTTCTCGATCTGAAAATAACCGGACTCCAATATCTGGCCGAACCCGCCTTTGTTATTCTCGTTTATTTCGCCCGAGGTGACAAAACTGCCCAGGGTCCGTCCTTTCAGCCTCTTTGCGTATTCTAAAATGGATCCCTTGTTTTTTGGATCGTATACGACCCCTTCTTTTATTTTGGGCACGCACATCAATGGCAAATCGTATTAATGAATATGTCCACTATCGACCTATGGGTTCAGAATATCTGCGGGACGGCAGGTCGCCTTTGCCCGAAAATGAGGCCGTATCGCGCTCCATGCGCTCCAACAAAGGCAGGAACACCTCGCCCGAACTGATGCTTCGATGCGCGCTTCGTGCCCTTGGCCATATGGGATACCGTCTGAATTGGAAGAAAGTGCCAGGAAGTCCCGATATATGTTTTGTGGGCAAGAAGGTGGCGATATTTGTGAACGGTTGCTTCTGGCACAGGTGTCCGAAATGCGACCTCCCATTACCAAAGACACACATGGATTACTGGTCTTCCAAGTTTGAGCGTAATATGGAAAGGGACAAATCCAACGAGGAGTCCTTAAAGGCCGCAGGTTGGACGGTCATAACGGTTTGGGAATGCGAGGTCAAGAGCAGTCCGAAAGATGTAGCAGAAAAAATATCGATCATTTTAAACCATTAAATCGGATGTGCCGTTGAAAATGTCTGAGAAGATTATTTCTGTTGTAGAGCTGTTCGCAGGAGTAGGTGGCTTCAGGCGCGGTCTCGAGGATGCTTCCGGACGTTTTAAGACCATATGGTCAAACCAATGGGAGCCAGGAAGAAAGAACCAATTCGCTTTCGACTGTTATGAAAGTCACTACAAAAACAGCGGATCCATCAACGTGAACAAGGACATCGCGACCGTTCAGGACGATGTTCCGGAGCACGACCTCTTGGTAGGCGGTTTTCCGTGTCAGGACTATTCGGTCGCCGCAACAAACGCCAAAGGCATCACGGGGAAGAAGGGGGTGCTTTGGTGGAATATCGATCATATCATCGACAAAAAGCGACCGCAGTTCGTCCTTTTGGAGAACGTAGACCGCCTCCTTAGGTCCCCGAGCACACAGCGTGGCCGCGACTTCGGAATAATACTGCGCTGCCTGCATGACCAGGGATATGATGTGGAATGGCGCGTCATCAACGCCGCAGAATATGGCGAGGTCCAACGCAGAAGGCGCGTCTTCATATTCGCATCCAGACGCGGAAACAACGGCTACGAAAAATCCCTTGGAGGATCTGGATTAAGAGAAATAGTTGACAAAAATGGTTTTTTTACAAGTGCTTTCCCAATAAAAGATGCCTTTACAGGAGGAAAAGAATCGGAGTTCGTTATTGACGGGCCCGAATATCCGGACCTGATTTCCGTATCCAATCGATTTGCTGAAACCTTCTATCGTGCAGGCTGTATGAAAGAAGGCAATGTCTATACGAGAGATTATTCAAGCGCATGGGTGCCAGAAGAAGGCGGTGCATCAAAGACGCTCAGGTCCATACTGATAGAAAACGTGGACGAGAAATACTTTGTTGACAACGAAAGCGATATCGAACGATGGAAATTTATGAAGGGGCCCAAAAAGCTGGTGCGCAAAAAAAGAGGCACGGACTTTGAATACCTTTATTCCGAGGGGGGCATCCCATTCCCGGACGTCCTCGATTCGCCCAGCAGAACGATCCTGACCTCTGAGGGCTCGATGAACCGCAGCTCACATTTTATCCTGGACCCGGCGGCAGGGAGATACAGGATATTGACACCGACAGAGTGTGAATAGCTCAATGGATTTCCCCCGAATTGGACGGAAGGAATGGCCGAAAGAAACCGTTATTTCGCAATGGGAAATGCCCTTGTTGTGCCTTTGATTACAAAAATGGGGATTCAGGTCCTAAAGTATTGCTGACTCCGGCACAATTATATTGTGCTCTGTTGGTAAGGCATTGTGCCTGGGTCTGGTCAAAGATGGACGGAGGAAGAGGTCACTCTAGTATTGGGCCTCTATTTGCAGACATCATTCAAGGAGATAACCAAAAACGGGAAAGACGTGATTGAACTTGCCCGTATGCTTGACCGAACGCCCTCTTCGGTCACATACAAGATGTACAATCTTGCTTTTTTTGACCCAGCTGTAAAAAAAGACGGCAAAAAGACCTTTGACCATCATAGCAAGATAGACGAAGCAGTTTGGAACAAATATTGTTCCCGACCACATGAACTAGCTCCGGACTGCGAAAAAATAATAGATAAATATTGTTCGGAGAGAACGGACTGCAAGCCATTATTCTCAGATTATGTGTTAGGTGGTGAAATCTATATCGGAACGAAGGCACGCATGAATCAAAATATTTTCAGAAGACGTGTGCTTACCGAATATAATGAAACATGTTGCGTGACCGGAATCCATTCTTCAGAATTTTTGATAGCCAGCCATATAAAGCCTTGGAAAGACAGTAGCGACGTTGAAAAAATAGACCACCGCAATGGGTTGTGTCTCAATCCCCTTCATGATAAGGCGTTCGACAAGGGCCTAATGACGATCGATCCAAAATATCACACCGTTATTTACGTCGACGACATTGAAGAAATGATGCCCCGCCAGATATACAATGATTATTTTGGCAGATATGAGAATAAAACCATATCTGAACCGGAGCATGATTGTCCCAACCGTGACTACATCGAATTCCATAACAAGCATGTCTTTACGGGACGCGTATGATCTTTTTTTCTACTCCGTCTGCATCTTCGCAGTATGAGATATGCAATAATCACCACCGAAGGCACCACAATCTCTCCGGACGGCAGCGAGGTCGAAAACGTCCAGGTGCTTGCGTTCATCGATGCCGACAACCGGTTTTCGGCCATATCGAAATTTAAAGACCTATATTCGCATTCCGTCGAGGACCTGGGATTTACGGAATACAGCTGTTTTCCTGAAGACTGATCTCTCTGTAGCCGCTCGCGTGCGTTTCCATTAATGCAATCTCCCTACAGCAAAGGATATCGACGCCCATTAGTCCGGACGTTCCGAAGGTAACGGTTATCTTGACCTTCGTCATTTAACCCATATGGCAGAAAAATGGGATCGGCGCGATGACAGTGTGCCCCGCGTCGACGGCAAGAGGGCCGTCGTCACGGGCGCCGCATCGGGACTGGGGGCGTACATCGCCGAAGCCCTCTGCGCCAAAGGAGCGTCGGTCGTCCTTGCGGACAGGAACCCGGAAGGCGCTGAAAAGGTGGCGGAAAAGATAGTATCCTCTGTGCCCGATGCCCATGCTTCGGTACGCTTTCTCGACCTTGCCGATCCTGTATCCATCGAAGAATTCTCCGCCTGGTACATTTCAGAATACGGTGCCTTGGACGTGCTCGTGAACAATGCCGGCATCATGACGCCACCTTACTTCAAGACCGTCAAAGGGTTCGAATCGCAGTGGGGGATCAACCATCTGGGACATTTCATCCTCACGTACCATCTCCTGCCCGCCCTGACCTCTACGCCGGGCTCCCGTGTGGTCACCCAAACGTCCATCGTGCACCGTGGGGGAAGGATGGACTTCAAAGACATAAACTCCGAGAGGTCTTACAGCCCCTGGAGGGCGTACAAGCAGAGCAAACTTGCCACCCTGCTATTCTCCCGTGAGCTGGACAGGCGCCTGAGGTCTCTGGGGATGGACGCCCCGGTGAGCGTCGCATGCCACCCCGGACTTGTAAATACAGATCTCTACAGGAACAGGGAGAGGATGAGGAGATGGCTGAGGCCGTTCATGCACGGACTGGAGGCGGGCGCCATGCCCGCGCTGCGTGCGGCCCTGGACCCGGAGGTCCGGGGAGGAGGGCTCTACGGAACGGACGGTTGGATGGAGTTCAAGGGCCGTGCCGTCCCGGTAGGTCCGCACGGGAAAGGGAAGAGCGACATATTGGCCTTCCGGGTCTGGGAGCTTTCGGAGGACATGACGGGCCTGGACCTCTCGGCCCGTCTGCGCGAATGCGCGTCGTGCAAGCGGTGAAGCATATAATCATTACAGGGGACCGTGGTGCAGGTCCATGGACCAGATAACCGTCATCGGGCTCGTGGCAGGCCTGATAACCACTATGGGGTACGTGCCACAGTTGATCAAGGGGCACCGCAGCGGCCGGATGGTGGACGTCTCCCTTTTCATGCCCGCGCTCCTCACGGTGGGCATGGGGCTCTGGTTCGCCTACGGCGTATTCCTACGGGACCTTCCGATAGTCCTCTGGAACGGGGTCTCCGTGGCCCTCAACATCGCATTGATGACGATGATTTTCCGTTACGGCAGGAAGATTAAAAAGGAAGGGGAGGTCACCCGCTGAGCCCGGAGAACGGACAGACGGCGATGCACCTTCCGCACGCCCTCTCCGGCCTGCTGCCGTCGCCTATCAGCTTTGCCTCGAACTCTCCGCACTTCTTCCAGTCCATCACATCGTCCCGGCTCCCGGGGTGGTGAACGAAGTCGGCCTCTTTCAGGATCTTGAGGGCGCAACGGTCGATGCATTCGGTGCATTCTCCGCATTTGCTGTCGACCGGCTCCGCCTTACGTGTGACCGGCATGTCCGTGAGGACAGCTCCCATGCGCTGCCTCGGGCCGTGCTCGTCGGTCATGAACAGCCCGTTCTTGCCTATCCAGCCCATTCCGGACCTGGCGGCGATGGCCTTCTGCGATATGGGCCCGAGGAGGTTTCCGGGATCGATCCTCTGGGAGGGATCTATGAACCTGGCCTTGTAACCCTCTGCCGTAAGTATCTGCGCCACTTTCTCTCCGGCCTCTTTGAGCTTCTTGTTGCACATCTTGTAAGCAGAGCGGATCTCCTCGCTGGGCTTCTCCAACGACGCACGTACGGCTTCCTTCGGTATCTCCACTGCGAACGTCACCGCATAAGGGAACTCGAAGACCGTGGCGTCTCCCGAGGGCATTCCTTCGAGTTCCGACAGATCGGCGAATCCCACAATGAACGAGCCCGATTCCATCGCGGCTGCCTCGACCTTCTTGTAGAGCGGTTCCATATCACCGGTGCGCATCATGTACCTCTCATGGATTCGGCTGAAAATAAAGGTTGTTATCTCAAAGCTGCGTCCGGAGCGTAAAGAAACCGTATTATCAACCTAAGTGTCGTCCGGAAGATATGGTTGACCGCTCCCCTTCTGATTGTCTTCAATTAAACATAATGCCGTTATAAAAACAGAGCCAGAATATCATCATATTGGGTGTCCTGTCATACTCGGAGGGTAAGGGAATTGGATAGGGATAAATACAGATTAACGCCGTGCATCATTGATACATATGACCGATGCTGTTTCAGATGATGTTAAGTTCGAGAAGCTGAGGCGGTTCAACCTGATAATGGGATTTTTCCATTTCATACAGGCCGCCATAATGCTCGCGATAGCTGACTATAACGTGCAGATGAGGTTCACCACTTCGTACATCGATGCCACCGCCGGCTTCCCTCCCACCGGTCCCGGGGCCGCCGAACTTTTCTTCAGCGTGCCGCTGGGCCCGATGGTGGCAATATTCCTGCTGATGTCGGCCATTGCCCACATCTCGGTGTCCACGTTCGGATTCAAGTGGTATGTCGAGAACCTTAAGATGAACATGAACAAGGCCCGCTGGTTCGAGTATGCGGTATCGTCCTCGTTCATGCTTGTCGTGATCGCATGGCTGTGCGGGATGTTCGACTTCGTGTCCGTAATGCTGCTGTTCTCCCTGAACGCATGCATGAACCTGTTCGGCTACACCATGGAGGCCCACAACCAGAACACTAAGAAGACGGACTGGACGCCTTTCATTTTCGGATGCTTCGCCGGGCTCGTCCCCTGGGTCGCGCTGATCATGTACTTCACCGGCGTCACCGGAGGCTCCCCTCCTGCGTTCGTCTACGGTATCATGGTCTCGATCGCTTTCTTCTTCAACATATTCGCGGTCAACATGATCCTGCAGTACAAGAAGGTCGGAAAGTGGAAGGACTACCTCTACGGCGAGAGGGTGTATATCATACTGAGCCTGGTGGCCAAGACCGCCCTGGCCTGGCAGGTTTTCGCAGGAACCATGGTCGGCTGAACGCCGGCTAAACCCCTTCAATAACTTTTTCTGCTGCGCGTCGGGCGTCTGCGGTCTTCGCGGACGGCCGGCCGCAGATCTTGATTTTGCATATTTGGGACTTCTTCGAACGAGGCGCTTCGCTTACGATCGATGACCAAAAGATGTTTTCATATGCCCGGCCCCGGCGGTTCCGTGAGGCATCTCCCGGACCTTGCGATCATTGAGATGGGCGCCATATCAGAAGTCCCAGGCGGTTCATCTGCTCGGTACGGACCACGCCTTCCTCCGCATGCGAACCGACCACGTCTTCGATCGCCTTTGAAATCTCGCGTTCGTCCCTGTAGAGAAGGAATTTCCGCTTGTAGAATTCTGCGAGCCTGCCGGGTTCGCTCTCGCTGCAAGTCTCGATCTCAAATTTTTTTAAGATGGGTTCCCTGCCTATGGATTTCAGAAAACGTAAAGGAAAACCCGTGTCGTAACCCTCATAGGTGTATTCCCTGCCGAGCTCTCTCCAGATCTCGAAATAAATCGAATCCCTGTCTTTGGACATCGAAGAAATGTATATGCATGTGTCGCTTGAGCACATCTCCATTTTAAGGATCGAGACAGAAGAATTTACCGGAGGGCAGAGCGAGGAGAAGGCAATGTCGTACTTCCTTTTCGGAACGTAAACATCCCAGTCCGCGCATTCGGTGCGGATGTTGGTTATCCCTTCGGTCCCGCATATGCCGTCGAGACGCTCCAGCATGCGTGCGGACTTGTCGATCGCAAGTATGCCTTTCACCGACGGCGATAACCTTAGGGAATACGTCCCGGGTCCGCATCCGATGTCCAGCAGGTCTTTGTTCCTGCTCACGTATCCTTCTGAGACGAGGAATTCCGTTATCATGTCGTGGATCTCCGAAAGCGTCCCGTCCCCGTACGTCTCGGCGGAATCATCCCATATTTTATCGATGTCTTTCTCGGAAAGACCCTCGGCGAAGAAGGGATGTCTGCACCTGGCATGTTCCCACTCCCTTATCACCGGAATAGGATCAGACCGCATTGTCGCTCTTCCTCCTAAGTAGCAGAAATAAAAGCAGCGGGCCGCCGACCATGGCGGTAATGGCGCCTACCGGGAGCATTATCGGTTCTGCCAAGACCTTTGCGCCCAGGTCTGCCAGGAGCAGGATCGCGGAACCGCACAGCGCGGATGCGGGTATAAGGTATCTCATGTCTCCGCCTACGAAGATCCGCGAGATATGCGGCGCCAGCAGACATATGAAGCCTATGGAGCCTGTAAAGCATACCACCATCGCGGTGGAAAGACATGCGACGAGCAGAGTGACCGTTCTGACGGCCTCGGTGTTGACGCCCAGGCTTCGTGCGGTATCGTCGCCGAGCCTCATCGCGTTGATGTTCTTCGACAGGTAGGCCGAGGCGGCCAGGCACATCATCAGGGTTACAAGGACGAACGGGATGTGCCAGATGAAGATATTGTTGAGATCTCCCACCATCCAGAACACTACCGCCTTCACGGCGTTCGGTTCCCCGAAAAACTGCAGGAGCGTGTTGGCCGCGCTGAATATGTATGAGATGGCGACACCGCAGAGTACCATGGTGGCCGGCGCCAGGTTTCTCATCCGTCCCGCCGTAAGGATGATCGCTATCGGTATGAGTGCGAAGAAGAAGGAGTTCGCTATCACGCCTGCTATGTTCGAGGCCAGGGACATGCCCGTCAGTATCGCTATCGCCGCCCCGAAGCCCGCGCCCGACGACACGCCCAATGTATAGGGTGTCGCCAAAGGGTTCCTCAGTATGGACTGTGTGAGACATCCTCCTATTGCCAGGACCGCCCCGCTGATCAGGGCCATAAGTATCCGGGGGAGCCTGATGTCGATGATGATCATCCTCATCCTGTCGCTGATGTCGAAGGTTCCCGGCAGCAGGAAGTTTACAAGGGTCTTGTAGACGTCCGATACAGATATCTCAGCTGTGCCGACGGTGACCGAGTAGCAAAAGATGGAGATTACGGCGATGAGCAGGAATGATATGAACAGCAGCCTTTTCACAATAATAGTTCTGATCTTCTCTTCTTCGCAGCTGTTTTCATCGATATTCAATATATCCTCGCCCTTGAAATAAAAAATGAAAAGGTTTGTCCTGTCACATCACGGGACCGGCCGTCACACCGCAGGGCTGATGAACACGCCGTCCGTGCTGACGTCGTAATCGCTGACCCCCAGCCACTCCGACACATACTCGTTGTGTATCGCCACGGCGTCAAAATCTGCAAACTCGTCCGGATAGATCGCCTTTGCGATATACGCCGCATGGAGTATCCCGCCGGTGGCCCCGTTCCTGAAGTCTCCGGCCATGATGTAGATGTTGCCGTCTTCCACGAAGTCCGTCAAGGGCCTTCCTGCCGCCAAGGCATGTGCGGCGTCCATCCCCGTGCCGTCGCCCGTGCCGTAACCGTGGTCGGGCGTGGATGTCACCACCGTGCCGCCGTAAGTGTATCTGACGCTATGACAGAATACGAAGTCTATATCCGCCGTCACTATCGGCTCGGAACCGACCTTGACCGCATACAGCGTTCTGGAGAGGCCTCCGTTGTACTGTTCCTCGGTAAGTATGTCCATGGCCACAGGATGCCCGCCTGCCAACAGAAGAGCCTGGACCTGCGGATCGATCTTGGTGTAGACGCTCCAATCCATGATGTTCTCGTCGGAGAAATAAGAGTTCGAGTAGTTTGTCATCAGGACATTGACCTTGTCCTCCTCCGCAATGCCGCTCGAAATCGATGCTATGTCATTCCTTATGTCGAGTAGCCATTCGACATAAGCTTCCGCCCTCTCGACCCTGTCGAATATGTATCCTGCCTTCAGTATGCCCTGTAAATACTCCGACTTCTCGGGTTCCAGGACATCGGGCCTGTACATACCCAGGTAGATGACGTCCACGTCCTGCAGCATCTCCTGTTTGGCCTCCGTACCTGAATAAGAGAACGTCAGCAGCACATCGAGGTCCAGCCCGGCGACGAACTCGTAGTTCGGGGCGTTCATGTTAACGAGATTGGTTATCTCGCTGCCTTTCTCCTCCCCGAAATAGAAATTCCTCGTCTGATACGGCGCATTGTCCACGGCCACGACCTTGTCCTGAAGCCGGAGTATGCACATCAGCTCCGTGTTGCTGTAATATTCGGCACCTATCCTGCTTATGTCGAGACCTATTTTTTTGACATTGCCGTCCCCGTCGACCAACCAAAGATATTCGGCGGTCCTGTCGATGACCGCTTGGACCTGCTCTACGTCGCTTGCATCGACGACGCCGTCCTGATTCGCGTCGGCATATGTTGTCCTGTCGCTGCTTCCGGAGATTATGCTGTTGAGGAAGTCGACGTCATCGCCGTCGAGCTTCCAATCTCCGTTCGCGTTGCCGAAGATCTGAAGTTCGGTGTCTACCGAATATCCCTCTGGGGCGCTTTTCGTCAGCAGGAATATACCGGCTCCCGCGCCGGCCATCGCCAGTGTGGCAACCAACACTACGGCCGCGGTTTTAGTGTTCATTGCGGCAGGCATACGTATTTTTAATATTTAACACTAATTATAATTACAGTAACACTAAACACATCAATAATAAATATTAATATGTAATTAGTATCAACCGAAGTGAACTTACAGGCAGAGGATATCGAATTTTCATACGGGAGGTCCCAAATTCTTAAGGGCATCGGATTCGAGCTCAGACCGGGCGAGGTGCTCGGGATAATCGGGCCGAACGGTTCGGGGAAGACCACGCTGATAAAATGCATCAACAGGATACTGGAACCTTCCCAGGGCAAGGTCACCATAGATTCCCGGGATGTCCTTTCGATGAAGGTGCGCGACGTCGCACGCATCATGGGCTACGTGCCGCAGGCATCTCTTGACGACCTTGCATCGCCGACGGTGTTCGAGGTCGTCATGATGGGCAGGATGCCTTATTCTTCATGGCAGTCCAATAAGAACGACCAGGAATTGACGTGGAAGGCCCTTGAGGACGTGGATATGAAAAGATTCGCCTCTGTCCCGTTCCGCCAGCTCAGCAGCGGCCAGATGCAGAGGGTGCTCATCGCAAGGGCCCTGGCCCAGGAGGCGAGGATCCTGCTGCTGGACGAGCCCACCAGCAACCTGGACATCAAATTCCAGAGAGAGATCATGGATGTCATCATCGGGCTGGTGAGGACCAAGAACGTCAGCGCATGCATGATACTCCATGATATGGACGCCGCCATGAAATATTGCGACAAAGCGGTCATAGTGGACGGGGGGGCCGTTACGGCCGCGGGCGATACCGAAGAAGTGCTGACCGCCGAAAATATCATGAGGACGTTCGGGGTAAAAGTCGCCATCGACCGCAACTACGGGCGCCCCCACATAATCGTCCTGTAATTTTCAGAAATAATTCCTGCTGTAGTCTCTGAAGCAGTCCAGACATACCTGTTTCCCGTCCTGCCAGCGGACCTTGTCCTCTCTGGCCAGCTCTCCGCAGGATTCGCACCTCACGCTGTAGAATATCTTGGCCGTCTCCGGGATGTCGAACACCGGGGTTTTCACTTTCACTACCTCCTCTTCCGGCGCGGTGAGGATGTGTTTCATTAAATCTTCCCTGCACATTTCGCCGAAGTCCCCGTCGATCAGTACCCTGACCTTCTTCCCCGACCTCCTGTCGAAAAAGGAATAGGCCTGCTTGCCGGTTATTCTGAACAGCAGGTTCCCTTTCCCGGCGGTGCACGAATAGATCGCCTGCACCGCATCTATGCCGCACGCGTCGTTTTCGACGACACATACGATCTCTTCGTCTCGGACTTTTTCCAACGGGACCCCGAGCGTCTCTGCGGCCACCTCGGACGCTCTGAATCCCATGGCCAATCCGGGACATGCATGTCCGTGGAATCTTACGCATTCGTTCCAGAGCTCTTCGTTCACAATCGGAGACCCTCGTGAGACTATTCAATTATTTGTCTTACGCACACTTAATTTTATGATCGTTGTTCTAAAGCGGATGTGGGCCCCTCCTGCCGCCCTTCCGATAGATATAAATTACATTGTCGGTTATTGACATATGTCAGAAACTATCGCGTATCTTGCGTTAAGCGGCCCTACGACGGTGGTTCAGTACCGCAGATGGTGATATCGAATGCCGCGTCCGAAGAAATGGAGGAACGTATGCTGCCTTCCCGAAAGCAGGGAATACGGTCCGCTCGACAGGGTCCCGTGTACCGCAGAGACCATCAGGATGACGGTCGAGGAATACGAGGCCCTCCGTCTCATAGATCATGTCGGGATGACACAGGAGGAATGCGCCGAGCGCATGTGCGTCTCACGCACAACGGTGCAGGACATTTACAGCAAGGCCCGGCGGAAGTTGGCTTGCTCCCTTGTTGAGGGGGCCCCTCTGATCATCGAGGGCGGACAGTACCGCATATGTGAGCACAACGAGGGCTGCTGCAGGCGCAAGGCGTGCAGACGCGCCTGCAGGAGCGTAACGTTAGTATTACCAGAAGAACAGGAGGCGAAAAAATGAAGATAATCGTACCGGTCGAAGGAGCATCAGGAATTTCGGAGATCAGCGGATCCCTGGGAAGGGCACCGTATTATTTGTTTTACGATACAGAGGTGGGAGTTGCGACGTATCTTGAGAACCCCGTTGCGGACAGCCCCTCGGGGGCCGGCGTCGGGGCTGCGCAGACCATAACCGATGCAGGTGCGGACGTCCTTCTGACCCTCAGATGCGGCGACCGCGCTTACGAAGTGCTCAGGGAAGCGGGGATCAAGGTTTTTCTAGCCCCTTCCGGAGATGCGGGGTCCGGCATAGAAGCATACCTCCAAGGCCGTTTGTCCGAGCTGACAGACTTCCACGAGGGGCACCATCACGGGGCGGTATGAAGTGAAGGTCGCGGTGCTCAGCGGCAAGGGAGGCACCGGTAAGACGATGTTGTCCGTGAACCTTGCGGCGGCCTCGGGACCGTCGACTTATGTCGACTGCGACGTCGAGGAGCCCAATGGCCATCTTTTTTTCAAGCCTGATGAATCATCCGAGGAGACGGTATCGGTACTCGTGCCAAGGGCCGATCGCAATGAATGCGACGGATGCATGGCATGCGTCCGATTCTGCAGATATCATGCACTTGCATACTCCCTCGACCGCCTGACTGTGTTCGACGACATGTGCCACTCTTGTGGCGGATGCGCCGAGATATGCCCCCGGAAAGCCATAACCGAACACCCGAGGGAGGTGGGCGTCGTCAGGACGGGGAGGTCGGGAGACGTCTCCGTTTACACGGGGACCATGAACGTCGGCGAGGCGGCGGGACTGCCCGTGATTCGCAGGCTCCTGGAAATGACGGCATTGTCCTATGATGAAAATATATTCATCGACTGTCCGCCGGGGAGCTCCTGTTCTGTCATGGAATGCATAAAGGATGCCGACTTCTGCGTTTTGGTAGCAGAGCCGACGATATTCGGAGCCCACAACCTGGAAATGGTATCCGAACTCGTCCGTGTATTCGGTAGGCCGTACGGGGTGGTCCTCAACAAGGTCATCGAAAATGAAAGAGATCCGTCTGAGGAATACTGTCTCGATAACGGCCTGCCGATACTGGGCAGGATTCCTTTCGACATCGGGCTCGGCAGGATATGTTCCGAGGCCGGGATCGCTTCGAGGGAGAATGTCGTATTCGAACGGATGTTCCGCGAGATTTATGAAAAGATGACGGAGATGGTCTCCCGATGAAACAGCTTCTCATCCTGAGCGGCAAAGGCGGTACGGGAAAGACGACGGTGGCAAGTGCTATGATACGCATGTCCGAAGCGCCGGCATGCGCAGACTGCGACGTGGACGCGCCGAACCTCCACCTTGTGCTCGGATACGGCGAAGATGCGGAAAGGAAGGATTATTTCGGTCTTCCCAAGGCCCGCATCGACAAGGACCTCTGCACAATGTGCGGCATATGTTCCGACAAGTGCCGTTTCGGAGCTATCGATATGGGCGATCGCGCAGAGGTGAACCCCTATGCCTGCGAGGGATGCGGGCTCTGCAAGGCGATGTGCCCGTCGGATGCCATCGAAATGCTCCCGTCAGTCGCCGGAGACCTGATGCTCTACTCGGACACGGAAAGGGGGATATTTTCGACGGCACGGCTGAGGATGGGCAACGGTACGACCGGGCTTCTGGTCACAGAGGTCAAGAAACAGATGAAAAAGGCCGCCGGAAATGCTCCTTTCGCCATTATAGACGGGTCGCCGGGGATAGGGTGCCCCGTTATCGCTTCGATCACGGGCGTACATACTGTGCTGGTCGTGGCCGAGCCCTCCCTGTCGGGCATCAGCGACATGGAGAGGGTGCTGGATACCGCCG
This sequence comes from Methanomassiliicoccaceae archaeon UBA370, assembly GCA_002505345.1. Classification (GTDB taxonomy): domain Archaea; phylum Thermoplasmatota; class Thermoplasmata; order Methanomassiliicoccales; family Methanomethylophilaceae; genus VadinCA11. Next base: position 115,366 of record DAUY01000013.1, on the reverse strand, counting down.
ACCGTCTGGGCCCCCGGACGGCCGTATGCGTCAACAGGTCCGACACGAATCCCGCCATGACCGAACGGATAAGGTCGCTGTGCTCCGGAAGAGGCGTGCCCTACCTGGGAGAAATACCGTATGACCCCAAGGCAGTGGATGCCGTGAACAGGGGGCTTACCCTGGCGGACGTGGAATGTCCTGCGGGAGAGGCCGTACGAACCATATTCGGAAAGATCGTGAAACTGATGGAAGGGGGGGAGGGCGTATGAAAGTCTTTGTTCTGGTCGAGAACACTTCGGGTCCGGGCGGGCCGGAGGGAGAGCACGGGCTCAGCCTTTACATAAAAATGAAGAAGACGGTCTTTCTTTTCGATACGGGGCAGAGCGACAGATTCGTCCGCAACGCGGAGATCCTGGGAGCAGACCTCCGGGAAGTCGATGCGGCCGTAATATCGCACGGCCACTACGACCACGGCGGCGGAATGGCCGCTTTCCTGGCGGCCAACGGGCACGCCCCGGTATACGTTCACAGAAGGGCGTTCGAAACCCATCTTTCCCTGAGGTCCGACGGAAGCTATGCGGACATAGGTCTCGACCCGGGCCTCGAACACAACGGGCGCGTGGTCCTAACGGACGGGGAGACGAATATCTCCGAGGGAGCGGTGCTTTTCTGCGATGTGGGAAACGCGTGTCCGGTTCCGAGCGGCAACGGCAACCTTTTTTTGAAAATCGAAAACGACCTTCGCCCGGATGATTTCGCACACGAACAGAGCCTGATCCTGGAGGAGGAAGGCAAGACCGTCCTGATCTCCGGATGTTCTCATCGGGGGATCGCAAACATCGTGGAGAAGGCACGGGATATCATGGGCAGGTATCCGGACACGGTGATCGGAGGCTTCCACCTCAAGACACGGTCCTGCGGTCCAGATGCCGGATCGGAGGCGCGTAGCGTTTCCGAGGTCCTTCTGAAGACCGGCGCCGATTTCTACACCGGCCACTGCACGGGCGAGACGGCATACGGGCACATGAAAGAGGTCCTGGGAGACCGCTTATCCGCACTGAAAACGGGAGACGTTCTTGAGATATGACGACCTCAAAGCGAAAGATATGAAGATAGACAACATGGAAAAAACAAAGGAGAAGAAAAAATGAGAATAGTAGTAGCAAGCGACGGAGAGAATGTGACAGGACATTTCGGACACTGCGGATCGTTCAGGACGTTCGACGCGGAGAACGGCAAGATAACTGCGGCGGGCGCGATAGAAAATCCGGGGCACCGTCCCAATTTCCTTCCGATGTTCCTGAAAGAGAACGGAGCGGACGTGATCATATCGGGAGGGATGGGCGCGGCCGCCGTCGACCTGTTCAATAAAAACGGGATCGAAGTGATAATCGGCGCCGCGGGAGACGCCAGGACGGCGGCGGAGAGATATCTGAAGGGAGACCTCAAGTCCACCGGTTCGGTGTGCCACGAGCACATGCACCACGACGATTGCGGCGAATGAGACGCCGCCGAAACGGTAAAGCGAGCGGCGTCCGAACAGGGACCGGACGGTCTCCGTCCGTTGGTACGCCGCCTCAAATTTTTTACGCCACTATGGCGCAATCGGTGGCTTCCTCCGCCTTTCAGAGGCGTGCGAAACCGAATATGATGTCTTCGGTGAGGCGAAGAAGGCCGTTGCGTATGAGATAAGAAGGTTCCGGACGGCGGAACTTTGCGCCGCCGTCCGTCATTGGCGTTTCAGTCCTCTCCCCCGTCCTCGAACTGGCTGTTGTACATCTCGCTGTAGAACGCTCCCGCGGCCAGAAGCTCGTCGTGGGTCCCCTGCTCGACTATGTTACCTCCCCTCATAAGAAGGATCAGGTCGGAGTTTTTGATGGTGGAGAGGCGGTGCGCGATGACGAAGGACGTACGCCCCACGGTCATCTGGTCCATTGCGCTCTGGATCGCCCTCTCGGTCCTGGTGTCCACCGAGCTCGTCGCCTCGTCCAATATCAGGAGGGGCGCGTTCTCGACTATCGCACGGGCGATGGTGATCTGCTGCCTCTGTCCCACGGAAAGGGAGGTCGTGTTGTCCAGCATGGTATCGTATCCCTTGGGCAGGGTCTTTATGAAATGATGGATGCCCACGGCCTTGCATGCTTCCACGACCTGCTCGTCGGTCACTCCCTCCTTGCAATAGATGATGTTCTCCTTCACGGTCCCCTCGAAAATCCATGTGTCTTGGAGGACCATGCAGAACAGGTCGTGGACGTCGCTGCGCCTCATTTCTTTGATCGACACGCCGTCTATCAGGATGTCTCCGCTATCGGTATCGTAAAACCTCATCAGGAGATTGACCATGGTCGTCTTACCGGCACCGGTGGGCCCGACGATGGCTATCTTCTGACCGGGCTTTATTTCCGCCGAGAATCCGTGGATGACCTCCCTGCCGGGAACGTAGCTGAAGTGCACGTTCCTGAATTCCACGTGGCCTTCGACCTTCTCGAGCTTGCGCGGGCTGACGACCTCTTCGGACAGCTCCTCTTCCTCGATGAACTCGAACACCCGTTCGCCCGCGGCCGCGACGGACTGCATCCCCGTGAAGGCCTGGGCCATCTGGGCCAGGGGCTGGGTGAACAGACGCACGTAGATCATGAAGGCGACGATGACGCCTATGGATATCTGCCCGTTGATGACCATCGCCGCACCGACGACGCACACCGTCACGTATCCGAAGTTGCCTATGAAGTTCATCAGGGGCATCATGAGGCCCGACAGGAACTGGGACATGAACGCGCTGCGGGCCAGCTCCTCGTTTATGGAGTCGAACTTCTTAGAGGCCTCTTTCTGCCCGTTGTACACTTTGACCACGTTATGCGCCGAATATATCTCCGCGACGTGCCCGTTCATGTTGCCGAGGTTCTCCTGCTGGATGCCGAAATACTTCTGAGAGTACCTCATGATCAGTATCATCATCCCGAAGCCGGCGACACATGAGAGCACGGTCACGGCGGCCATGATGTAGTTCGTGTACACCATCATGACGAGAGACCCGAGAAGCATGGTCACCGAGGTGATCAGCAGGCCGATGCTCTGGTTCATGGACTGGCCCAGCGTGTCCACGTCGTTCGTGGCGCGGCTGAGGACGTCACCGCTGCTGGAGGTGTCGAAATACCTCAGAGGAAGACGGTTGATCTTTTTCGAGATGTCCGTACGGAACTTGGAGGCCATCTTCTGCGAAACTGTCGCAAGGATGTAGTTCTGGACGAACGTCAGCACCGTGCTCGTCGCATATATCGCGATCAGGAACAGGCCTATCTCCCATATGGCGCCCATGTCTATGCTGCCGGTGACCAGGCCCCCGGCGATCAGGTCCGTCAGGTCCCTCAGCTTGTTGGGGCCGACGAGTATCATCACGGTACCGACCACCGCGAAAACGATCGAGATCCAGACCGCGATCCTGTATTTCCCCATATAGGAGAATATCTTCTTCCATGCTTCCGTGAACGCCTTGGGCTTCTCTGCGGTCATGCCGGGATGGTCTGCCGGCCCTCTTCTCCCGCTCATCTTACCAACTCCTCTTCGGAGAGCTGGGAATATGCTATCTCGCGGTACACCTCGCTGCTCTCGAGCAGGTCGTCATGAGCGCCTATTCCGGCTATGCGCCCTTCGTCGAGGACGACTATCGTATCGGCGTCCATTATCGTGCCTATCCTCTGCGCCACGATCAGGCTTGTCACGCCTGCGGTCTCCTTTTTGAGCGCATCTCGGAGGGAACGATCGGTCTTGTAGTCCAATGCGGAGAACGAATCGTCGAAAATGTAGAACTCGGGCTTCCTGCATATCGCACGTGCGATGGACAGGCGCTGCTTCTGGCCCCCCGAGAGGTTTGTGCCGCCCTCGGCGATCCTGCCCTCGTATCCGCCGTCCATCTTTTCCACGAAGTCCGTGCCCTGTGCGATGCCTACCGCCTTCTTGACGTCCTCTATAGTGCGTTCTTCCGACGTGTCGCCGTAGTTGACGTTGCCGTACACCGTTCCGGAGAAGATCGTGGCCTTCTGCGGGATGTATCCGATCTTCCTCCGAAGCGCGTTCAGCTTGTAGTCGCGTACGTCCTCGCCGTCGACGAGCACCTGCCCGCCCGTGACGTCGTAGAAGCGCATCACCAGGTTGATCAGCGTGCTCTTTCCGCTTCCCGTGGACCCGATGAAAGCTATGGTCTCTCCCTTCTTCGCCTTGAAACTTATATCCTCGAGGACGCTCTCGGCGGCGCCCGGATATTTGAAGGAGACGTTCCTGAACTCGATCTCTCCCTCTCTCCCTTCGGGAGAGGACGTCTTCGTGCCGTCCGTGATGGAGGGCTCCGTGTTGATTACCTCCTCGATACGCCTGGCGGCGACCGTCGCACGCGGGAGTATCATGAATATGAAGACCATCATCATGAAGGCCATCACCACCTGCATCGCATACGATGAAAAGACGATCATATCGGAGAACAGGGTCAGTCTTTCACCTACGCCTGCGGCGGCGGAGATCAGTATCGCCCCGATCATGTAAATGGACAAAGACAGCAGGCTCATGATCGCCGTCATAATGGGGAACAGCACCGCAAGGGAGCGGTTCACGAAAAGATTCGTCGATGTGAGGCCTTCGTTGGCCTTCTCGAACTTCTCCTCCTGGTAGCTCTCGGCGTTGTATGCCCGGACGACCCTGACTCCCGACAGCCCCTCGCCGGTGATCTGGTTCAGGTTGTCCGTGAGTTTCTGGATCATCTTGAAGCGCGGGACAACGAGTACCATGATGATGCCGATCGTGACCATCATTACCGCCACCGCCACAGCGGTGGCCACGGTCCAGCTCATGTCCTTGTCGGAGATCTTGACGATCGCCCAGATCGCCATTACCGGCGCCTTGATCAATATCTGCATCCCCATGGCGAAGGCCATCTGCACCTGGGTGACGTCGTTCGTCGAACGGGTGATTAGGCTAGCCAGAGAGAATCTGCCGATCTCTTCCATTGAGAACGTCTCGACGTTGTCGAACTGCATCTTGCGTATGCGTTTGGAAAGGGACGCGGCGACGTATGCGGCCACCGCCCCCACGACGATTGCCGCCAGCAGGCTGCCGAACGCGCATGCGATCATCGGCCAGCCCTCGTCCATCACCTGCGCGACGGTACCGCCGGTCGTCAGCAGCGTGGTGATCTGCGACATGTAGCCCGGGATCTCGAGTTCCAGGTAGACCTGGAGGCATATCAGGACGAAACAGGCCGCGACAAGTGACCATTCCTTTTTGCTTACGTATTTGAGTATCAATTCCGAGCCCCCTTGGGCTCGCTGAAATCCTGGTTCAATTTGCTGTTTATCTTGGAACATGCTGACCTGAAAACTATCAGCTCCTCATCTGTCAGGTCGGAGAGGAGCTCTTTCCAGATGTCTCCAAGCTTTATTTTGATTAATTTTACGGCGCACTCCCCCTCTTCGGTGAGTGACAGGGTGTAACGCCTCGGATCGGCGCTGCAGTTGGCCACGAACCCCATCTCGATGAGGGCCCTGACCGTGCGGGTCGTGATGGATTTGTCGACCATCATGTATGCCGCTATGTCCTTCATAGACGCCCCCGGGTTATGCGAGATCGCCATCAGATAAGGTCCCTGCGAACCCTGGAGGTCCAGGTGTTCGAGGTAAATTGTCATCTTCTTGTCCATGAACTGTTTCATTGCTCTTGGCGAGATGTGCTCGTCAACGATTTCATTCACGGGCGGTTGACTTGTCAACCTTGTATTTAATCGTTCGCAGGGCCCGGCTTCCGGATGCTGATGAAAGTCGTAGCGTTTTTTGAATACGGAAGGTTGCTTTTTGTCGGCACGCGACCTTATAATCTGCGGATATGCTTCAGACGGCGACGGCAAGGCGATCGGCCGGCAACGGGGCTCGCAAGGATGAACATAAGAACTGAACTGGATAAGGCGATCGGCATTCCCGACGGGATTTTCTTAAACGATGTGGAACTGGACCCCTCGGCGATCAGGGCGGTGATGATCAACGAGGTCGTACCCTCTGATCCGAAACAAGATTTCTACGGTGGTCCGGACGCCGATTATCCGATGGCCGCCGTCTCGCTGCTTCGGAGCGCGGGCGCACCTGTGTCTTCGATTTATGACGTTCTGCATATGGGCGTCTACGTTACAAATGCCGTGAAAACCCCGAAATCGAAAAGCGCGGTAGACAGGACTGAAATAGAGAGGAGCCTGCCGTACCTTGAAAAAGAGCTTTCTTTGTTTCCGAACCTGATGGTCGTGATGCTCATGGGGGACGTCGCCAAAAAAGCTTTCAACACGATCTCCAGAAAAGCCACGAAGAAGAACGCGGTGCCCTCGGTGTCCACATATAAGCTCAGAAACGACGTGATCTATCACGGATGCATCCGAATCATACCGTCCTATATCATGACCGGAGGGAACATCCTGATCGAGAGGTCCAAGGTAACGATGGCGACGGAGGACGTGGCCAAGATGCTGGACCTGATCGGATGAATTGAGGATGATGCACGTTTCCGCTCTGACGGCCGGACGTTACGTTCCGGATGATAAGACCGAAGCATATTATTTCAGTAGGCCTCTACACCCTTCAAGGTGAAATCATGCCGATATTTCCGGACCCGTTCGCAGGTAATTCAAGCAAGAAGATGACAGACCGTGAACTTGCCCAGGCCATAAGGCTGGACATAGCCAGCGAGCTTGAGGCAATATTCCTTTACGACGCCCACGCCGCGGCCACCGACAACCCCGTCGCGAAGGCCGTGCTCAAGGAGATCCGCGATGAAGAAAAAGCTCATTTCGGAGAACTGGTCACTCTGATGAGATACCTTGACCCCAAGGAGGCCGAGCTTTTCGAAAGCGGGGCCGCAGAAGTCAGAGAGGTCATAGAAGAGCTGGAAGCAGAGGGGCTCGTCAAGAAGTAAGACTCCCTCGGAAAATTGTCCTTCCTGCCGTCATCCGGCAGGGGGCCCTCATTTTACTTCTCACACGTTCTGCGCGGGGCCCGGGGAGAAGGGATCGTGCAGCTCTCCTATCTCCGGGCAGAGCTTTTCCAACTCGGCGTGGTATATCTTGCCGAGCTTCGTGATCGGCAGTTCGTTCAAAAATTCGATCTGACGGGGAATGGCGTACCTGAAGATCTTGTCCCTGCAGACCTCCATGATACGTTCCTTGGTCTCGGACGTAGGCGGCGTGCCATCCTCGAGTACCACGAACACCTTCACCACCTGCGAATAAATCGGATGAGGGATGCCTATGGCATAGCAGCTGCGGACGAAGGATACCGAATTTATCACGTTCTCGATCTGGTTAGGATATATGTTGTATCCCGAGCTTATGATCATCCTCTTGATCCTCTGCTTGAAATAGACGTATCCGTCCCTGTCCATGCAGCCAATGTCCCCGGTATGAAGCCATCTGATGCCGTCGCCATGGACCTTGAGGGCCTCGGCTGTCTCCTCGGGTTCGTCCACATAGCCCATCATTACCGAGGGGCCGGAAATGCATATCTCGCCGTCTTCCCCGTAATCTGCGGCCTCGATCGTGCCGACGCGGACGACCTTGTAAAGCGTGTCGGGGAAGGGGATGCCTATGCTCCCTTCGCGCTGCTTCTCTTCGGACTTGGGGGAGAGGCATGACGCCGCCACGCACTCTGTGGCGCCGTAGCCTTCCCTCACGGTCGTGCGGCAGCGATGCTCTCTGAGGAACGCGTCCACCCTCTTCTTCAGGTCAGCGGTGAGCGTGTCCCCTCCGCAGAAAACGCCTTTGAGATGAGAGAGGTCTGCGTTCCTGATCCTCTTGTTCCTCAGCATCAGCTCGAAAAGGGAGGGGACGCCGACTATGAAGTTGGGCTTGTTCTTGACGACTATGTTGGCGTAGGACCTTGGCTCAAACTTGGGGATGAGGATGCAGGTACGGCCCATGTACAGAACCATATGGACGCATATGCACAGGCCGAAGCCGTGGAACACCGGCATTATCGCAAGCATGGTGTCGCCTACCTCGCCCGACTCACTCATGGTCATGGTCTGAACGGCGGCGGCGTTGATGTTCATGTTCGACAGGAGCACCCCCTTGCTGCGGCCGGTGGTCCCTCCGCTGTACAAGATGCATGCCGGGTCCTCCTTGGATGAAGATATCGGCGGAAGCTCGGACCCCCTGCCCATGCATATGAGGTCGTTCCATCTGAGGACCTTGCCGTCGAACTTCGGCTTGGGGTCCCTCCTGCCTTGGACGATCTGGTACAGCAGGGCCTTGCCTGCTCCCAGTCCGTCCTTGATGCTTGTGACTATGATGTTCTTCAGGGTTCCGGACCCGTCGACAGCAGGGAAGTTGGGATAGAACAGGTCCAGGACTATCGCCGCTTTGCTGCGGGAGTTCTCGATGTAGAATCTTATCTCCTCTCTGGCAGAGAGGGGGTGTATCATTGTGGCCACCGCCCCGAGCCTGTTGATGCCGTATATCGATATCAGCGCCTGGGGGCTGTTGGGAAGACAGACGAGCACCCTGTCGCCCTTTCGGATGCCCAGGCCATACAGGGCGGCGGCCAAGGCGTCCACTTCCGCGATGAGGTCGGAATATCTCGTCCTGCGGCCCATGAACTCGCAGGCCACGGTCTCAGGGCCATCGATGGCGGACCTCATCAGGCATTCGTACATCGTAAGGTCCGGGTACTCAAGATTGGCGGGCACATTGCCGTACTTGCCGTACCAGGGAGTTTCTGGTGTCACGCCGGCACCCCCTCTTCGGAAAGCGGCCTCTCCAATACTTCCGGATCGAGGATTATCTCTTTGAACACGTCGAGCGTTCTGGCAAAATAGTATCCATCGGATATCCTCTCGTCGACCGTGAACGCGAAATCGATGTACGGTCTGCTGACGACCTTGCCGTCCTCCATGCATAGCTTCTCGTACATCTTTCCGATGCATAGGAAGACCGAGTTCGTGCCCCACTCGTTGAGGTGATGGAACGGGGCCCCGGCCTGTATGCTGCCCATGTTCGATATGAATATGGAACAGAAGTTGGGGTCCGATGAACTGATGCTTTCAGGGACCTTCCCGTAGTAGTTGAGGAACCTTAGGAACCTGGCTATGAACCTCTTCAGGAAACGTGGGAGATTGGCGACCTTGCCTACCACGTCGTCCGAATCAACGGCTCCGCCCTCCTTCACGCAGTGCACCCGGGAATAGATCCTGTCTGTGACCTCGAAGATGTCGGCTTTATTTTCGAAAGGAATTGTGATGGCGGCCTCCTCCGCTTCGTCTCCGAAGTATTTTTTGGCGATAAACCCGACGTCGACGGTCTTCCTCTCGTACATCCTTTGTCCGCAGATGAACCTGTTGAGCGCCGGCCTGACAGCGGCCGTCCGGACCGCCGTCGCCACGAAGGCGGAGAATAACGTTATGCCGCATCCTTCGCTTTTCTTCTGCTCGATATATGCCAGAAGATTGGTCATGTCGATGCTCTCGCAGAAGAACACTTCGCATTCGGTCCTTCGGGGCATCAGAAAAGGCATTATCTTATGATAGCTGTCGACATCTCTGAGAAGGACCCCGTCCTTTCTGTCGCCTCTCCTCCTTTTTTCTGCCATGGAAAACGAACCGATGCGGATATTTGAAAGAAGGTTTTGCTGATAGGCACTGTCTTTATCCTATATAATCCAATAAGAGCCGGCCTTGTATCCGTCCCAGACGTCCGGGGCCCCCTTCACTTCACGAATAATGCGAGCGGTTCCAGAATGCGGTTGGACGTGGATGCCGACGTTTGAAACGATTGAAGTGACGCCGTTGAAAGTATCGCAATCCTATTTATATCCTATAATGAGGGTTTCGGGTCATGAGCATAACGGATTCGATAAGATCCTATGGCGCCGTGTTTCCTCTGGCCATACTGAGGATATTGATGGGCTTCATGTTCCTGTGGGCGTTCTTCGACAAGATGTTCGGTCTCGGATACAGCACGTCTTCAGAGAATGCGATGATCAACGGAGGATCTCCGACGGAAGGATTCCTCCGATACGGATCGGATACCCTCGGCTGGCTGGCCGATTTCTTCGCCGTCACGGACGTGATAATAATGGTTGCATTTATGCTCCTGGGCTTCGCCCTCATACTGGGAATAGGTATGAAGGTCGCCACGGCAGGTGGGACCTTGCTGCTCATAATGATGTTCATAGGTGTCGCGCCACCTACCACAAATCCTCTGATCGATTACCACATAATCTACATCTTCCTGCTCATGGCGATATATCTGGCACATGCGGAAGACCTGCTGGGTCTCGGAAAGCATTGGAAAGAAATGTCCATCGTTAAGAGGTGCCCGATACTGGAATGATCGGGCTGAACTTTTCTGAAAACCGGGCCGTGGCCCTCATCTTTCTCTTTTTTCATTTGAAAATATTGTTTTCAGGGCATTCCTTATATTCGATGCAGATGTACCTTGTCTGCGCCTGTGGCTAATTCATCAGGGGGATAGTTATGAAAAAAGAGAATAGATTGTCCCTATACGGTTTCAATAACCTGGCCAAGACCTTGGACCTAAACCTCTATACCGTCGAGCGCACGGCTACAGAGGACAAAAAGAAAAGATTCATATCCCATATCGACGGACACTACTGTTCATCAAAGCTCAGGGAGATGATGGAGGAAATATGCAGAGACATCGACGCGAACATCCTCGACGTCTCCACCTTTGACTACGATCCCCACGGCGCCTCGGCGCTGATACTTCTGGCCGAGGAGGAGGTCAACCTCCATATGAAGACCGTGGCACACCTCGACAAGAGCCACATCTCCCTGCATACATATCCGGAACATCACGACTCGGTCGGCATTTCGACCTTCAGGGTAGACATCGCCCTGTCGACCTGCGGCAACATCTCGCCACTCTCGATCATGGACAGGATTTTCGATTTCTTCTCTCCGGACATAGCCATATTGGACTTCAACGTGAGAGGGTACACGCGGGACACAGACGGAAAAAAGATCTTCATGGACAAGAAGGTCGACTCCCTGCAGGAATGTTTCGACGAAGAGACGCTTGAAAAGTACTTCGCAGAGGATTTCAACTTTCCCGAGCTGAGGTCCTATTACACCCGTATGATGAGGAAAGACCTCCTCGAACTGAAGAAAGAGGGAGATGCCATATGGAAAGAGGTCGAGGAGATCTACCTGGAGGGCCCCTCCGGAGAAAATAGATCCCTATCCTGGCACATTGAGAGGCAGTCCGAGGGTGCGGACCTCAGGATAAAGAAAGAAGACATTCTGTACCGTGGCAGAAGCGAATTCCAGGATATAGAGGTCTTCGATTCGAAGACGTTCGGAAAAATACTCCTCATAGACGGCTACATAATGCTGACCGAGAAGGACGAGTTCATCTATCACGAGATGATGGTCCATGTCCCCATGTCCATCCTTGAAAAACCGAAAAAGGCACTGGTCATCGGAGGAGGGGACGGCGGCTCCGTGAGGGAGCTCGTGAAGCACGGATGCCTCGAAAGGATCGATTTCGTAGAGATAGACGGCGATGTGATAGAAACATCGAAAAGATTCTTCCCTTCGGTGGCATGCGGCCTCGCAGACCCCCGTGTCAGGACGGTCGTGGGAGACGGTATCGAGTTCGTATCCGAGACGGAAGATACATACGACCTGATAATAGTGGACTCCACCGACCCCTATACCGGTCCCGGAGAGGGGCTTTTCACTGCAGAATTTTATAGGGACTGCAACCGCATCCTCGGCGAAGACGGGATACTTGTCAATCAGCACGAGAGCCCCTACTACCAGGAAGATGCCGCTCTGGCAAGGAACATGCATCTTAAAATGAGGGAGATCTTCCCTGTCTGCACAGTGTACCAGGCTTTCATCCCCACATATCCTTCGGGCCACTGGCTCTTCGGTTTCGCATCCAAGGGCGCAGACCCCCTCGCGGACGCCGTCCCTGGACGTATGTGTACCATTGATACGAAATACTACAACGAAGAGGTCCGCAGAGCGTCCTTCGCCCTCCCCAACTACGTGAAGGAGCTTCTGGAATGAGCGCGGTTATAACCACGCACCTCGATTACAGGGCATGAAGACGGTCTATCTCGCGGGCGGTTGTTTCTGGGGCGTGGAGAAGTATCTGTCGATGATACGCGGCGTAATAGGCACCCGCACGGGATATGCCAACGGCGGTTCCGATAAAACCGACTACAGGTCCGTCTGCTCCGGTTCGGGGCATGCGGAGGCCGTTGAAGTCATCTATGACGGAGACGCGATCTCTTTGGAAAAACTTCTGAGCATATTCTACAGATGCATAGACCCGCTGAGCGTCAACAGGCAGGGCAACGACCGGGGCATACAGTACCGGACCGGGATCTACTACATCGACCCAGAGGACGAAGTGGCGATAAAAGATTCCGTCTGCTCCCTGGAAAAATCACTCGGAAGAAAGACTGCCATAGAAGTTCTGCCTCTGAAGAACTGGTGCACGGCTGAGGAATACCATCAGAAATATCTCGACAGGAACCCGGGGGGATACTGCCACATCCCTCGTTCGCTCTTCGCTGAAGCCGAGCGGTCCAATCCGATACCTAGATACGAGCCGTCGCCCGACTCCTCCCTCACAGAACTGCAGTACTTGGTGACTAGGAAAAACGGCACGGAGGCGCCGTTCACCGGAGAGTATTGGGACTTTTTCGGGAAGGGGATTTACGTCGATGTGACCACGGGCGAGCCCCTATTCCTTTCCAAGGACAAGTTCGAAAGCGGATGCGGGTGGCCCAGCTTCTCCTCCCCCGTATCGCCGGAGGTCGTCGCAGAGAAGGACGACATCAGCCACGGGATGAAGAGAAGGGAGGTGCGCAGCAGGTCGGGGGATGCGCATCTGGGACATGTGTTTCCGGACGGCCCGAAGCAGATGGGCGGTCTGAGATACTGCATCAACAGCGCCGCTCTGCGTTTCGTACCATACGAGAAAATGGAAGAGGAAGGATATGGATGGCTTATGGGGTCTCTCTGACTATGAGATCTGACGCGTCCCTTAAATCTTTTCAACCTTTGAAGGCCTTCAGATACTTCAGGACATCCGCATCCTTTTCGGTCCACTCAGGAGTGAACCCCTGCCTGACATACTCGTTGTACCAGTCGGCGCATTCTTTCATGTGCCCGCTCATGTCGAGCTTATCCTTCACTACGAAGAAGGAGTTGGTCTCGTCTGGCACCCACTGTTTGGGCCTTGCGTAATCGCTTTCCCCGAGGAACCCCACAAGGAAGACGATCTTGTCGAGTTTCGACAGCTCTGCGTAAAGGGATGCCTGCAGCATGTACTGCATCGGAACGTCCGTGTATCCGCCTGAACCGTCGTCCCATGATTCCCTCGAGTTCGACGTCTTGATCTCCAGGACCGCCTTTCTGGTGCCGTTGGCCGTCAGATATCCGTCGACCATTCCGCCGAACTGCTTCTCGTTGTGAAAGTGGTCGTATCCGCATTTGTCTCCGGGCACTGGCTCTTCCACCCTTAAGGGGCCGCAGCCCAGCATCTCCGTGGTCAAGGCGGCGTTCGCAACGGCATATCTTCTGAGCACCGGCTCTATGATGTTTCCCGCTTCGATGTATTTGTTGGGTTTGTCTCCCGGGTACAGACCCGCGATCTCGCAGGCCGCCTTGAAGGGGGTCGAGAACTCGCTCAAGCCCAGGATCGGGCCTATGCGCGTCCCGGTGATCTTCTTAAGCCTGTATGCATCGAAATACACCGTCCTGCCTGCGTCGTCTATCTCGATTATTGCGCGCCTTCCGTCGAACATACACCAATCTCCTCAGATGCTTATCTCCACCGTCTTATCATCGACCATCGTCCAGTTAAGCTCTCCTATGCGGTTGCCGAGGGCATCGATGCTGTTCAGGCCCGGGACCGCGATTATACCGTTGCGGCATATGGCAAAACCCATGTTGTCATGAGTGAACCTGATCTTCGTCATCTCGGAGTTTATCCTCACGGAGTAGCGCCCTTCTTTGAAGATCGGGCTCTTGAACTCGTTGCCGGATATCCTAAGCATATGTGCATCGGCGGAAGAGGTCCTTTCGACCGCTTTACGGTCTGAATCGTCTTTGCAGACAGCCCCCGTCCTCAGCTTCGACAGCTCGAAGCTCAGATCTTCCACATTTTTTCTGAGGGCCTGGTTTTGCGATTCGTAATAGCTCATCATGGCGCTCTTCTCATTGATGAGCTTCTCTTCCCTGGACCTGACGGCGGCCATTTTTTCCTGGAGCTCGGACGCCTTCCTTTCATATTTGATCCTGAGGTCCTTCTCGGAGTCGTCGAGCCTGCTCTCCATCTCCGATATCAGGTTATTCTCCCGGCATGCCAGCTTGGATTCTCTGGATTCGATCTGAGACATTTTGGACTCGTATGCCGCCTCGAGGGCGGACCTTCTTTCCGCATACTCCGCTTCAAGGGCCGATTGTTTCCTCCTGCACTCGTCCTCGACTCCCGCCATCCGCTCTTTGACCATCTGCTCCACAGCGGAATCGACCTCTGGCACAAGATATTCCAGGACCTCCTTCTTCTTCCTGGACCATATGTCGTTTGCGATCGACTGCATCTGGCCGGACATTGCCATTATCTCGGATACCTCGATCTTCCTCACGGGTTCGGCATAGCCCAAGATGCCGGTCTTCATGGTCACCTTGCATATCCATGTCTCATTCTCCTGAACGGCCGTCTTGCAGTTCCAGTCCAGAGATATCTTCTTTGTTCCGGTGTTGCATGACAGCTTGCCGTCGGTACCGGTCTTGAATAGCAACACCATGAGTTTGGTGAGTATCTTCCCGTCTTCCTCTTCAACACCGTTCTCCTCCAGGAATTTTTTTTGCAAATCAATGAGGTCCATCTTGATCTCTTTCCTCGTCTCGATCACTCATTCCACCCCCTGGCACTCTTTTTCAGCCTTGATGAGAGCGAATACATCTGTGAATTCTTCGTCGGTTTCCTTCGGCACTTCGCAGGTCTCCTTTGCGCAGGGTACGCAGTAATCTACGATCGGCAGGGCCCCCACATCCACATATTTGTCCGAAACCCTCGTCAAAGCCGAGGAAGTGCACATTGAGAAGGATGCGACCTCCACCTTCTTGCCCAGGGACTGGACCGCGTTGATCGCGTGTATGAAGTCCCTGTCACCGCTTATCAGGATGGCCACGTCGTAATGGTCCCTCACGGCGTGCATTATCATCTCCGTGGCTATGCTCACATCGACTTCCTTCTGCCTGTCGTCTTCCATGTGACCGTATACGATCTTGTATCCGATCTCGGAAAGGTATTTCGCCATCAAACCCTTGCTGTTGAAGTACTGGATGGTGTCGAAGGCCATTGCTCCGGCGACCTTGCGCCCGTCGATCAAAGTCGTTGCGAGCAGCTCGTGGTCTATCGTGCTGTTTTCCAGCCCTTCGTGGTCCGAAAGTCCGAAACTGATGTTGGCCAGGTCCAGGAATATCATCACTCTGTCTTCTTTGTCGGTAGTTCTGAAACTCATTTTTTCACCTGCGCATGTGCGCATGATTACATGGGCTGCCGGACGTATATATCTCGTAACGTTATAGAAGTTATAGCCGTTATAAGTGTTGCAATGATATACATGAAAAGCGTATTCTACTTTGAAATATGCCCCGCGATGACAACAAAAGCAAACGGATCGATAGGATAGTAATATCGTGCGTCACTTTCGATACCGTCATGATAACGGACCCGATAGAACATTACGACGCCACCAAGGCCTACCTTGTCCACTACTCGAAAAAAGACGATGATGAATACAACGAATGCTTCAAACGTGTTCTGGAGATTTTGGAAGAGGGCTTCAACACCGTTGTTTCGGATTACGATATGTCCGAGTTCGGATATGACTCCGGCTCGATCGGCGCCGAGATCAAAAAACAGAAGAATCTGAACGTCATCGATGTGAACTGCGAAAAGGTCTATGTGTTCCAGGACATGCTCAGGGTGCTGTTCTCCATCATACGTAAGGAACGGTCCATCTCTTCAAAGAACCACATATATGTTAACGTATCCGCCGGCACTTCCGAGTTCTCGGCGGCCGCGCTGATCGCCTCGATGATGTTCGAAAATGTCGAGGCGTTTTCCGTAGGCACGAAAGAATTCACTATCAAAGGAAGGGAACCTTTCATGGACACGGAAACGGGCAAGTTCATAGGCATGTCCAAAGCCGTGTATCCTCCCCGGCCGATCAATGGTTTCAAGTTGTCCCAACCGGAAAAGAATTTCATACTGGCACTTCGCCTGTATAATGAGATGGGCTTCCCCTCCGCAACAAAGATGATCCGCGCCCTGAAGGACAACGGGCTGTGGAATTCGCCTGACGGCGAACTATCCAACGAGAAGATGCGTTACCAGAGACGGTACATCGACGAGTGGCTGAAAGGCGGCCTCATCGAAAAAAATGGACGCGGCAAATATTCGCTTAGTCCCGAGGGAGAGTTCGCGATAAACACGTACTATACGGACGTCTGATTGACCAGCATGTTTGAACCGTTTGTTACGACCCTTCATTACGGTGGATGCTTTTTGGTTACAAGAAAAACATCCATCGTCGATGAAAATAGTTGATATGACCTTACGGTTTTCGGATGGAAAAATTCAATTTTTACATCTATTTGATGCTAATCATCCATTTGAATATGTTTATGTATATTTATGTACATTTTATTTATACATATATAAATTTAATATGTTAAGTTATCACATATATTATTATAGGTAAAATACAAGACCCACCATTCAGAGAATTATCGAGTGGACGACCAGCTCAAGCACTATCGTAACGACAGTTATCGGAATTCCGATGGCCATAAACTTCCAGAAATCGATCTTTATCCCCTTCGCCGCGGCCTTCTCCGCGACTATTATATTGCACGCTGAACCGAGCAGAGTGGCGTTCCCTGCCAAAGTAGACGAGGCCGCGAGAGTGTACCAGAACGCATCTGTCTGAGGTATCATACCGCTCAAAAGCATTACCGCTGGTACATTGCTCACAAGATTCGAAACGATCGCTGAAAATCCGGCAGTGGCCATCAATGTCGGCGACTCCCCGGAACCGAACCCGGGGACGATATCCGCAATATTGCCCAGCAGCCCGGAGGCCTGTACCCCCTTCATGAGAACGAACAGTCCGACAAAGAACAGCAGGATGGACCAATCTATCCTGTGCAGAACCCACTTGCCTCTTTTGACATCCTTCGACAATATCACTGCAACTGCGATCGCCCCTGCGATAAGCGCAGGCACGCATATCATGATGCCCAACGGACCGCTCACCGCAAACCCGATGAAGGCTAACAACGCAACACCCATAAGGATGCCCAGGCGCGTTTTGTCCACTGCTATGTGCTCTTCATCATCCAGATCTGTAACGACGGTCGCTGCAAGCCTCTTGCGGAAGAATATCAGCAACATAAAGTATGCGACAGGGAGGCACACCAACGCCACCGGGAGCTGGTTGACCAGGAACTGTATGAAAGATATCCCGGACTCCGACACGATATAGGCGTTCTGCGGGTTGCCGATCGCGGTGGCGACACTTCCGATGTTCGCAGAGATCATCGTTCCTACAAGATAGGGGACGGGGTCGGCCTTAAGGGATGCGCTGCATCTGATTATGATAGGCGTGAAAAGCAGAACGACCGCATCGTTCAGCACCAATGCCGCCAATAGTGCATTGAGACACATGATCACTCCCAACAATTTGGGCCCGGCATGATACCTGGACATGAGCCAGTCCGAAATTATCTCAAAAAGGCCACAATATTCCAGGCCTGCAA
This sequence comes from Methanomassiliicoccaceae archaeon UBA370, assembly GCA_002505345.1. GTDB lineage: Archaea > Thermoplasmatota > Thermoplasmata > Methanomassiliicoccales > Methanomethylophilaceae > VadinCA11. Next base: position 97,552 of record DAUY01000013.1, on the reverse strand, counting down.
CCAGGGCCATCATCCCCAGCAACAGCAGAATGACATTATAATTGATGGAATCGACGGCCATCATCGGACTGACGACACTGAATATGATCATCGCCGCGGCACCCAATAGAGCGGCCCCCGTACGGCCGATCTTCAATTTGCGATTGCCGCGCACCGAAATCAGCGCGTAAGTAATCACAAAGATCAGCAGTGCAGTAATCATGGGTCGCCAGCGGTCAGGAACTGCGATTACGGATTTAACGCTTGGTCACACGATAAGGCGCATATGTATCGAGGCTGACTTCTTCAATATTTGCTTTCATACCTTCCTCTAAGGTATGGAATGAACGAAGCGACGATCAATGAGGCGCACAACGTAAGAATCACTACGCTGATCGATACTCCTATTTCCGGATCCCTCACCGTTATCGCAACGACGATCCCTGCCATAAATCCGATCACAGCTATTGCCGAGAACAATGTCCATCCGCCGTACTTTGCTATTTGCTCCTTTGTAATGTAAATTAGCCTTATGCTGATAACCAAACACAACGCTACCGAAAATGCCGCCGAAATGTTCATTTTTCATCACTGACCGCGGATATTCCAAACATACGGCTGATGGGGAATCATGATTTTGTGACCGAATAAATAATTAATCGATACTACATGGACATCGAACGCGATGCCTGTATCTACGTAATCAGTCAAGCTGATAGCAGACAGTGCAATAGCTATCACTCCGAGCACAACTGCCCCGAGGGCTCCAACACCTGGTATCAAGGTCAAAGCTGTCGCAGTAATAGAACCTACTGTCGTAAGATCTGAGATTTGCTCTCCTGAAATATAAACTGTATATCCCCAATCGTATTCAATAACGCCCGTTACGCCTGTGTCACTCGAAGATAAGCTCATCGTGGAGACGGATTCCGTGGCGACGGCCAAATTATTAACAGATATGTTTTCCAAATCGACCCTATTCGAAGTCGATTCGATATACTCTGAAAGTCCAGATATTGTTACCAACTTATATTCCTGGAAACATGATGCCGTAGTCGAATCAAAGTCCACGCCATTGTGCAGTACCGATTCGCAAACGTATTCGTATGTCGTCTTGTAAATCGCATCTGGCACATAGTAAATAGTCTCACCTACAAGTACTATGTTGTAATCATCTTCTAAATTACAATCAGAAAACGCATTAGAGATGTTAGTATCATCTACGGCACTAACACCTTCGGATTCCGCTACTGGAATCAATGATAAGGATAGAATCGCTACGATGCACCCGATTACCAAACAAAAAATTGTCTTTGGTTGCATGCTGAAGGAGATGATATTTGCACTATTTGCTGATTGTCACACTATGTTATTATATGAGCCTTTCAGTTTTAGTAAATATAGCTAATTGCTTAATATGATATATTTTTATCAACCTAAAGAATCAGAGTAAAATTAACTCCGTTTAATATTTCACATCGTAAATATATTAACAGCGTTTATTTTTGGAAATTCGTAGCGTTGTAAATAATAAATGTAATTTAGCTATTACATATATTATTCTTCCATCATCAGGATTTATGATCGATCCACTATATTTTTATTAACTTACCGAATCGGAGTAAAATTAACTCCGTTTAATATCTTACAGTGTAAATATATTAACAATGTTTATTTTTGAAATTCGAAGTTCTGTGAATAATATATGTCGTTTAGCTATTACATATATTATTCTTTAATAATCAAAATAATGAAAAAAATACTGCGTAACCGCGTATATTTTATTTATTTTACTAAAATCTGTCATTTTTCTCAAAAAATCGTTATTTTCAAAAACCACTTCTTTCTTGTCCACGACGGTTCCCCGAATATCAACTTGGGAATGTGTTTTTGACACTGAAAAGGCTAGACTAAACGATGAAAAAACACTGAACGCATTCGTGCGGACGAAAAATGAGCAATTTATGACCAATTACGTGGGTCTGATGCATAAAAAGGTCAGATAACAGATGGAAAATAAGAATTTCGTTCGCAGATTTTGAAATTCATGCGATTTTACATTACAAGTAGGTTTTGATTAAAATATTGAAGGGCCCGCTCACGCGGGCCCCGTTTGTAAAGTTTAGAAGTTCGCCCTTCTTCCATAAAGGACGGCGACCATGACTATGACGATGGTCGCAATGAGAGCTCCGGCTATGCTTGCAGTCCCGCGCGTTACGTCGGTGGACTCCCAGACCGCGGTCAGCGTGACGTCCGACGTTCCAATAACGTATTCGTCGCCCGCTTGGTACACGTCCGTCCCGTCGCTCCATCCTTCGAACGAGTATCCGTCCCTGGTGCCGTCGTAATCGGCGATGACGAACGAATATCCCTCGGACAAGGCAGATTGCACAGGCGCAGGAACGGAACCTCCGTCCACGCTGTATGTTACCGAGTAAGTGATCCTTACCATACATTCATATGTTCCTGCAAAACGGTAACCGCTCAAATTTTCGACGGTCTGGTCCAATACGGTGGTCCCGTCTTCTGCGACGAAGGTCAAGCCGTTGAATGCTGCGGACCCGATTTCTGTTACGCTTGAGGGTATCGTCACGGACGTCAGGCCGGTGCAGCCGTAGAATGCTCCGTATCCGATTTCTGTTACGCCTTCAGATATCGTCACGGACGTGAGGCCGGTGCAGCCCGAGAATACGGACTGATTGATGGACGTTACGCCTTCAGGTATCATCACGGACGTCAGGCCGGTGCAGTCTGAGAACGCATAGTGGCCGATGGACGTGACGCTCGAAGGTATCGTCACGGACGTCAGGCCGGTGCAGTATGAGAACGCAGAGCTGCTGATCGACGTGATGCCTTCCGATATCGTCACAGACGTCAGGCCGGTACAGTATTTGAAAGCTGAATTGGAGATCGAAGCGACGCTTGAGGGTATTGTCACGGACGTGAGGCCGGTGCAGCCCGAGAATGTGAACCAGCCGGTGGAAGTCACGCTTGAGGGTATCGTCACGGACGTGAGGCCGGTGCAGTAGTAGAACGCATAGTTGCCGACGGATGTGACGCTGTCGGGTATGACGACGCCTCCTTCGTATCCTCCGGGACACTGTATCAATAATGTCTTGTCTTTGTTGTATAGGATGCCCTGGCCGTCGTTCGAGTAGTTGGCATTATGAACGGAAACGAGGAATTCCGTGAGGCCGGTGCAGCCGGTGAACGCATAGTTTCCGATGGACGTGACGCTCGCAGGTATCGTGACGGACGTCAGGCCGGTGCAGCTTTCGAACGCACCGTCGCCGATGGACGTGACGCTCGCAGGTATCGTGACGGACGTCAGGCCGGTGCAGCCGATGAACGCATATGTGCCGATGGACTCGACGCCGTCGGGTATGATGACGCCCCCTTCGTATCCTCCGGGAAACTGTATCAATAATGTCTTGTCTTTGTTGTATAGGATGCCCAGGTCGTCGTTCGAATAGTTGGCGTTGTCAACAGAAACGTCAAATTCCGTGAGACTGTTGCAAAAATCGAAGGCGTTGTTTCCGATGGACGTGACGCTCGCAGGTATCGTGACGGACGTCAGGCCGGTGCAGTCGAAGAACGCATAGTTTCCGATGGACGTGACGCCGTCGAGTATCGTCACGGACGTCAGGCCGGTGCAGTCGGAGAATGCTCTTCCTCCGATGGACGTGACGCTCGCAGGTATCGTGACGGACATCAGGCCGGTGCAGTCGGAGAACGCAGAATAGCCGATGGACGTGACGCCGTCCATTATCGTCAGCGACGTGAGGCCGGTGCAGTCGGAGAACGCATATTCGCCTATGGACGTGACGCTGTCAGGTATCGTCACGGACGCGAGGCCGGTGCAGTCGGAGAACGCAGATTCGCCTATGGACGTGACGCCGTCCATTATCGTCACCGACATGAGGTCGCTGCAGCCGGAAAACGCAGATTCGCCTATGGACGTGACGCTCGAAGGTATCGTGACGGACGTGAGGCCAGAGTAAAAGAACGCAGATTCGCCTATGGACGTGAGGCCGTCGGGTATCGTGACGGACGTGAGGCCGGTGCAGTAGGAGAACGCATAGTCGCCTATGGACGTGACGCCGTCGGGTATCGTGACGGACGTCAGGCCGGTGCAGCCCGAGAACACACCTTCGCCTATGGACGTGATGCTTGCAAGTATCGTCACGGACGTGAGGCCTCTGCAGCCGTAGAACGCATTGTCTCCGATGGAAGTGACGCTGTCGGGTATGACGACGCCTCCTTCATATCCTCCGGGGCACTGTATCAAAGATGTTCCGTCTTTATTCCAGAGGATGCCCTGGCCGTCGCTCGAATAGTTGGCGTTGTCAATAGAAACGTCAAATTCCGTGAGACTGTTGCAATGAAAGAAGGCACCGTATCCGATAGATGTGAGGCTTGCAGGTATCGTCACGGACGCGAGGCCGGTGCAGTAGTAGAACGCACCGCTTCCGATTGACGTTACGCTGTCTGGTATCGTCACGGACGCGAGACCTGTGCAGTAGAGGAACGCGTATTCGCCGATGGACGTGACGCCTTCAGGTATCGTCACGGACGTCAGACCAGTGCAATCGTAGAACGCACCGTCTTTGATGGATGTAACATCATATGTCACCGAATCGTACGTCACGGAAGACGGGATCGTCAGTTCTGTTATGCTCGGATCGTCGAAACCTACAACTTCCGCAGTGCCGTCGGCCTTGATCGCATAGTCCAGACCGCCTTCTGAGAATAATATGCCGGGTCCCCCGCCCTCCACAGAATCGGAATCAAAAACGACCAGATACGACGAAACGACGGCCAAAACAACAACAGCGAACAAAGATGCTTTTAAAACAGAAGATACGGACATTCTTTTACAACCTTTCCGGCTATGCCGAGTATGGATAACAGACTGACACCTTCTGGGATCTGGCAGCTTTATCAGGCTCTGAGCATGTGCGAACAGTTCTGGACGCGATTTGTTGAATTAAATAGTTTTTGTCAGGACAGATTGAAAACAATTACTTCCAGACGCTGGTGATGACGGATTCATGTGGAATCGTCGTATGACCGGAACCCCGATGCGGCCATTGATCGATTCGGCAATGAAGAAATGAAAAAAATAGAATTCCTTGAACATGATGACACTGAGATCGGAACTGGAAAGGTCGGTCGGCTTGGTTCGACATGCTGCGAATTCGCCGGACGCGTATGTAATTATTAAATCCGAACACTCGGATGATGTACCATGTTCCCATCAGGAACCAAGATACCTTCGGTGATATTGTTCATCGGAATGGCGCTGTTCGCGTTCTGTTGGATAGGTGCCGTGCTGCTAGACCCGTCTTGGACATTCGGCGTCAACACCATGAGCGAGCTGGGCATCTCGGAGACAGGCGCGAGATACCTGTTTCTGATCGGCTGTGCAGGAACGGGGATGTGCACCTGCATATACGGGGCGCTGATGGCACATTCTCTGAAACCTCTGTTCCTTCGCTCCGTTTTCATCATCTTATCGATTTCCGGCCTGTTCCTAATGGGCATAGGATTCTTCACCATGGACACGGACCTGCATATCGTTTTCACAGCCGCGTTCTTCATCTCCATCGCGCTGTGCATGATCAATTACGCCCTGTACGTGGCATTCGCGGAAGAGAACTACCTCCTCGCCATCTACACAGCCATACTGATCGTCGCAAACATACTGTTGCTTGTGCTTACGCCGATCGCGTTCGTCGAGCCTGTGGCGGTCATCCTGTTCATGGTATGGATACTTAGCATCAACCACAGCTTCTTTTTGAACGAGGACAGGTGGTTCGTCATTAATTACGGAAGATGAGCTTCTTGCTCGATGGATGCGATGTCTCAGCTCCATCCGTCGTAATACATCGCGACGGCGGTGACGAATACGGCGCCCACCATGAGAATGATGATCCCCCAGGATACGATTTTGACCTTGGTCTGCTTCTTCACATGGGGCCATCGCCTGTCCGGATAATAAGGCTTTAGCCTGGACGGTCTTTCGTTTTTAATGGGATGCGTCCGGAAGATGGTGAAGGACCGCCTTGCATAGAATATCCGGGTGTCTGGCCTGTGTTGAAAATATAAATGCGCCCGTCCGCACGGACTGCCATACCGGCGTTCCGTACGGACGGGGCGACCATCGGGTCGATTTGAATCGTTTAGTTCATTGCTCGGCGATGGGCGCTTATTCTTCCCCGTTCTCGTCCTTGAAGACGTCGAGACCGCACTTCAACGAGCTGCCGACGAGATACATCGATATGGCGAAGGTAGCGATCTTGGCCAGTCCGCAAAGGAGCTCCCAAACGGTCGCTTGATCGTTTATCAGCCATTCTGCGTTTGACACTCCGGTGAACAGAAGTGTCAATGCGCACGTCAGAATCAACATGTTCAGCATCATCGGTTTCTTGGCTGCGAACGCCCATATGAGCAAAAAGATAAGCATTACTGCCAACGAGATGTTTGTGTAGAGATCTCCATAGACGGTGAATGCGCTGAAGAAGAATGCCGCAGAAATCAATGCGAAGAAAACTGCTCCGAAGTGCGATTTGTTCAAATACGCGCCGATCGCGGCAAACAGTATGAACGCGGAGCATACCCCCATCAGAAAATACAGGTCCCCTTCTACCAATCCGTAAGGATCGGATTCCACAAAATACCACACAAAGGACACAAGAGAAGATGCGAGTGTCCCCAATGCGATGAATATCAGCCCTAAGGCCGTAGTGTCCATTCTTTTGTTTTCCATTTATACCCCTCTGGCATACGACCATCGAAAATCGACCGTTCGTGGACCCGGTAAAGATCTGCCGGGATGCCGGCGTATGCTCAGCTTGCCGATTCGTCTACTCGTTATATAATAGTGAAGGTGCTAAGCCTGGGTCAGACACCTTGGGGCCCGGTGTGAATTGGATCCGACCATCGTTATTCCGAAGGCTTCAGGTTGCTGTAGAAGGACGAAGACAGATTTTTGACTGTTATAAAGTGGCTGAAAAGCAACAGACTTAGAAACCTTGTTATGGTTGGAATGGGGCCTAGGCTGCGGTCCCGACCCAACGCTGAGAGGAAAGGGGCGTGTTTTCAGCGGTCCCGGAATGCCTCCCGTGTCAGGACCCCGCAGTTGAAATGCGGTCCTGCATGGGAGAAGGATATTTTTCTGCGGAAGATAAGCTGACCGGATTCGGTTGGTGTGTGCTCGGTTCGGAGATGAATGATAATTCTCCCTCCGTCGACGACGTAGGTAAGCGTAAGGCCGCCCTTGTCATCTTATCATACGATCCCTTGAAACTGTGACCGCTCAGATTGACAACGGTGCCTTCCAGTGCGTTCGTCCCGTCTTCCGAATAGAAGGCCATCATATCGAACGCGCCATGGCCGACGTATTCGACGCTGTCCGGTATCGTCATGGAGGTTGTTCTTGTGCATCCTTTGAATGAATCGTCTTCGATGGATGTCGCGCCCTCGGATATCATGACGGAGGTCAGGCCGACACAGTTGTAGAACGTATAGCCGCCGATGGAAGTCACGCCCTCTGAGACCGAGGCCGACATCTCGTTTGTGCGGCTCTGTGTCTTGATCCGTCCGGTACGTTTTATGCAGGCGTTGACGTAGGATGCAAAAACCGTAAGAAGAACATCGACGAGGGTCGGACCGCTTCCCACCCGGGCGGCACCGCGTCGCCCCGACGGCCCTTGGATAAATGTGTAAGTTGTTTGCCCCTCCCGGAGGAGGGGGTTGGTGTTATGCTTACTCCGCACACTTGCCGTCGCACTCTGCCTTCACGAGGAAGAATGCGAGGTAGAGGGTCAGTATGAAGTTCGCGACGGCTGCTATTCCCTTCAGGAGCACCCAGATGTCGGTGCCCTCGGCAACCGCGACTCCGCCGAATATGAATATCAGCGCTGTGGTGATCAGGATCGTCGTCAGTACGGGCGGGTTCTTGGCCAGGTAAGACCAAAGGAACGCTACCAGGTACAGAACTCCGAGCGAAACGTTGGTATAGATGTCCCCACCGGCCCATCCAGCGTAGAATACACCCGCTGCGACCAAGGCGAACACTGTGGCGCCGAAGTTGGACCCGGCCCTGTATGCGCCGATGGCTGCGAGCAGTATGAACCCGGCACATATCATTACGAATTTTCCGAGCTGCTCTGCTGCGAGCCCGTATGAGCTGTCCGCGTACTGCACGAAGCATATCATCGCGATTGGTAGCGATACCAACGCTACGAAGAACAGCCCCATGGCCGTCGTGTCTATGCATTTCTCTGTCATTTGTTTTTCCTCCAGGACGTTAGTCCCGTTTATGAATCTTACTTGCCTATATTAAAGGTTTCCTTTATTATTAAATATCAAATATGAAATGATATCCAGCATATCAAATAACCAAGTCCGCGACCCCCGTATTAAGGCGGCTTTCCCATCCCTCGAACCGCCCCTGCGCCCGGCCTCTGCGCTCGACTTTTTTACATTAATTCTGCTCGCCGATCACCGGCACCAAAAGGACGTTCCTCTTCGAGGGGTCCTTCACTTTTGACGCCATGATCTCCTGCACCCTGTTGAAAAGCTCCGGCGATACGGCCGTGTGGGCTTCGTGGCGTATCAGGATGTCCTCCCACCTCATGTATCCCGCATAGACCGGGTTGTGGAGGATGTTGCTCAGGTTGAACTTGTTCCAGATGTTGCCTTTTCTTGTCAGGGTCTCTTCTTCGTTGAGATTGCTGCATATCTCGTCGATCGTTCTTCCGTCATAATACTGGAAAAATATGTTCTCTGCCACGTCCAGCTCGTCGCTCACGGCTTCGAGGGCCCCGTTGTTTATGCGGTAGCCGAAGGGAGGATTGAACCCCATCGTCTTCTTTTCCGACGCATCGTTTTCCAGATTCTCGGCCTTCTCGCGCATGCCGAAGTATGTGCGCTCGCCGATCTGCTCGCTTTCCAGCTGCGCGATACGCTGTATCATGTCCACCACGAACCTCCCTAGTGCGTTCGTGGTGTCCAATGCCTCCGTCGAAGAGACGAACATCTTGCCCTTGGAGCTGATGTCCTCCATCATCTCCATGAAGTTGCGGCTGTTCCTGTGGATACGGTCCATCTTTACAACGAGCATTACGTCCCAGAGGTCCGACTCTTCGATCATCTTCGCATAAGCGGGACGTTTCACGGTCCTTCCGGAATATCCGTCGTCCTCGTAGAACTTCGCAATGTCCCAGCCCTGGGAAATGCAGTAGTTGGTCAGCATCTCCTTCTGCGCATTCAGAGAGTATCCGTCCTGTGCCTGCTCGTCTGTAGAAACGCGAACGTATATCGCGGCCCGGTAGTTCTTGTCTTCATCCATTGAAAGGCCCGTTCACTGCCTCATAGGCTTCTTTGTCGATTATCGCCATGTGACCGCCTTCCCTGACGATCCCGTCCCATTCGATATATCCTAAGTAGATGGGGTTGTGGAGGATGTTGCATATCGACTGCCTGTTCCAGGCGCCTCCTTTCTTGGCGGGGATCCTGGCACGGTTGAGGGAGTCCGCGATATCCTCCATCGAAGAGCCTTCGTTGTATAGGCGGTATATCGCCTTCACGGTGTATGCCTCGTCCTCCACCACTTCGAGGATGCCTCTGGAATAAACGTATCCGTAAGGGTGGCCGGACCCCATGGGGCCGGTTCCGAACTGGGCCTTCTGCATCATCCCGACCTTGACCCTCTCTCCGATCTGCTCGCTTTCGAGCTGGGCGATGCGTTGCATGATGTCCATTACGAAACGGCCCATTGCGGTGGTAGTGTCGAACTTCTCCTGCATCGAGTTGAATTCTTTGCCGTGCTTCCTCAGCTCGTCCATCATCAGCGTGAAGTTCACGCTGTTCCTGTGGATACGGTCCATCTTCAGCACGAGAAGGATGTCCCAGGACTCAGATTCTGAAAACATCCTGCGGTATTCCGGACGGTCAGTGTCCCTTCCTGAGAACCCCTCGTCCCTGTACTTGCCCCCGATGTCCCATCCTCTGACCTGGCAGTAGGCCTCCAGACGCTTCATCTGTGCGTCGAGGGAGTAACCTTCTCTGGCCTGATCTTCAGTCGACACCCTCGTGTAAAGCGCGGCCCGCATTTGATCCCATCGTGTTCATAATGGTCCGACGGATATTTAATTTTTTCAGACAATTGTCTGACAGAGCGACTAGGAAAATACCATTCATAATTTTTTACATGACCGCCTACAGATACGTAACCGGCATAGTGCCAGACTTATGATTATAAGTGCAGCTCCGAGCCCTCGGAATTCCTCAAGGGCAGAATTGTTTAAGAAAAATCGTGTCGAGGGGGACGAGCCCCCTCGTTAATGGTTTTACATCATTCCGGGGGGCATGCCGCCCATTCCACCGGCTCCCGGCGGGGGGGACTGGGCCCTGCGTGCGGTGATGACGTCGTCGATCCTGAGGATCATGTTGGCGACCTCGTAAGCAGAGCTTATGGCCTGCTTCTTCACCCTGAGGGGCTCTACAACGTCCTTCTTCAGCATGTCGACGGCCTCTCCGCTGTCGAGGTCGATACCGTAGACGGAACCGTTCTTGTGTTCCTTGTGGGCCTTCTTCAGGTTGATGATGCTGTCTATGGGGTCGATGCCTGCGTTCTCGGCGAGCGTCCAGGGGATTATCTCCAGGGCCTTCGAGAACTTTTCGATCGCAAGCTGCTCCCTTCCTCCGATGCTGGAGGCGTAAGAGGCCAGTCTGATCCCTACCTCTATCTCGGGGGCACCTGCTCCGGCGACGACCTTTCCGTCTTCGATGGCGACTCCCACGACGCGGATGGCGTCGGTAAGGGCCCTTTCAACCTCTTCGATGACGTGCTCGGTGCCTCCGCGGGCGAAAAGGGTCACTGCCTTGGGGTTCTTGCATCCGGTGATGAAGACCATTCCGTCCTCTCCGATGAGCTTCTCCTCCACGACACCGGCGGATCCCAGGTCGCTGCTGTTGATCTCTGCGGTGTTGCCGACGACTGTTCCTGCGGTCGCCTTGGCAATGGCCTCGAGGTCGCTCTGCTTGAGCCTCCTGCATGCGAATATGCCCGCCTTGGCAAGGTAGTGCTGGGCCAGATCGTCGATTCCCTTCTGGGAGAGGACCACGTTGGCTCCGGACTTCTTGATGGCGTCGACCATCGCCTTGAGGCTGTTCTCCTCCTCCTCGAGGAAGGAGTTCATCTTTGTGGGGTCGGTGATCTGTATCTGTGCGTCGAACTCGGTCTTCTTGACCTCGAGGGCGCATGAGAACAGCGCGATCTTCGCGTTCTCTACTTTCCTGGGCATGCGGGGGTGGACGCGCTCTTTGTCGATCACGATACCCTTTATCATGCATGTGTTGCCGATGTTCTCGCCGATCTTTTTCTGAATGTGTATGTCGTCGGTGTCGACCATTCCGTCGTCTTCGACGGACCTGCAGGCCTGGACCACGATTTTGGCGAGTTTTGCCTCTTCCTCTCCGACAGCTTTGCCGGTGAGCGCCGTGGATGCGACCTTCTCGAGGAGTTCGTCGGTGTTGACCGGTACTGCGATCTCGTCCAGAATTTCGGCCGCTTTCTCGGCGGCGAGCCTGAATCCGTTGGTGATCACCGTCGAGTGGACGTTGGAGTTGATAAGCTCCTCGGACTGTTTGAGCAGCTCTCCGGCTATTACGACCGAAGTCGTGGTGCCGTCTCCGCACTCGGAGTCCTGGGTCTTGGCTACCTCGACGACCATCTTGGCGGCGGGGTGCTGTACGTCGATCTCTTTCAGAATGGTCACTCCGTCGTTGGTTATGACCACGTCGCCGATGGTGTTGACAAGCATTTTGTCCATTCCTTTAGGTCCGAGAGTGGACCTGACGGCGTCGGCCACTGCTTTTGCGGCCGCTATGTTGTTGAATTGCGCTTCCTTGTCCCTGTTTCTTTCAGTGCCTTCTCTGAGCACGATTATAGGCTGATTTCCAGAACCATACATTGGATTATCCTCCTTTGTCTTGGTTACGGTAAATTTGTTCTTCTATATTAACTATTCCTTTATAACCAGTGCATTTTTTGATGGTCGCCATCCGTTTTATCAAAGGATAAGGATATATATTCATACAGAAAGTATCTTCAGAATGCGCGCCTTCAGGATCAACTACGAATCGATGGAAGGAATGTGGCTGGTCTATCTGGGGATATGTTTCTGGGGAGCTTCGCTTCTGTATCTCGCATTCTTCGCAGGCAAATGGCCTTTCCCGCCCTTGACCTACGTCGCCCTCCTCATCAGCTTTCTGGTAGGCGGCGGCATCGTCTTCATAGGGTACAGGAACCGCGGTGGAGAGGTGCAGGTGAGGGTATCGCATCTTACCGCGGCGATAATACTCTACCTGGTCTTCTACTTCCTGTATATCAGGCTGACCGTCTACGGTTCCATGAACGGAACGTTCCTCGCGTTCCTGTCCGCTCTGCTCGCGGTCTCCCTGTTGGTATTCTCCTACTCCCTGTCGGTCAGGGACATGCTTACATTCAAAATACGTCGGTGACCTCTATGCCGCGGTCCCCGGCGATATGCCGTATCTTCTCCAGTGCCGAGGTCGAACCCCTCACTCCCATGCGTTCCAGCCTCTGAGAGAGCAGCGGCCGCAGGTTAAGACGGTCTACGCACATGCGCCTGACTCCCGTGGATGCTACCGCTTCGACGAATTCGACCTCTTTGCCTTCGAGATACATGAGCACGGGCCCGACCAGGGCATAGGTGTCCACGCCGGCGCAGGTCAGTTCCTTAAGTGCTTCCAGCCTCCTTTTTGGAAGCGGGGCGCCCGGCTCCGTTATGTGGGAGACCTTCTCGTCAAGGGTGGTTATGGTGATACCGACCTCGCCCTTCATCCTGGAGATGATGTCGAGATCGCGGAGTATGAGATCGGACTTCGTGTGTACGTGTATTCTGAGCCCGGCGGACCTGAGCACTTCCAGGCATTGGGATGTGAGCATGAATCTCTTTTCGGCGTACTGGTAAGGGTCGGTGACCGTTCCTATGCCGACCGTGCCCTCTATGTTCGGCACCTCTTTGGCAAGCCTCTCCGCTATGTTGCTCCTTACCCTCACGATGCGCCATTCCCTGAAGTCCGTATGGGTCACCTCGGGCCCGTAGCAGTAAACGCAACCGTGCTCGCAGCCACCGTAGGGATTCAGGGCGTAGTCGATGCCGGGCAGGCCGGACGGCGAGAGGGCCCGTTTGCATTTCACGGTCTCGAAAACCCCGTCCCACTCGTCAGAAGGCGTGAAGTCGAGAAGGTCAGTAATAGTCCTCGATCCTCCTCTGCGTGTACCAGTCCTTCAGGACCCCGGAATTGCTGACCCATGTGCTCTTAGGGATGTCCATCACCCTGTCCACGTGGTCCATCGCCTTGTCAAGGGTGTCGTAGCTGTAGGGTTTGGTCCGAAGGGCCTCCCTGACGTTCTCCCTGACGTTCCACACGCCTACCGGCATGACGTATCCCGGGTGCGCCTCGCGGAAGATCACGACGCCCGCCGTGCGCCTTTCGCTTGTGAGAAGCTCGTTGACGGCCATCCTCGCGGCGTAGTAGCATCCTCCGATGTGGGCATATTCCTTCCTGCCGTCGAAGAACTCGCAGTCGCTGATTATGTCGATCGTGCGTCCGGTAGGGTTCCACGTGGTGTTCGGATACCACGCCTCTATGAGCTCGTACCTCCATGTGCAGGGCATCATCAGTATGCACCAGCGGTTGTCCAGCTGCTCCCACTGGTATATGCGGTAGTCGTCGATGGTGTTGTAGAACTTGGTGGTGGTCAGCAGGTCTTTGCCTATTATATCGTCGACAGCCGTGATGCTCCATCTCGTTGGAACGAACCTGCGCCGCTTCTCCACCCCCATCGTCCCGACGGAGAACGCCTTCTCTATCTCGGAAATAAGCGTCCCGTTGCGGTAGGAGGATATCACGGCGTCCACCGCCTTCATGTCTGTGTCGTAGAAGCTGCGTTCGAGGTTCCTTTCGAACCTGCCGTTGCCCTTCCTCATGGAGGTCATACGTGCCGAGGGCCCGAAGGGCTGAACCTCGTCGTCCATGACGACACGTCCCTTCGGCTTATGGGAGAACTCGGCCTCGATGTCGAGCGGGCGTTCTGTCAGGGCTATCTCCTGTATGTCGTCTACCACTCTGCCCGACTTTTTGAAGTCGTATGCGTCTATCCTGATCTTTCCGCGGACCAGTTTGAACCTGAAATCGACGATCTCGTCTATGCTCTTCCCCACCCAGCGCTCCGGCGTGTCCATGATGGACGTGTCTCCGAACTCCGGAGGGATCAAAGGGCCCACGTCCACTTTGGGGTATCCGAACCTGCCTACGAACACGGCGGGAGGGCTGCTCCCGGCCAGGTCCTTGGCGTCTATCATGGGCAGTGTCTTCTGCTGCGAGTAGAACTTTATCATCAGCGGGCATCTGTCCTTCCCGCAAAGCCTATGCGAGCCTTTGCAGATCGAGCACAGACCGGATTTGATCTCGGTGTTGTTCATCTCTGCCATCGAATCGAAGAATGTCTGTCCGCTCATCTCTCGGAGACCCTGCCCCTGGCTATCATGGCCGCCATCGCGCCTGCCCCGATACCGTTGTCGATGTTAACCACGCTGAGGCCCGGAGAGCAGGACTGCAACATGCCCATGAGGGCGGCCAGCCCGTCACCTCCGATGCCGTATCCGGTAGATGTCGGCACACCTATGACCGGAACGGGCGAAAGGGACGACACCAGTGTAGGCAACGCCCCTTCCATTCCAGCGACCGCGACCACGGCCGCGGCGTCCTTCGATATGATCTCTTTCATGGGGGATATGAGGCGGTGTATGCCCGAGACCCCGATGTCATAGTACTCCAGGCAGGAACAGCCCATCATGCGGGCCATGAGGACCGCCTCCTTGGCGACCTTGATGTCGGATGTGCCTGCCGTGACAACGGCCACCGGACCGTATCTTTCCTCGGGGAATCCGCCGAATACAATGCAACTGCACTCCCTGTGGAACTCCGCACCTTCGATGCCCTCGGCCGCGCGGAAGTGCTCCTCGGCCGCACCTGACACCAGAAGCCTCCCGTTGGAACTGCGCAGGATCCTCTCCACGGTCTCCGGGGCCTTCGCCCTGGCGTAGACGACCTCCGGTGTCCCCTTCCTGACCTCTCTTCCCAGGTCCATGTTGACATCGTTACCTATCGACTCGATGTAGTCGGCGCGGAGCGACCTTTCCGCCTCCGCGGCGCAGATCCTGCCCGCCTTGTAGGATTCCAACACCTCTCTGATGTCCATATGCGCTTGTATATGTGCGAAGGGTTAAAGACATTCGCGGAGATTGTTAATGCAAATGAACGGGTTCGACGAAGTTTGCGAATTCCTGGGAAATATGGACTCTGCTGTGCTGGCGTTCTCCGGCGGGTTCGACAGCTCGTATCTGGCCGAGGCATGCGTAAGGTCGATAGATGACATCACCGCCGTGTTCGTGGACATGCCCATGGTCAGCAGGAGGCAGAGGTCCGAGGCGGAGAGGATCGCGAACGCGATCGGCATACCCTTCATGGTCGCAGAGGTCGGATGGAAGGACATGCCGGGCGTGCAGGCTAACGGGGCGGACCGCTGCTATCACTGCAAAAGGGCGGTGTATTCCGCCGTCAGGACGATAGCGGTGGAACTTGGAACGGGAAACTGCATATGCGGAGACAACTACGACGACCTCTCCCAGAACCGCCCGGGCCACAGGGCGGCCGTGGAACTTTTCATCTTCAGGCCCCTTGAGACGCTGAAAATCGGAAGGGAGGAGATAGTCGAGCACGTACGGTGCAAGGATTGGTCGGCAGGCCTCGTAAAGGACACGTGCCTCTCCACCCGCATACCCTGCGGCACTGTCATCACAGACGCCGTGCTCAGGGATGTCGAAGAATGGGAAGCGTTCATCAGGAATACGGCCGGAGTGGCGCAGGTGAGGTTCCGCTGCTACGGGGACGGCGCCCTGGTGCAGACATCCCCCGAGGAACTGGATCTGCTCCGCGGGGCATGGGACGAGATCGAGAGTCGGGCGGTTCAAAAGGGGATATCCCTCAGGATCGACCCCGAGGGATATAAGGGATTTTAAAGCGGGAAACGGACGTTAATCCATGCAAGGGGTATCCCGCTTCTGAGATTAACATAACTTGCCTTAATTTAATGGTTCCTAACGAAAAGGTGCGTCCGGAGAAGGGCCCTGAAGCCCGACGGCCGCAAATATCATCTGACGGGGCGTTCCTGCCTCGGGACCTATATCTTCGCTTCCCCCCACCCCGATGCGCAGATCCTAAGTTCCGACCCGAATACGTCTCTGAACGGTTCGGAGAGCTCTTCCAGCTTCCAGACCTCCATGCTCAGGTCCTCCTTGGACTTCAGGTCTATGAGCACATTGCCTCCGACCGCGAGGACGCGCATGCTGTCCACCGGCGAGGACCTGTGTCTGTCCAGAACATCGGCCATGCGGAGCATCATCGCGCAGTAGCGGACGGTCTTCGCCCGTTGTCTGGTAAGCTCCTTGAGGAGCTTATGGTTCGACCCGGGGAACCGTTTGTGGTGGAACTTTGCGATCAGAGCCATGTCCTCCAGTTCAGTCGGGGTGAAACCAGGCATGTTAGAATTCAATATTATAGTGTAGGAGTGGACGTTGTGCTTGTTGTAGCTGATGAATTCCCCTATGTCATGGAGCGTCGCCGCATATCCCAGAAGCTCCCTGACATCGCCGTTCATCGAGTGCAGGCCCAGATCCCTCATGCTGTCGAACATCTGCATCGTGAGCATGTTGACCTGCGATGCGTGCTTCTCGTTGAAACCGCAGCGTCTGGCGAGCGTCATCACAGAGGATCGCCTGAGGTTGAACTCCTTCCTGCCTTTTCCCAAAAGATAGTCGAACTGCATCCCTTCCCTCAGCCCGCGGTCGCTGATGAATATCTTGTCTATCTCGAAAAGGTGCATAAGCTCCTCTGCTATCGCTCCTCCTCCGATGATTATATCCGACCTTCCGGGGTTCATCCTGGGCACGCTGCGGCGCTGGACTTCGTCCATGGCGCAAAGGTCCTTCATCAGCTCCGAAAGCTCTTTTTTCGTCATGAAAGAAGCGTCGCCGTCCCTGCGGGCCGCACACATTTCGGCCAGGTTTATCATGGTGCCCGAGGACCCCATCGCCCTGTCGAATCCGATCTCCCTGAGTCTGTTGGCCGCATTATCTGCCACCTTGTCCACCGCACGGAGTATCTTTTCGTAGTCGGAACGGGACACCGTCCCGCGCTGTTCTATACCCAGCCCGTAGGAGAAACGCACAGACCCGGCCATGAGGCTGTCCAAGAATATCATCTCGCTGCCTTTGCAGAGGTTTATCTCGGTGCTTCCTCCTCCTAGGTCGATGTCGACGCACCTGTCCGGAGGTCCGTAAGGTCCGAACACGCCGAGGCCCGCCAGCCTGGCCTCCTCGGTGCCGGATATGATCCTCAGATCTATGCCGGCCTCAGATGCCGCGTCCAGCAGCTCGTTCCTGTTGTAGGCCTCGCGTGCGGCGCATGTCGCGAAGGCGAATATCTCCTCCGCACCCATGTCCTTGGCTATCCTGACGAAACGTCCTATGACCAGTTTCGTCCTCTGGATGGTCTCTTGGTCGATGTATCCCTCGGCGAATAGATTCTGGCCGAGCCTCACGGACTCCTTGTCGTCGAATATCGGAGTGCCCACGGAGTCCGGGAAGAACTGGGTCACCAGCACATGGATCGAGTTGGTCCCCACATCTATGAAGGCGACGGTCCTGCTTTCAGCCATGCCAGCACCCTCTGTGGTCGATGAACCATTTCTGCGACCTGACCGCCGTATCCTTCTTCTTCCTTGCCACCGGAACATACGTACCGTCGGCGGTCAGCTCGCTGGCCTTGACGTTGTCGTCGAGGTGCACGCGAAGGATGTTGTCCCTGATGGAGACCAGCATCTCCTTGTCGAGTATCGGGAACAGCGTCTCGACCCTCGCGAGAAGGTTTCTCGGCATTATGTCCGAAGAACCCATGTACATCTCCGGGTCGCCCCCGTTCTCGAAGTAGTAGATGCGCGCATGCTCGAGGAACCTGTCGACGACCCTCACGACGCGTATGTTGTCGGATACTCCGGCTATCCCGGGACGGAGGCAGCACAGCCCCCGGATGTTCAATTCTATCTTCACGCCCGCGATGGAGGCGCTGTACAGGCTTGCGATGATGTCGGCGTCTATGAGGCCGTTGGCCTTCAGCGCGATGTATCCGCTGCCGGTCTCCTCCTTGCGCTCGATCTCGCGCCGTATCTTTTCGATGAGGGAGTCCTTCAGGTTCAGAGGGGACACCAGCAGCTGCTTGTATTCCCTGGGTCCGAAGTAGCCGGTAAGGGAGTTGAAAAGTTCGCCGACGTCCTCTCCTATCTCCTCGTTCACCGTCAGGAAAGAGATGTCGGCGTACTGCTTGGCGGTGCTGACGTTGTAGTTGCCGGAGCTCATATGGGTGTACCTGACAAGATGGCTCCCCTCGAGGCGCACCACCTGCAGGAGCTTGGAATGGACCTTGAGCTCCAGGGGCCCGAAGACCACATGTATGCCCAGCTGTTCCATGCTTTTCGCAAGCTGTATATTGTTGGTCTCGTCGAATTTCGCCCGTATCTCCATCAGGACCGAGACGGTCTTACCTCTCTCCCTGGCGTCCCTGAGCGCCTGGATTATGGATGGGTCCTTGCCTATCCTGTACAGGCATATCTTTATGCTCTGGACGGCAGGGTCGTGGGCCGCTTCCTGCAGGAACCTGACTACTATCCCGAAAGATTCGTACGGATGGTAGAGCACCCAGTCCCTCTTGGCTACGGCCTCGAAGATAGACGAGCCCTCTGCCAGCTCCGGAGGGCAGTACGGCCTGAATTCCTTCTCCTTGAGACGGGGCATGTTGAGGTCGTAGAGCTCCCAGAGGCTGTTGAGCATCAATGGCGAATCCGACCTGTGTATCTGCTCCAGCCCGAGGTCCAGATTCTTGCCGAAAAGCTCCACCATGTCCTGGGGCATGGCGGACTCGGTGACCATCCTGACCGGGAAACCTGTGCCCCTGCCTTCGATGGACTCCTCCACGGCCGACATGAGGTCGCAAGCCTCGTCGATCGTCACCTTTGTGTCCGCGTTCCTGGTGACCCTGAAGGCGTAAACCCCGTTGATCTTGAAACCGGGGAAAAGCTTCTGCACGTTGTGGCGCACCATGTCCTCCAGGAGGACGTAGTCAAGGCCAGATGATTCGGATGGTATCCGTACGAAGCGGTTGAAGGGCCCGAGGGGCATCTTTATCCTCGCATACATCACCTGGCCGCTGAGCCCCTCCATCTTCACTGCCAGGCTGAGAGTGTTGCTCGAGATGAAAGGGAACGGATGCGACACATCCAGCGCGAGAGGCGTCAGGAGAGGGTGGATGCGGTCGTTGTAGAAGGAGTCCACCGCCTCCATCTGCTCATCGGAGAGGCCGTCGATGGACAGGATCCTTATCCCGTTCTCCGAAAGGGCGGACCTGAGTTCCAGCCAGCATGCGTTGTATCCCTCGAGCAGGCCCTCCACCTTGGAGTTGATCTTGGAAAGCAGACGGTTGGTGTCGTGCTCTATGTCCGGAGCATCGAGTATCGGTGCGCCGGCCACGATCCCGTTTACGATGCCCGGGACGCGGATCATGAAGAACTCGTCAAGGTTCCCGTAGCATATGGCCAGGAACTTCAGTCGCTCGAGCAGGGGGACCCCTTTGTCGTTGGCCTCGTCGAGGCATCTCCTGTTGAATTCGAGCCACGAGAGCTCCCTGTTGATGTATAGGTTGGGGTCGTAGAGGTCTAAGCTGTCCATCATCTCACTCCGCATCGTCGAAGCGGACCCTCACCGAATCGCAGTGGGCGTGTAGTCCTTCCGATGTGGACAAAGTCTCAATGGTCGGCGCAAGGGTCTCCAGCCCCTCGCGGGTCAGCATCTGCACTGTGGACGTCTTACGGAAGTGGGCCACGTTCAGGCCGGAAGCGGTCGAGGAGTTCCCGGCCGTGGGCAGCACGTGGTTGGTCCCCGACGCATAGTCGCCGGCGGCAACCGGAGTATAGGGACCTACGAATATCGACCCTGCGTTCCTGACCTTCGAAAGGGTGGCCATCGGGTCGGATGTCTGTATGGACAGGTGCTCCGGGGCGATGCGGTTCATCATCCCGACCGCCTCGTCCATGTCTCCCGCAACGATGTAACCGGAGTTCTCCAGAGCCTTCAGTATGATGCTCTTCCTGGGTTGGTCGTCGATCATGTGCTCCATGGCCTCCCAAACGAGACCGGGAAGTCCGGGGTCGTCCGTTATCAGCAGGCTTGCCGATGAAGGGTCGTGCTCCGCCTGCGCTATGAGGTCCGCAGCCAGATATTCGCATACCGCACCCGAATCGGCAAGCACCCCTATCTCGCTGGGTCCTGCCGGGAAGTCTATCTCCACCTCGTTACGGAGCATCATCTTTGCTGCCGTGACATACACGTTTCCGGGGCCGACGATCTTCTGCACCTTGGGAACGCTTCCGGTGCCCAGCGCCATCGCCGCCACCGCCTGCGCGCCGCCCAGCTTGAATATCTCGTCCGCTCCCGCGATGTCCATGGCTACCAGCGTCGCCGGGTTCACCGGCGCGGGGGTACAGCAGATTATCTCGCCGACGCCCGCGACCCTTGCCGGGATAATGCACATCAGAGCTGTGCTGGGATATGATGCTCTTCCCCCCGGGACATAGCAACCGACCCTCTCAAGGGGCGTGCTCTTGACGCCCAAAGTTATGCCGGGCTCCACCTCCCTGAGCCACATGTCTGGAGGCACCTGCATCTCATGGAAGCGCTCGATGTTGTATGCCGCGTTCTCCAGTTCGTCGACTATCTCCTGGTCTACAGAATCGTATGCGTCTTCGATCTCTTCGCGTGTTACCTCCAGACGCCCGAGCTCCTGTCTGTCGAACTTCTTGGTAAGCTCGAACAGCGCCTTGTCACCGCCGGCACGCACCTCGCCGATGATGCCGCTCACGGCATCCGAGACGTCTCCGACCTTGGACGCGCGGTTCTCCTTCCAGAAATCCTCGCTTACTTGCTTCCACATGGCGCCCGAATCATAGTCCCGTGATTTATATTACGCGATAGCCTCCATATGGCCATTCGGCCGTTTCTCGGAGATTCCGCGCTCCGGGAAGCCGGGAGAATACGAAAAGCATTTACATCCCCATCAGGATTGAAGGGGCGTCGGTCTTAAGTTCCAGATGAAACTTACAAGCACAACCGATATAACGGGACCGAACATCTCAGGACGGAACTCAGATGAACATTATCATTATCGGCGCGGGAAACGTCGGATATACTTCCGCAGAGACCCTATCAGCCGTCCACAACGTGATGATGATCGAAAAGGACGCCTTGAAGGCTGACAACGTCAAGAATCTGCTCAACGTATCGGTTCTCCACGAGGACGGGACCAACCCTAAGATACTGGAGCTGGCAATAGAGAAGCACGATGCGGACATCATCGTATCTACGCTTCCGTCCGACGGCCTGAACCTTTTCATCTGCATGATGTCCAAAAAATACAAGCCTTCGCTGCGCACGGTGGCCACAATCAAGAACCCGGACTACATGGTCAAGACCACAGGCGAGGGGGACCCGGGCGTGGACATGATCATATCCCCCGAGATAATAAGCTCCAACAAGATATTCAAGCTGGCCACGCTCGAGAACGTGGTCGATTACGAAACTATCAAATCTCTGGGGCTGGCTATTGCGACATTCAGGGTCGGTGGCGACCAGAGCATAGTGGGCAACGTGATACTCAACCTGGACATACCGGATGAGTGCAACATCGTATGCATATACCGCGGGGACGGGGTCATTATAGACGTAGAAACAGCCGAGGTCCGTCCGGAGGACAGGATCACCGTCATCGGCAGCGAGAAAGGGATCGAGGCCTTCAACAAGATGGTCGGGATCGAGGAGGAGGCCCTGGAATTTGTGATACTGGGGGCCGGGGTGGTCGGAATGAACGTCGCCAAGGCCCTAAGCAAAATGGACAAGAAGGTCTACGTCAAGATAATCGAAGAGGACAAAGATCTTTGCAGGGAGGCCGCCCGCACCCTTACGGATGCCATCGTGGTCAACTCGGACTCTCTGGACCCGCACATCCTCAAAACCGAGAACGTGGGGAGGGCGGACGTTCTCATCAGCGTCACCGAGGCGGACGAGAAGAACCTCCTTGCCTGCATGGCATCGCTGAAGTTCGGTACCAGGAAGGTCATCTCCAGATATCTGACGAGGGAATATAACGACATATTCCGCTTCACAGGGATAGAGACGATAATAGGATACCACCTGATAATCGCCAACGAGATAACCAAGGGCCTGATCTCCGACGAGGACTCGATATTGAAGATGAAGCATGACAACGAGTTCTTCTTCAGCGTAAAGATAGATGAAAGGTCTCCTCTTTTCAACCGTTTCTTCGGGGACCTGGATATTCCGGACGGGACCCGTTTTGCCGCTGTGGTCCGCAACGGCAGGGTGATATACCCCCGGTACGACACCAACTTCAGGGACGGGGACAGGGTGTTGATATACGCCTACATGTCAAAAATGTCTGCTGTGAAAAAGCTGCTTGGAAAGAATTTGCCGGGGTTGTGATCCTTGTCGCTGCTGGAGGACGAGACGAAAATAAGCAAGGGGGCCCGCTGGAAGAACACGGTGCTCCATTCCTTGGGCATGATAATGCTCATGATGGGCATCTCCATGGTAGCACCGTTCGTCACCGCGATCTACTACGGAGAGGATTATGATATTTTCCTCACGCCGATCTTCTTCCTCGTGCTGGTCGGTCTCGTAGTCCTCATATTGTTCAGAGAAGGCGAGGAGGGCCTCCAGGCCACTTCCGGGATTCTGATGATAGGCGGCGCGTTTTTGATAATGATAATTGTCGGCGCCACCCCCTACGTAATGTACGGCATGCCGCTGATGGACTCTCTGTTCGAGTCCGTAAGCGGGGTGACCACCACAGGATACACGATGGTCAGGGACTTCGATTCCTTCCCGCAGAGCCTATTCCTCTGGAGGTCTATGACCCAGTGGATAGGAGGGGTATCGGTAATCCTGATATTCCTTTACATGCTCCCCATAATGGGCATAGGCGGAAAGGGATTCTCGATCAACGAGATGTCGGGTTCCGGGACAAAAAACTTTTCTGTAAGGCTCAAGGATTCCGCAAAGAGCTTCCTGCTCATCTATATCCTCCTGACGGTCGTCCAAGCCATCCTTCTGATCTTATTCGGCGTAGGCACCATAGATTCCGCATGCATGACCCTTTCGACCGTCTCGACCGGGGGATTCCTCAACAACGCCAACAGCATGAGCGACTATGACTACATCGTCAAGGTTATCGTCATAGCCTTCATGCTTCTGGGAGGTACGAACTTCTACATACATTTCAAAGGCCTTTACAAAGGGCAGCTGAAACCCTATGCGAAAAACACGGAATTCAGATGGACGATCTACTGGTACGTCGGAATAAGCATACTGATATCTGCGCTGCTCATAAATGCCAGCAGGAATCTGGAACTTTATTATCTGGCCGAGACGGTTGCCGATTCCCTGTTCACGGTCGTCTCGATGGGCACCTCCACGGGATTCGCGGTTGTCAATTTCACAGACCCGGCCATCTGGCCCGTGCCGCTTTGCTCGATACTCCTTCTCATAGTGGCCTTTGTCGGCGGCATGAGCGGGTCCACTGCCGGAGGAGTGAAGATGTACCGCTTCGTCATAATAGGGAAATACATCAAGAACAGCATCTACAAAACGCTGCATCCGATGGCCGTCTACGACGTAAAAATGGACGGCGACAGCGTGGAAGAGTCTGCAGTCATAAACTCCTTCATAACACTGGCACTGTTCGCCATCACCATTGTAATAGCGGGGGTCATATTCATGATCATGGGTGTGCTGCCCGTCGATTCCATAGGGTTGGCCGTAACTTCGGTGTGCAACACGGGAGCCTCGATAGGAGAATACGGTCCCTATGACACGCTGTACACGCTGGACCCGATAGTTAAGGCTGTCATGATAGTGATCATGTTCCTGGGACGTCTCGAGATCGCCACGGCGCTGCTGTTCTTCATGCCCGGATTCTGGAAGGAGGTCGCGAGGAACAGGGGCAAGAGGGCGCGCAGAGTAAGCGATTTCAACATCCGGAACCGCATATACAGGCACTGATCAGCTCTTTCCGCCGCATTCCTTGAGTATCTTTACCGCGGCCGGATTTCCCGGCTCCTTCTCGTTCATGGCGCCGGCAACGATGCTGGCCTCCCTGAACTTCCCTTTCTCCATCAGGCTCAGCGCGAGAACCTCCATTGCCCCCAGGTGAGATGAGTCGGAACGTAATGCCGCAGATGCGAATGCTCCTGCGGACTGGCTCTTTCCCTCCACGTGCATTACGTATGCGGCGACCGCGTTGGCGTCGGGAGAATTCTTGTCCTTCTTGAGAAGACCCCTCGCATACTTCACGGCCTCCTTGTCCATACCCGCCGATATCATTGCCGTGCAATATGAGCGCTGCACATCGTAGATCTCTGGATATTCTTTCAAAAGGCCTCCGGTCAGCTCTACGGCTTCCTGCGAACGTCCCGAAGCCGACAGCCCGTCGGCGGTAAGGACCTTGTCCCGGACCGAAGGGGCGGATATCTTTGCCGTGGCGGAAACGGAATCGCCGTAACGTCCCAGCAGATTAAGGACGAGGGCGTACTCCCTCATGACGTCGTCATCCTTCTCCAAACCTGACAGGATCTCCGCCGCCATATCTGCCCTCCCCAGGCCCCTCATGGCCCTTGCTATCTGGAACAGCGTCCCGGAATCTTCAGGAAGGTCTCCGTACAGTTCTTCTAGGACCTTTTCGGAAGATACGTTCCTTCCGACGATCATCATCACCGACGCGCACTGGATGCGGACGAAGGGGTCGCCGGAAGATGACGCCAGGTCGGAGAGGATCGCTTCCGCCGCATCGATGCTGCCGGAGGAGATGAGTTTTTTGACTTCGAAGAATGTTTTTTCGGCTTCCATCGTGGCGCAGAGTTGTTCAACGGAAATAAAGATAGCTCTCGGTCAGGGTAACGGGTACTTAAAATATGCTTAAGGACATGCGGACACGATGAAGATCAGAACGATTACCATTTACGGGCTCTTCGACGAATGCGACTGCAGCGTCAGTCTGAACCAGGGACCTGTGACCTTCATCTATTCCAGCAACGGATTCGGCAAATCCACCATCATGCGGGCCGTCGTAGCCCTCCTGAAGGGAGAGTTCGATGTGCTCTCGCCCATGCCTTTCGAGAGGATGGACGTCAACTTCTCAGGAGATATGACCCTCATCGTCGAGAACCGCAACGGCACGAAAGTGCTGGTGCAGAAGAACGAACTCGAGCAAACGGTCGAAGAATCGGAGCTCCGCAGGATGTTCCAGGTGACATATATCTCTCCGGAGAGGCAGATAGTGAGGAAGAAAGACGGCCATTACGTCCCGGCCATCTCGGTCTACGCGGCCGAGCTGAGAGACCGCATCAGATATGCAAAGGACAACAGCTCCCTGTTGCAGCCCGAGGATTCCCAGCGCCCTGACCTTTCCGACGGGGAGTTTGTGTTCCTTTTCAAGGACCTCAAGGCCAAATTGGATTTCATGAAGGGGGCAGGGCTGGAGCCCGAGATGCCCTCCGGCCTCCGCTTCCCGCCGGAGCGCCATGACCTGACCACCAAGAAGAGGAAGGACTACCAGGACCTGGCTTTCGGCCTGAACGACTATATCAGGAAATTCTACCAGCTGGCAGAGTCCATCGTCGTCTTCAAGGACATCGTCAACGAACTTATGATCAAAAAGGTCATCGAGATAAACGAGAAAGACAACCTGACGGTCAGGCTCAACAGCGGCAAGGAACTTCCGCTTGTATCGCTTTCCTCGGGAGAGAAACAGATAATGGTCATCATGTACCGTCTGCTTTTCCAGACGGAACACGGTTCGCTGGTGGTGCTGGACGAGCCGGAGAACTCCCTGCACGTGGAGTGGCAGCAGAAGCTCGGGGGGATACTCGTGGACCTGGCGCGGCTAAGGGACCTTCAGTTCGTCATAGCGACCCATTCGCCTCAGATAATCCATGACAAATGGGACATGGCAAGGGAGCTGAAAGCTAACAATGCGGGAAACACTGACGCCGGCAGACATTGCGAATGAGATAACGATGCTGATGTCTTCGGCAGAGGACACGGTGCTCGTGGTCGAAGGGATCACCGACGGCAGGCTTTACGGCAAGTTCAGCGACAAAGAGCATGTGAAGATAGTCATAGGCCATTCCAAAGACAACGTCCGAAAATCCGTGGACGAGTGCTGGAGCAGACGAGGCCTCGTGTCCGTCGTCGGCATCGTGGATTCCGACCTGGACAGGATAACGGGGAAGAAACGCACCCCGCCCATATTCCAGACCGACCGCAGAGACCTGGAGATGATGATGATCGGGAGTCCGGCCCTGGACGATATCCTTTGCGAATACGCCGATGCCGGCGAACTTGAGGAATTCGAAAGAAGATATGGACCCGTGTTCGACGCGATAGTGTCGGCATGTTATCCCGTCGGCCTCCTCATGTACATTTCAGACAAGCTAAAACTGAGCCTTTCCTTCAGAAACCTGGACTTCGAAAGGTTCGTCGACCGCAAAACCCTTCAGACCGACGTAAAGCAGCTTGTGAACGAGGTGGTCAGCGCCTCGATGAACGTGAGCGTGAGCAGGAACGAACTTCTGCGCCGCTTGAACGACGAGATGTCGGAAGGATACGACCCCATCGACTTCGCAAGGGGCCACGACGCGGTGGAGGTGCTCCTGATAGGACTGAAGTCCATATTCGGGTCGTTCAACAGCAAGAATCTGCGCGAAGGGGAGCTCTCCGGCTCCCTGAGGCTGGCCTTCAGCGACTTGTACTTCCACGGCACGGACCTGTACTCCGAGACGGACGTATGGGCCAGGAAGCAGTGCTTCAGACTGTGGTCACTCAATCTTAAGGTCTGACCTCTTGATTCCTTCCGAGCTCTCCGTGATCTTCTGGACCCTGCGCTCGCTCTCTTCAAGTATCTTTTTGCATCGGTCCCTCATGACGGTGGCGCGCTCGTATACTTCGAGGCTCTTGTCCAGGTCGAGGGTTCCGCTTTCAAGCTCTTTCACCAGCGCTTCGAGTGCCGTGATGCATTCCTCGAAACTCATATTCTCAATGTCTTCGTTCATAGTAGTTCACCTTTTTTATCTCCGCTTCGGCACCGCCGTCGCGGAACGAAATGGAAACCATGGACCCCTCGGAGAGCGACCTGGCCGACGTCAGGGCATGGCCCTCGGAGTCGGTCACATAGCTGTACCCCCTGTCCAACACGCTGCGGGGGTTGAGTGCCGAGGAACGCTGGTCTATCGCATCCATCTTGGATTCCGCATCCTTCAGGCGCCGCCGTATGGCCAGCTTCATTCTTTCCGACAGGAAGGAAAGGCGGTCTTTCAGCGACGTTACCGTACGTTGCGCCGCAGCAGGGGATATCTTGGAATCGACCGCGTTGAAACGGGACCTCATACCCAGCACCGAGGATCTGAGCGCAGCGTCGGCCTTCTCCGAAAGCTGCCCCACGCGGATCTCCAACATAGAGAGCCTCTCGTACTGACGGCCGACCGCCAATTTGGAACCGGCCAGTTCGAGGCGCGAGCGCATCGTCGCGGATACATGGTAGAGCGCCCTGCCCATGCGTATTCCGAAACCGTCCACCTGTTTGATCACTTCCCGTTTGTCACGGAGGGCGAGCTCCGCGGCCCCCGTGGGCGTGGGGGCCCTCACGTCGGCGACGAAATCGGCAATGGTGAAATCTGATTCGTGCCCGACCGCCGATATGACCGGGGCCTGAGAGGAGGAGATCGCCCTTGCTACATTTTCCTCGTTGAAAGCCCAAAGGTCCTCGATGGACCCGCCTCCCCTGCCGACTATTATAACGTCTACTTTTTCCCTGTTGAGGGCCTCGATCCCCCTGACGATGGATTCGGCGGCACCTTCTCCCTGGACCTGGGCGGGCGCAAGGAGGATGTCCGCCGGGAAAAGCCTCCCCGAAGTGGTGACTATGTCGTGGATGACCGCCCCGCTCTCCGACGTGACCACGCCTATGACCTTGGGATACACGGGGAGCTTCCTTTTCCTCGATGTGTCGAACATCCCCTCGGCCTCGAGCTTCTTCCTGAGCATCTCATATTCCAGGAACAGGTCGCCTATCCCGGAGGGGGTCATGGTCTCGACGATGAACTGGTATTTGCCGTTGGCCACGTACAGGTCTACGTGTCCGAAGGCCGAAACCTTCATGTTGTCGCTGGGCTCGAAATCGATCCTGCCCCTGGAACCCCTGAACAGCACCGAGCTTATCTGGCTGCCTTCGTCTTTCAGCGTGAAATAGTAGTGGCCGCTTTGATAGAGTTTGAGGTTGGACACCTCGCCGATGACCCAAACGTCATTGACGGCATGGGACTCCGACAGTATGGAGCGCACCCTGGTATTGAGCTGCGTGACCGTCAGTCTTTCTGCCATGCTACCTCCATGGCTCGAACATCTTTAATCTGTTGTGCCGTACCGCGATTTATTGCGTTCCGGTTAAATACAGTACTGCATATATTTCGGCATGGACCGTTCAGAGCTGCTTTCGATAACTGAAGAGAGCTGCAGGTATGACATAGACCGGATCGAATCCATGTCCAAGGCCCCTTTCGCCGAAGAGCTGGGGATCACTCTCGTACACGTATCGAAAGAGAAGACGGTAGCGCAGATGCCCATATGCGGAAAGATCCTGAACAGCCTTGGGATCGTCCATGGCGCGGCTACTTTCGGTCTGATAGACCATGCTTTCTGCGTGGCATGCAATATAGGCTGCGATGCCGTCGGCCAGTCGTGCAACGTGCACTATTACAGGCCCGCCACCGAGGGGCCGCTGACTGCCGAGGCCGTGTTGATAAACGATTCCCGTTCGATGTCCGACTACGACGTGAAGGTGTTCGGCGGAGGCAAGCTTATAGCGTCCGCCGTTTGCACCGGTTTCAAACTGGGAGAAAAGAGATGACCGAAAGAAGATGTCCGAACTGCGGAGAGATTGTTCCTTCGCTTAGCGTCACATGCCCCAAATGCTACAGTTCCGTACCGAGAAACGACGATGTGCCAGATATGAATGGACCTCGGACGGGGAATAGAGAGGAGAAGCTCCCCGCCGACAAGAGCGTGCTGATTGCGACACTCCTTGCGGCGATACCCGGAATAATCGGGCTCCAGGGCCTGGGAAGGATATATCTGGACTATCGCAGCGAGAAGGGATGGCTGTTCTTGATCTTCGGAGCTGTGCTCTTCGCTCTGATCTATCTTTGCATCGGATGGTGGTCGGATGCGGGCTCCTTTACCAAGGTGCTGCTTCTGCTTCTACTGGTAATTTTGGCAGTGCTATACATATCTTCATATCTGGCACAGTTGGCCGACGCCCATTTCGGATCGGTACTGAAGATGTTCCGCTTTTAATAGAGCCCATGGGAGCGAAGCACGATGATGATCTGCGATGTCATCTGTGCCAGATGCATCGCTCTTCTCCCCTCGCCAACGTCGGCGGGGTCGCCGGGGCACAACACCGAATAAGCGTAACGGATCCTGTCGTTCAGCATCGTGCCGTGTACGGGAATCGCGTTCCTGGGTATCCGGAGGGAGACCGATGGCATGACCGATACCTCGTGGGTCAGGTCCCAGGGCTCGTAAAGTAGGTATTTACCGAAAACCTCGCCGATGTCGAAGCACGCCACATCGGAACCTGCGAGTATGCTCTTTACATGCGTCGCTATTTCCAAGGCCGGGGAGCCGAAATACAGCTCCCTGGCATCCATGCCTGAAGTGGCGGACATCCAGTCGAGGGATGCTTTGCCGATATCCAGGGGGTCCAGCCGGACCACTTCGTGGTAGACCGTGTCGAAATCCTTGGAACCTAGGTCCACTCTGCATATCGCGATCTCGGCAACGACGTTCTGCGGATATCCTGCCTCTCCGTCTCCGTTTATCTCCACGACATACAGTTCGGACACGCCACCTGAAGAGCGGTGACGGTAATTAATCCCGCCGATGGGCGGAAGCGGCATTCCGTTGGATGCGATGGAAAGGATTACTACCCTCCGGACGATAGGGCATCGGATGTACAGGACCAAGAGCATCGACGAGATTTATGCTGAAGTGAGGGACTTCGATATCGTGATAACGAACGACGCGCCCCTCGCAACCGCCCTTAACGGACGGATAGACAGGCCCATGATCGGAGGTTTCGCATACACGCCGAAGCAATTGGCGGCAGAACTCTCGATGCAGATCCTGGGGGTGCCGTCGATGAGCGACCTGGAGGCCGTCGCCGCCGTATCCGACGAGACGGGATACGGGTTCAAGTACGTCCACGGCGAGATCGAGAACATAAGGAACATCAGGAGATACACGTCGGAGGTCGAGAAGCACCTTTATTCGCGCCAGTCGCGGAAGATATACGACTCGTACAGGGCGCTTCCGACGGTCGAGAAGGCCATGGGGGAATTCGTCCCGGAGACGTATCACGAAAACGCCGGGTCCGGTTACGTCATCTCCGACAACATGTTCACCGGAAGAAGGACCGCCGTGATAGGGATAGAACTCTTCGACGACCTGGACAAGCATTTCATACCGATCAGGCACGAGGAGATAGAGATAGTCGCGGAGGACGAGAGCTTCGAGATCGACGAGATACGGATGATCGGCAACGACAGGCAAATCGCAGAGAACGTCGTCAGCCTGATAGATGCGGAACGCGCCACGGACGTGGCGATAGTGATGGACACTGAGAGCGGGATCGCCGACGCCGTCCGAACGGCCCTGTACAGGCGCGGAATACCGTTCAAGAACACAATGACCGTCCGCGACCTCTCCCAGGTCAGGGATTACCTGAGGTTCCTCGCGCTCGGCATGTCCTACGATACTGTAAGGATCATGCATGTCAGGGAGATATTCTCAGCATACGGCGGCGCGCTGAAGGCGAAGCGCGACAACTTCCTTCTGTCCAGGACCCCGGACATCGAAGGAAGGGCCCTGGAACTGGCGGAGTGCATGAGGAACCTGAAGGAGATGACGTTCCTGGAGGTCTGCGACCTGGTCGTGAACGAGAGGGGCAGGCCGCAGGTCCGCCTGCTGCTGGACGAACTGGGCTTCACCGAGAGAAAGGTCACTTTCCAGCTGATAGGCGAGATGAGCTACGCCGTTAACAACGTGTCGGACCTGCATCATAACGAGCAGATACCGGACAGCGAAAAGAGAGGCGTGCTCCTGGCGGACTGCCACAGGTCCGTGTTCGTCGACCGTCCTTTCGTGGCGTTCCTCGGGATGGGCGAGGAGTGGGGGAACAAGATCGTCGGAAGGCAGTACATCGACAAGGAGGCAGAGGCCGAGAAGGACGCGATGAAATTAAGGGTCCTGCTACAGCAGGGGACCTCCCGCATCTACGCCGTGAACGCCACCAAGAAAGGAAAAGAGGCCCGTCCGACCTCGTTGTTCGAGGGAATATGCGAACTCGAAGGCGGGAGACGGCACATATCTTCGTTCAAAGACGTCGCGCCCGTCAGGAAAGGGTCGTGGTACAGGGACGAGCCCGAGGTCTTCCCCGAGATGGGGACCGAAACGATAGGGAAGGACACCGAGCTCGAATGGAAATTCTCCAAATCCACTTACAACAACTACTGCGACTGCCCGCGTGCGTTCTACTACGGGGACCTGCTGAGCACGCCCGACAGCGAGAGCACGGAGTTCGGCAACCTGGTCCACAGTTTCGCCGAACTGTATGTCTGCCATCCCGAACACGTTAAAGAAAAGGGAGTGGAGCATTACGCCGAGCTCATCGGAAGGATGTATGCCGGGATCTCCTGCCCGCTCATGGAGAGGCTGGACATGGACCGCGTCCGCATAGCCCTCATGAACCTGATGAGCTTCATCGATGCCGTCAGGAAGGATCCGGTGCCGCTCGACATCGAGAACTCCTCGCGCAAGCACCCGAACCGGCTGATGGAATCCGAGGGGCTCGCCATGTGCAGCAGCTATGCCGAGAGAGATGTAGACTCCTCCGAATATCCGATGTACGGCAAGTTCGACCTCATGATCGGAAACTGTTCGATCGATTACAAGACCGGCGGTTTTCATAAAGCGTCGGACGTCGCAAATAATCTTGACGTGAAGAAAGCGAAATATATGGAAACCCAGCCCATGATCTACCTCGCTCTGGCCAAAGAGGCGTTGGACGGCGGAACGCCGGTTTTCCGCCTGTTCTACGTTTTCGGAACCGACGGATTCCTGAAAGGTCCGAACGTGCTCTCCAATTCGGTCGACGTGCATCTCCTGAAAGAGACAAGGTGGGAAGCCCTGGCCGATCCGTGCTCACCGCTGAGGGAGATCTTTCGCGACATAAAATCGTATACGGCCATGTATGATGACTGGAGCTCTTTCGTGTCTCCGATATTGTCCTCGGGACTGCCGCCCGATGAATGGAAGGACAACGCCGGGCTTGTCGAGTCCGTGATGTCGTCAATCACACCGAAGACTGGAAAAAAACAAGTGACAGATGCTTTGAAGAAACTCTGCAAACAAATGAACGAGGAATACTGGACCATAGATGATAGCCTATTCATACCCTCGGACGCCATGGACCGCTTCCTTGGGAAGCTGGCCGAAGACCATGCATCCGCTTCGAGAAAAATCGGGTCCAGATTCGAACCGAAACCGCGTAAGGACTGCAAACAGTGCGGTTTCTTCTCGGTCTGCACCCGTGAACCTGCCGATATTACGGAAGAGGAGGGATACGATGGCTAAGGAGCCGAACACATCGCAGAAGGCCATAGCAGAAGGGCTGGACGGCTTCTACGTGGTGGACGCCGGACCGGGCACGGGCAAGACCTTCACCATCGTGAGCAGGTACGTCAACATCCTGAAAAAACCGGACGTGCAGACGAAGGACATCCTCCTTCTGACGTTCACCAGGAACGCGGCCGCCGAGATGGAGGAACGCATCAGGGAGAGGCTTGCGGATACGGAGACGGGAAAAGACACCAGGCTCGTCCAGGCCGGAACGTTCGACTCGTTCTGCTACTCGATAGTCAAAGAATCCCCCGAATCCGTGAGCGACTTCCTGGGTTTCAGCGAGAAACTGACCCGGAGCGCATCGCTCATCGAGAACGAGACCCTCAACAAAGAATATTTCAACAGCTTCTTCGACCGCTTCAATGCGGACCGCGGGAACGATTACGGCGATATAGCCGTCATCTCCAGCACCCTGTCCTCCCAGATGTACGTTTTGATCAACAAGCTGATGGCCAAAGGCATCGTACCTCTCAGCAGGGGATGGTTCGGAGGCAGAGACGGGAAGGACCTGCTGGGCGATCCCGACGCGATATTCTCTTCCTTGACGGACCTGAACCAGGTCACCGGAGAAAGAAAAAAGAAAAATGACCTGATAGAGCGGATACACGGCGAGAACGAAAATGGAAAGATATCTTCGGACTTCCCTACGCTTGAATTGGATGACATCATACCTGCCGATGTCCTCAGATCTGCGGCCTACGACGACAGGTCCGAGCTCCTGAGGCTGGTCCATGACGTCTACTACGAATACTTGCGCCGTTCGGTGGCGGACGACCGGCTCACCTACGGCCTGAACTCGGTGTTCGCATTCGTCATACTTTACAGCAACGCAGGCGTCAGGGGGCGCATGTCCTGCAGGTACGTCATGATCGACGAGTTCCAGGACACCAACGAGAACCAGATGATGATCGCACTGATGCTCCTGAAGGAGCCCAACCTCTGCGTGGTAGGCGATTGGAAGCAGGGCATCTACGGGTTCAGGTTCGTATCCATCGACAACATAATTGATTTCGAAAATAGGGCCGTATCCATGCGCGCCTATCTCAACGACGACACCGAACGCATACCTTTCAGGATACCGCCGGCGACCAGGCTGACGCTGGACTGGAACTATCGCAGCTCCCAGGAGGTCATCGACGTTTCGTTCGAAGTTCTGAGTCTGCCGGGGTCCAAGGATGAGGTCGTCTCCCTCGACCCTGAAACGGTGACGAAGCTCAAGTCGGGCAACGATGCGATCGGGACCGACACCCACGTGAGGTTCGTGAAAGTGCCCTCTTCCGACGAGGAGAAGGAGACGGTCTCCAGGATCATAGACTATGTTACCGGCGACTACACCGTACACGACGACGAAGGGGCAAGAAGGCCCAGATACGGCGACATCGCGGTGATCTGCAGGACCGGCAGCATGTGCCGCGCCGTGTACGACGAGGCGCGTGCAAGAGGAGTGGACGCGTTCCTTCAGGGAGACGTGGAGATAATGTCCACGAGGGAGGGCAAGCTGCTCCTGGCGTGGCTGAAATACATCAACAACAGAACGGACCGCTGGGGGCTGATAGGGATATTGTCCGATATGGAATACAGCCTCGAGGACGTCAGAAAGATGGTCCGCCCCGACAGCGACGGGAACTTTGCAGAGGTCCCGCCTGAGATCGCAGAGCTGAGGAAGGAGCTCAAGAAGAAAAAACGCAGGCCTACGGACCTCATATCCTCCGTATTCTCGTATTACGGGCTGAACAACGATGTGACGCAGGCCATCATCACGACGCTTTCGTCCGCCCACCGCTCATCTCTGCTGACGATAGCCGACATGATAAGGATGATCGAGCGCGACATCGTAGAGCACAACACCTACGGCATAGATGCAGACCTGGACTCAGACGCGGTCCTGATCCAGACCATGCACAAGTCCAAGGGGCTGGAATACCCCATAGTGATAATCCCGAAGCTGGACCAGGGAGTGGTGCCTAGCACCAAGGGGGATGCCTCCTCGCTCTATTTCAACGAGGCCGAGGGCGTAAGATGCACCGAGGAGATCGTTTCCAACGAAGGTTTCATCAGAAGGGGGCTGTCGTGGAAGACCCTGCTCGCGAAGGCCGCCGTCAAGAAGGACTACAGCGAAGAGCGCCGCACCCTGTTCGTTGCCGTCTCGAGGGCCAAGCAATACGTCACGATGATATGCGGTGACAAGCCCTCTAAATTCATATCCGGACTGTCGGGGGACGAATACCTCGAGCCCTTAGGGGATCTGCCCGCGCCCGCACCTGCGGAAAGGGACAGGAACATCCCTGCGCCTGTCCCGGCACCCTACGAATCCCGTCGCAAGGTCATCGGCGTACATGACATAATGGTCTTCGAGGGCGGTCCCCCGGAGGAGGGCGCGGACGAGGTCTCGGGAAAGGGCATGGAGTACGGAAAGAAGGTCCATGCGGCCGCAGAGGGGCTGGCCAAGGGCATAGGGCCCAGGGAGAACTATCCGGAGACCGCGGCCGTGAAAGAGGTCCTCGCATCTGTCGCCGACGCGGACCTGATATTGGCGGAGGTCCACTGCATGCTCCCCCTGAACGGCATCGGCGTCTCCCTCAGCGGCTACATAGATCTCCTGGCACTTTATCCGGACCGCATCGAGGTCCACGATTACAAGACGGACGTGTCCAAAAACAACCTGGATGCCTACAGGCTTCAGCTGAGCGTCTACGCCCTTGCGGCGGAGGGCTACTACAAGAGGCCGGCAAGGTGCGTAATCGACTTCGTATCGATGGGTGAAAGGGTGGAATTCGAACCAATACCCAGAGAAGAGATAGAATCGTCTGTACAGATGATTTTATAAGCGGATTCGGTTCACGTTTCATGGCGGTCCGCGGCCTTAGCGCCGATGAGGTGAATCAGCGAAGGGCTTCTGGCTTGGTTAACAGGGTAGAGTCATCTGTCAGCAGGAGCTACAGGGACATATTCGTGGAGAACTTCCTGAACTGGTTCAACCTCATACTCATGCTGCTCGGCGTCGCACTCTATCTTCTGCAGGAGTACACGAGCGCCATCTCTGCCACGGGGATCATAGCGCTGAACATACTTGTCTCGACCCTGCAGGAGATCAAGGCCAAGCGCAGGCTGGACAGGATAGCGTTGCTCCTCCGGCCAAAGGTCACGGTCATAAGGGACGGCAGGGAGGTCGAGATAGACCAGTCCCAGATAGTCATGGACGACGTCATACGCCTGACCTCCGGCGACCAGGCGCTGGTGGACGGCGAGCTCATAGAGATGCGGTCGCTTGAGATGGACGAGGCGGCCCTTAGCGGAGAGTCCAGCCCGGTGAGGAAACATGTGGGCGATACGATATTCTCCGGCTCTTACTGCGTGACGGGGGAGGCCTACTACAGGGCAGCGGCACTCGGGTCCGACACCTACGCCTCCAAGATGCTGGTCAGTGCCCGCAGCTACAAGAGGAAGAAGACGCCTCTGCAGATGGAGACGACCGCCGTGACGCAGCTCCTCATCTCGGTCGCGGCGCTGATACTGGTAGTTTACACCGCATTCAAGTTGGTTTCTGGGGCAAGCACCACCCTCAACGAGCTTCTGAAGACCGCCACCATCATACTAGACATCGTCCCGATCGCGCTCTTTCTGCTGATAACGCTGACATACATGATAGTGGCCATACGTATGGCCGACACGGGCGTCCTACTTCAGAGGTCCAACTCGGTCGAGTCGATGAGCCACGTGAACACCGTATGCATGGACAAGACGGGGACCATAACCACAAACCGTCTGATATTCAAAAAAATGTACTTCTCGATGGACGAGACCGAAGCCAGGAAACTGATAAGGGTCTTCTTGGGCTCCACCGGAAGCCGCAACCGCACCGTTGAGGTGCTGGAAGCCGAATTCGGCTCCGAAAAGGGAGATCTGATCGAAGAGGTCCAATTCTCCTCCGGAAGAAAATACAGCGCCGTACGGACGATGAAGGACGGGACGGAGCACGTGGTGGTCATGGGTGCATGGGACGCGCTCAAGGGGA
The DNA here is from genome assembly GCA_002505345.1 of Methanomassiliicoccaceae archaeon UBA370. Lineage (GTDB taxonomy): Archaea > Thermoplasmatota > Thermoplasmata > Methanomassiliicoccales > Methanomethylophilaceae > VadinCA11. The sequence goes on along the minus strand of DAUY01000013.1, from coordinate 60,541 downwards.
AGGTCGCCGACAGCGGAAGCGTACACGAGACGATCGCCTCGCTTTCCAAACAGGGCCTCAGGAACGTTGTGCTGTGCGAGGGGGAGGGCGTACTTTTCGACGGGGACGAACCGACGATTCCGAACGGCCTTAAGATGATAGGCGTGGCCGCCATCGCCGACGAGATACGCGCCGACTGCAGGGAGACCATGGAGGTCTTCATGAAGAACGGAATAGACATCAAGGTCATATCCGGAGACGACCCGGAGACTGTTAATGCGCTTTTCAGCATCGCCGAGATACCAGGGGAGAGGAGGATAATATCGGGGGACCAGCTGGACGCCCTTCAGGGCAAGGAGAGGACCGATGCGATACTTTCCACTAACATATTCGGACGCATGAGGCCGGACCATAAGGAGGTCGTGATCGACACGCTCAAACTGAACAACCGGTACGTGGCGATGGTGGGCGACGGGGTCAACGACGTCAAGGCGATAAAGGCGGCCCAGGTCGGCATAGCTTTGGAGAGCGGAAGCGGGGCCGCCCGCGGAGCCGCGGACATGGTCTTGATGAGGGATAACTTCGCGGCCCTCCCCAAGGCGCTTATGGAGGGCAGGAGGACGGTTACAGGCATGAGGGATATCCTCAAGATCTATCTGACAAGGAACTTCACCCTCGTGTTCCTGATCGTTTTTGCCCTTCTGATACTGGGCAACTCGCCGTTGCTTCCGATCCAGAACACGATGTACGCCCTTCTCACGGTATCCATATCCGCATTCCTGATGACACTGTGGGCGAAGCCGGATGACAACGGGGACATGGTCCTGCCGGAGGTGATCCGTTTCGCGATACCGTCGGCGTTCCTGATCGGGGTGTTCGGCATCGCGATCTACCTGGTCTTCTACTTCGGGACCGGGACTTTCATAAACATTGACTATCACGCAATGGCCGAATCGGCGGGCATCCCGTACATCGACCTCGTCAGATCCCTGGACCTAGCGGGGCAGAACGCAACGATAGGGATGTTCGAGAACGATATAAGAGAGATCAATGCCCGCAACGCCATGCTGTTCTTCGTGATGCTCGCAGGGATCTCGGAGCTCCTGCTCGTGCAGCCCATTCACAGGTTCCTGTCGGTCGACGGCATGGTCACGAGAGACGTAAAGCCTACGCTACTGGTTGGCCTGCTCCTCCTGCTGTTCTCCTGCGTGTACTTCGTTCCCGAGACACGCTTCTTCGTCATCAGGGTGATCTCCACCGCCGTGTTCCCGCTGGAGTATTACATCCCGATAATCGGCCTGGTCCTGATATGGCTGTTCGTCCTCAGGACCGCCCTCCGCAGCGGGTTGTTCTCGTTCCTTTCGACACACACCGAGACCTGGTTCAACAAGAAGCTGGAAAAGGAACTGGAAAAGAGCATGAAAGAGGACGACGCCCCTGATCAGGGCGAATAAGTCCGGTCGCGGAACATGCGGACCATTATATGCGATGCCACCATCGCATCGGACATTGCCCTGTGGGCCTGCACTCCTTTTATCCCAGCGGGGTCGCCATCTACTATCTTTTCGTAAGCGAGGTCCAGTTTGGGGTATTGATACTGTCTTCCGTAGTATTGGCTGGGCACTTTGCAGATCGGGGTGGCGGCCTTCATTATGTCCGTGCACTCGGTAAAGAGGCCTTTCATGCTCCAGGGCTCGTGGTATAGGAACTTGCCCATGTCGTATTCCGTGTTGTAAGAGGTCACCCTCCTCCCTTTCAGGAGTCTGCGTACGTCGGAGACCACTTCATGGAGGGGAGGCGCCGAATCGACCATGTCGAGCGTCATGTCCGTGTTCTCGAATATCCATGCGGTCCGGCGGTATTCGTTCCACTCGGACGTGTCATACCCCACCACCGAAGAGTACGCCGGCTCCACCGTTCCTTCGTCCAGGTCCACTCTGCAGACCGCGATGTCCACTATCACGTCGTAAGGATGGCCTTTGAGTCCCGTGGTCTCGGTGTCGAGCACGTATATCTCCCCGGCGAAGAAGTTGTCGAGGGTGGTCATTTTCGGCGGACCTCCTCTTCGAAGCCGTCCTTGAAACGGGCGTACTTTATCAATTTGTACAAAGCATACGAGAATGCACATAGGACGGCGGCGGGAACGAGCGCCTGGCCATAGTATCTTAAAAGCTGTGAGACGGTCATCGCGGAGGGGTCCAACGCCGCCGCGAATCCCGAGGGTGCAAGGGCGGGAGCGAAAGCCGAAACGTCTCCCGTCGCCATGAACGCGGACGAGACGGTGACGAAGACCATCAGAGAGACCGCCGTTATCATCGCTGCCCGATAGCATTCGTTTTATAAAAACGGCAATCAAAAGAAATATCAACCGAACCGCCCGATACGCATCCGTGAGCGCTAAGATCTCCATGTACGGAAAGGATACGTTGGTGGACGCCGAGGGGACCGTAGGCGAAGCCTTCGGGTCCATGGGCCTGCTTCCGAACACCTTCCTGTTCCTGGTCGGAGGGACCCCCGTGCCTTCTGACACGCCTCTCGAAGACGGGATGGTCATCAGGGCGATCAAGGTCGCGTCCGGCGGATGATCATTCTTCCGCGATCGCGTCCAGCGCTTCGAAATCGAAACCGGAACGCTCCGCCTCGCCGATCAGGGAGTCCAGATTGTCGAGGAATGCGGAGCTTACGTCTTTTCCGGACATTTTTCCCCGGGAGTCGGACAGCGAGTCCTCCTCCGGGAACCTCAGGTCTGCGTAAGGCAGCACCCCCAGGCACTTCATTCCTGTGATCTCTTCTATGCGGGCGATGCCGCTGCCGAGTATCGTCGGATCTCCGCGGAAACGGTTGATCATGAATCCCTTCAACAGTCCGCGCTGTTCCTCGGGCACAAGCTTCCATGTTCCGTACAGGGCCGCGAAGACCCCTCCCCTCTCTATGTCCCCCACCAGCACCGCGGGGATGTTCCTTTCGCGCATCATCCCGATGTTGGCGATGTCCCTGTCCCTGAGATTTATCTCTGCCGGAGATCCCGAGCCTTCGCATACCACGGCGTCGAACCTCTCCCTGAGCCTGTCGTAGGCCTTGCACGCCTCCGAAGTGGCCTTGGCGATGTCCATCGGCCTGCCCTCCGTCACATCGGAACAGGGCTTCCCGTTCAGGACGACCTGCATCCTGCCTCCGCCTCCCGGCTTCAGCAGTATGGGGTTCATGTCTGTGACCGGGACTATTCCGGCGGCCAGCGCCTGGAATGCCTGCCCGATGCCTATCTCTCCTCCCTCGGAGGTTGCATACGAGTTCAGCGAGAGGTTGGAAGCCTTGAACGGCGCGACGCGGACACCTCTGCGGGCCAGATATCTGCAGTACATCGCCGTGACGGTGGTCTTGCCCGCCCCCGAGGCCGTACCCAGGAAAAGCACCTTCATCTTACCGCTCCCACGATCTCCATCATCCTGTCCATGTCCAGAGCCTCCTCGAACACGTCGGCCAGCTTGTCCAGGTTTATGTCCACATATTCCTGGTAATCTACGCTTTCGGCGACCGGACGGCCGCCTTTGACAAATGAGAGGAAATATCTCCTGAAGTCCTGGGTATCGAAAACCCCGTGCAGATATGTTCCGAACAGCATCTCTTCCTCCCTCAGGGAACCCTCTTCGACGGTGCCCGGGAAACGCTCCAGAGAGAACAGCGGCTTTTCTCTGACGTCCGTCTCGCCCATGTGTATCTCGTACCCCGTAACGTCGCCGCCTGTGGCGATTATCTCGCCCCGTGCCTGCCTCACGCATTTGTCGTATACTTCCCACCTTGTGACGTTCTCGAAGAATCCCAGACCATCGATCTCAGACGGGCTCCCGCCCTCGATCCCGTTGGGGTCGGACAGCTTCGATCCCATCATCTGGTATCCGCCGCAGAGCCCGATGATCGGTATCTTGCCCTTCATGGACGATATCTTAGCTGCAATGCCGTTCTCTTTCATCCATTCAAGGTCTGAAATAGTGTTCTTGGTGCCGGGGAGCACGATGGCGTCCGCACCTTCGAACTCCTCGGGCCTGTCGGCGAAGACGACTGCCGTGTCCTCAAGGAACAGCGGGTCCATATCGGTGAAGTTGGATATGCGCGGGAATTTGACCACCGCCACGCGCACGGAGCCCGCGCCCACGGTCCGCGAGCCGCGGAAGCTCTCCGAGTCCTCGCTGGGAAGCTTCACGTCCGCATGCGGGACGATTCCCAGCACAGGTATGCCCAGCATCTTCTCCAGCTCCTCCGCACCCGGCCTCATCTTCTCCACGTCTCCTCTGACGTTGTTGATTATTATGCCTTTGATCCGTCCCCTGTCCTTCTCCGGGATGAGCTCGACCGTGCCGAGCGCGTATGCGAAGGCCCCTCCCCATTCCGCATTGACGACCAGGACGCAATCCGCATCCGCGATCTCCGCGGCCTGCATGTTGGCAATGTCCGAATCGTAGATGTTGATCTCGGCCGGGGACCCGGCGCCCTCCATGACGACTATGTCGTACCTGTCGAGGAGGAAGTCTATGTTCCTTCTTACCGCATCCCTGCCCGGTCCCGGGACGAAATCGGAATAATAGGACCGGACGTCGTAATCTCCCAGGGGCTTCCCCTCCACCACCACCTGCGATACCATGTCGCCTTTGGGCTTCATCAGTATCGGGTTCATATGGTAGTCCGTGTTCTTCAGGCCTGCGGCCTGCGCCTGGAGGGCCTGTATCATGGCGATCTCGGAACCCGTCCTGGTGACCTTCGAGTTAAGGCTCATGTTCTGCGATTTGAACGGAGCCGTGATGAAACCTCTCCTATGGAATATCCTGCACATGGCGGCCACCGTCACAGACTTGCCGGCGTCCGAAGTGGCGCCCAGGACCATGACCGGCCTGCCTCTGCGCCAGAACCTCTCCTTCGCGTCGAAAAATATCTCTGCCATCCTCTCGTCGCCGCATTCCCCGAACCCGGAGCGCCTGATCTCTTCCATGACGAAGCCGACGACCTCCTTCCGGTGGATGAAGAGGCAGTCGGAGCAGTCCCACACCTGCTTGCCACGCTTGGAACCGATGAACTTGCCGAGTTTTTCGTCCTCGCACGGATAGAAAGGGCAGAAGCAGAACGTGCAGTCCTGGCCGATGAAATGGCTCGGATGATAGGGGCAGCTTTGGTCTGGACCGACCGTCCCCCTCTTGACCTCTTCTTCCACCTTTTTCCTGATACAGTCCATTGCTCTCCCGGTTGGATGGTATTACCAATATAATATTTGGAGGTAGGGCGGGCCCGGTCCACTTTCGGTCATTTCGGTGTACCCGGGGCACCCTACATAAATCACCGTGCCATTACCACGGCCATGTCAGACTTCAAATTCATACACTGCGCCGATCTGCATCTGGGCAGCAGGTTCGCGGGGATCAGGTCCAGGGACATGGACCTTGCCAAGAGGATGACGGAATCCACATTCTCGTCTTTCCGCAAAATTGCCGACCTTGCCCGTTCAGAAAATGCCGATTTCATGGTCATATCCGGAGACATATTCGACAAGGAGAACATCACGCCGAGGACCAGGTTCCGCTTCGCCGAGATCCTTGGAAGGCTGGACATTCCATGCTATATAGCATGGGGCAACCACGACCATACCACCAGCTGGGAGGACGACATCCCCCTTCCTCCTAACGTCCGCGAGTTCGGCGGCGGGCCCGAGCGATTCATGCTGGATCTGAAGAACGGAGACAAGGTCGAGATTTCGGGCATCAGCTTCACATCGAGGAACACCGGCGAGGACCTGGCGATAAAGCTCGAAGGAAGCAAGGACGTTTTCACGGTGGGATGCGTCCATTGCGACGTGGATTCCAGCGATGCCTCCGCATACGCCCCCGCCAGGCTCGCGGACATGATAGGGAAGGACATCGACTACTGGGCACTGGGCCACATACACAGACGCGCAGTGCTTCACGAAAGGCCGTATGTGGTGTATCCCGGGAACACGCAGGGCAGGAGCATAAAGGAGTCGGGAGAGAAGGGGGCGTATGTCGTCACTGTGGTCTCGGACACCGTCAAGGAACTTCGTTTCGTGCCGACGCAGGAGATCGTCTGGGAAAGGATAGACGCCGATATAACCGGACACGACCTCCCCTCTTTCATCGACAGCGTTTCCTCCAGGATTAAAAAGAACTCCGTCGTCAGAATCGCCGTGAGAGGGCGCGGAGCGCTGGACAACATGATCCGGTCCGAACCCGACGAAATTTTGAAGGCGATACAGGACAGGTCGGCGGGAACGGTGGCGGACATGGAGGTCTTTTCGAAACCGGAAAGCGTGCCGTCTGCAGGGGGGAAAGACCTTGTGTCGAAGGTCGCGTCGGTGGCAGATTCGGTCATGATGATGGAAAGAGACCGTCTGATCGGGGCCATATGCAGCACCGCGACCTCGAAAAAATATCTGCAGAAATATTTTGAATCCATGAGCGACGAGGAGCTCAGGAACCTCGTCGGCGATGCGAGGGTCAGACTCCTGGAGCGTTTCTCGGAGGCTTCGGAATGATAATCGAGGCGGTTCGCATCCGTCTGTTCGGAAAGGCCGTCAACAAGGATTACGGTCCGATATCGCCGGGGCTCACAGTCTGCTACGGCGAGAACGAAAGCGGAAAGACCACTCTGAAGGAGTTTGTGAGGACCACGCTCTTCAAGACCGGGAAGCGCAAGAACGTCTACCCGCAGACTTCCAACTCCGACTCCGGGGAGATCGACTGCGTCACCGATACGGGAAAAAGATTCACGGTCACCAGGAGCGGGAGCAAGATCGTTTCCAGCATAGGGTTGCTTCCGTCGGATATCTCCGGCGTCGACCCCGACATTTACCGCAGCGTATACGCCATGGGCCCGGAGGACCTCATAGACACGGACGCGGTCGAGTCGGGAGACATCAAAAGGAGGTTCCTCACGGTACCGGGCGGCGAGAACATGCCGCATATATCGGAATCCATCAACGTAGGGATGGAGGATCTCCTGAGGCCCGAGAAGATGACCGCGGTCAAGGGCATAGGCAAACTGTTCGACGACATCAGCGAGAACGGCGAGGCGATCAAGGCCGCCCGGTCCAAGGGTCCCGAGTACGAAAGACTGGCGAGCGCCGAGGCCCGGATCAACGCGGAACTGTCGGCGCTCAAAGATAAGAAGGCGGAGGCCGACGCCGTCAGGGCCAACATCGATGCGTACGAAAAACAAGAGGGGAACCTGAAAGAGTACGGCGAGCTGGAGATGAGCCTCGACGGCATGGCGGATGCGGACAGGGCCCCGCCGGAGGGGATGGAGAGGTACAGGGAGCTGGCGGGTTCCGAAGTTGCATCGCGTAAAAGAATGGAGGGTGCAGATGAAAAGCTGGCATCCCTCGTCAGGGAGATGGGGGGCGCCTCTCCGGCCGCCGTGATGCGGAACGAGGAGAAGATCAGGTCCCTTAACGAGAGCATAGGCTCGTACCTGTCTGCGACGTCGGCTGTGGAGGTAGCCGACGGTTCCGCCTCCCGGCTGGGAGGGGAGGTCGCCGCGCTGATGGGGAGCAGGTTGAACCCCGAGACCGTCAGGAATGCAGATACCGGACGCGGGACGATCGAAAGGGCATCCGTTGCGGAAATGCCGAAGAAGAATTACGTCCCCGTCCTGGCGCTCTTGGCGCTGGCCGCCGTCTGCGCGATGGCCGCCTTCGTCTCCGGGATCCCGTATATCTATGCCGCCTCGGTTTCTGCGCTGGCCGCCATCTATTTCGTGCTCCCGAAGAGGGTTCCGGAGGACGGCTTTTCGGATTTCATCGCATCCCGCGGATTCCCCGGAGATACACGGAGAGAAGAAGTGGCCGGGCTTTGCGAAAAAATCGACAGTATAAGGGCCCTTGAACAGAAACGCGACTCGGAGCTCCGACGCGCGAGCGACATGAGAAGCGAGATCGCAAGACTCGAATCGGAGCTGGAATCCGTCTCGTCCGAAGCCGGGATCGGACGGGCCTCGTTCGAATCGGACGTTCGCAGACTCAATGCGCTGATCACGATATCTTCCGCAATATCCGAAGCGAAAACAACGGCGGATGAAGCGGGCTCCGGACATCGGATGGCAAAAAGCGCCCTGGAAGGATATCTCGAACCCTACGGGTCCGCAGAAGAACTCGAAAGGATCGTCGCTCTGAAGAAGAAAAGGGACGAGACCCGAAATAAGATGGAGAGCATCAGAAATATAATGGGTTCGGCAGGCATCGACACCGGTTCGGAAGCACCCCTGCCTCCCGACGACCCTGCCGAGGAGATCGAAGAAAAACAGAGGGAGCTGGGAAAGATAATCGGTCAGAAAGAGGCCATACTCAAGGACGCGGATACCGAGCGCCTGTTGGACGCAAGAAGCTCCCTCCGCGCCGAGCTGGACTCGGAAATAAGGAGATGGGGCGTGCTCTCTTTGGAGAGGTACATTGCCGACACGGCATGCGACGACATCTACGAAAACATGCAACCGCAGGTCATACAGACCGCAGACAGATACCTGGAAATGATGACGGGGGGCCTTTACCGCATGGAGAGCAACCCCCGTACCAAGGACGTCTCGATACGCGGAGGGACCGAGGTGAAGGCCAAGGGGCAATGGAGCTCCGGGCTCGCCGGGCAGGTATGTCTGTCCCTTAAGCTTGCGGTGGCGAAGGAGCTTTCGGAGGAAAAGCTGCCGATACTCCTGGACGACGTCCTGCTGGTCTTCGACTCGGAAAGGAAGCGTGGAGCATGCCGTGCGCTCTCGGAGGCGGCCAAGGACATGCAGATCGTCTTCTTCACCTGCGACCGGGAGACCTGCGGCTTCATGAAGCAGGCCGGTGCAGAACCGATATAGATGTCCCTCTGACCTCACCATCGGACGGATAGGACGGCACGCATGCCGTTTCGCAGCCACGGGCGGGCCCCGCATCCACCGCCTAGTGTGGAAGGCATGAGATGGAATCGGTTGACGGCATTGCGTCCTCTTCCTCGCAACCGACCTCATCGCATGTAACAAGGGCAACGATAGAAGCAGACCCAACGGCGCACAACAAGATCAGGAGGACCCAAGGTATCATTCTTCCCGCTCTCGGCCCTTTCCCGCCAATCACAATTTTTCATCATGTTATACTATTTAATTTTTTTGTCCATATCCACCAAATTCGAATACTGTTTGGAAAAAAGAACTGTCCGGAATGCAGGTTCACGACCGAATTCTCCTGAAAGCGTCTCCTCATTTCCGCAAACATGACTATCGGCTGTAATCGTATCAATATCATAATTCATGGGGCTTTATTGCCCGTTTTTCCGCAAAACCTTATAAGCGCGATGTGTGTTTGCATACTCAAGGGAATTGAGTATTCCCTGTTCACTGATTCACTATCAACCGGCAGCCCCGTCGGAACGACCGGGCCCCAAGACCAGAACACATCACCGCTGAGCGGGAAAGACTACAGGTCAGAGACGAGAATACAGTTCGAATCGGGCGTGTGCCCGTGAGAAAGAGCTGAGCAGGGCGTATATCCATCCCTTCATGGAAATGATTCAAATGTACGCAGATCCAACAGCTACAAAATATTTGGTTAAAGCGAAGATAAATGCCGACGGCGTCGTGGAGAAGCCTGATGTCGTCGGAGCGATCTTCGGACAGACCGAGGGACTTCTCGGCGACGACCTCGACCTTAGAGACCTCCAGAAAACGGGAAGGATCGGAAGGATAGAGGTCGATGTCACCTCTAAAGGAGGAAGGTCTGAAGGAAACGTCACGATGTCCTCGAGCCTCGACCAGGTCGAGACCGTCATTCTCGCATCGGCCCTCGAGACCGTCGACCGCGTCGGACCGTGCAAAGCGTCGATCAAGGTCCTCGGCATCGAAGATGTGAGGATAACCAAGAGAGAGAAGGTCATCGAACGCGCCAAGGAGCTCCTTTCCGAACTGATAAAACAGTCGAAGGGGACCAGCTCGGACCTTACGGACAACATACGGAAGAGCCTGCAGGTCGAAGAGATAGTCTCCTACGGCAAGGACAGGTGTCCTGCCGGACCCAATGTGAAAGATGCAGAGTCCATCATTGTCGTTGAAGGCAGGTCGGATGTCCTCAACTGCCTCAGATCGGGAATTAAGAACGCCATAGCGGTCGAAGGGACGGACATCCCCAAGACGGTCCAGGACCTGTCCAGGGAAAGGGTCGTTACCGCATTCGTAGATGGCGACAGGGGAGGAGAACTGATCCTCAAGGAGCTTTTCCAGGTTGCAGAGGTCGACTTCGTTGCCCGGGCACCCCGCTCACAGGAGGTCGAGGAGCTTACTCAGAAACAGCTTGTCAAATGCCTCCGCAACAAGATACCGGCAGACCAGTACATGGAAATGAACGGCATCACCGGCATCTCGGCTGAGGAGCCCAAAGAGGAGGAGGAAGAGTCCAGGCCTGCCAGGAGGGAACAGCACTCCGGCCACGACCGCCACCAGAACCAGGGCGCCAGATCCAGGGACGAAGACCGCGCTCCCAGGAAGGAGAGGTTCAACACCGAGGCTGCCGAGAGGTTCAGAAAGAAGGAAGTGAAGGAAGAGGCCGAGGCCGTCGAAGAGGCCGAGGTCGAACAGGTCAAGGAAATCGCGAAACCCGAGGCGGCGAAGCAGGAGGTTTCCAAGCCCGAGGCCGTGAGGACCGAGGCGGCGAAGCCTGAAGTCGAAGAGAAAGACGACAAAGAGGCTGAAGAGAAGCCCACGAGGACTCTCCGCGCAAAGAAGCCCAGGCGGGCAGACAAAGCGCTTACCGAGGACCAGATCTTCTTCAGGGACCTGCTCGCCGACATGGCATCCACCCACAACGCAAAACTGCTCGACGCTGAGAAGAAGGTCGTCAAAGAAGTCGCAGTGAAGAGCCTCGCCGACACCCTCAAGGAAGAGGGCGAGGGGATAGCGTCCATAGTCTTCGACGGAGTGATATCCCAGAGGATAGTGGACGTCTGCGACGAGAAGAAGATCGGAGTCGTGGTCGCCACCCGCAAGGGGAAGGTCTCCAAACTGCCGGCCGATATGACCCTTTGGGCAAAGGACGATTTCTACTGAGGAAGCCCCATGTCAGAAAAGAGGCCCGTGGAACACTGGAGCGATGTGACCGAGCTCGCGTCGACAGGCGAAATACTTCTACCGTCCGACCCCCTGGACAGGGTGTTGGGTCAGAACGAGGCCATCCAGATGGCCAAGATCGCCGCGACGCAACGCAGGAACCTGCTCCTGGTCGGGCCTCCGGGCACCGGCAAGTCGATGATAGCGCAAGCGCTCTCCCTGAACCTGCCGGTGCCTAACCATGAGATACGCGTCGTGAAAAACCCGGAGAACAGCGAGAGGCCGCTCCTCGAAGTGCTGGACAGCAAGGAGGTCGTCCGCGAAGAGGACCTCACAGCCGAGACGGTGGGCACGCTTCTGGAACCCAAAAAGGCTCCGGCGAACGTCGCCGAGCGCCTAGGGTTCCGTTGCAAGAAGTGCGGGGCGTATTCCAGCCCTCACGACCTTGTGTGCCCCGAGTGCCAAACAGGAAAGACGAGCGCCGCCGTTAACGCCCCGTTCGCAGACCTCTTCGGCAGCCTCATGGAATCCTTCAACGGGCAACCGACACTGGCCGGGAAGGACCGCGTGAACACCACGAGGACGCTGCCTGACGGGACCGAGGAGACCATCGTGTTCGAAAGGGCCGGAGAGTACATACGCATGCTCGACCAGAAGTCTCTGGAGAAGAGAAGCCAGCTCCAAGGCACAAAAAATAAGAAGATATTGGTGAAACTGAGGAGGAACCCGTTTGTCATGGCCACCGGTTCGTCCGAGACCGAACTTCTCGGGGACGTCCTGCACGACCCGTACGGAGGACATGAAAAGCTCGGATCCCCCGCTTATGAGAGGGTCGTCGCCGGAGCGATACACGAAGCCCACGAGGGAGTCCTGTTCATCGACGAGATATCCCATCTCGGCAATCTCCAAAGATACATTCTAACCGCCATGCAGGACAAGACGTTCCCGATAACAGGGCACAACCCGCAATCTGCAGGCGCCAGCGTCAGGGTCGACGCCGTCCCATGCGACTTCATTCTGGTTGCGGCATGTAACATCCAGGACATCGAGAACATCCTCTCCCCGCTGCGCTCGCGCATCATAGGCAACGGATACGAAGTGCTGGTCGACACGGTCATGCCGGACAACAGCGAGAACCGCGCCAAATATGCCCAGTTCGTAGCCCAGGAGGTCCAGAAGGACGGGCGCATCCCCCATGCGGACATACACGCAGTGGAAGAGCTCATCAAAGAAGGACGCCGCAGGGCGAAACTGGACGAGCAGTCCAACTCCCTGACCCTCAGGCTCAGGGAGATGGGGGGGCTGATCCGCGCCGCAGGGGACATCGCTGTGGTCGACGGAGAGGACATCATAACCGCTGAACACGTCCGCAGGGCGCTGAAGCGCGCGATGCCCGTCGAGGAACAGATCAAGAACAAATACGGTTCATACACCAAGGGCCTTTCGAAAGATGTGTCCAGCGCTCAGAAGGAAAAATCACAGTATTATTTCCAGAATGAGCATGTTCCGGACGACAGCATGTTCAATTGAACAAGAAATTTAAAAGGGGCTTTCGCCCCTAAATGATTTTACTGCTTCTTTTCTTTGCGGAAGCAAAGGAACCAGTCGTAGCAATACTTGTCCTCGGACTTGTCCGCCACACGGTCCTTGGCCGCACCGCAGCTTCCGGGTGCGGGGATGATCACATCGTCCCCGGGCTTCCAGTTGGCGGGCGTGGCACACTTGTCCTTGTCCGCCTTCTGCAAAGCGATCACCACTCTCTTGATCTCTTCCATGTTGCGCCCGGTGCTTGCCGGGTAGTAGAGGATCGTCCTGATCTTACCGACGGGGTCGATGATGAAGGTCGCACGCACCGCGGAGGTCGAGGATTTATCGTGGACCATTCCATATTTGTTGGCAACGTTCATGCTCACGTCGTCGATCAGAGGGAATGCGATCTCGACACCTTTCTTGTGCGGCCCCCACTCCATCTGACAGATCGACCTGAGCCAGGCGATGTGCGAGTGGATGGAGTCGATAGAGATACCGACGAGCTGGGTGTTGAGCGCCTTGAACTCGTCCGCCATCGCTGCAAATGTCATGAACTCGGTAGAGCAGACAGGCGTGAAATCGGCGGGGTGAGAGAATAAAATGACCCATTTTCCTTTGAAGTCGGCCGGGAAGTTGATCTCTCCCTGTGTTGTGTTCGCCTTGAAAGCGGGGGCGTCCTCTCCGATGAGAGGGATTCTTTCGCTTACTTCATCTTCGTCGCAGCAGCAACAATAGTATGGTTCTTCGTTTTCCATGTTTTTACCTCAACACTTAACGGCCTTACGAATAGTTATAGATGTTGGAAGAACCAGAAAACAATCGGGATGATCACGAGTTCTGGATTGTGGCCCCGATCATCCTGATCCCGTCCCCGCCGTTGTTGTAGAATACCGGCAAATCCTCGGCGATTATGAACCCGCGGGCCTTGTAGAAACGAATCGCGGCCTCGTTTTCTTTGCGGACCTCCAGTTGCACTGTGTATGCGCCCTCCGCAACGGCGCGGTTCCTCAACGCTGCCAAAAGCTCAGATCCCGCTCCGCGGCATCTGCCCTCCCTTTCGACCGCCAGAAGAGCTATCCCCACGCGGTCCGGCCCCAGACGGGAGCCGCAGATGAATCCGATCACCTTCCCTGTTACTGAACATGCCACGAGCTGCCCGCATGGCCACTGATTTAGAAAGTATGAAAAAATCTCGGGCAAGTAGTACTCGTCTAGCGAACTCAAGGCGATTGCGTAAACGCGCGGGAGGTCCTCTTCGGACATCTGTCTTACTATCACCGATATCTCCTCTTCCGTTTTTCTGGTAGATCCCGAGTTTTTTCTGCTCTGACGATCCTCAGAGCTACCGCGGAGGCCGACGCCCCTATAGCCAAGTATACAAAGTTGACATTAATACTGTCGGTACGTTTGTGATGTTCTTCGGCGATGTATTCGACAGATGCTGAAGCAGACCTTCCTGTATCTTCGTCCGTTACCGTTACGATAAGCGTGTGCCTTCCAGGCTCCAACCCTTCGTAAGATATCTTGGCGATAGCGGAGCTTCGGATGTGATTTCCGTCCCCGTATATGTCCCACAGGATCGTGTAATCCCCTTTCGGATAAATCGATACCTCAAAAGAACCAAAATCGGAAGGTAACCTGTCCCCCGAACAAAGGATCTCCAGATTAATTTTACCGAAAGCATAGTTGTCGTCCCAATCTTCCATGAAATGCGATGAGAAGAAATCCGTCACGCCGGGGGAATCGATGATCACCGCCACCTCCCTGTTATGAAAAAAAGATGTGTTGGTCCAGTTCACGGAGCCGATCCACACGCTGTCATCGACTATGACGCCCTTATTGTGCGTCAGTCGGAATCCCTCGCCTCCGCTGATCCCCGCAGCCTTCAGACCTGTGGTGGTGTTGATCAGCCCTATTTCTGCATATTCGCTTCCGGTATCATTGGTGATATCTAGAATCAACCTGCCGTCGACACCGCGGGACGCCGCTTCTACCATCCATGATGCGGGAGATTCTTCTGACAGGCTCATATATGAATCCGAAAGGTCCATCTGCTGGGCGAACACCCGGACCTCAGAGCCTTCGATCATGGACCTGAGCCGCCCGTACGAGTTGTCGGGCGACAACACGGGCGTCACCCTGCAGTCCCTGAACGTGATGCTTTCATGGCTGCCATCATAGATCAGGGCGGGATCGGAATAGGCCATGCTTCCTTCGAAACCTGCCTGTTGCGGGTAGAGTTCCAGCAGATCCCTGCAGTCTCCGAAGGCATTGCTGCTGTCGTTGAAAAATATATCCCGCATATATGACGCGCAATCCTCGCTTTCCAACACGGCTCCCCATCCTCTGTTGCCTTCTCCCGCGCCCATATTGGATTCGGTCCAGTTCTCGGATGTGATTATGGTCGTTTTTCCGTCTATGACAGCGTATTTGGAATGTACATACGTGAATCTGCTGCCGTAATCTCTATTGTCTCCAGAGTTCGGATCGTTGATGAACCTCACCGTTCCGCCGCAGTCAACCAGATTTTTCATCATCATACGCTCGGTGTTAACAATTTCCCTTCCTCCCAAAGGGGATCCTTCCAACAGGACGTTCACACTCACACCGCTCCCTGCGAGGAGGCACAGGAGGGCGGCGGTCTCCCTGCTTGTCAACTGGTAGATCGAAATAAGGACTTCCTCTCTCGCTGATTCGAGGGCATTGTAGATGTGCGAGCCACGGCATTCGGGAAATGTGAACGGAGTCACGTCAGCAGTGAACGTGACGCACGGCCGGTCTGTCATGCCTGGACGGGTCAGCTTCCAATCTTCCGCCGTATCCGTGTCCGACGAAGAAAGACGGACAAGATATCTGTCCTCTGTGGGCCTGTCTCCAGACCGGCCGCTCCAGCCTTCGACGGTCGCATTTCCCCAGCAGACCGAATCGATCAACACGTTCCCGGGGTCAAAGAGACAAAGGCCATCCCCTGCGTCTGCAAGTTTGAATCTTTTATCGGCAGTAATTCCGGATGTGCCGACCTCGTATGCAAAAAAATCTTCGTCCCCGGGACGGTCAAGGAAAGTCTGGACCGAATCGGCGTCGAATGAAACGGTAATGTCTGCCGAAGGCCCCAGCATTATCGATCTTGTGAAAACGATCTTGCCTTCACCATCCGAAAGGCTATGCCCTTTCATATCCAGCCAGCGGTCGCCGAAATTATGCAACGACAATCCCTCGGTTCCTTTCGGCTGAACCTCGGAAATTAAAATTCCGTCGGGTACGGCAGCCACATCCTCCGTTGCCGTGAAAGCGGGTGTGACAGCGACCATCACCGCCAAGAGTATCAGAACCGGTGGCCTCATCGCCCTCTTGTCTGCGTTCCCGCATATCAGAGTGCCAACTACAATTAGTGATACTCAGTATGTAGAATCCGGCCGTCGCCGAGAATGGCCGGGCTCAGACCTTCCGCACCAGGTCCCTGACCGTTGCCTCGGGATCTTTGGACCTTACGACGCCGGAAGCGAGAAGCACACCGTCGGCTCCCAGGTCGAGAGCCGCCCTCACATCTGCCCCGGTCTTGACGCCCGCACCGCAGAGGATCATGACAGTATGGTTGACCGATCTGACCGCATCCACCGTATTCTCGATGATCGCCGGGTTTGCCTTGGTGACGGAAAGGTCCCCTCCGATCAGATCGGGGGGCTCCACCGCGATGAAATCGGGACGGAACTGTGCCACCTGCGCCGCGACCCTGTCATTGTCGGAACATATCAGGGTGATAAGGTCCGATGCCTTGGCGAGGTCAGTGCATTCGGAGATCTCGTTCAACCGTATCTTGTGCTCCGTGTGGTTGATCAGTGTTCCGGCCGCACCGCATGCCTTGACCATGGCAGGCGTGACCCATCCCGTGGCCGACCCGGGTGCCCGTGGGTCGATGTTCTGAGCGAACACCGGGATATCCACGTTCCTGGCCACGTATCCGAGGTCGACCATCGGCGGGCATATGCCTATCTTCAGCCCCGACTCCTCTGAGACCTTCTCGCATATCTTGGCGAGCTCCAAGGCGCCTGGTCCGTTGACCTCCTGGTACGCCTTGAAGTTCACTACGATTACCGGTCTGTGAAACTTTTTCTCACTCAATGTTCTCAAACCTCGACGTGAGAGAGCTGAGGACCTCCGGCCGAGAGGTGTATTCCATCTCCTCCGGTCCGAGTATCGAGGGCATGAACGGGCCCTGGCTCCTCATGAGCATGGACGCCTTTATGGCATCTTCCCTTGCCTTGTTCCAGGTCTCGCCCTTGAAGAAGTCGACGGGCACGTGCTCTCCGTTCTTGGAGTTCATCGGCTCCAGGCCCTGAAGCTTTCCATCGTTGAGCTGGAAACCCAGGCAGCATATCCTCGGGGGCCCGTCGAAATAGACGGGGTCCGAGTCCTCAGGCGAGCAGGGGTACAGTGCTCCGTAGTGGGAACCCCTCATCCAGCCCGCCACTATTGTGGGATTGACGAAAGGCTGAAGGTATTCGCCTACTGAAGGCAGTCCGCTCTGGGCGCGGCATACGCACACCGGGTCGTCCTTACCTACATACTTACCGGCCGTGAGGTTGAGCTTGTCTGTGGACACCACGCATGCTGGCCCGATGCCTGCCCTGGAGTCGATCCTCTTGATCGCGTATCTCGAAGTGTCTCCGAGAAGGCTCAGGATGCTGAGCGTCTCTTCGGGCGACGACATGACAACCTTCTTGTGGTCCATGACGTCCTGGATCTCAACGTCGAATCCCATCTTGGCCCTGGCGTCGATCACCAGCCCGGTCGTCGTGAACGGGTCCAGGAATATCCTGGATAGGATCGGCGAATATGCGGACGGCTCGGTCTTATCCGCCATGAAGAACAACAACGGCTCCGATTTCCTCTCTACAAAGGAGAACTCGGCCGAACCGGGGCCTGCTCCCTTAACGTTTCCGGAGAACGCGTCCGTGAGTATGTCCTGCCCTGCGGCGTACAGCTTCATGGACTTGGCGATCTTGGCCGCCCTCTGGAAGCATTCCCAGGCGGCGCCGTGGACGTCGCGGTTGCCGGCACCCTTGTAATGGGTCATGAATAAGTTGATGTCGTCTCCGACGCGAGTAACATAGAAATCCTCGACCACGCCCTGTTTCTGTGCGTCCCTGAGGACCTCCCTGGATGCCTCGAGCATCGAAGGGTGCGGTTTAGAATGTCCAACAACGGACCCTACGTCCGCCTTTATCACTGATACTGTTACTTTTTCCTCTGACATGGATACACCCATCTCGAAACTAGACCGAGTAGGCGATTCCATTTATAATACTTATTCCCGCACGCAGTGCTGGGAAGCCAAGGCTGAAGTTATTTATGATAAGCGGATATAACCGTTCGATTAAATGACCCTCATCAGGAACACTAAGACCATCAAGGCTGGAGACGGTACTGTGACCGTCAACGGCTGGGCACAGGACATAAGAAATCTGGGGGGCATATCCTTCCTGACGCTCAGAGACAGGTTCGGCACGGTGCAGGTGACCATGCCCAAGAAAAAGATCGAACCGGGGCTTTTCGAGATGCTGACAACACTTTCCAGGGAGTCGGCGGTTTCGGTGACGGGCGAGGTGAAAGAGAGCAACCAGACTGCACTTGGATTCGAGATAATACCCACTTCCGCAGAGATCGTGTCCGAGGCGGCCGTGCCTCTCCCTATGGGTGTGGTAGACAAGGTCAATGTTGAAATGGATACCCGTCTGAACCACAGGTTCATGGACCTCCGCAAACCTGAGATCAAGGCCATATTCGAGCTCAAGTCGATTATGTTCGGGCTGATCGCAGAAGCGTGCAGGGAGAATGGATTCGTACAGGTCTCCACCCCGAAGATCAACTCCTCGGGGGCCGAGGGCGGCGCGACCCTCTTCAAAGTCGATTATTTTGGAAGGGAAGCATATCTCGCGCAAAGTCCGCAACTTTACAAACAGATCCTTATGTCGACGGGGCTCGACCGTGTTTACGAGATATCTCCCGCATTCCGTGCCGAGAACTCCAACACCAACAGGCACGTGACGGAATTCGTATCTTTCGACGGCGAGATGTCTTGGATATCATCAGAGGAGGACGTCATGTCCATGATCGAAAATATCGTGGATTTCGTTCTGAGGGGTATCAAAGACAGGGGTGCTGAACAGCTTGCGGCACTCGGCAAGGACATCAACGTACCTGCTTTACCGTATCCCCGCCTTACCTATGAGGAGTGCCTCGGGATAGTGCGCGAGGGCGGGCTAGACATCAAAGACGGAGAAGACCTTGGTACCGAGGGTGAGAAGATCGTCGGAGACCGGATGTCATCGAAAGGATTCGACCTCTATTTCATTTGCGAGTATCCTGAGGATGCAAAACCGTTCTACATCATGGAGAAGGACGGGACCTCCTACTCATACTCCTTCGACCTGGACTACAGAGGGCAGGAGATCTCTTCGGGCGGGCAGAGGGAGCACCGCATCGACCGTTTGATCGAAAGGATGGAAAAGAAAGGACTCGACCCAAAGGATTTCGAATTCTACCTCGAAGCTTTCAGATACGGGATGCCTTCGCACGGCGGATGGGGGATCGGAACGGAAAGGCTGCTGGTGAAGATGCTCGACCTTCCCAACATAAGGGAGGCGATCCTTTTCCCCAGGGACGTATCGAGACTGTCTCCCTGACAGTTTCGGCACTTTCGGCCATCCCATGGTCCGATTTATAAACACCTTACGCACTTTTACTTCATGGCCCCTCCGGGCGACATCTACGAAAGAGAGCTGAAATACCTACTTTCAGGGGACCCGAAGATCATTGCCAAGATGGTGAAGACCTGCGACGATATCGAGGCTGAAGCCTACAACTCGATGCTGAGGGAGCCTTTCCTCGTAGTTAGGGCGGCTGGTTCCCTGGGGGTCGACCTTGTTGCCCTCCGATGGGACTTCTCATTTCCTATCGAGGTCAAGAGCTCCAACGAGAGCACGATGCATTTCAGCAGGAACACCCGGCTTACCGAACAGGCAGACCAGATGCTGGAAGAGTGCCAGAAGTCTCATCTGATACCCATCTACGCATACAGGCTCAAAGGGGTCAGGGGGGACCCTTGGAGGGTTTTCACGATACCTTCCGAGACACCGCTCAGGGGAAGATGCGGTCTGCTGAACAGACGCATTCCCAAAATGGACGTTTCGAACAACGGCAATTTAATCATGAGATGGGAAAGCGGCATGAAACTGAGCGATTTCATCTCCTACATGTGCATGTCGGACTATGAAAAGGATTGAGGGGCCGTCGGCACTCATAGGGCTCATCACAGATCAGCATGAAATCATCTTCATCCGGCCTTCCTCGTGACCCGGATGCGCAGGAGAGATATTGTCTTTATCCCGGAATCGCGTGAATTGTCAAAAAACAAATACCCATATGCACATCACCGTACGTGGTCGGAATGTTCAGGAGGAGGAGCGCGATGTCGGTGAAGGATGCTGTCTGCAAGGCGCTTGACAGCTTCGATTACAAGTACGAGGTCTCGGAAGACGAGCCGGTAGTTTATCTCACAGCGAACGGAGAGGATATGCCCATTGGCATGGTCCTTGCCGCCGACGACGAACACAAGACCCTTAACATCTATTGCCGCCTGATGTTCCAGGTCCCTCCCGGCAAGAGGGAAGAACTGACAGTCGAACTCAACAAGATCAACAACACGATCAACAACGGCAGCTTCGTATTGGATTCCGACGAGGGCTTCATCTCATTCAAGGTCATACAGAGCTACATAGACGGCGTCCCGTCCCAGAGCCTCATAAAGCACCTTATAAAACTCTCCTTCCAGACCGCAGACCTCCACGATGGGGAGCTGAAGGAGCTCATCCCGAAGGGCGGCTGGGAGATGATGTACCGCTGATCAGCGCAGGGAGAGCATCCTCTCCACCGGTATCCTGGCCCTTCTGGATATCTCGGGGTCGAGAACTACTTCTTCTTTCTCCTGGGTCAGTGCCCTGCAGATAAGTCGAAGATCTGTCATCTTCATAGTCTGGCACAGTGCGTTGGGAGGGAAATAGAACTTGGAGTCGGGACGCGCCTTCGCAAGCCTGTAGAGCATGCCTACTTCGGTGGCTATTATGAATTCGCTGTTCGAGGATTCTCGCACATAGTCGATCATCTTCTCGGTTGACCCTATATAGTCGGAGATATCGAGAACTTCAGATGCGCATTCCGGATGGCTGACTATGTCCGCCCCGGGGTGAAGCGTCTTAAGGTCTACGATCTGCCATGCGGTGATCCCGTGATGTGCGGAGCAGTACCCGTGGAACGGGATTATGTTCTTCTCCGGCAGCTTGCGGGCCGTATAGGCGGCCAGGTTCATGTCGGGAACGAAGATTATGTCCTTCTCCTCCAGGGAAGAGGTGGCCTTTACGGAGTTTGAAGATGTGCAGCATATATCGGCTTCAGCCTTGACTTCCGCGGTCGTGTTCACATATGCCACGACCGCCGCCTCGGGATGAAGTTTTTTCATTTCACGTACCTGGGAGGCCGTGCACATCGACGCCATGGAGCAGCCGGCCCTCGGCTCCGGAATGAGGACCTTCTTATCGGGGTTCAATATCTTAGCCGTCTCGCCCATGAAGCTGACTCCGCAGAAAACTATCATTTCTGCCTCGGTCTCCGCGGCTTTGCGCGATAGGCCAAGGGAATCACCTACATAATCTGCCGCGTCCTGGACCTCGGGCAAGGTGTAATTGTGCGCAAGTATCACTGCATTCTTCTCTTTTTTGAGCTGCTGAATGGATTCTAGAGTGATTTCCATCGCGCCGTTATACGATTCTGTAAATAAACCCTTACTTCGGTCGTAGGCTATAAAAATATAATCGAAGCGCATTCACCCACAGGATGACTGACAGGGAGTCTTTGGCTGCCGGCAGGTTCAATTGTTCCATAAGGGAAAGGGCGCTGTTCGAGGCGGGCATCAAAATGGGTACGGTGTACCACCAGTTCGTGGGAACGCCGATCAACTCAGAGGGCGTGCAGGCCCTAGAGGCAGCAATGGAAAAAAGCATATGCTCGCAACCTTACGTCGAGAGTGCCAGCATTCATATAGACCGTGGTGTTTTCAGCAAGTCAAGGGACAGATATTCATATTTCTCCCTCACAGGGGAAAAAATAGATGTTGTTGTGAAAATCAGGATACAGGGAGTGTCCGTCACAGCAGAAATGCGCTATGACCCAGAGATTGGATATCCGCTTATGTTCGTGTCCAATATCGAGGATCTGCCCCAACCGTGAATATACTATATATTAGGAACGCTATACAGGTGTACTCTGGGTAAGGAAATTATGGCTCAAAATATCAAGATCGGCATCACAGGTCTCCCCGGCTCGGGAAAGACGCAGGTGCTGAAAACCGTCATAGAGATGCTGGGCGACAGCGACCGCCTGATAGGCGGTATGATAAACGAACCTATAGACGACGGCAGGCGCAAGACCGGCTGTTCAGTACGCAATCTGGTGACAAACGAGACCGAAGTATTCGCCAGCACGGAGATGGAGAGCCGCATCATGGTGGGGAAGCTCGGAGTGGACATCGAGGCACTTGAAAAAGTAGGTGTGAAAGCCATAAAATCCGCATGCCTCGAATGCGACATCATCGTGATCGACGAGGTAGGAAAGCTCGAGGTCGAATGTCCAGCGTTCATCGAGGCTGTCAAAGAGGCGCTCGAGGCCGGCAAACCCATGATAATAACCCTTCACAAAAAATCAAGGAATCCCCTTCTGCAGGACATTAGAAGGCGCGACGATGTCCGTATCCTCGAAGTAACGCCGACCAACCGCAATCTTCTGCCTTACAAGATCATTCACCTCATGAACGGTGAAGACCTCTGATGACGAAAAATGTCGTTGTCAAGGAAGGGGGCACCCTTCTCTCGGTGCCTTCGGAGCATTCTTCAGGCGGACCGGGAAAGAAAAATTCAGAGATTTTCTTCAACGAGCAGATGGCTTTCAACCGTGACGTCAGCGTGATGCTCCTGCGTTCGCTCAGTCCCGGCATAACCGTCGCGGATGCCATGACCGCCACCGGAGCGCGCGCGGCGCGCATAGCCAACGAGGTCCCCGGAACAGAGGTCACGGCAAACGACATCAACCCTGGCTCTATGGAGTATGTGAGGAAGAACATCGAACTTAACGGCCTAGGAAACTGCACTCCGTCGAACAAGGACCTCCACATACTATTCTCGGAGCACGCTTTCGGATATGTGGACCTGGACCCTTTCGGGTCCCCGGCGCCTTTCATACAGTCTGCGATCAGAGGGTGCAGCAGAAAGGGCATATTGGCTATCACCGCCACCGACACCGCACCGCTGGCCGGCGCCCATTCCGCCAAATGCCGCCGCAGATATCAGTCGGAACCGGTGAGGGGATACATGTGCCACGAAGGGGGATTGCGCATACTCATGTGCACAATAGCCAGGGAGCTGGCGAAATTCGACCGCGGAATGTCTCCGATGCTTTCTTTCTCAGCTGACCATTACTACAGGACTTACGTGCGGGTGACGGAGGGGGCCGAGGCGGCAGACAGGACCCTCTCTCAACTGGGATACATGAGGTATGACACCAGGACGATGGAGCGGTCCATCTCCTCCAGACCCGACGAGATGCACCGTCTCGGCCCGTTCTGGACCGGGAATCTGCACGACCCCGAAATCCTCAATGGCATGTCTCCCGAAGGGATGGCGGACGAACGCAGATGCAGCAAGATGCTGGAACTTTGGAGAAGGGAGATAGATTCAGAGGTTTTCGTCTATGATCTGAGCGAATTATCTTCCCACATAAAAATGTCGCCGCCAAAGATAGAAATCATGGTCGATGCATTGTGCCAGCACGGAAAAGCATCCAGGACGCACATGTCCCCGACATCTTTCAAGACCGACCTCCCTCTTAGCGAAATAATCGATGTTTACCGTTCTTCCAGCCCCGACGCGCGCCGATAAGACATTTTATAGGGGAACGTTCTTGAGGTTTTGGTGAGAGGTTGCCGGGTTTAGTAATCATAGGCGCACAGTGGGGAGACGAGGGTAAGGGAAAAATCACGGACTATCTCGCAGAGGACGCCGAGATGGTTGTCAGATTCCAGGGCGGAAACAACGCCGGCCACACCATCATAATCGATGGCAAGACCTTCAAGCTCCAGGCGCTTCCATCCGGGGTCCTGAGGCCGGACAAGACGGCCGTTATCGGTAACGGCGTGGTCATAAACATGGAAGAGATGGAAGACGAGATAAAACGAATCGTCGAAGCGGGAGGCACCATTGCCAACCTGAAAATCTCTGACCGTGCGCACCTCATCATGAACTATCACAAAAAGCTGGACGGGGCCGAGGAGAAATACCGTGGCAACAAACCGGTCGGGACTACGAAAAAAGGCATAGGTCCCGCATACCAGGATAAGATATCCCGAATCGGTTTCAGGGTCGGAGACCTTTACGAAGAGGACCTTCTCAAGGAAAAGATTTCTTTCCTGATCCCCTACAAAAAAGACCTCCTCGAAATGATGGATGCTGAAAAATGCCAATGCAGCAACGAATCGCTCTTCGCAAAAATGATGCGATGGCGCGATATGGTCGACGGTCTGGTATGTGACACCTCTGTCCTGATCAACGAGGCGCTCGATGCCGGCAAAAATGTTGTTTTCGAAGGCGCGCAGGGCGCGATGCTGGATATTGACCACGGAACATACCCTTACGTTACGTCGTCATCGACATGCGCTGGCGGGGCCTGCACCGGGTCGGGCGTCGCTCCCAGGAGAATCGGCAGCGTGGTCGGGTGCCTCAAAGCCTACACCACGCGCGTAGGCGAAGGCCCGATGGTGACCGAAATGGAAGGAGAAGAAGAGGAAGCGCTTCAGAAGCTGGGCGGAGAGTTCGGCGTCGTGACGGGCCGCGGACGCAGGTGCGGCTGGCTGGACCTCGTGCAGGCGGAGCACTCTGCAAGACTCAACGGTTTCACTTCCATAGCCATAACCAAGATCGACGTGCTCTGCGGATACAAAGAGGTCAAGGTATGCACCGCATACGAGATAGACGGCAAGATCGTAAAGCACTTCCCCGCCTCGCTTTCCAAACTCGAGGCCGCAAAGCCCGTATACAATACTGTGAAGGGCTGGGAAGGATGGGATGATACTGCAGAGGTCGTCAAGAACGGTTACGACGCTCTGCCCGAGGGGATGAAGTCCTACGTTTCGCTGATCGAGGACGGGCTCAAGGTCCCCGTAGATTTAGTAAGTATTGGGCCGGGACGCGAGGAAACGATCGTCCGTCGCAATCCCTGGCACAGTTGAAATTAAACTATTTACTCAGTTAGGGTAGTAGAAGAACGCGAAAACCGTAACTGCCAGCACTGCAAGGAACATCACAGTCCCTATGATCTTGTTGTTGCGCTTCCTGTTCTTCTCCCCGACATCTTCTACTGCCATTTGTTCACCTTTCCCATTGGGATATGCTCTTCGGTATGCTTCCGCTTATTTTAAGACCTACGTCAGTTCCTGGCCACAAGCGCCTTCCTGAACAGTGCCGGATCGGCGTCCAGCGGAAGAGTCGCGTCGTAGCCGACCTTCCACGTGGTACCGTTGCTGCTTGGGTCCAGCGACGAACCGGCGGCTCCGGGTATCATGATTATCCTATCTGCCTGCATCCTCGTTGCCACGGCCCATTCGACCTCCCGGTCGTCGGAGATGTCGATATCGTCATCGACGACGATGACCTGTTTCATCGAGGGATGGCCTGTGAATGCGGCCATGATGGCGTTGACACCGTCGCCCTCCTTGTTCTTGGCTATCGACACGACCCCGTTGAACCAGCAGCAACCTCCCTCGGTCAGGCGGACGGCCTTGACCCTGGGTACGGCCTGCCTTACGGTCCTGAGGATCATCGGCTCCCTGGGGAGCCCCATAAGCAGGAAGTGCTCCCATCCTCCCGGAAGCAGAAGATGGAATATCGGGTCCCTGCATGTCCAGATCTTGTCGATCTTGATTATCGGCTGCTGCCTCACCATGTCGTATGTTCCGGTTATGTCCACGAACGGCCCTTCCGACGTCTCTTCCAGCGTTATGCGTCCCTCTAGAACATAGTCGGTATCAGCCGGCACAAGAAGGCCGTTGTCGCACCTGCCGACCTCCAGCGGGGACTTTCCGGCGTTAACGCGCAGAGCGGAGGCCACCTCGAGCTCGTCGGCCCCGTAGTCCATCGAAGTGGCCGCAGCCAGAAGGACCTCGGCCGGAACTCCGATGCAAATGGATATCTTAAGCTCCTTTCCTTCTTTTTTTGCAGCCTTGTGCATGGTGAAAAGATGCCTGGGTACGAGACGGACAGCGATCGTGTCGCGGTCCATTATCATCATCCTGTGGAAAGAAACGTTCCTTATCCCATTCCATTCAGCGACTATGACGCCTGCGGATATGTAGCATCCGCCATCCTCCGGATAGTATTTCGGAATGGGCATTTCTGTTAAGTCGACCTTGACGGAAACCTCTCTGAAGGCCGGGTCCCTGGTCTCGGCGTATTGTTTGGGACCGCTTACAGCGGACGCCATCGCATCGACTATCTCCGACGTTTTTATGCCCAGCGCACCGGCGATCTTCTCTCTGGTGGAGAAGCGGTTGCCGATGGCCTTGCCGCCGTTCAGGCCCGTGAAGTAGAAAGTCTTCGCCTGTTCTTTGGCAAGGATCTCCGTCACCTCTCCGGATGCCGGGTCCACATTCCTCTCTATTTTTTCGAACGGACCGGTGAGCGATTCTTTGACTGTCATGAATGCAGATTATCTCGGAGGTATTAATTATAAGTGAGGACCGAGCGGTCAACGATTTATATAAGCATCAGAATTCATGGCCGATGACATCGGAGAGCCTGGAAGAGACTATCAAAAAGTTCGCGCTTCAGAACGCTGTATTTTTCAAAGGGAAGGCGAACCCGAAGGCCGTTCTGGGAAAGATCCTCGGCGGTTTCCCGGAATGTCGCTCCAGGTCGGCAGAGATAGGGGAACTTGTCGATTCCATTGTCTCCGAGGTTAACGCAATGGGGCTCGAGCGCCAGACGTCCGAGCTTGAGAAGATGGACTCCTCCATGCTCGTGAAAGAGAAGAAAGAGCGCAAATACGAGCTTCCGGCGCTGGAAGATGCCAACAGCAAAATCGTGATGCGCATCGCTCCTGGCCCCTCGGGCCCTCTGCATATAGGCCACACCCGGGTCTCGGTCCTAAACGACGAGTATGTAAAGAGATACGGGGGGAAACTGATCCTCAGGATGGAGGACACCAACCCGGAGAAGATAGACCCGGACGCCTACCGGATGATCCCGGAGGACCTTGATTGGCTTGGCGTGAGGATCGACGAGACATACATACAATCCGACAGGTTCGAGATATACTACGACCATGTAAGAAGGCTCATCGAGATGGGGAAGGCTTACATCTGCACATGCAACGGCGACGACTGGCGCGGACTTAAGGAGAAGGGAGAGGCGTGCCCCTGCAGGGAGCTTCCGGTAGAAGTGCAGCTCGAGAGATACGACAGGCTGCTGTCCGGAGGATACGGCGAAGGGGAGGCGGTTGCGGTCGTCAAAACCGATCTGAAACATCCCAACCCTGCGGTCAGGGATTTCGTTGCGTTGCGCATCGTATATCATCCGCACCCCCTTTTGGGCGAGAAGTACTGCGCCTATCCCATGATGAACCTCTCGGTGGCGATCGATGACCACCTGATGGGAATGACCCACGTGATACGCGGAAAAGACCATCTGAACAACACGAACAGACAGGAATACATCTTCGACTATTTCGGATGGAAGAAGCCTAACTACTACCACTATGGACTGGTGAACATACCCGACTCGGTCCTGAAGACATCGATCATCAAGCAGTGCATCCGCGATGGGGAGTACTCGGGCTGGGACGATGTGAGGACCGGGACCGTCAGGGCTCTGGAGAGGAGAGGGATCAGGCCTGAGGCGATCAGGCGGTACTGGGTGGAGTCCGGAATGAAGTCAGTGGATATACAGTTCTCCTGGGACAATCTGTATGGCATGAACCGGGACATAATCGACGAGACTTCGAACAGATACTTCTTCGTCCAGGACCCGGTGAGATACGACATATCGGGCGCAGAAAAGATATGCGGTTTCGCGCCGCTGCATCCCGACCGCCCGGAACGCGGAACTCGGAAATATACCATCGAAGGAAGCAACACGGTGTTCATCTCCGCCGACGACTCGAAGATCTTCGCCGATGTCAAGGAGATAAGGCTGAAGGACCTGTGCAACATAAAATACGGAACACCGGCCGCTTACGACGGAAACGACGTGTCGATACTCAAGACAGGGGTCCGCGCCGTCCAATGGGTATGTCGCGGCAGCATACCTGCGACGATCCTCATGCCCGACGGGACGACCCTGGAAGGACTTGCCGAAGACTCGGTGCTGAAAGAGAAGAACGACACTGTGCAGTTCGAGAGGGTCGGCTTCGTAAGGCTGGAGAAGGTCACGCCCGAAAAGGTAGAGACCGTGTTCACGCACCGCTGATCAGAAGGCCATCAGGATCCAGTTCGCCAGCGTTCCGATCGCAATGGCGGTGCCGATAGAAAGTGCCGATACCGCAATGGTCTCCTTCCATCCCATCTCGCGCCATATTACCGCTATGGTGGCAAGGCACGGCATATATATTGCCATGACGAGCCCGAAAACGAAGAACTGCTCCGGACCCATGAACGATGCGAGCTCCATTATCCCCGTGCTTGCCGCGATTATCGCAAGCATCCCCACGGCCATCTCTTTCCTAAGAACGCCCACGATGAACGCGAGTATCACCGCGGCCGGAAGTCCCAGCATCCCGACCGTAAGGAAAGATAGCGGTCCGATGACAAAATCCATGAGACTGTAGCTTAGCGCGATCTCCAGCAATATGCTTCCTACAACGAGTAGCGGAAAAGCTATCACAAAGAAGTCTTTGATGCGGTTCCAGGTCTTGAAAAGAACGTTCTTAAGGGAAGGCGCAGAGAGATCGGGTATTTCCATCGCCAGATTGGAAGGTTCGTATTTCAGGAAACGGTTGAGTCCGAGACCCAGGACCACCATGAGTGCCAGAAGCACAACCAATATTGCGAATGCATAAATGAATCCGGAATATTTTCCGACTATCCCAAATATTATCGCAATCTGTGCAGAACAAGGCACGCACATTACGATCAGGGACGTGAGTATGAGCTTCTCGCGACGGGAACGTATCGTCCGTACGGCCATAATGGCCGGGACGTTGCATCCGAGTCCCACGATCATGGGTATGAATGCGCCGCCATGAAGGCCGAAATGGTGCATCGTCCTATCGACAAGCACCACGGCCCTGGGCAGATAGCCTGTGTCCTCCAGTACGCCCAGTATTATGTAGAACACCATTATGTACGGGATGACCAGGGTAAGTATCGCTCTGATGCTCCCGTCGATGCCGAGCATGATCGCCCTGCCCATCTCCCCGCCTTTGTCTGCGCCGAAATCGGCGAGAGAGTTGCCTATGAGGGTGTCGTAGACATAGCTCACCGCTTCGTCAAGCAGCGACCCCAGGAAGATCATCGTCACAAAAAGCATCAATCCTACGGCAATGAGGATCGGTATTCCCGTTGATGGCGTGATCATCATCTCGGACAGCCTGTCCTTGCGGCTGAACTTGGTCTGTGTCCTTGTTTGAACCTTCCTCACTATGGCATCCGAAACCGAATATCTCTCTCTGGCTATCGCGATGTCGGATGTCTCGTTATGTTCCCTTTCAAAATTGTCGCGGAGGATGGAGGCGATTTCGGCCGTCGCTGGCATGACCCCCTCTATGAAGGTCTTTGTGCCTTCCATCAGTTTTACGGCCGTGCCCCGCTGGTCGAACCTTATCTTCTTGAGATGGCCTATGATGTTATCGATGGCTTCCTCCAGATGGGGCTCGTACCTAACCTGGAACGTCGACCTCCTTCCGCGTCCTTCGCAGAGGGCGTCCGCGAGCTCGTCCACTCCTTCCGCCGTCTTCGCCGATACCGGTACGACAGGGACGTCCAGGATGCGTTCCAGCTCCTTGTAGTCCGTATCGTATTTCTTGCGGGCCTCATCGGCCTTGTTGACCGCAAGTATCAATGGGAGGCCCAGTTCTATGACCTCGAAACACAGCACGAGGCTGCTCTGGAGATTGGTGGCATCTGCTACCACGATGACGGAATCGATGTCTGGGTCCCGGACCATCTCGAGCACGACCTCTTCGTCGTCGGAGTTCCCGGACATGCCGTAAGTCCCTGGCAGATCGTATATTCTGACCTTGTTTCCCTTTCTGGTGACCACCGCTTCCTCGAATGTTACGGTGGTGCCTGCGTAGTTGGAAGATATGACTCCGACTCCCGTCAGCCTTGTGAACAACGATGATTTCCCCACGTTAGGTTGCCCGACAAGGGCCGCGGTGAACATTCCGTCCTGCATCAATCATCACTCGGCTCAACATAAACGAACGACGCCATCTCAGAATCCAGTGCGAAGGTCGCGTTACCGACGGTAACGACCTTCGGACCTGACCTGGAACCGTTGCTGCCGATGCAGACGTCCCTTCCGGGGACAAATCCCATGGATATCAGTTTCTTGACCGTCTTCGGATCTTCGCATTTCAGATGCGATATGCGGCCGCAATCTCCCTGCGTCATTTCGTTCAATTTCTTGCTTATCCGGCCGAGGCCCGTTGCCGCCCTGCATTGCGATTCGCAGCAGGAGCAGTCATCGTCCACCGGGGTGCCTATGATCCTGCATATCCTGATCGCAGAATCGTCCGAGATGACATGCTCCATCTTATGGGCCTCCATGTGAGCCGTGTCGCTGTCCAGGTCGAGAACGTCCGTCAGGAAGCGTTCCATTATGTGGTGTTTCTTCCGAAGCTGTTTGGCATAGCTCAGGCCCTCGGGAGTCAGCTCCGCGCCGCGATATTTTGTATACGTGACGAAACCGTCGCCGGAAAGGGCCTTTATCATCTCCGATACGCTTGCCGGAGAAACTCCCAGCTTATCGGCGAGATCGTTGGTCTTCGCCCTGCCTTCGCCTTCCGTGAGACGCAGTATCTCGATCAGATAATCTTCACGGTTACCGGAAACCATCATATGATATATGTACGGCCTGTTAATAAAATTAGTTATACCTAAATTGGAAAAGAATACGCCGCCGGGAAACCCCGGCAGCACTAAGGTTTCTGCCTTACTTCTGCTGGGCTTCTTTGCGGTTGTTCTCGCGCTCGGCCTTGGCTGCGGCGACCATTTCCTGCTTTTCCTTCTCGGTGCTGTCGATCTCCTCGTACTTTGCCTTTATTTTCTCGCAGCATTTCTTGCCGTCGAAGGCCTCTCCCTTGAGGAACGCCTGGTAGATCCTGTCGCCGAGCTTCGACTTCATTTCGTCGATCTCCTTCTGGAGGTCGCGTATCTTCGAGTTATATCTGCTCTCGTCGATGTCGGATCCTATCTTGTTATCAACGTTCTTAATTCCGGCCGATACTTTGTCCATGAATCCCATATCTGTCCACCGATTGGGAATCGAGTTCTGGTTATAAATGATTGACCTGTGCGATGCGCGGTCGGGAATTCATATTAGCGTGAAGCATTTCGGAAAAAATGAATCGACCCGCGCGATGCGCGGGTAAGGAATTTGTGCAGAGATCACGGTACGAGTTTGCGGTACTCGTATGCGGGCTCTCCGGCGTTGAAGCAGTATTGGATGTTCGAGAACTGCCTCTTCAGCGCCTTGACGTCCTCTTTGACCTTGGCCGGATCTTCTTTCTTCTTGACCACGCGGGCTATGAGTTCGGCGACCTCTTTCATCTCGCTCTCCTTCATGCCGACACGGGTCAATTCCTGGGCGCCCAACCTGAGACCTGAGGGGCGCACGGAGCTCGTATCCCTGGGGAGCATGTTCTTGTTGCAGATGATGTTGGCATCCTCCAGAAGCTGTGCGCATTCCTTCCCGCCTCCGAACTCGGAGACGTCTACGGCGATGGCATGGGACCTGGTGAATCCCAGGTCCGGGCAGAGCACCGGTATCCCGAGCTCGTAAAGCGACTCGCCCAGCTGGCGGGAGTTCTTGCAGGCCTGCGCGGCATAATCCTTGGCGAAGACCTCCATCTCAGCCAGCGTCACGGCCAGCGCCGCCATGGCGTGTAGGTGGTGGCTAGATGTGACTCCGGGGAATACGGCCTTCTGAAGCTTCTTCTCCTGCTCCTCGGTCATATTGGATCCGAGCAGCATCCCGTGGTTGGGACCGGGGAACGTCTTGTGCGTGGAGGACGAGATTAAGTTCACGCCTTCTCTCAGAGGGTCGTGGAACTGTCCGCCTGCGATGAGTCCTAGGACGTGGGCACAGTCTTCCCAGACCAGGCAACCGACTTCGTTGAAGGTGTCCTCCAGCTCCTTCAGGGGCGGCGGGAACAGGAAGACGGACAGTCCGAACTGCGCGACCTTGGGCTTCACCTGCTTCAGCAGCTTTATGGTCCCGTCCACATCGATGTTCATGTTCTCTTCGTTGAAAGGATAGTTGACCGAGTTGACGGCCCTCTGTCCGAACGCTCCGAACTCGCACGTGGATATGTGGGCCCCCTGGGCCAGAGCACATGTCGTGATGGTGTCGCCGGGTTCGGCGAAGGCGAATAGAACGGCCATGTTGGCGACCGTTCCGGAGATCGGTCTTACATCGGCGAAATCAGCATTGAAAAGCTTTTTGGCAAGCTCTACGGCTTTCGTCTCGACCTTGTCCACATAGATATTTCCCTGATAGTAGCGCTTTCCGGGAAGCCCCTCGGCATACCTGTCGGCGAAATCCGAGATGAGCACCTCTTTGGCCAGTGGGCTCATGAGATTCTCGGACGCTATCATAGGGATAGACTCCTCGAACCACTTGTTATGGTTCATTACCTGCTCTCTGATGTATTTTGCATCTTCTGCGGTCATTATATCGTTACCTTGTAACCGCTGCACGGTAAAAAAGGATTGGTAGTCACAGCGGGACACCGGCCCGGTCGCGGACATCGCGGAGGGGCTTCTCGGTGGTCGGGTCGGTGCTGCGGAGGTCCGCGAGGCACAACGAGACGATGTCTCCGAGGATTATGCACTTTAGATTTTTCTCCAGGTTTCCGGTCCCCTCGACGTGAAGGGTGATCGTCTCGAGATTCTTGTCCACAAGTATGCCTATGGACGTGTCGGTCATGCTTTTCATCATCTTCGACGCGTTGTCGTCGTAGAGGACGACCGGGACGAAATTACGGTTGTTGTTCCTGTCGTCCGTCCAGCCCACTATCTCGTTGTGATTGAACTCGGGAATAGAGCCGCAGAATGATATGTTCTTGGAATTTTCATTTATCTGGGTCTTCCACCTTATTGCGGAAGAGCGCATGTTGGCGAGACTGTAGATCACGGGGATCTTGTCGATTAGCTTGTCGGCGATCGCCCTTGCGACCTCGCAATCGTCCTTTACGACCCTGTCTCTCTCCGCCTTGAGCGCCGGGACGATCTTCTTCAGTTCTGTCTTCGCCTCGCACACCCCCATCTCCTCCAGTATCGAAGCCATCCGACCGATGATGCTGCCCAGGGCGACACGCGACTGCATGCCTCCCGGCAGGGTGACGGCCACGTCCTTGCGGCTGAGGCATTTGGAGTAAAGCTCCCCTCCCGACGTTATGCATATGATTTTGCAGTTGCGGCGTATCGCCTCATCGTAGGCGATCAGCGTTTCCTTGGTGTTTCCGGAGTAGCTCACGAGTATCGTCCATGTGTCCTCCCCCACCCACTTCGGGAACTCGGTCCTCCGGATGATGAAGAGCGGCGTTTTAGATGTCCCATCGGCGAAATCGGAGAGGATCTCGCCTGCGAGAGCGGATGCCCCCATGCCGCATATGCATACCTTCCGGGCCTTCGGAATGGCGGGTATCTCTTCTTCCAGCGCAGCCTCTATCTGCTCCGGGAAACTGGCGGTGTTTCTGAAGATCATAGTACCCTGTACATTCTTCCCATCGGACATCGTTCGTACCAGCCGATGCAGATATTTAAAGTGTTATTCCGTCGTTTTTCTACCGGTGGCACGCGTCGTCTGCCGTCTACTAAAATGCTGGTACATTGCCAACAGTTTTTTTATACAGTCGCTTTGGCAGACCCCTGGTGATTTGATGAACTTCAAAAAGGCCCTGAATGACATTAGGCAGGGCAAGGTCATACTTGTCTACGACTTCGACGACAGGGAAGGCGAATCGGATATGACCGTCGCCTCGCAGTACATCACGTACGAGACCGTGCAGATGATGAGGAAGAAAGCTGGAGGGCTGATCTGCACCACCACCCCCTACGACAAGGCGACGGAGATCGGCCTGCCCTACATGGCCGACGTATATTACGACGATTCGAACAGATTCCCCCTGCTCAGGGCTATGGCCCCGAACGACATACCATACGACAACACGAAATCTTCTTTCGGCGTTACGATAAACCACCGGAAGACCTACACGGGGATAACCGACAGGGACCGGGCGCTCACGATCTCAAGGTTCGCGGAGGTACTGTTCCAGGACAAGCCCGCATCCGAGATAGCCAGGGAGATCGGGGAGGAGTTCAGGTCCCCGGGACATGTACATTTGCTTAATGCCACGGAGCACATACTCACAAACAGAAAGGGGCACACGGAACTGTGCACCGCCATGATGTACATGGCCGGTGTAAATCCGTCTGCCACCATATGCGAGATGATGGGTGACGACGGCGGTTCGATGACCAAAAAAGACGTCATCAGATTCGCGGACGAGAACAACATCGAGTTCATAACCGGGGACCAGGTCCTCGGCAAATGGGAAGAGTTCAAGGAAAAGAACGGGGCAGACTACTGATGACAAGGGTCATGGCGTCCGGGGTCTTCGATATAATACATACAGGCCACATATCCTATCTGGAGCAGGCCAGGTCCATGGGCGACGAGCTGGTGGTCGTTGTCGCATGCGACAACACCGTCAGACGAAGGAAGCACGAGCCTGTTACGCCCGAGGGCATGAGGGTCCGCATAGTCGGTTCGCTGAAACCTGTGGACAGGGCCGTGGTCGGGAAGGACGGGGACATATTCGAGACCGTCCGCGAGATAGACCCCGATGTGATCGTGCTCGGATTCGACCAGCACTTCAAAGAGGAGGACCTGTCGAAGAGCCTCGAGGCCCACGGTCTCAGGGGCATCAGGGTCTGCAGGGCCACCGAATGCGCCGAAGACCTGGCCGCGACCCGGCGCATAATAAGCAAAATCAACTCCATGGAGGACAAGGTATGAAGCTGATAGGCATCGCAGACACCACCTTTGCCCGTTACGACATGGGGAAGGCGGCAATAGACGAACTCGGCAGGACCGGCACGGGATACAGGGTAGTCAGGTATACGGTTCCCGGAGTGAAGGACCTGCCGGTCGCGTGCAAGAAGCTCATCGAGGAGCAGAAATGCGACATCGTGATGGCCCTAGGCATGCCGGGACCGAAAGAGAAAGATAAGATGTGCGCCCACGAGGCGTCGACAGGGCTGATACGCGCCCAACTTATGACCAACAAGCACATTATCGAGGTTTTCGTCCACATCGACGAGGCCGAAGACGACAGGGAGCTGGCCGCCCTGGCGGATGCGAGGACCAGGGAACACGCCGCGAACGCGTACAACCTTCTCTTCCACCCGGAAAGGATGACCGCCCAGGCGGGCACCGGCCAGAGACAGGGATTCAAAGACGCTGGACCCGTAAGGATGAGGTGAAAAAATGAAAGAGTACAGGATTGGGATGGTGGCTGCCGAGTTCAACTTCGACGTCACATCGATGATGATCGAGAGAGCAAAGGCAGAGGCTGAGTTCTTGGGCGTGAAGATAACCAAGGAGATATTCGTACCCGGTGTTTACGACATGCCACTGGCGGTCAAAAAACTGGCAGAACAGGACGACATCGACGCGGTTATCACCATCGGTGCCGTGATCAAAGGGGAAACAGACCATGACCAGGTCATAATCGCACAGGCGGCGAGGAAGATCACCGACCTTTCCCTGGACTACAACAAGCCCATTGCCCTCGGAGTATCCGGTCCGGGAGAGACCCAGCTGCAGGCCATGGACAGGATCGAGAAGGGGCGCGACGCCGTCGATTCCGTCGTGAAGATGCTTCAGAGGCTCGAGAAAGTTTAAACCGTCATGCCATAGGGCATTTCCCTATGGCTGACGGACGTTTTTCAGCCGCCCTCCGGTGTCCGGGGGGCATTGCCGCTTTTTAAGACGGGAAGAAAAAATGGGCAGGATCAGTACTGCCCGTAGCTTTTGTGCCTCTTCTCCTGATATTTGGCCTTCTTATCCGCAGGCTCCATCAGCACTTCCTTCTTCTTATGGCGGTACTCTGACATGGTCGCCATCGTGCGGTCGCTCCTGTCCTCGCGGATCTCGATAAATGATTTGGACCTTCCCAGCCCCACGTTGCCGACGAAAACATCCTCCAGCTTACCTACGCGTTTTACAAGGTCCGAGATCTGGGTCTTGCTGAAGCCGTCGTCGCGTCCGAGGTTTATCTGCAGAACCACCATCTTCTTCCCGTCTTCCGTCGTGGCAATCACCGGCCTTACGGGTTTCTTGGATTCGTTTATCGGAACGGTGGCGAACTGCCTCTGAGCCTTCGCCGGGGCCCTGACCTGGTCCTCGATGACCATCGTGCCGGCGGATGGGATCTCGTCCGCCCTTACCTTGAGTATCTTCTTGCCCGTCTCCCTTTCGTACTGCCTTATGTGGTATTCTTCCTGTTTGGTTACGAACGAAACGGCTATACCCTCTTTACCTGCTCGTCCGGTGCGTCCGATCCTGTGAAGGTAGTTCTCGGAGTCCATCGGCACATCGAAATTTACGACGAGATCTATGTTGTTGATGTCCAGCCCCCTTGCGGCGACGTCTGTTGCTATAAGGACCTGGAAGCGGTTGTTCCTGAAGCTTCTTATCGTCCTTTCCCTCTTGGCCTGGGGCATATCGCCATGCAGGGTGCCGACCTTTATCCTCTGGTACATCTCGTCCGCAAGCGTGTCGACCATTTTTTTGGTCTGGCAGAACACGACCGTCTTCGGGCACCCGTTCGTGAGGATCGATTCGAGCCTCTCCATCTTGGCGCCTCTCGACATAGGGACCCAGTACTGGGTCACGAGGTCTGAGACGGGTTCGTCCCTGGACACACTGATCTCCATTGGGTCCTGCATCCTGTTGAACGCGATGCGTTTTATGCTTTCTGCCATGGTTGCCGAGAAGAGAAGGGTGTGCCTGTCTTTTGGAACTGCGTCCATTATGAAATCGAGTTCGTCGGCGAATCCCATATCCAGCATGCGGTCCGCCTCGTCGAGTACAACTTCGGTGATCTCGGAGAGGTCGAGCGCTCCGCGGGTGATCATATCCTTAAGCCTTCCGGGGGTGCCTACGACTATGTCGACCCCTTTTCTGAGCCCATAGGTCTGGTCGCCTATGCTCGCCCCTCCGTAAATGGAGATGCTCCTGTGCCCGGTGTATTTGGAGAGCTTGTAAATCTCGTTCTCCACCTGAGTGGCAAGCTCCCTCGTGGGGGCGAGGACCAGCGATGTGGGTTTTTTGGACCCGGACTCGGTGCGCCCCATTATGATCAGAGCATAGGTCCCTGTCTTTCCGGTACCTGTCTGCGCCTGGGCGAATATATCTCTGCCTGCAAGACCGGCGGGCACCGCTTCGGTCTGTATCGGAGTCGGCATGTTCCAGCCCATGTCCGATATCGCTTTCAAAAGTGTTACGTCTAATCCTAGATCTTCAAAACCTGTCATGATCCTTCATTCCTAAATATTAAAAGCCCGCAAAACAAAGGACCTGTATATTTCAGGCGGTTTAGCATAGGCTGTTATTTAAAACCTCTTGACCAACGCCCCTGAGGGCATCGTATGCCGCGACGCACCTGATGTTCAAGCACAGGAAATCATAAACTCCATCGGGAAAACCTGCGCCCCTGCCCCGATGTCGGAGATTCATATCTTTTTGACGATCTCGTCCGCGGACTTTCTTTTCTTCGGCCTCTGGGGGTCGTCGGCCTTGCGGTATCCGAAAGCAACGACCAGCATTATCTTCTTCCTTGTCCCTAGGATCTCCTGGACCTTCTTGTTGCTGAAATATGCCATTATGCACGTGTCGAGTCCCTGTTCCGTGGCCTCGGCGGTCAGGTAAGCGCATGCTATGCCGATATCTATCGATCTGTAGTCCAGACCTGTCAGCACCGACCCGGTCTTTGCCATGGCGTTGTAGCTGTCTTCGACGAACACAACGAAAGTGGAGCAGTCCTCCACGAACTTTCCCATCCCGGAGTTCTTGTGGTCGGATAGCTCCTTCGCCTTATCTCCCGTTACAGCGTACATGGTGAAGGGTTGCGCGTTGCACGCGGAAGGCGCGAGCCTTGCCGCCTCCAGACATGAATCCAGCCTCTCTTTCTCCACGGTCCTCGCTGGATCGTAAGAACGGCAGCTCTGCCTCTTCTCGGCAATCTCGGTGAAGTCCATGGAAATCGAACGTGTTACAGATATTTTAACAAGACCTTGCGCATCGCTGGGCCGCCTTCCGTTGGAATGACGGGCGCTGCCCCGGGCCCTCACTTGTGCCTGGCCATGAACTTTTCCAATTTATCGTAGGCTTCTTCCAGGGTTTCCAGCGGAGGTAGGAGTATCGTCCTGAAATGGTCGTTCCCGAACTCCTTGCAGAACCCGGAACCGTGGACGAGCACCACGCCCTCTTCCTTTATCAGGTCGAGAACGAAATCCTTGTCGGTCTTCCAGCGTCCCCTCAGGTCCACATGCGGGAACATGTAAAGCGCGCCGTGGGCCCTTCTGGTCTCGATGCCGTCGATCTCGTTGAGCCTTTTGTAAGAGAAGTCCGCGCGCTTCTTCAACTTGCGGTTCATATCCTCTATGTAGTCTTGAGGCCCCTGGAGCGACGCTTTGGCCGCCTCCTGGCACGGCACGTTCGAGCATATGCGTGCCCGGAACTGCTTCATGACGCCCTCGCGTATCTCGTCCATCAGGCCCGTTTCGTCCATTATGTAGAAATATCCGACCCTCCAGCCCGGCATGAGGTTGACCTTCGAGAATCCGTTCATTATTATTCTGGGTACATCGCTCTTGAGCCTCGAAGCGGAGAAGAAGTCCCCGTCGAACGCAAGCTTATCGTATATCTCGTCGGAAATCAGCGGTATCTGGTACTCGGCGCACAGGTCGCCTATCTCCTTGATGTCCTTCATCTCGTATTCTGCTCCGGTGGGGTTGTTCGGATTTATCATCACCAACGCCTTTGTGCGGTTGGTGATCCTCTTCCGTATCATGTCCACGTCCGGAGCCCATTCCTCTTCCTCGATCTGCCTGTATGGGACGGTGCGCCCTTCGTAGAATCCTATGTACTGCGCGTAGGAAGGATACCCGGGCCCGGGAACAAGGACCTCGTCTCCCGGTTCCAGCAACGTGCCCATCAGTGCGTTGATGCCTTCGCTGACGCCTGCGCTCACGTAGACGTCTTCCGGTGTTATCCTGACCCCGTGCTTCTCGAACTCTCGGTCGACGATCGCCTCTCTGAAGTCCACATTGCCTTGGGAGTTTCCGTAACCGTTATCGGTCTCGTCCACCGCCCTTCTCAGCTTCTCCTTGAAATACTCGGGCGTCTGAAAGTCCCACTTGTTGGGGTCGCCTATGTTGAGGCCGATCAATTTCTTGCCGGCCTTTTCGGCCTCTTCGGCCGGGACGTTGACCTCGCGTATGGCGTAGTCCATCCCCATCGACCTTCTTGAAGCCCTGATCATCTTCCTCATCGCGGTACCTTCTCCCACTGCACGACGTTTTTAACTATTAACGTTAACGTTCAAGCGCTTCCGCAGGACGCCGCTTTCCTGTCGGCCGCCCTCAGTAGCAGCACCAGCACGAACGCCGCGGCGCAGGTGGCCGTTGCTACTGCGAATGCCGGCGTAAGGTCGCCGGAACCCGACAGTATCTTGGAGAGGAACGGGAACAGAAGTGCAGAGGCTCCGAAACCAAGCGTCACAAGGCCGTAGTTGGTCCCCATGTTCTTCGTTCCGAAATGGTCAGCTGTCACAGCCGCATACGTTCCGGATGCGCCTCCGAACGCAAGCGAGATTATCGCTACGCAGACGAGGAACAGGACCCCGTCGGCGAATATGAGGGTCACCGTGCCGGCGGCGGTCATTGCTATTATCAGGAACAGAGCGGTCATCCGTCCCGCCCTGTCGGACAGCCAGGTTATCAGAAGGCGCCCTGTGGCGCTGAAAAGTCCGGTTATCATCACGCCTGTGACGGCATAATCTGCCAGACCGCGTTCCGTTGCAAGCGTGACCAGCTGCGGATTGAGTATGAAATACGCCGGGAGCACGAAGAAAAGCGAGAGCGCTATCAGGTAGAACGTGCGCGTGCCGAGCATCTCCCGCGGCGTGTACTGCTTCTGCTCCGTATTCCTCTTGGCGGTAGCCCCGGGCACGGTGTATCCCGCAGGGGGGTCCGCCAGGGCAAGGGACGCGGCCACGCATATGGCCATGAACGAGGCCCCGAACATCATGAACGTCTCCGGCACGCCGACGTCCGAGAGCATGATGTTTGCCAGCGGCGAGAATATCACGAGCGAGAATCCGAAGGACCCGACCATCGCGCCGGTGGCGAAACCGCGCCTGTCAGGGAACCATTTCTGTATGCATGCCACGGTGCAGGAGTACACCATCCCCACGCCGAGCCCTCCGATCAACCCATAGGTCAGGAATATCAGGTCGGCCGAGCCGGGAGTGACGAACGAAGTCAGCAATATCCCTCCCGACATCGTCAGACTGCCCAGTACGGCGATGCGCCTGGGGCCAAGCCTGTCCTGCAGCATCCCTCCGAACAGTATCCCTATCACGAAAGCCGACAGCATGACCGACGATACCAGGGCTATATCCGCCGGAGACCTCTCCAGATATTCTGCAACGGGATTCTTGAACACGGCCCACATGTAGATTACCCCGGCGCATAGCTGTACTATCATTCCCGCGACGAGTATCGCATATCGTTTCTTCGACTGTGGTGCGTTGCTTTCCATTGTGGCGTCTCCAATCGCTTTTGCAACCTTAAGTGCGTATTAGTATAATAATTTAAGTACATTAATGTATAATAATATACATTAAATTATATTTACAAACATCTAAAACTTATTTTTCTCAGTTTCCGGTCCGGTTTCAAGCAGCTGAAGTATAGGTGCAGGTGCGATACCTTCGCCGAGTTCGGCAGACCGGACGCATGCGGGAGGCGCCCGGGCTCCGGGCATACGACAAAAGCAAATTAATACGACCGCGGCACTGGTCGGGAATATGGCTGCCGTAAGACTTGGAAAGAACCACCTCAGGTGGTGCAGGGCATGCAACCTTCCGATAATGGAGAGCAAGGACTGTCCGATATGCGGCGCCCGGACGGACGAAGTTGCATTGACCCCGCCTGCCGACTCCCGTCCCGCATTCGACCGGGACATAGAGAACATCCGTTCGGTCATCGATGCAACCTACGGGGAGGGCACCGGAAAGGCGGTGGTACCCGACGGACATGTGGTCATCCTCAACAAGGTGCCCGGCCTCGACCGCATGGACGAGGTAGTATGCGACGGGACCGTCATCGCGACCATGAGATTCGATCTGGGAGCCGGATGGAAATGCATACTCAGGATGCAGGGCGCCATGCGCCTCGAAGGGGTGCTCAGCAAAGGGTTCGTGGTCTGCGACGGCGGCGCCGTCAGATTCGTCCAGGAGAGCAAGAATCTCATGGCGCCCGGAGTAGACTCCGTCCATCCCGAAGTGAAGGCAGGCGATGAAGTGGTGATCGTCACTGCGGACGGGAAGGTCGTCGCCGCAGGCAGCGCCAAGATGCCCGCGGCAGAGATGGTCGGCGGGAAGGGCGTGGCGGTGAAACCAAGATGGTACAAACCCGAGGAACGGCTCGAAAGATTGGCGGAGCACAACTGGAAGGACGTGGTCGAGGCAAACAGGGGCATCATCGCAAAAAGAGTGGAGGAAGCGGTGGGTTTCATAAAGAACACCATAGAGAAAAACCAGCTTCCCGCTATCGTCTCGTTCTCCGGAGGAAAGGACAGCCATGCCTGCCTGCTCCTTACGCTGGATGCGGGACTCGAACTGCCCGTGCTGTTCGTCGACACCGGCCTCGAGTTCGACGAGACCGTGAGATTCGTCCACGACACAGTGGAGAGACACGGCCTGAAGCTCATCGAGGAGAAGGCGCCGACGGACGCGTTCTTCGGAAATCTCGTTTACTTCGGACCTCCATCCAAAGACTACAGATGGTGCTGCAAGACCAACAAACTGGGGCCCACGGTGGGAGCCATCAACAGGAATTTCCCGGACGGGGTCCTTTCGTTCATCGGACAGAGGAAATACGAATCCGAGGCCAGGAACGCCAAGCCGCGCATATGGAGAAATCCCTGGACGCCGGGGCAGCTGGGGGCTTCGCCGATACAGAACTGGTCGGCGATGCACGTTTGGCTCTACATTTTCAGCAAGAACGAGCCTTTCAACGTCTGGTACACCAGGGGGCTGGACAGGATCGGATGCTTCCTCTGCCCTGCATCCGACCTTGCGGAGTTCGATGCGATCGAAGGAAAAAGCGCAAGATATTCACAGTGGAATGATTACTTGGACAAATACGCGGACGACCGGGGCCTCCCTCCCGAATGGAAGAAATTCGGCCTATGGAGGTGGAAGAATGCGCCTGCGTCGGTACGCGAGGAGGTCGAGAGGGTGACGGGGAAGAAAGTATCCGACATAACGAAGCAGACCGCTAAGGCAGATGACGGACCGTTGAGGATCAGGGTGCAGGAGGGATACTCGCCATGCTCCATAGGCTTCAGCATCGAGGCGGCTCTGTCGAGG
This sequence comes from Methanomassiliicoccaceae archaeon UBA370, assembly GCA_002505345.1. Lineage (GTDB taxonomy): Archaea > Thermoplasmatota > Thermoplasmata > Methanomassiliicoccales > Methanomethylophilaceae > VadinCA11. The sequence goes on along the minus strand of DAUY01000013.1, from coordinate 17,974 downwards.
CCCGTCGACATAAAGAAGATAAGCCCGTTCTGCCACGCGCTGGGATGGGTGGTCGAGGAGGACCCCGAAGGCGAATACGTCTCCGCCAACTACGTCACGATATACCGGGAAGGGGCGATCACTTCCAAAGGAAATGTGGAGAACGACGCCAGAAACCGCATATATCAGGCATGGCAGGTCGTAGTGCGCGCGGAACAATGCGTCGGGTGCGGCCTATGCGCCGCGAGATGCAGGCCCGGCGCCCTGTTCATGGAGGACGGAAAGGTCCGGATAAAGGAGGACGAATGCATATTCTGCAGGGATTGCTTCGGCCCCTGTCCGTCGGCCAACTTCTCCGAGGATTCGGACAAGGACTTCGAACAGTGATTATCGCAGGGGAGTAATAAATAAACCGAATCCGTATACCTGGTGCATGATGATAGACCCTGAGGACTTGGCTGCCGCGATGGAGCTAGACCCTGCCCTCCTCGACGAAGACGACGCTGTCAGATTTCACACCGGCCTGCACGCCGTTTCCATGTACAGGGAGAGCCATGCACTTTGGCTCCAGGGCAAGCTCAAGGAAGCACGCGAGATAAACTACCGTGCCCACCAGCTCACCGGGTGCGACATACACCCGGGTGCCACGATAGGCAAGAGATTCTTCATCGACCATGCCACCGGCGTGGTGATAGGCGAGACCGCGGTGATAGGCGACGACGTGGTGCTCTATCAGGGCGTGACCCTCGGGGGCGTCTCGTTCTCCAAAGGCAAGAGGCACCCCACGCTCGGCAACCGTGTGGTGGTGGGAGCCAACGCCACCGTTCTGGGCGACATAAAGATAGGGGACAGGGTACGCATTGGCGCGGGTTCCGTCGTCCTCAAGGACGTCCCCAGCGGATGCACGGTGGTAGGAGTGCCGGGCAAGGTCATCAGGAAGGCCGGCGTCGCGGGATGCGAGGACGAGCTGAAGCATAACGAGCTCCCGGACCCCGTCAAAGACCGCTGCAACGACCTTGAAAGGGAACTCGACTGCCTGAAGAAGGAGATAGACGAACTCAGGAAAATGCTCAAGGGCTGACTGGGTCCGATTTATCTATTACCTACGTCATAGAGGTCCGATCCGATGTCCATATTGATCAGGAACACGCTTTCAGGAGCCAAAGAGGTATTCGTCCCGCATGAGGACGGGAAGGTCAAGATCTACGTTTGCGGCGTTACCGTATACGACGACATACACATGGGACATGCGCGCAGCATGATCGTTTTCGACATGATCGTCAGATATCTGAGGTACTGCGGCTACGATGTCACGCACGTCACGAACTTCACGGACGTCGACGATAAGATCATAAGAAGGGCGGCCGAGGAGGGCGTGGGAGCGTTGGAACTCTCATCACGCTACATCGAACACTATTTCGAAGACACCGCTAAGCTCGGTGTCCGCAAAGCGGACATCTATCCCAAGGCCAGCGAGGAGATGGGTTCGATAATCGAGATGGTGGAGGAGATCATAGAGAAGGGTTTCGGTTACGCCACCGACGACGGCAGCGTCTACTTTTCGGTCGACAAGGTCGAAAACTACGGAAGGCTGACGAATCAGAAGATCGAGGATATGGAGTCCTCGGGCAGGGTGGCATTGGACGAACAGAAGAGGAACCCCATGGACTTCGCCATATGGAAGGCCGCAAAACCCGGAGAGGTCTCCTGGGATTCGCCCTGGGGCAAGGGCCGTCCGGGCTGGCATATCGAATGTTCGGCCATGATACGCAAATATCTGGGCGACGAGATAGACATCCACGGCGGGGGCAACGACCTGATATTCCCGCACCACGAGAACGAGATACTGCAGACCGAGGCGGTTACCGGTAGGCCGCTCTCCAAGTACTGGATGCATAACGGGATGCTTCAGGTACAGGGGGAGAAGATGTCCAAGTCCCTCGGTAACTTCTTCAGGGTGCGGGACGTCTCCAAGAAATTCGACCAATATTCCATACGCTTCTACTTCCTCAACACGCACTACATGAGCCCGCTCCTGTACAGCGAAGAGATGCTCGAGGAGGCCAGGACATCCCTCGAAAGGCTCACGAACAACTACACCGACCTGAAGGCGTACGTCAAACAGGGACCTTCCGGCGACGGGGACGTGTGCGATGTGACGGACGAATACAGGACAGGCTTCATGGACGCCATGAACGACGATTTCAACACCAGGGCCGCCATCGAAGTGATGTTCCAACTCGCAAGGGTGACAAACAAGTCCATGTCCGAAGGGACGCTCAGCAGAGAGGGCGCGGCCAGATTCGTGAAGCTGCTGGACGAATTCAACGGCATCCTCGGCATATTCCCCGAGGACACCGGAAAAGACGACGGGACCCTGGATTCGGTCATGGAAATACTCATCGACCTCAGGTCGGAGCTCAGGAAACGCAAGGCGTACGACCTGTCTGACCTGATCCGCGACAGGCTTGGAGATGCCGGCATACGGCTCGAGGACGCCGGGGACGGGGTCAAATGGAAAAAGACCTGATAGCATTGAAGAAATCGGAGCTCGCGCTCGGAGGTCCGGTCAGACTGCCGGAGGGCTACCTGCTCCCCTGCAGGCTCTCGCGTTCTACCGCAGGCCCGGGGGCCGGTTCTGCCGGAGCAGTCTTCTCTTTCGAAGGAACGAGGGTGAAAAAGGCCGTTAGGTATGATTCGGGCGATTTCGAGCTCCATGACCGCGACGGGACCCTTTCCCTGACGAAAGGAGGAGAGCCCTTCCTCGACAGAGTGACGATCGAACCAGTGGTCTACCACAGCCCGGAACAGGCGTTCTTCAACCTGGACCAGCGTTGCATATACCACTGCGCGTTCTGCGCCTCCCCCAGGCTCGGCAAAGATGCGACGAAGAACCTGACAGACGAAAAGATCGTAACGATGGTCCGGAAGGCGCTGGACGACGGTATGACGGTCAACGCCATATCGCTGACCAGCGGGGTCGTCGGAAGCCCCCGGGAGACAGTCGACAGATTCGTCTCATGCATCAAGGCGCTGAACAAGGAATTTCCCGGCATACCCATAGGCATCGAGCCTTACGCTTCGTCAGAGGAAGATATAATCAGACTCAAAGAGGCCGGCGCGACGGAGATAAAGCTCAACATCGAATCGCCCAGCCGGGAGATATTCGCCAAGGTGTGCCCGGAACTGGAATACGACGGCATATTGGACCGCCTCAGTGATTCCGTCAAGGTGTTCGGGAAGGGGAACGTTCAGTCGAATATGATCTACGGGATGGGCGAGACCGACGAGGATGTCCTCTCGATGGTCGAAACGCTGTGCTCAATGGGCGTTATACCCATACTCAGGGCCCTGAGGATAGGGGAGCATAGCCGCGAGAGCCTGGAATCGGCGATAGGCACGACTTCGCCGGTAACTCCGCAGCGCTCGGTGTTCCTGGTATCCGAGCAGAAGAAGATCATGGAAAGACACGGGCTCTCCTCTGCCGGATGCAGGACCATGTGCAACCGGTGCGGATGCTGCGACCTGGTTCCTTTCAAAGACGTATGAGCCCGGTTGCAACACCTTGTTCCTTCATCGTACTTTCAGGTCCGAGATGCGTTTTTTCAGGGACCTTTCATAATCGCATGCCTTGCATTCGATGCCTATGCAGGGCTCTCCGCACGCACATCTGTTGAGCTCCCCGGACTGATATTTCTCATAAAGCATGGGCTTTATCTCGTCGTATGAGGCGAGTATGCTGAATTTGATTCCCGGCGTCCTGTAGTCCAGAAGGTCTATGGTATCCCGGTACTGGTTCCTCAGTGCCTCCTTCCAGTAAGGGCATTCCCCGTCCCAGAAGGGTATGCCTGCGACTATGGCGTAGAGGAGCGATTCGCTTTCGGGTATCGTCCTGAGGGGGTGGAACCTCGGGACCAGGCCCTGCCTCACCCTCTCGTGCGGCCCCAGCCTCGCAAGGCGCTCCACGTCCCCGCGGGCGAAGTCCATCATGATGGACTGTGCCATATCATCGAGGTTGTGCCCCGTGGCCAGGAACCTGGCTCCGATCTTTCTCGCCTCGTCGTTCATCAGCTTGCGGCGGAACACGCCGCAGTATGTGCAAGGGCTGTTCTCCCCCGTGACGGAGGAGACGGAGTCCATGGTCAGGCCCATCTCCGAAAAGGACCGTATACTGAGCGGCAGGCCCCTGGACGAGCAGTAATCCCTTACGATGTCCATGCTGGGCGGGCGGTATCCTTCTATACCCTCATCTATGGTTATAACGTGAAGCCCGACGTCCGGACGGCGGCCGAAAACCGCGTTCAGAAGATGCAGCAGGACCATGCTGTCCTTACCCCCTGACACGGCGACGGCGATCTTGTCTCCGGAATGTACGTCGATCTGTTTGCGGATCTCCTTCTTTACCCTCTTCTCCACATACTTCATGAAGTGTTCGCCGCATAGATGCGAGCCGTTGTAGGCGACGAACGTCACGGCTTCCGAGGAGCAGAGGTCGCATTTCATACCATCATACCTCGTCCGAGGATGCTGCCGCCTTTCCTTCAAGCAGCGCCTCCAGCTTCTTTGCGAGGACCTTCGAAGGTATATCAGGCAGGGAGATGTAGGTGGAGCGGCCGCCTTCCTTCTCGCTTCTAACCACCGTTTCCAGAAGGTTCTGCCTGTCCATATCCTGTACATAGGTCCAGAACTGGGTGTGCTTTCTGGGCTCCTGCCCATACTCTTCGCACACTACCGCGTACGTCTTCTCGGCGGCGGTGATGCTGATGTACAGATTGCTCTTCATGGACCTTGCTATGGCCAGCAGAGCAAGTTTCCTGTTCATGTCCAGGCCCGTGAGTTTGCTTTCGGTGACCACGCTGTTTATGTTGGCCTTTGCCTCTCTGACATCTTCGGTATCTATAGACCCCTCCGGGTGGCCTTCCGCTATGACCGCCGAATCCCTTAGAAGTTCGATGGCGAACCTTGCGTCCCCGAACTCCGAGGATACGTCGGCAATAAGCTCGATCACATCGTCGGAGTATCTTCCGCCGATCAGGGCCTCTTCCGCCCTTGCTTTGGCGATGGAATAAAGCTCGCCCCTCGTGTACTTATCGAACGTCACGGCATTTCCCCTGCCGAACGTCGACATGGACGCTTCATCGAGCATCCCGTAGATAAGGTGCTGCGATATCAGTATAAGCGATACACCGGCCCTGCCTCTGGTGACTTCGGAAAACCGTGTAAGTTGGTATATCAGGTCGACGCTGCTCTTCTTCAGAAGAACATCGACTTCATCCAGCACTATCACTACGGGCACCCCTCCGGATTCGATGTGCGCCGTGAACGACCTCATCATCTCGTCCGGTGAAAAGCCCCTTTCCGGAAAGCCTCTGTCGAAATGCCTGATGAGCTCGAGTATGACCCCGGCCTCCGTGTTGCGGTTCCTGCAGTTGACGAATATCGTATCTATCGGCCTTCCGTACCTGGAGCAGTGCCTGGCCATATCCTCGCAGAATCTCTTTGCGGTCGCCGTTTTCCCCGTACCGACGTTTCCCGTCAATAACACATAGCATGGCCTCCCGCTCTCGGCAAGGGGACGGAAATACATCTCCAGACGGGACATCTGTCCCTCTCTGTGGACCAGCTTTTCCGGCACATAGTCGAAGGACAGCTTGTCCATGTCGCGGATCACGACAGAGGCCTTGTCGAACATTTCAGTTCCTGCTGTGCCGGATGAGGCCCGAGCATCCAAAGACCTCTATGCCTTTCTGCTCCCAGACGTCGCAGATTAAGTTGATCCCTATGGAATCAGAGGCCATGTGGCCGGAAACCACGAGGTTTATCCCGGCCTTCCTGGCCTCTTCGATGTGATTCTCGGGGAAGTGCATCCCCACCACCGTGCCTACGCCTGCCTGGGAAAACCTCTCGTATATCTCCTTGGGGCCGGAGGTGCCCCCGGTCATCTTGGCAACGGCCTTACCGCATCTGTTCTCCCTGCTCCCCACGATTATGGAAGGGGGATTGTTGTACTTCGCCGCCTGCATGATCTCCGGCTCCATGTACAGCCTGTCGATTATGTCCCCCAGCGACCTGGGCTGGAGGTCCTCCAGCAACCTGTCCATGTACTTCTGTACCATGTTGTCCGCAGGAGAATGTATGTTGAACAGAGGTATCCCCAGAAGCGTGGCGGCATCCGAGGACTGGTTGAAGTTGGCGCTCATCACATTCCTGAGGACCTCGTCCATCCTGGGCTTCATGAGCGACTCGCAGACGTTGATCGGCACCCCCTCGGAAGCATACATATCGGTCTGCATGCGCATTACCTCGGGGAACGGGACCTTGGACATTCCTGTTGGATGATGCGCCACGACTGCCGACAGAGTCTGCCCCTTCTCTCTGAGCCTGTCTGCCAGAAGCATCTCTCCCGTACCTATGTCGATCCCCCACATGAACCTCTCGGCTTCGAGCTCCTTCGATTCCTCGATCAGCGCCGAGAACCTGGAGTCCGCGTAGGGGTTCCACAGCCTCTCCGGGTCATACAGACGCTTCCTCTCATCGGAGAGCGACTCGAATTTGGCCTTCTCTTCCTTGATGGCGATCTCCACCTCGGCTTCGGGACGCGGATCGTTCTTTCTGCCCGTCTCGATAGCCAGTTTATAGGCCTCGTAAATCTTCATGAGGTCCCGAATGTAAAACAAACGTATAATCTATTCTTACCTCTTAAAAACCGATTTATACGGCAAATGAAAAAACGGGATAGATTTATCATAGAATAAACATATAGGCAGTTGATAAAATGAATGAGATCTGGACGGAGAAGTACAGGCCGAAGGTCCTGAAGGATGTTGTAGGTCAGAGTAACGTCACCGAGAGGCTTTCGTCCTATGTCACGTCCAGGAACATGCCTCATCTTATGTTCACCGGCCCAGCGGGAACCGGCAAGACCACTTGTGCATTGGCTCTCGCGAGAGAGATGTTCGGCGACCAATGGAAAGGCAACTTCATTGAGCTCAACGCCTCGGACGAGAGAGGTATAGACGTTGTGAGGGGTAAGATCAAAGAATTCGCAAGGACCGCCCCTCTCGGAGGAGCGGATTTCAAGATCATATTCATGGATGAAGCCGATGCCCTCACAAACGACGCCCAGTCCGCCCTGAGAAGGACAATGGAGAGATACTCTAGGATCTGCCGTTTCGTACTTTCGTGCAACTACTCTTCGAAGATAATCGACCCTATCCAGTCCAGATGTGCAGTGTTCCGTTTCAGGCCGCTGACCAAAGAGGATCTGGAAGATTACCTGAAGATGATCGTCGATAAGGAAGGCATAAAAATCCAGGAAGATGCGCTTCAGGGGCTCGTTCATGTGGCCAGGGGGGACATGAGGCGTGCGGTAAACTCGCTTCAGGTCGCAGCATCCCTGGGAAGGCCGATCGACATAGACACGATATATCAGACGACCGGCATAGCCAATCCGGACGAGGTCAAAAAGATACTTGAGACCGCGCTTGCCGGCAACTTCGTACTCGCCAGGGATATGCTTGACCAGACCATGATAAACTTCGGACTTTCCGGACAGGACATAGTACGCCAGATCCATTCGATGTTCTTCGAGCTGAGCATCTCCGACTCGGAAAAGGTCCGTCTCGTCGACAAGACCGGAGAGATAGAATTCCGCATCGTCGAAGGAAGCAACGAGAGGATACAGCTGGAGGCGTTGCTCGCATACCTTGTGATGATTGGCGGCTCTAAGCGTTAATTTTGACGACTGGCACTTCTCAGTACCTGTTATCGAATATACGGCTTGTCTTCTTCTCGCTGCGCGGTAGGTCCCCCATGTTGACCGCCTTCGGTTTGATGGTTGCACCCACTTTAGCCTTGAAACGTTCCTGGACCTCCTTCTCCAGCTCCTCCCATTCTGAATCGGGGACCATCGTTTCGAAGTAAAGGGTGAGGATGTCCTTGCCATCCAGATGATCTATCATGACCTGATACTCCGACTCGGGCCCATCGGTCTCGCTGAGGACTTCTTCAAACTGGGCAGGGAACATGTTCACTCCCTTCACTTTAACCATGTCGTCGGTGCGTCCCGTGATAATATCGATACGGGGGAACCTGGAACCGCAGGGGCAATTGCCCGGTATGATACGAGTGAGATCGTGGGTCCTATATCTTATCAGGGGCGCGCCCTCCTTGAGCAGAGTGGTTATCACAAGTTCGCCTACCTCTCCGTCAGGAAGATTCTTTCCCGTCTTGGGGTCGACTATCTCGAAATATATGTAGTCGTCCCAGAGGTGTATACCGTTGGCATAATCGCAGCTTATACCTATGCCCGGGCCGTATATTTCGGTCAGGCCGTAGATATCGTAGAGCTTTACGCCGAGATCTGACGCAATCCTGTTGCGCATCTTATCTCCCCATCTCTCCGAACCGATTATCCCTTTCCTGAGAGCGAGCTTATCTTTGATCCCACGCTTCTTTATTTCCTCTGAAAGAAGGAGTGCGTAAGATGATGTGGCACATAGCGCCGTGGAGTGGAAGTCCGTCATGAACTGTATCTGCTTCTCGGTATTCCCCGGTCCCATCGGCAGTGTCATCGCTCCAAGTCTTTCCGATCCGCTCTGGAACCCTATCCCGGCCGTCCACAGTCCGTATCCTGGTGTTATCTGTATACGGTCGTATTCTGTAAGTCCAGCCATCCTATAACAGCGTTCGAACATTATCGACCAATCATCTATGTCATTCTGGGTGTAGGGAATGATCACCGGGGTGCCTGTGGTCCCTGATGATGAATGTATCCTGACTATGTCTTTTTCGGGCACGGCTGCCAGGCCGAGAGGGTAGCAATCTCTGAGGTCTGCCTTGTCGGTGAATGGTAGCTTTTCGAAGCCTTCCTGATCTACGACTTCCGATAGATCCACATCTGCGAACTTTTTCCCATAGAAAGGACTGTCCTTCTTTATGGTGGAAAGACGACGCTTTATCGTTTCAAGCTGGTACTCGTTCATCATCATGATAATATGCGCTGAGCACTGAACGAGGATATAATACTAATGATTATTTTCGGTTAGTGGTGTATATATCTACACATTTTAGATTGATCTATATCTTTCGGCACTTAGCATCTTGCCAAAGTCCCCGTGGTCCTCTATCTCTATATCCGCCAGCCATCCGTCGGAATATGGGGAGGAGTTCATAAGCGACGGCTCTCCTTCCAGCGCCTGATTTATTGAAAGAACCTTGCCGGAAAGCGGCGATATCAGGGGGGATATCGCCTTGAAGCTTTCAATTGCCCCGATCTCTTCGTTCCTGGCTATATGCCTCCCTACCACCGGAGGCTGTACATATATTACTTCTCCCAGCTCTTCCTGGGCGCGGTCCGATAATCCGATTCTTGCCTTACCGCCGGTTATCTCTACCCATATTCCTTCCTTGGTGTAAAGGAGCCCTTCCTTGACTTCGGTCATTGCCCATCGAGAGCATTGGACGCTAAAATCGCTTTCGCTTCCTCGCTACCCCTCGCGGCAGCCTTTGAAAACCATATCTTCGCGTTCCTCGAGCTCTTTGGCATACCTTCGCCCGAAATAGACATCTTTCCCAGCTGGCACATTGCTTCTTCGGACAAAAGTCCCGCTGCCTTGATCAAAATTTTGGCAGCGGCTTCTGGATTTTTCGGCATGCCCCTGCCTTCGAGATGCATCAGACCCAAACGGTATCCCGCCTTGGCATATTCTTCCGAGAAACACGCACGGTAGATCTCTGCGGACATCGCATAATCTATCTCGACCCCTCGTCCCATCTCGTACATTACACCGAGCCTGTAATATGCCGGTATCGAACCATGGGCCGCCGCCCTCTCATACCAGTATCTGGCAAGATTCCAGTCCTGTTCCGTGCCGCGGCCGTCGGAATAAAGGTCTGCTAGATTGAACATCGCCCTTGGGTATCCCATCTCGGCGGACTTCTTGTAAAGTTCGAAACCTTTTTCAAAATTGCATGAGAGGCCCTCGCCGTGGACCCTCATATATCCAAGATTGCAGATCGCCTCGGCACTGCCCTGGTCTGCGGCAAGGCCGAACCATCTGGCCGCCTCGCGCCGGTCTCGCACGACGCCGTTGCCCGTGAAGAAAAGATATCCCAGCGCGGTCTGGGCGTTCGGGTCCCCGGCCTTGGCCGCTTCAAGCTGTTCTTTGAAGCCCACGGCCTCACCTGTATTTTCCCACGGATCTTCTTACGTGCAACTCGGGGTGTTCCATGAACATACCCAGATAGTAAAGTGCCGCAAGGTATCCCCCGGCAGCGGCCATTGTGTAGTATTTTATGGCATCGACCTCGCTCTCCGCGAGGCCCCCTCCCACATCGTAAAGGCGACCCAGCATGAATTGGGCGTCGGCGGACCCGGCATCGGCCGCCCTGGTCAGCATGGAAAGGGATTTCTGCATATTGCGCCTGACATACATCCCTTCCCTGTACATCAGAGACAGGAAGAACATCGCGTCCGGACTTCCCAGTTCGGCCGCCTTCTCGAAATGAATGAAAGAATTCTTGTAGTCGCCCTCGTCGAGATATCTGTTGGCGAGAGCGTAAGCGGAATCCCTGGTTTCACGCTCCATGGCCGCATCGGTCCCTCTGAGATGCTTCATCCTGGTATCGAAGGTGTCCTTCTTACCCCCCTGGAGGCTTAGAATGACTAGGTTTAGGCATAGGAGGCATCCCTCATGCCCCATTTCCGCGCCATATCTGTACCACCTTTTCGCCTCGACCTCGTTGTGAACTACACCGTTTATTCCGAACTCGTACTGGAGGCCGATCTCCATGAACATATCGGCGTTGCCTGTTATGGCCGTTGAAGAGTACCACATCTCGGCTTCGGTGCGGCTCCTCTCGGTACCTATTCCGTGACCGTACATGTATCCGAGATAGAACTGAGCGATCGGGACCCCCTGCCTTGCCGATGTGGACATCCACTTGAAGGCCTCCTTTTGGTCCGGGGACACCAATAGACCTTTGATGTATTCGATGGCCAGCGTATACTGGGCCTCAGGGTTTCCCATCTCGGACGCGTTGCGAAGGTGCCTGAGATATTGGTAAATGTCTTGATCGAAGATTATACCGTCACGGTACATCTTCGCTATCTCCCACTCGGCCCTCGTGCAGCCCGCCTCGGCCGCCCGTAGATACCACATTATAGCCAGGTCGAGGTCCTGATCGAGACCTTTACCGTAGTGATACATATATGCGACACCCAGACACGCATAGGGGTCTCCGTCGCCTGCATCCCTCAGGATTGGATCTTTCACGTCCCCTCAACCTACCCACGGATTAAAGTAGTTTTCATCGGGAAATAAACACGGAACATATGATGATCATGCCCGAATCTGTCCGAGCAGCGCCAAAGCATCGGGATCTCCCTGTTTCGCCGCCAGCTTGAGATATTTTTTCGCAAGCGGGACATTTTTCTTCACGTGTTTTCCCTCGAAGTAAAGCCTGCCGAGATAGAACTGTCCTTCGGAGAATCCTGCATCGGCCACCTCTTTTATAAGAGCCAGCCCCGATTCTGCGTCGGCTTCGGTACCGACTCCGGTCAACACCATCATGCCGTAGAACGCCTTCGCAGCGGGATGCCCCTGTTCGGCCGCGGAGCAGAACCACATGGCCGCCCTCTTCTCGTCCTTAGGGGTGCCTCTGCCTTCATAACAGAAACATGCAAGTGCGTACTGGGAATTGGGTTCCCCCGCCTCGGCCGCGTCGGTGAACAGCTCGACCGCCTTCCTGTCGTCCCTCTCGAAATACGTGCCGTTGCCGTACATGCATGCCAGGCAGTACTCTGCGGTCGCGTTGAACTGTTCGGACGCCTTGCCGAACCATTCGGCCGCAACGGCCAGATCCTTCTCCAACACCTGGCCCTCGAAACGCATGTTCGCGTAGTCCAACATAGCCTGGGAATGGCCCTTCTCGCACGCCTCGGTAAGCAGCGAAGCGGCCTTGTCAGGGTCTCTCGGAACTCCCTGCCCGAAGGCGTAAAGCATTCCGAGCTGGTACATCGAGTCCATATCGCCCTGGTCCGCGGCCTTGGCAAAGAGCGTGGCCGCCTTTTTGAAATCCGGGCGTCTGGCTGAAAGAAATATAACGGCCAGATCGTGCTGGGCTTCTGGATGGCCTGCGGCCGCCGCAGATTCGTACCATTTCTGCGCCTCTTTGGGATCCTGTCTGACCCCGTTTATACCGCGATAGTATGCATCGGCGATATGGAACATGGCCTCGGAGTTGCCGGCATCGGCAGCGGACATGAGCCAGTATTTGGCCTTCTCCCTGTCCTTTGGGACGCCCTTCCCCATCAGATACATGAATCCGATCTTGTTCTGGGCCGCGGCATCGCCCTTCTCCGCGTTGACGGTGTACCAGCGGACCGCCTCCGAATGGTCCTTCTTGACACATTTTTTCCCGTTGTCGTATATGTTGAACAGTTTTGCGCAGGCTTCGGTGTCACGCTGCTCGCCCCTGAACTTCAGCCTGACCAGGGAATCTACGGCCTCATTTCCTCTTTTTATTTCCAAAAGAGTCCTGGCCGCCCTTTCGTTGCCTGAGGCCGCAGATACAGACATTATCTCCATTGCGGCCCCCTTATCCTCATGAACCGATGTGCCAGTGAAAAGAAATAGCGAATAAAGGTATCCGGCCTCCGGATCGCCGGCGTAAGACATGTCCTCCAACAATGAGCAGGCTTTTCCGAGGTCGTATTCCCTGCTTCCCACATCCATGTATCGGAGCGCGATGATTTCCGCTGAAAGACGGTCTCCGGTCTTCTCTGACATATCCTACCGATTATTGATGTTGCCTTTATTCCTTTCGCAGGAGATATTCGACTATCGTCTGGGTTTTTCTTAAAGTAAAGAATATATCCGAAACGGCGCTCTACATCCCACATGGGCGATATTCGGTCCGGTCCTAGCGATGACCCAAGAGAATCTCTCGAGTGGGCCAAAGCAGTGCTGAGAGGCAGGTCCGAGAAAGATTATGCGCTCGCCTATTCTGTGGTCGTCGACGCCGCGAAAAGCGGTTCGGAAGACGGAAAGTTCTGCCTTGGCCTGATGTATGCGCGCGGCCAGGGCGTTACGAGGGACCTTTCCGCGGCCGCCGAGTGGTTCTCCCGTGCCGCAGAAAGCGGAAGCCGGAGCGCCATGTACTATCTGGGTAAGATGTACTTCCGGGGATACGGGGTCGCGAAGGACATAGCGAGGGCGGCAGAGCTGTTTTCCCTTCCGGCCGAAGACGGGGATTCCAGGGCACAATACTCGCTGGGGCTGATCTACTTCGAGGGGGATACGATCCCTAGAAACCTGGAGGAGTCTGCGAAATGGGTTTCCATGGCCGCAAGACGCGGACATTCCGATGCCCAGTTCGTGCTTGGTCAGTTCTACAAGACCGGCTGCGGTGTCAGGAAAGACATAAGCACTGCTGTGGACTGGCTCGTGTCCGCCGCCATGAACGGCAACAAAGGCGCGCAGATACTTCTGGGCAACATGTACACCGCCGGTGACGGGGTCCAGGTCGATCGTGACGAAGCGGACCGCTGGTACGACATGGCCGATGGAAGATGACCTTTATTTCAGCCCGACTATCTTTCCGTCAGGCATAAGGTCCATGCGCATCGCGGCCGGCAGCGAGGGAAGACCGGGCATGAGCGTCATGGAACCGCATATAGGGACCACGAATCCTGCCCCCGCCGATAGCTGAACCTCCCTCACATTGAGGTCCCATCCTCTTGGAGCGCCCTTGATCTTAGCGTTGTCTGTCACTGATGCCTGCGTCTTCGCTATGCACACGGGCAGTTTGCCGAAGCCGCGCTTCTCGAGCTCGGAGAGTGCCTTGTCGGCCGCTGCCGAGTACGATACGGTTCCGGCGCCGTATACCTTTGTTGCTATGGTCTCTATCTTCGACTTAAGCGTCGCGTCCTCTTCGTACAGGAATTTGAAGTTCTTCGGACTGTCGCACTCTTCTACGACCGCCTCTGCTAGTTCCAATGCACCCTCCCCTCCTTTCAGGAACGCCTCCGACTCCACGCAACGGACTCCTAGCTCCGTGCATCTTGCCCTTATCAGACCGATCTGTTCTTCCGAATCTGATTCGAACCTGTTGATGCTCACCACCAACGGAACGCCGTAGAGCTTCATGTTCTCTATGTGCTTATCCAGATTCACAAGGCCGATCCTCAGGCTGTCCAAGGTCATGGTTCCGGCCTCCTTCAGGTCGGCACCTCCGTGCATCATCAGGGCACGGACCGAAGCTACGAGGACGACACAATCGGGAGACAGGCCCGACTGTCTGCATACGATGTCCATGAACTTCTCCCCTCCGAGATCGGAGGCGAATCCTGCCTCGGTCACCACATAGTCTCCCATCTTCAGGGCCGACCTGGTTGCCAAAATGCTGTTTGCGCCGTGGGCAATATTTGCAAATGGGAAACCGTGGACGAACACAGGCTCGCCTTCGAGGGTCTGCACCAGGTTGGGGCATATTGCATCCTTCAGAAGAACCATCATCCCTCCTACGCATCCGAGTTCCCCCGCAGTCACCGGCTCCCCTTCTATGTTGTACGCCACCACGACCCTCTCGAGCCTTGCACGGAGGTCCTCATATCCGGTGGACAGTGCCAGAATAGCTGAGATCTCGGACGCCGAAGTAATCAGGAATCCGCTCTCGTGGGGTATGCCGCCTACCGTTCGGCCGCCTAGCCCCACGATTACATTCCTGAGCTCCCTGGCGTTCATGTCCATGGTCTTCTTGAGAACCACCCTCGTGGGATCTATGTTAAGCTCGTTGCCCTTGACCAGGTGGTTCTCGACCACCGCAGAAAGAAGGTTGTGGGCTGCCGAAACGGCATGGATGTCGCCTGTGAAATGAAGATCGATGTTCCACATCGGATATACCTGCGACCTCCCTCCTCCGGTTGCGCCGCCCTTGATACCGAACACCGGGCCGAGCGACGGCTCCCTCAGGGCGCCGACGACTTTTTTGCCGATCTTTCCGAGACCTTGTATAAGTCCGATGGTGGTGACGGTCTTTCCTTCACCGGCGGGAGTCGGAGTCACGGCCGTGACCATGATCAGTTTGCCGTTTTCTTTCACTTCGAAACGCTTCAGAACATTCAGGGGTATCTTTGCCATATACTTGCCGTAAGGACTGATATCCTCGTAGGCTAGTCCGAGTTTCGATGCTATTTCCGTGATCGGTTCCGCTTCCGCCTCATATGCGATCTCGATGTCGGTCTTCATGATACGAGTCGAAGCGGGTCTGCCGTTAATAAATGTGCGCGGACAGCCCGTCATCGACAGCCAGGGTTTCGGCCTCGGACGGCGGCGACTGCCTAAGATCGGCGATAAGCAGGAGAGATTAAAATTTCAATGTACAATTATGTTCTTAGATGATATTAAGTATGCCTTATCTAATGAGGAATCGCCTAAATGGAAAAAGGTGATTTGATGGACAACAAGAGGTACGAGATCAATATAGGATTCGCAAGGAAACTGGCCGGCGGAGTGATAATGGACGTCACGACCCCCGAGCAGGCGAAGATCGCCGAGAAAGCAGGTGCCTGCGCGGTCATGGCCTTGGAACGCGTACCCGCTGACATCCGCGCCGAGGGCGGGGTGTCCAGAATGAGCGACCCCAAGATGATAAAATCCATCCAGGAGGCCGTCTCCATACCTGTGATGGCAAAGTGCCGCATCGGGCACTTCGTCGAGGCCCAGGTCCTTCAGGCCATAGGCATCGACTGCATCGACGAAAGCGAGGTGCTTTCGCCCGCGGACGACGTCTATCACATAGACAAGTTCGCATTCGACGCCCCGTTCGTCTGCGGCGCGAGAGATCTCGGAGAAGCGCTCAGAAGAATAGGCGAGGGCGCGACCATGATCCGCACCAAAGGGGAAGCCGGAACCGGGGACATAGTCCAGGCTGTCAGCCACATGCGCAAGATCAATTCCGAGATGCGGTACATCGGGTCGATACTGGAAGACGAGATGTACGAGGCCGCGAAAGAAATGCGGGTGCCTTTGGATCTTCTGAGGTACGTGCATGAAAACGGAAAGCTGCCTGTGGTGAATTTCGCCGCTGGCGGTGTGGCTACTCCTTCCGACGCAGCACTCATGATGCAGCTCGGTTCCGACGGCGTATTCGTGGGGTCCGGAATATTCAGGTCCGGGGACCCGGCGAAACGCGCCTCGGCCATCGTGAAGGCTGTGGCCGACTATGACAAGCCCGAGGTCATCGCGGAGGTGTCTTACGACATAGGCGAGGCGATGGTCGGAATAAGCAAGGAAGAGCTCACGCTCCGCGGCACGAGGATGGCTGAAAGAGGCCAGTGATACCCTGCGGTACCCCGGGGCCCGGATGCGGCAATGGGCCCTCGGGGCTTGGCCGGTAGGAAAATCTGAATATCGGCTAATCCATCACTATCGAAAATGAAGGGATATTCGCTATACATCTTCGACCTCGACGGTACCCTCGTAGATTCCGCAAACGGACTAATAGTATGCTACAGGAGGGCCCTCGACAAACTGGGCTTCCTGTACGACGAGTCTTGTCTTCCCGGTTTCACCAGGGAGCCCCTTTACGCCACGTACAGCAGGTTCGAGTCCCCGGGCATAGACTTCAAGATGTTCGAAGAGGTCATGTTCGACGAATACCGCGTTTCGCTCGACCCCAACAGCTTCCCGTTCCCCGAGACCAGGTACGTTTTGCAGAGGATCGCCGACGAGGGCCTCCCGATCTGCATAGCCACCCGCAGCTCCAGTAAAAGGGCCAAGAACGTCCTTACCATCCACAGGCTGATCCAGTACATCGACCGTGTGGTGGGGTATGACGACGTTACAAAACAAAAGCCCGACCCGGAGTGTCTCAAGGTCTGTATGGCCCATTACGACATTCGCAAGGACGAGGTGCTGTTCGTAGGGGATGGCGAGACTGACATGATGGCCGCGGAGGCCTTCGGCGTCGACGGCGCGCTTATAGACCGCAACGGCCTGGGCGAAGACTGCAGATGCACATACCGCATAGAGAGTCTGAGGGAACTGTTTTGAAGTACGGCACATACATATTCGATTTCGACAACACGCTTTTCGACACCCGCGGCGGGTACGAAGCGTGCTACAGAAAAGCCTTCAGGATCTTCGGGATGGCTTACGACCCTTCAAAATATTACCAGTACATCAGTACGCCGCTTCATGCCATCTTCGAAAAGCATTATCCCGGATGCCCGTGCAAGTACCGTGAGTTCGTCGCAGAGTTCGTGAGAGAGGCGGAAAACTCGGTCGTCGACACCGCCGTGCCTTTCCCCGAGACAGTTGAATGCATAGAAAAACTGGCAGATTCGGGAAAGAAAATGGCCATAGTGTCCGGGTCCTATGAATCATACATCAATGACATTCTCGATAACAACGGGTTAAGAGGACATTTCGGCACCGTGATAGGATACGAGAGCTCGTTGCACCCCAAGCCGGACCCTTATCCGATAAATCTCTGCATTGAAAATCTCGGCATCCGGCCCTCGGAATGCGTCTACATCGGGGACAGCCCCGGCGACATAACCGCGGCCAAACGTGCAGGAATAGGAAAGATACTTGTCGACCGCCACGGGAGCGGCGGAGAGGTGGAGGCCGACCGCATAATATCCGATCTGACCGGGCTATTCGATCGGGACAAATCATTATATTAAGCAAATGTCCTACTTCGGATTTCTATGAGCGGGGCATTGATACGTTCTGAGAAACTCCTGCTACTCGCAGTGGCGGTAGCCGTGCTCATGGACGGCATGGACGGCAGCGTCGTATATGTCGCTCTGCCATCCATAGCGACCAGCCTCGGAACGGACACCGCTTCAGCATCCTGGGTCACCGTGGTGTATTTCATGGTGCTTGCAGGGCTGATCCTATTCTTCGGAAGGATAGCGGACCGCGGGGCGATACGGAAGGTGTTCGTGTCCGGCTTCGCAATATTCACACTGGCGTCGTTTTTTTGC
>DAUY01000005.1 GCA_002505345.1 Methanomassiliicoccaceae archaeon UBA370 | reverse complement strand
AATTTTAATTGGGCGGTCTTTTATTTCAGAGGCTCCCATACCGTCGCGCGTAGCCTGTTCACGGACCTGAAGCGGCAGATCCCGTCTTCCGACCGTTCCTGTAATATGTCCTCCGCCGCCGCCACGGCCTCTTTTTCGACCCCGAAGAACGAGAACGTCCCGGTCTGTCTTCGGACCGCCTCACCGATCGGCATGTCGATCGCCACCGTCGCCGAGAATTCGCGGGTCTCCGGCCTCCTCCCCGATGCCTCCAGCTTTTCCACGATGCCGTCGGTGGTCCTGGAGGCGAAACTGTATTCCTTTCCGAGCCTTGCCCATATCTCGGACTGAAGGCGGTCTCCCCCGTTCTCGATCCAGGAGACCATGGCGCAGCAGGATGCGGACAGCCGGTCCATGCGCTCAATGGAATCATCGGTCCCGGACCCGGAGCAGAGGGCGGCCACGATCACGTCCCATCTTCTGTCCGGGTCGAAGGTGTTCCAATCGGCATCGATCCTCTCCAGGTTCGAGACGCCTTCCCGTCCCGCCGTTTCGAATAACCGGTCGAGCATCTTCGCGGAGGAGTCCAGGCACGATACGGACCTGGAGCGGCGGGACATCGGGAATGAGTACGTGCCCGGGCCGCTCCCGACCTCCAGCACGTCCCGCGTCTTGTCCAGGCATCCCCGTTCCGCCAGCCACTCAACTATGCGTTCGGGCATGTCCCCCTGCTGCTCCGCAGTGTACGTCTCGGCAAAGATGTTCCAGAACCGTACCTTCTCGTGGGCCGGGACGTCTTCGCCGTCAAGGGGATGCAGGGCCGCCATCAGCAGCCTTCGTGCCTGTCCGAGATGTCCCCTTCTTTTATCAGGTACTTGTTGACGATCTTCACGGCGCAGACGTCGCCGCACATGGAACACCCGTCCTCCAGCTTGGTGCATCCCCTGTCCCTGTACCTGCGGGCCTTCTCGGGGTCGAGGCAGACCTCGAACATCGTGGGCCAGTCAAGCTTCTTACGGGCCCTGGCCATGGCGTCGTCCATCTCGAACCCCCTTCCTCTTGCAAGGTCCCCGGCATGGGCCGCGATCTTCGACGCGATGACCCCTTCCCTGACATCGTCCACGTCCGGAAGGGAAAGATGCTCCGCCGGTGTGAGGTAGCAAAGGAAATCGGCTCCGGCCTGTGCCGCGACGGCGCCGCCGATGGCACCGACGATATGGTCGTAGCCCGGAGCTATATCGGTTACCAGAGGTCCGAGCACATAGAACGGCGCCCCGTCGCACATCTTCTTCTCCAGCTCTATGTTCATCGGGATCTGGTCCAGCGGAACGTGCCCCGGGCCCTCGACCATCGATTGGACGCCGGCATCGCGCGCACGCCGCACCAGATGCCCCAGCGTCATAAGTTCGGATATCTGCGCCTGGTCCGTGGCGTCGGAGATGCATCCCGGCCTGAAGCCGTCGCCGAGGGACAGGGCGAACTCGTATTTGCGGGCCATCTCAAGCAGGTAGCCGTAGTTCTTGAACAGGGGGTTCTCCTCCCCGTTGTGCAGGATCCATGCCGTCAGGAACGATCCTCCCCTCGAAACGACGTCCATGATCCTGTCGGACTTTTTGAGCCATTGGACGGTCTCCCTGGTTATTCCGCAGTGGACCGTCATGAAGTCCATCCCGTCCCTGGCGTGTTTCTCTATGCCGTTGAAGATGTCGTCCTCGGACATGTCGACCACGGCGTTGTTGCGCGCGGCGGTGAGCCCCGTCTGATATATCGGGACGGAGCCCATCATCACCGGGCACTCCTTCAGGAGCATCGACCTTATGGCATCGATGTCCCCTCCCGTGCTCAGGTCCATCACGGAGTCTGTACCGTACTTGAGGGAGACCCTGAGCTTCTCCAGCTCTCCGTCGAGGTCGACTATGTCCCTCGAGGTCCCCAGATTGACGTTGATCTTCACGTTCAAACCCTCGCCTATCGCCGCGGGGACCGGGTCATGGACGGGGTTGCAGGGCATCACTATGCGGCCCGAGGCGATCCCGTTCCTTATGAATTCTTCAGTGACGCCTTCCTTCTCGGCGACGATCCGCATAGCAGGCGTGATCTCTCCCCTGCGTGCCTTTTCCATTAAGGTGCTCATCTGATATCGCCCGCCAATCCTCTTACGTTTATTTCAGCGTTCCCGATGGACGGGCCGCCGTTTTTCCGGTCTCCGGTCTCCGGGCCCCGCCCTCGCGCGCGCGATGCGCGCGTTGTTATATAGGAGGATACCATAGGGAAGGCTGTTGCATTGATATTTCAGTGCGGAGCTGTTCGTTATGGATGGGAAGAATGAAGAAGTGTATGATGAAGACAGCATTGTCGCCCTGCACGGTCTCGAGGCCGTAAGAAAAAGGCCGGGGATGTACATCGGAAGCACCGATACCCGCGGCCTGCACCACTTGGTTTTCGAAGTTGTAGACAACGGAATAGACGAAGTGATGGCCGGATGGGCCACCACGGTGGACGTGGAGATCAACGCCGACGGCTCTATCACGGTCACCGACAACGGAAGGGGCATTCCCACCGGGATCGTCAAAGAAGAAGGCAAGTCAGGTCTCGAGGTATGTCTGACAGACCTCCACGCTGGCGGTAAATTCAATCAGAACAGCTACAAGGTCTCGGGAGGGCTTCACGGCGTAGGAGTATCGGTGGTGAACGGTCTTTCCACGAAGCTGATAGCCACCGTCTACAGGGACGGGAAGATCTGGCGCCAGAGCTATCAGACGGGCATACCGGACGGGGAGGTCGAGCCGATCGGCAAGACCGAAGGGACCGGGACCCAAATACAGTTCTGGCCGGACAGCTCCATATTCGAGACGGTGGTTTTCGACTACGAGATGCTTCAGAGCAGGTTCAGGAACCAGGCGTTCCTGAACAAAGAGGTAACTATCACCCTCTCCGACCAGAGGACGGGGAAGTCCGAGAAGTTCCATTACGACGGAGGAGTGTCCGAGTTCGTTCAGTATCTGAACAGGGCAAAGACCCCGATCCATGCCCCGATCCATCTCGAGGGCGAGAGGAACGGCGTGCAGATAGACATCGCGATGCAGTACACCGACGGGTACAACGAGGAGATCGATTCGTTCGTCAACACCATATTCACGCCCGAAGGCGGCACTCATATGACCGGCTTCAGGACGGCCCTCACCAAGACAATCAACGATTACGCCAAGGAGAACGGGATGCTCAAGGACGAGTCCCTAGAAGGTTCCGACGTAAGGGAGGGGCTGACGGCGATAATCAGCATCAGGATGTCCGACCCCCAGTTCGAAGGACAGACCAAGGCGAAGCTGGGAAGCAGCGTGGCCATGTCCTCCGTCCTTTCGTTCATGAACGATAAGATGGCGGAGTTCCTCCTGGAGAACCCGGCGCAGGCCCAGCTCATAGTAAAAAAGGGCATCAGCGCGAAGGAGGGGAGAGAGGCGGCGAGGAAGGCCCGCGACGCCACCCGCAGGAAGAACGTCCTGGAGACCTCGACGCTCCCTGGAAAGCTGGCCGACTGCTCGGAGAGGGACCCGGCCAAATGTGAGCTCTACATCGTGGAGGGAGATTCGGCAGGAGGGTCCGCCAAACAGGGGAGGGACCGCAACTTCCAGGCGATACTGCCCATACGCGGAAAGATCCTGAACGTGGAGAAGACCAGCCCCGGCAAACTCCTCGACCACGAGGAGATCAGGAACCTGGCGATCGCCATCGGCGGCGGGCTGGGCGTCGATTTCGACATCACCAGGATAAGATACCACAAAATCGTCATAATGACCGATGCGGACGTGGACGGAGCGCACATAGGGACGCTGCTCCTGACGCTTTTCTACAGGCAGATGAGGCCCCTGATAGACCACGGCTACGTCTACATTGCCATGCCGCCACTTTACAGGGTGTACAAGGGCAAGAGGGAGGTCTACGCATACAACGAGGAGGAGATGGCCGCCGCCGTCGCAGATATGGGACAGGGGGCCAACGTCAGCAGGTACAAGGGTCTGGGAGAGATGAACCCCCAGCAGCTGTGGGACACTACCATGAACCCTGAGACCCGCATAATGAAAAGCATCTCCGTCCAGGATGGGATGATGGCGGACCAGCTGTTCTCGGTCCTCATGGGCGACGACGTACAGCCCAGAAGGGAGTTCATAATCGAGCACGCCAAAGAAGTCGTCAACCTGGATGTGTGATGGTCATGTCGGAAAATTTAGCGATGAGAGAGACGGCGGACGGAAAGGTCGTAGACCAGACGATCGAGCGCGAGATGAAGCGTTCGTACATCGACTACTCGATGAGCGTCATCGTCGGGCGCGCCCTTCCGGACGTGAGGGACGGCCTCAAGCCGGTCCACAGGAAGATCCTCTATGCCATGTTCGACATGGGGATGCCTTACAACCGCCCCCACAAGAAGTCCGCAAAGGTTGTGGGAGAGGTCCTGGCGAAGTACCACCCGCACGGCGATTCGGCGGCGTACGATTCGATGGTCAGGATGGCGCAGCCGTTCTCGCTGAGATACCCGCTGGTCGACGGACAGGGGAACTTCGGTTCCATGGACGGGGACCCCGCGGCGGCCATGCGTTACACCGAAGCGCGTCTGGCCAAGGTCGCCAACGAGATGCTTGTCGACATAGACAAGGGCACCGTGGACTTCGTCGACAACTACGACGGGTCCCTTCAGGAGCCCTCGGTCCTGCCTTCCAAGCTGCCCAACCTGCTGGTCAACGGTTCCGACGGGATCGCCGTCGGAATGGCGACCAAGATGCCGCCCCACAACCTTGCAGAGGTTTGCGACGCCATCATCCACTATCTAGAGAGGCCGGAGGCCGATACCGACGAGCTGATGGAGTTCGTCAAAGGGCCGGACTTCCCCACGGGCGGGATAATCTACGGACTTTCCGGAATACATTCCGCGTATAGGACAGGCAGGGGAAGGATAAGGGTCCGCGCAAAGACCCACATCGAGGAGATGGCCAACGGCAAGTCCCGCATAATAGTCGACGAGCTCCCGTACCAGGTCAACAAGGCGGTCCTGGTGGAGAACATCGCGGATCGCGTCAAGAACAAGGACATCGAGGGCATTACGGACCTCCGCGACGAGTCCGACAGGAACGGCATGCGCATAGTGATCGAGCTGCACAGGGACGCCATCGTCAATGTGGTCCTGGAGAACCTTTTCAAGAAGACAAATCTGCAGACCACCTTCGGAGTCATCAATCTGGCGCTCGTAGACAACAGGCCCACCCTGCTTTCGCTCAGGGATATGATATTCCATTACGTTCAGCACAGGAACGGCGTCGTCAGGCGGAGGACCCAGTTCGACCTGTCGGCCGCCGAAAAGAGGTACCACCTGGTGGAGGGCCTGATCAAGGCCCTGGGGATGCTGGACCAGACACTGGCGCTCATACGCGCGTCCGAGAACGCCGACCAGGCCAATGCAGGGCTGCAGTCGCTCCTCGGAATAGACCAGGACCAGGCCAAGGCGATATTGGACATGCGCCTTCAGAAGCTCACGGGACTGGAGATCGAATCTCTCAAAGAAGAGTATGAAGGCCTGATAAAACTGATGGCCGACCTCAGGGACATCCTGTCCAACGACGATCGCATAAGGGAGATCATCAGGGGCGAGCTGGAGCAGATGAAGGCCGACTACGGCGACGAGCGCCGCACCGAGATCAACATGTCCGCCATCGACACCGACGAGGAGGACCTGATACCCAGGGAGGACGTGGTCATCACGATCACCAAGGGCAGCTACATCAAGAGGATCCCCCTGTCCACGTACAAGCAGCAGGGCCGCGGCGGCGTCGGGCTGACCGGCATGCAGACCAAGGATGAGGACAACGTGGCATCGATGTTCATCACATGCTCCCACGACTACGTCATGTTCATAACCGACACCGGGCGCCTGCACTGGCTCAAGGCGTACAAGATACCAGAGGGGAGCAGGCAGTCTAAGGGCAAGCCGGTGGTCAACCTGCTGCCGGACCTGGAGGAGGGCGAGCGCGTGGTGAACACGATATGCGTCAGCGAGTTCTCGGACGACAGGTACCTCACCTTCTGCACAGACAACGGGACGGTCAAGAAGACCAGGCTCAGCGCCTACGGGAACGTGAGGAAAAAGGGCATCAAGGCGATCAAGTTCCAGGACAACGGGAAGCTCATCGAGACCTCCATATGCACCGAAGGGGACCAGATAATAATCGCCACCCGCGACGGACAGGCGGTAAGGTTCGACCAGGACGACGTAAGGCCGGCCGGCAGGGACACCATGGGAGTCAGGGGCGTGACCCTCAACGAAGGAGACCGCGCCGTCTCCATGGCCGTCGTCCGTCCGGGGGACAAGCTCCTGACGGTCACCGAGAACGGGTACGGCAAGATCTCCCAGGTCGACGACTACCGTCTCACCAACAGGGGCGGGAAAGGGGTCATAACCATAAAGACCAGCGAGAGGAACGGCGGAGTGGTGTGCGTCAGAAAGGTCTCGGACGGAGACGAGCTCATGCTGACAAGCACCGACGGCAAGGTCATACGCCTGGCGGTCGACGATATAAGGGAGACCAGCCGCAACACCCTGGGAGTGAGGATCATGGACGTCCGCGATGGCGACAAGGTCACCGCGGTGGAGCCCATCGTCGAGGAGAAGGACATCGAAGAGGCGGTGGAGAAAGCCCCCGAAAGGGTCTACGAGCAGCCGGTGTTCGACATGACCGACGCCGAAGAGGAAGAGCCTGGCCAGTGGGCGGAGAAGGACGAGTGATAGGTTGGGATACAGGTCTCTGGCGATCGGCGCCGCGGCGGCTTCGGCCGCCGCACACATATTTTCGGTGTCGGCCGCGATCCTATCGCTGGAAAGCACACCCATCTTCCCGGCGGACCCAGGCAACCCGGCATATCTGGCACTTCTGCTCTGGATCGCCGTGGCCGCGGTGTCTTCGGCATGCTTCGTCGTGTCTCTGGCCGCGGCCCTCAGGTCCAGCAGGTCCATGTACCGTTTCGAGACGGTGGAATGTTACAGGCTTGTGTCCGCAGGTGTGCAAGGAACCCCCCGGAAGCGCCCCGAAGGCAAGAAACCCCGTGACGGGACCCAGTAAACTTTATAAGACCTCCTCTCATTGGGGGAATTACGCCGCGGTAACTCAGTTGGGAGAGTGCAAGACTGAAGATCTTGAAGTCGCTGGTTCGAGCCCGGCTCGCGGCACCACATTTATCATCTCGGACCATCGGCCCGAGGGGGGACCTGTTTGGAGGAGGATAAGGTTTTTATCGACGTCAGGACGAGCCGCCTGACAGTTGCGGAGACCCTTGCGGAGGTCCGCCGCATCCAGCAGGAATACCCGGATTATGAGATTTTTTTGGACGGCGACGCTCACGCGATCGTCGGCCGCAGGAAGCAGTGAGGTATCGGAATGGGGAACGGAAGAGTGACCATAGGGCTTTACAACTCATATGACGCCAATAAATTCAGGGAGCCTCACAGGCGGGCAATAGCCAGGACCGGAGACATAGCCATGGCGTACGGGATGAACCTGGTGCTTTTCGGGTTCCCGATCCCTGAGGACTGCAGGACGCCCCAGCAGATAGCGGATTGGGTCGCCGGCACCACAAGCATCGGCCGCCATGGAGATTATTTCGTGGAGCTCGCGTCGGAAGGCAGGTTCTCGACCTTCCCATATCCTTCCAAAGGGTTCCCCCCGCAGCTCGGAGAGCCCATACTGACCACCAGCAGGCCGGAAAAGAACAAAGAGATGGATCTCGGAGAGGTGGTCCGCCAGATAAAGGACGGAAGGAGCGTTCTGCTGATATTCGGCCTCGGCCCCCACGGCGTACCTAAAAGCGCCGCGTCCATACCCAAATACAACCTGGACATAACCGGCGGCGGATATTCGCTGGAGACCTGTACCGCAATAGGGGCGGTCTGCGGCGCCATACACGCGCTTATAGGTCAGTAATGGTCGTATATGATGTTTCCGGGCTCCAGGAGGACTCCGGACCCTTCTTCCACGCGTCCCACAACCTTCGCGTTCAGGTTCTCCGAGACTATCTGCTCCGCTTCGCCGGCGGGCGCCACGATCATGAAGCCCATGCTCATGTTGAACGTCTGGTACATCTCTTTCTCTGCAACGTTTCCGAGTTCCTGTATCTTGTTGAAAATGGGCGCAGGCCCCATCGGGTCGTCGATCACGTAGCGGAGCCCCTTGCGCATCCTGAGCAGGTTGCGAAGCCCGCCGCCGGTTATGTCCACCAGTCCGTGGACCTCGTGCCGGGAAGTGATGCCCAGTACCTCATTGACATAGATCTCGGTCGGTTCCAGCAGATTCTCGCCCACCGTGCCGCTTATTCCCGAGGTCTTTTCTTTAAGCCCGATGCCCGCGGACTCGAAGACCTTTCTTGCGAGGGTCAGCCCGTTGGAGTGCACGCCCGAAGACTTCAGCGCCACGATCAGGTCGCCCTTTTCGCATGCTGAACCGGTTATGACGCGATTCTTTTTCACGCGTCCGAGGCATGTGCCCGAGAGGTCGGGCATCCTGACTATCTCAGGCAGAACGGCTATCTCTCCGCCCACGATATCCATGTTCGACATCTCGGCGCCCTTGTTGAGGCCGATACCTATGTCGCGGGTCACTTTCCCGTCCGGGTCGGCTATCGCGACATAATCGACGAACGAGATGGGCTCAGCGTTCACGCAGATGGTGTCGTTGACGTTCATGGCCACGCAGTCTATTCCCACCGTGTCCCACTTGCCCAGGGCCTGGGCAACGAGAAGTTTGGTCCCTACCCCGTCCGTCGCCAATGTCAGATATTCGTCGCCGTAGTCGATGAGGCTGGCGAACAGCCCGGACATCCTGACGTTCTGGCCGTCACCTGTGCGGCGGTACTTCAGTTCGCCGACCAGCGATTCTATGGCGCTCGATTTGCGGTCAATGCTAACTCCTGCTTTCTCATAGGTCCATGGGTCGGTCATCGCACTCGCCTACGGAATATCCCCGTAGTATATTTATGACGTGGGAAAAGGGTTTAACGGTAAACGCGATGGGCGGTCCGTGGGAATTCACGACCGTTGGGTTGAGGAGAGGAGGCACGAGCATTACTATAAGCTCGCAAAGAAGCAGGGCTACCGTTCGAGGGCCTCTTACAAGCTCCTTCAGATCGACGAACGCTTCGGCATCTTCAGGGAAGGCGACTCCGTGGTGGACCTCGGGGCCTGCCCGGGAGGCTGGTTGCAGGTCGCCAAAGAGAAAGTGGGCGATGCAGGCAAGGTCATCGGCGTGGACCTTAGGAAGATCCGTCCGATGGAAGGCGTCGAGACGATACTCGGCGACATAACAGACGACGCCACGATGATAGAGCTCCTGTCCAGAATAGGCGGCAAAACGGACATAGTCCTCTCAGACATGGCGCCCAACATCGCCGGCCAGTACTCGATGGACCACGCCCGGTCCATCCATCTTTGCACGTTCGCCGTGAACGTATGCGACCGCATACTCAAGAAGAACGGCAAGCTGGTGATGAAGGTCTTCATGGGAGATATGTTCGGCACCATCGAGAAACAGTTGGAAGACCGTTTCGCATCCGTGAAGATACATTCGCCCGCCGCCTCCAGGGACACATCGTCCGAGGTCTACCTCGTTTGCAAAGGATTCTACGCCAAAAAGAACGTGTCCCTGAAAGAGCCGGAGGCGCCCGTGAAGGAAAACGAATTCTCGGTCAAAGGCGGCTTCATCTGAGCCCCCGCTTGCGCATACTTAATTAGTTGTTCGTGTACTTACAGGCTGGAAGTGCCCGATGGCAGCAAGAAAAAGCAAATCCGTCGTTTCGATGATGCTAGTTGCGGTGGTAGTGGTCATAGTGGTAGCCTCGTTGGGATATGTGGTCCTCAAGGACTATGAGGCGACCTACTACGAGTACCAGGTATCCGGGACGCATCAATACGAGAATGTCGACGGGGACACCATTACAACGGGCATCTGGGGAACCGTGACCACCACTTACATGGAGATCCTGGGAGAGACGAGGGTCACCACAACCAGCAGCATAACCTACCACGACTCGTCCACCAACACCGATAAGCCATATCAGCTCGAGAAGAGGTGGATATTCACTTCCAGTCCGGACTACGGGACTATGATAGATAGCATCGATGGCTACTCCACTTTGAACTACGGAGATAAAGACGTCCACGTCTACGTGGAAACCGACGAAGAGGCGGGAGAAGCCGTAACGCGCTGGGTCGGACAGGACGACGGAATAGTATATCATGCGGAGAGGACCATCTCCCAGGGGGATCTCTTAACGGTCATAATCCAGGACCTCAGGGAGTACGGCCCCACGAAGATGCCTCTGGATTTCTGAGTTTCAGTCCCAGAACCTCTTGTTCTTGGCGTAAAGGACTTCCGCCGACATAATGTCCCTGAGGAAATCGTCCTCGTCCAGATGTATTCCGCGAAGGATCCTGGATGCGCCGTCCGGCCCTATGCCTCTTCCTGCCAGAGTGAAAATGGCCCTTTTTCCCTGCTCCCTCACCAGGTTGGCGTTCCTCGACATGCGGAGAACTTCTTTCTTCTCCTGGGGGGTCATGCGCTTCTGCCTGAGAAGTTTGACGTTCTCCCGTTCGTATTCCTTAAGGACGGCTATCATCACTCCGCCGCAGTTGTGGCACGAAGGCCTGTTCGGGGCGTCACCCACCCTGAACCTCCACTGGGACCCGCAGTTGAGACAGGTGGCGAAAAGCGTCTCGTCGTCGATCCTTTTCTTCATAGCCATCAGTATGGAATGGTCTGCCCGGATGGGCTGCATCAGCTCTTTGGAGCGTACTATGCCCTCCATACCTATCGGGGCGACCCTTCCGGAAACGACCTCTATGCCGCCCTCGGCCATCAGGGAGACGACCATCTCGGTGTTAGGTATGTCCAGATCGTCCCAGAGGACCTTGTTCACCGCCTCGTTGTAAGCGGGCGTGCCCATGTGTATGTCGAACAGGCGGTTGAAGTTCATGAAGCGGTGGTCCGCCTCCTTCTCGATAATGCCGAACTTCTTCGCGACGTAGACGAACCTCCACTTCAGGAAAGTGGAGTTAAGTATGGTCTTGCGGCAGAGGTCTTCCACAGTACCGGGCCGTATCAGCCTGAATGTGCTCTCCAGGTCCTCTTTGGAGATGTTGCGGGGAAGTTCCAGTATTATGCGGTAAGGGTCGGTGGAGACGCCGACGCTCTCCCCGAAACGGGCCGTAAGAAGCGCAGAAACGATCTTGCTGATGGTCTCGTTGACCTTGGTCCCGAAGCAGCAGTTGATTATGGCTATCCTGTCACCGACCTCCAGAGTAACCGTGCGGTCGGTGGGCATAGGGTTCTCACCCTGCGAAGAAAGGAAAGATTTCACAGTTCTGGCACAATTGTCGTCGCATGGATAGTCCTTGTAGTTGCGGAGCCTGCGCATCCGCCCCACCTCCATGGCGACCTCGAATGGAACAGGTATGTCAGAGCCGGTCCAGGAGGGCACGGAGCCAATCTCCCTCGCCTCCTCCACCAGGAGCTCGTCCTCCCTCATCTCCACTATCCTCCAGGTCCTCCCTTTGGCGATGAACATGGCATACTCCTCTGCGAAGGTCGCAACGAAGCTCTCGTCCAGCGTGCCGATGACAGACCTGGTGCCGATGTCGCGTATGAGATATGTCCTCTCGTCGGGGATCATCGAGATGTTGCTGTAGAAGTAGTCCATCCCCCGCCTGGAACGCCTGAAACCATCCTCGTCCTCGAATATCATCTTGATGGATTTCAGCTGTTCGAGGACCTCGTCCATCTCCGATCTCTCGAGGGTGCTGAACGGATAAGCCCTCCTGAAGAACGAGAATGCCTTGTCCCTGTCCACCCGGCCGCCCATGGTCATCGCCACAAGCTGGTTGGCCACCACGGTTAGCGGGCATTTCCTTCCTTCCAGAACCTCCATCTTACGGTCGTCGGACCTTTTGGCTACGACCATTGCTTCGGCCACCTCGTCCGGGGCCGTGGCGATTATCCTCGCCTTTATGGTCTCGCCCACACGGTGCCCGGCGCGCCCGGCGCGCTGTACCATCCTGGACACCTGTCTGGGCGAATTGAACTGGATGACAAGGTCGGTGCTGCCCACATCTATGCCCAGTTCGAGGGATGACGTGCACACGAGGGCCTTAAGGTCCCCGTTTTTGAAACGGTCCTCCATGTCCATCCTGTTCTCCTTCGAAAGAGAGCCGTGGTGCACGTCTATCGAGAAATCGGGGTCCCAGAGGCGATATCGGGCGGCCAGCCACTCGGCCGTCTCCCTCGTGTTTACGAAGAACAAAGTGGAACGGCCCGCGTCGATCAGCCTGCGGGCATGCATCATCACGCCCATCATCTCGGGGTCTGTCTGAAGTTTGTCCAGGAGCTTGGGGTCGGATTCCGGCAGGGGGCATTCGACGGTTATGTCGTAGTCCCTGTGGGTGTCGTGCCTGCAGACCGTCACCTCTCTTCCGACTCCGGACAGGAAGTTCTTCACCTCTTCGGTGTCGCCGACGGTGGCGGAAAGGCCGATCCTCTGGAATTCCCCGGCGATCCCGGCGAGGCGCTCCAACGCGACGGTGAGCTGGGCACCTCTCTCGTTATCAGCAAGCTCGTGTATCTCGTCTATCACGACCCAGCGCACTTTTTTCAGATGTTCTCTGAGCACCTTCCCGGTAAAAAGCACCTGAAGGGTCTCCGGAGTGGTGATGAGTATCTGGGGAGGGTTCCTGGACTGGCTGTTCCTCTCGCTCTGGGTGGTGTCCCCGTGCCTGACGCCCACCGATATGCCGGACTCTTTCCCGTAATCTTCCAGCCTTTTCAGCATATCTCGGTTAAGGGCCCGAAGCGGAGTGATATATATGCATTGAAAACCGGCCCCGCCGCTCCGCTTGAGCTCGTCGAGCACCGGAAGCACCGCCGCTTCGGTCTTCCCTATTCCGGTGGGAGCGACAAGCAGTACGTTCAGGCCCTTGGATATCTTGGGTATGGCGTCCGCCTGCGGCTCGGTGGGTTCATCGATCCCCCTCTCTCTGAGCATTTCGGCGAGCCAAGGGCTCAGCATGTCGAAGGGCATCTTCACGCAGCACTCTGTTTACCGTTTCTTTTTCTTCTTGGCGGCCTTGAGGTTTTCCTTCACAGCTTTGGCGATGTCCTCGCCCTGCATTGCGCCGTCCGTGATGTCCTCCTCGTTGTACCTGAGGACGGTCCATCCTTTGGCCCTGAGCTTGCTGTCCATGGTCATGTCGGAACCTTTCGGCTCTACGAACACGGCGACCCTCCCTTTCACGAAGGCGACGGGTATGCGTTCGATGCCGTAGTTCCTCCTGCACCTCAGTCCGTTGTTCCAAGCGGCCCTTCTTACAAGGGCCTCGGGAGAGTTGTCGGTGTAGTCGTCGATATAAACCTCTTCGGTCTCCTTCTCGACCCATTCGGAAGGCTCGGCCGCCACCGCCTTGACGACCTCCTTCGGAGTGGTCTGCTGTTTTGCCACTTCCTTCGGGGTGTCGGCCGGCTTGGCGACCTCCTTGGGCGTCACTTCCGGCTTCGCCACTTCCTTAGGCGTCTCCGCGACCTTGGCAGGGACGGCCTCGGCCTTGGCAGCGGGCTTCGCCGGCGCCTCTTCCTTGGGGGCCGTCACCTGGAGCAGTACTTCTGAGAGGTCCATTACCTTGATCTTGGAGCCGGCCTTCTTGGCACCTGCCCTCAGGTTAAGGACGCAGAACGGGCAGCAGGTTATTATGAGCTCCGCGCCGACTTCTTCCGCGTCGGCTATCCTCTCGGCGGCAACGTTGACTGCGTAGTCTCCGTACTGGCTCTTGTACCCTCCGCCCGCACCGCAGCATCTGGAGCCCTCCCTGTTGCGGTACATCTCCACGAACTCGAGGCCTTTGATCTTCTTGATGACGTTCCGGGGGGGATCGAACACTCCGGCGTGCCTTCCGAGGTGGCACGGGTCGTGGTAGGTCGCCTTCGCTTTGAACTCGTTGTTGAGAGGCAGTTTCCTCTCGGCGATCAGCTTTTCGACGTACTGCGAGAAGTGGTGGACGTTCTGTCCGGTCTTCGAATAGTATTTTCCGGCATCGTTGAGGATCGTCTTGTAGCATCCTGAGCACGTCATGACCATGTCCTTGGCGCCTGTGCCGTCCGCGGTCTCGACGGTGTGCTCCGAGAACTTGAGGGAAAGGGTCCTGTCCCCGGTCCTGATAAGAGGGGAGGTGCAGCACCATTCCTCGGAGCCCATGGTCCCGATCTTCACTCCCGCCCTCGAAAGGACGGTCACTCCGGCCTTCGCAAGCTCCATCATCCTGTAGGATGCGGTGCATCCGGCGAAGAACATGACATCCGGAACGGCCGCGTTCTCCACATCCTTGGGCCACCAGGCGGACCTTGTCTCGTCGGGCTCGCCGTAGGGGTTGTGGTTCTCCTCGATTTTCTCGTGCATCGCTTTGTGCGCGGGCATCGGTCCGTAATTGTTTTTGACGAGCCAGGCCCTTACGTTCTCCCAGAGTTCGACCAGGTGGATGTTTGCATGGCAGACCGCTTCGCAGTTCCCGCAACCTGTGCACTTGTACATCGCGTCCACAAACTCGGGGCTCACCGTGACATTCCTTCCAAGAAGCTTGTCCTCGAGGCCCATCCCGGCCTTGTCCAGCTGGTTGAGGTAGTATATTTTTCCTCTGGGAGTCACCGACTCCCACGGGGTCTGTCCGTGGGCCTCGCACACAGAAATGCAGTAACCGCACTGAACGCACTGCGTCAGCTCTTTCTGTATTCTGGGGAGCTTAATCGACTTGGGCGCTTCCGCTTTAATTGTAATTTCCACCATTGGTCTTCCTCGGAAAAGGCCGCGTTCGCGACCTGTATTTATAGAAGGCAAACACGTCTGCTTCTATATTAAGCCTTTTCGATTTCCCGTGTCCGAGACGACAGGAAACCATGCAAAAGTGGGCGAAAAAACAGCTATGGCACATTGAGCGGATAACAACGTGAAATCTGGGAAGTGGGCCCGGTCGGATTTGAACCGACGACCACCCGGTTATGAGCCGGGCGCTCTGCCAGCTAAGCTACGAGCCCCCAGGGACGGTTAGAAGAGGAATAGGATAAAAATCTATCGAGGAAAAAGTGGCGCCGTCGCACGGGCTCGAACCGTGGACCTTGTGATTAACAGTCACACGCTCTACCGACTGAGCTACGACGGCCTGTCAAGTGCAAAGGTCGGCTTGTATTAAAGCATTACGTACCAGGAATCTGAGCCCGGACCTCTTCGATCCGTTCTTTCAGCTTCCGTAGGTACTCGGACATCTCGCGCATGAAGGATTCGTAACGGTCTGAAACCACGGCCCCGTCCGGCGTCGCAACGATCACGCCGTCGCGCTCGAGCATCCTCAGGGAGTATCGGACCTTGTGCCTGGGAAGTTCCAGTATCTCGGAGAGCCTGATTATCCCCACGGGTTGGTTCTCCTTGGTGATTCTGAGCATCTTAATATGGCGCTCTATGAGCTCGATCTCCTTATAAGACCCGCTGGTCAACCCGCTGTCCTCGTCCATGCCGACACCTACCACTATACACGCTCGGTTTAACGCCCCAAAATAAAAACGGGGCAACGGCACGCCTGGCGATCAGCGGCCGTACCACTTCATCTTGTCGCCCCATCTCGAGTAGTACTTCCAGTACCCTTGGATGAACGACCCGCAGCAATCCAGGGCTTTCTGCTCGGCTTCAGGACCCTTGTAGGTCTTGTAGCACTTGAGGCACTGGAATCTAAGTTCGGGCTCTTTCTTTTTGGCCATTGAGGTACGGAAGGTGCGACCAATAAATAAACCTTTAGTGGGTCCAGCCGTTCCATCATAACGCTCCCTCAAATGTGCCAGAGTCCACGGTGTCGGCTTATGCCGGAGGGGGGCCGGCGGCATCCGTGTCGGAAAACGGTCGATCGCCGGCCCGTGCATCCTTAAAATCGAGCGGTTAAAATACATGCGGAACCTCCGGGATTGCACGGTTTTGATGAATTCTTTAGGAATAATATTATATCCACAAGTTATTGGTATACGTTCATGAACAAGATCAAGGTCATCAACGAGCCGTCCGAGCTAGTACCGATGCTCAGGTCCGTTGATACGCCCATAAAAAGGGAGGTGCTGAAGGAGGTGACCTTGGAATGGAGAACGGTCGGAGAGATCGAAGAGAAATACGGTCAGGAAGGTAAAGACGCGCTCGTTTTCTTTGAGAAAATGAAGCTGGTCGAGACCAGATGGCTTTCTACGGGTGGAAACTACCCGGAAAAATCGTACCATACCTATTACACATCCTTCAGCATGAACGCGCAGTGGCCGGTGTACGAGATCAGCGATGTATTGGCCGCCGCCATGATGAGCAACGAGGAATATTCCGTATTGGAGGAGAAGATCCTGGCAGAGCTTGGTTCCGCCGGCAGGTTCTCCGGCGATGTCGCAGAGGCGCTGGGTCTAACATCTACGATGCTAAAGAGCCTGGTCCGCAGGTCCGTGAGGATGGACTACAGGGGACACAGGATAGAGCCCATAAAAGAAGAGTGAACATGTCCGAGATACGGATAATGAGGATAGGTCACAGGCCCGAGAGGGACAAGAGGGTGACCACCCACGTGGCACTGTCCTCCAGGGCGCTGGGCGCCAGCGGCATATGGGTCGACACTTACGACCCGAAGCTCGAAGATGGGATCAGGAGCGTGGCGGACCGTTTCGGCGGTAGCTACACTATCGAGACCGGCGTAAAGTGGCGGGAGGCGGTCGGGAAGTTCGACGGCACCGTCGTCCATCTCACCATGTACGGTCAGAGGATGGACGAGGCCCTGCCCAAGATACCCAGGGAAAAAGACCTCATGGTCATCGTCGGTGCGGAGAAGGTTCCGCCCGAAGTGTACCAGCGTGCGGACTTCAACGTCTCGGTGGGAAACCAGCCGCACTCGGAGATTGCAGCGCTGGCTATTTTCCTTTACTGTTACACGGGCGGCAGTTCGCTGTACTCGGACAGGGACGGCAAGATGACGGTCATACCGAACGAAAGGGGGAAGACGGTTGTCGAGAACATACCCAGATGAGAAAAAGTGCCTGAAGATACTGAAGGATTCAGGATGTTCCCAGCGCGTCATCGTCCATTGCCGCACCGTGCTGGCCGTGGCCGAGGTCATAGCGGAGCGCATACCGGAGGCCGATGGCGGCCTCGTCACCGCAGGAGCGCTGCTTCACGACCTGGGCAGGTCCAGGGACCACAGCATAATGCACGCGGTAGTGGGCGCCGGGATGGCCGAGGACCTGGGCATGCCCCCGGAGATTGTGGAGATCATACGGAGGCACACCGGCGCCGGGCTCGACGAAGACGACGTGGCCATGTTCGGTCTGCCCGAATCGGACTATATTCCGAGGACGATCGAGCAGAAGATAGTGGCCGCCGCCGATAACCTCGTCAGCGATTCTGCATTGGTATCCCACCGCGTTCCGGCCGAGAAGCTCCGCGGAAAAGGCGCGCCAAAAGGAGCCGACCGCATAATTGCTCTTCACAAGGAGCTTTCCGATAAAGTGGGCTTCGACCTGGACCTCATCGTTGAAATGATTGGGGAGCATCCTGTCGAGAGCTGTCAGCAGCGCCGACGTGCTCAGGGAAGGTTTTGAGTATCACGGCATCACCGATGCCCCGGACCCATCCGAAGGGTATCGAGATCGCCACGTCCTTGTCCACCAGCACGGGGTTGGCCTCTTCCACGTAAAGCCCGGTCGCGCGCATCATGGAAACGTCTATCACCACTTCGTCAACCGTTCCGACGAACATCCCGCGCGGTTCGTAAATCTCCAATCCAATGACGTTAGACAGCGTTTCCAACATGTGATCCCTTCATTGTCCTATGGTGTAAGTTATTTATTTATTCCTCCTCATAACGGATGGAGGAACAATTATGGTAACAGAACTGACCGAATCTACGTTCGACACTTTCGTCGACGGCAACAAGAAGGCCCTCATCGACTGCTGGGCGCCCTGGTGCGGGCCCTGCAGGAGGATGGGCCCCATCATCGAGGAAATAGCCGCCGAACAGAACGGCTTCGCCGTGGCTAAGCTCAACACCGACGAAAACCAGTCGATAGCGGCAAGGTTCAGGATAAACGCCATACCCACGCTCCTGGTGTTCAAGGACGGTGTCCTCGTACAGACCCTGGTCGGGCTCAGGCCGAAGGACGACATACTCAGGATAATGAGCGGAATCTGAAATGGAAACTGACATCGTAGTGATAGGTGCCGGCCCCTCGGGGATACAGGCGGCAATATATACTGCCAGAAGGAAGGTCTCGACGGTCATCGTCGGGAAGCCGTCCAATTCCGCCGCGGCGGACGCCAACATAGAGAACTATTTCGGCGTCGTCGGACCCGTGAAGGGCATCGACCTCCTGGACAACGGTATAAAGCAGGCGGTTTCCTTCGGCGCCGAGTTCGTCGAGGAGAACGTGATATCGACCGAACGCGACGGCAAGCTCTTCGTGATCAAGACGGAGACCGGAAAGGAGTACGTCGCCAAATCCGTGGTGGTGGCCACCGGCATATCCAGGGTCAAGCTGGGCATACCTGGCGAGAAGGAGTTCATAGGAAAGGGCGTAAGCTACTGCTCCGTGTGCGACTGCAACTTTTACAAGGGGAAGACCGTGGCTGTGATCGGCGACGAGACCGAGGCGGCGATGTCTGCAGACCTCATGACCAAGTACGCCACGCAGGTCTACTGGATAACCAAGGGCCCCAAGGCGGCGAAGGCACTGGTGGACCGCGCCCTGCTGGCAGGCGTGGTCGTGAGGGACTCGCCCCCGAAAGAGATCACCGGTGACGGCAAGGTCGGCGGCCTGGTGCTGGAAGACGGCTCCGAGATAGCCGTCGACGGTGTGTTCATAGAGCTGGGCGCCAAATCCGCGGCGGACCTCGTCATGGACATGGACCTGATGCCGGAAATGGACGATACGATAAAGGTGGACGCGAAATACGCCACAAAGGTCCCCGGCCTGTTCGCCTGCGGCGACGTCGTCGGCAAACCCTGGCAGGTGGCCAGGGCAGTAGGCCAGGGATGCATGGCCGGTCTATCGGCGGCCGACTATGTGAAGGGCGTCAAATGACGGTCGACGACCTTATCGCCGGAATGCTCAGGGAAGAGGGCGGGTTCCAGAAGGCCCTCCGCTCCGTGCTGGAGGATGAGTTGGACATGACGCTCGCCGAATTCTGCGCCGCATCGGGCCTTTCGCCCTCCACGATGTATAAGATACTGGAGGAGAAGCGCGAACCCAACATACGGACCGTGAGGGAGATAGTCAAGGCCGTCCGCACGCTGACAGACCCGTCCACGGAGCACTTCATCGCCATAATCGCATCGAACGTGTCCATGGACTCTCTTCCCGACACCGCCGAGGTCAGCGGAAGGGTGATCCCGCTCAGGGAATACCCCGTCAATACGGTGGAGGACGCGATAATAGCAGCCGTGAGGGCGGAACGCGACGGTGCCCTGGCCGTCATTTGCGCGCCCATAGTCGCTCCCACGGTGGAGAAGATCCTGACCATCCCGGTCTCACGGGTCATACCCACGGTGAGCATTATGAGGGCGGTCGACAGGTTGCAGGGCACAATTTGAAAAATTAAAATATCACCTTTACTATTCATGCGGAAAGGTGGTTATTATATTCGAAGTTCAGGTAGTCAGCAACACGCCGATGAACGCCGTACCGGACGTGGACGTCGTGGCGGAGACCTTTCTGATACAGATAGGGTACATCCCCAAAGGATATGACCCTAAGACCTCGGCCACCGGCCTGAGGGACAGTGTCCCGTACCGGCTTTTCATGGATTACCTCATGGGAAATACTTCCAAGGCATGGACCGTCGAGGAGCTGGCTCTTCTCCTGGGCACGACCAGGCCGACGGTGTACAGGCATATCAACAAGCTGAAATCGCTCGATCTTCTGGAGGGCGTCGACACCGAGTTCGAGGGCCAGAAGCGGAAGGGATACCGCATAAGGTACGGTAACCTGAGCATGGCCTGGAGCTTCACGGAGGAGAACGTCAAAATGGCCATGAACAACTACCGGAGCACCGTGGACCACCTCCAGGAACTTTTCGCTAAAAGGAAGGGATGAAGATGTCGGAGGATGGGAGCTACGGGCTACGCCCCGATTCCGTGTACACGGTGAGGTTCGGCAAGGAAGAGGACGAAGCGACCGGGACTTTCCGGGGATACGCCGTCATAGGTTCCGAGACCGCGGTCGTCATCGAGTCCGACAGGAGGATATTGTACATACCGGCCGCGGCCATCGTCTGCATGGCCCTGGTAGAGCAGGCCCCTGACAGGAAGCAGAACGCCGCCAACGATATCTATTACGGATGAGAGATGTCAAAGATAGCAGAACTTCTGATAGAGGCGGTCAAGTCCGGGGAGGTATCTTCCCGAGGAGAACTGCAGGACCGCAAGATCCGGCTGTGCGGAGAGCTCGGGCTTAAAGGCGTGCCGCCCAATTCGGAGATACTCGCCGAGGTGCCGGACGAAGACAGGGACCTGATACTTCCGCTTCTGATCAAAAAGCCGATGCGCACCGCCAGCGGCACGGCGGTCGTCGCCGTGATGGCTTCGCCGCACCCATGCCCCCACGGGAAATGCATATTCTGCCCCGGGGGAGTCGAGAACGGGTCGCCCCAGTCCTACACCGGGAAGGAACCGGCCGCCCGCCGCGCGGGCAGGAACCAATATGACCCGTACATGCAGGTCACGGATAGGATACGCCAGATGGAGGCCATCGGCCACGATGTCTCCAAGATAGACCTTATCGTCATGGGGGGCACGTTCACATGCAGGGACCCCGGGTACAAGGAGTGGTTCGTGAAAAGATGCTTCGACGCGATGAACGGGAGCGACTCGCCGGACCTGGTCTCCGCCCAGGACCTCAACGAGACCGCGGACCACCGCTGCGTGGCAATGGCGGTGGAGACCCGCCCGGACTCCTTCAGCCCCGAGGAGGCGGAGGACGCCATGAGGCTGGGGGCCACCAGGGTCGAGATAGGCGTCCAGATACTGGACGATGCGATACTGGGAGCGGTCAACCGCGGTCACACCGTGCAGGATATAATCGATTCCACCAGGGTCTGCAAAGAGGTCGGGATACCTGTCGGTTACCACATCATGCCCGGCCTTCCGGGTTCGGACCCGGAAAAGGACATGGAATGTTTCAGGAGGGTCTTCTCGGACCCGTCGTTCAGGCCGGACAGCTTCAAGTTCTACACGACCCTGGTGATCCCGGGGACCCGTCTCTACGACATGTGGAAGGAGGGAGAGTACGAACCGTATGGCACGGAGGAGGCGGTCGAGCTTCTGGCGGAGATGAAGTTCATAGTGCCGGAGCATGTCCGCATACAGAGGATACAGAGGGACATACCCGTCCCCGAGATAGCCGCCGGGATCCTGAAGAGCAACCTGAGGCAGCTGGTCCATCAGCGCATGGCCGAACGGGGGCGGAAATGCCGCTGTCTGCGCTGCCGCGAGGTCGGTCATACATGTCAGGAGCCGAAGGACCCACGGGAGGCCGAGCTCAAGACCGCCGAGTACGAGGCGTCGGGCGGTACCGAGCACTTCATCAGCTACGAGTTCGGAGACTCGGTTATCGGGTACGTGCGCCTGAGGACCGACGGCTCGGGGACCGCGGCGATACGCGAGATGAAGGTGTCGGGAAGCGTCACCCCGGTCTCCGGCCGGGGAACGTGGCAGCACAGAGGTTACGACGCCGGCCTGATCGCCAGGGCCGAAGAGGCCGCCGTCTCTGCCGGCGCATCCCGCATGAGGGCGACTTGCGGCCCGGGAGAACGTGCGCTCTACAGGACGCTGGGCTACGAGCTCGAACGCCCTTACATGGTGAAAAGGATCAGTTGATGATCACTCTGCTGCCGTCGATGCGCAGGCGGTCCGTCTCGACCACCAA
The DNA here is from genome assembly GCA_002505345.1 of Methanomassiliicoccaceae archaeon UBA370. GTDB lineage: Archaea > Thermoplasmatota > Thermoplasmata > Methanomassiliicoccales > Methanomethylophilaceae > VadinCA11. Next base: position 35,672 of record DAUY01000005.1, on the reverse strand, counting down.
CCTGCCGTTTTCGTCCACTTTGGCCGGGCCGTTGATCACGGCACCCGCCGGTCGGACCAGCAGATATTTGATGCGGCCGGTCTCGGTATCTATGACGATGTCGTCCAGTATGCCCACCGGCGTCCCGGCGACCGTTTCCACGGCCAGCCCGACGATCTCCCTGGAGAAAAATTTGGTTCCTGCCATATGATCACCCGTAGAACGGCACTCCGTCCCATCCGTCCCTGCGCTTCTTCATCTCGTTCCCGATGCTTTCGTAGTTCTTGAACGTGTCAGGGTCCACCGACGGCCTTACCGCTTTCAGGGCGGCGGAGAAATGCCTCCGGTCCACGAACTCTGCGGCGGGGTCCTCCCTGTAGGCCGCAAGCCCCGCCTCCCTGCAAAGGGCGGCGAGGTCCGCTCCCACGTATCCGTCGGTCTCAGACGCTACATCGATCAGGTCTATGTTCATCAGGGGCATTTTCTCCGTGTGTATCTCCAGGATCCTCAGGCGGCTCCTGAGGTCCGGTTTACCCACCAGCACCATGCGGTCGAACCTGCCGGGCCTGAGGAGCGCCGGATCTATCATGTCGGGGCGGTTCGTGGCGGCCATGACCGCGACGTTGCCCAGGGTCTCGATGCCGTCCATTGCCGTGAGAAGCTGCGCCACGGCCCTCTCCCACGAGCCGTTACCTTCCGTACCGCGGCGGGGGGCTATTGAGTCCAGCTCGTCGAAGAATATGATGCAGGGCGCCATCTGCTTGGCCCTTTTGAAGACGTGCCTTATGGCCCGCTCAGTCTCCCCCAGCCATTTGCTGGCCATCTCCGGTCCGCTTACCGAGATGAAGTTGGCCCCCGATTCGTTGGCAACCGCTTTTGCTATCAGCGTCTTGCCCGTCCCGGGGGGACCGTACAGAAGCAGCCCCTTTCCAGGGGAAATGCCCAACCTCTCGAAGGCCTTGGAGTCCTCTGTGGGCATGAATATCTCGCGGATCTCCTTCTTGATCCCGTCCAGCCCGCCCACGTCCGCCCACGTGACCTTCGGTATCTCCACCAGGACCTCCCTCATGCCGCTGGGCTCCACCTCCGCCAGTGCGTCGGTGAAGTCCTTCATCGTGACCTTCATCTCCGCAAGCTTGTTGTGCGGTATGGGCTTGTCGAGGTCCAGCTCCTCCATGTGGGAGCTCAGGCACTTCATCGCGCTCTCGCGGCACAGCGCCGCCAGGTCCGCTCCCACGAACCCCTGCGTCAGAGACGCCAGCGTTTCCGTCTTCACGTCGTCGGCAACAGGCATGTTCCTGGTGTGCACGTCGAGTATCTCCTTTCTGGCGGCCCTGCCCGGGACCCCTATCTCGATCTCCCTGTCGAACCTTCCCGGTCTCCTCAGGGCGGGGTCGATGGAGTCCTCGCGGTTGGTGGCGCCTATAACTATCACGCCCTCGCGGTCGCCCATTCCGTCCATGAGGGTCAGAAGCTGGGCGACGACCCTCTTCTCCACCTCCCCCGACACCGAGTCCCTGCTGGGCGCGATGGAGTCTATCTCGTCGAGGAATATTATGCTGGGCGAGTTCTCAGAGGCTTCTTTGAATATCTCCCGCAGGCGCTCCTCGCTCTGCCCGTAGAAACTGCCCATGATCTCCGGGCCCTGGACCGGGTAGAACGACGCCCCCGATTCGCTGGCCACAGCTTTTGCAATCAGCGTCTTCCCTGTGCCTGAGGGGCCGTAGAGCAGAACGCCCCTGGGAGGCGCGATCCCCAGCCTATCGAAAAGTTCCGGATGCTTCAGAGGAAGCTCCACGAGCTCCCTTATCCGCTTGAGCTCGCCGTCGAGTCCGCCGACGTCGTCGTAGTTGACGTTCCGAAGCCTTCTGCCTCCGGCGTGGGAGTCCTTCAGGATTATCGTCGTCTCCGGGATGACGACCACCGGCCCCTGGGGCACGGTCCCTACTACCGAGAAGGTCGATCGGTTTCCTAGCAGCGCCACGTTGGGCAGGAGTATGTCCAGGCCCTTGACGAGAGGCCTGCCCGTGAGGTCCTTCAGGAACACCGCCTCGATGCCCTCGCTGTAGCTCGCCTTCTTGCCCTCCGGTATGTTCGGGGCGAGCGTGACCTTCTCCGCGGGCGCCGGGGCGCACCGTCTGACGGTGACGGTGTCGTCAACGCCTATCCCGGCGCTGGTACGCGTTAGCCCGTCTATCCTGATGATCCCCCTGCCCTCGTCCTCCGGGTCTCCCTTGAACACTTTGGCGACCACGCTGTTGCGTCCGCAGATCTCCACCGCGTCTCCAACGTCCAGGCCGAGCGCGTGGCGGGACGGCGAATCGATCCGCGCCCTGCCGTAGCCCGTCTCCGACTGCCTGCGGGCCATTCCTACCTTAAGTTCGAGGGAGTCCACCATAACGTTTCCCGATTGGGATACTTTTATATGATATATTCCGAAAACGCGCATAATTCGTCGAAGCGGCGAGAAATGACGCCTGCTTCCCGCTCTCTTCGGGGTATGAGCGTATTCGGTTCAAAACAAGACCTTATATATAAGGAAGAGTTCAGCACACATTACAAGCTTAAGCTATCTAAGGGCCTGTAGCTCAGCTAGGTAGAGCATCTGACTTTTAATCAGGTGGTCAAGGGTTCGAATCCCTTCAGGCCCGCTGATGGACTTCATGAGCGATCGAACGGCGGATCAAGTATGAGGAAAGTGAAATTCACAGATTTTAAAACGTATTACCCGCAAACCCGTGGCGGGGCAGCAGGTAGGTGAAACTTTGGCAACAAACAATATCTCGTTCAACGTCCTCGAGCACAGACTCGTGCCCGAACATCACCTTCTATCCGAGGAAGATGCGGATGCGGTACTTTCTGAAATGGGAATGACCCGCGACCAGCTCCCCAAGATCAAGAAGAGCGATGCCGGAATCAAGGTGCTGGAGTCGGTACACGGCCCGATCGCAGAAGGCCGCGTCGTAAAAATAGTAAGGAAAAGTGAAACGGCAGAGGAGTTCGTCGCCTACAGACTCATCACGGGAGGAAAAGCATGAGAGACCTCGTAGACCTTTATTTCACAGAACGCAACATAGTAAACCACCACGTATCCTCTTTCAACGACTTCTTGGCCACGTCCGACAACCCCGACAGCAGGATGCAGAGGATCGTCGACGACATACGCGTACCGACGGACGACACCGCGCGCGGGACGATCAGGCTCGACCCGGAGCGCACCGGCGGAAGGAATATAGAGATCCGCATCGGAAGGGCAAGGACCGAGACGGGCGGCGTCGACCCGGTCGCAAAGCCGACCGTGCGCATCGAGCCCCCCAAGGTCATGGAGGCCAACGGATACAGCCACGAGCTCGTGCCCATGGAGGCCAGGCTCAGGAACCTCAACTATCTCTCGCCTGTTTACGTGCGCTTCGAGGTGTTCGAGGACGGGGAGGAGATGCCCATCCCCGAAGGCGACAAGTGGATCAGGGTCGGAGACATGCCGATGATGGTCAAGTCCAAGGGGTGCAACCTCAACAGGGACGTTATGAGCTTCAGGCTCGACCACAGCCTGTCCGATGAAGAGTACCACAAAGCCCTGATAACGAACAAGGAGGACCCCGAGGAGCCCGGAGGGTACTTCATAATAGGAGGGACCGAGAGGGCCCTGATCACGCTCGAAGACCTGGCGCCCAACAGGGTCATGGTCGAATACAACGAGAAGTACGGAGCGGCCATGGAGGCCGCCAAGGTGTTCTCCCAGAGGGAGGGCTACCGCGCCCTGACCCTCGTCGAGAAGAAGAAGGACGGAATGCTCATGGTGTCCGTCCCCGTGGCATCGAGCTCCATCCCCCTGGTCGCCCTCATGAAGGCGCTTGGCATGGAGTCTGACCAGGAGATATTCGAAACCATCGTCTCGGACGACGCGATGACCAACACGGTCTACGCCAACATCGAGGCTTCACTGGACAAGAAGACGTATGCGCCCAACGGCTACCACACAACCGAGGACGCGATCCTGTTCCTCGAGAGGAACTTCGCCGCAGGACAGGCCAAGGAGTACAGGACCAAGAAGGTCGAGAGCATCCTCGACCACTCGCTGCTCCCCCACCTGGGCGACACTTCCGAGGACCGCATGAAGAAAGCGATCTACCTGGGCCGCATAGCCCGCTCGGTCCTCGAGCTCTCCCTGGGGAAGAGGAAAGAGGACGACAAGGACCACTACGCCAACAAGAGGCTCAAGCTATCCGGGGACCTTATGGAGGACCTTTTCAGGACAAGCTTCAGCAGCCTCATGAAAGACCTCAAGTACCAGCTGGAGAGGAACTGGGGAAGGAAGAGGAACGAGCTCAACATCGCGTCCTCCATCCGCCCCGACCTGCTAACCCACAAGCTGCTCCACGCCCTGGCCACCGGAAACTGGGTGGGCGGGCGCGCCGGCGTGTCCCAGCTGCTCGACAGGACGTCCAACCTCTCCGCGATGTCCCACCTCAGGAGGATAACGTCCTCCCTTACCAGAAGCCAGCCCCACTTCGAGGCCCGTGACCTCCACCCCACCCAGTGGGGAAGGCTGTGCCCCTCCGAGACGCCGGAAGGACAGAACTGCGGCCTGGTCAAGAACGCCGCCCTGATCATCGACGTCTCCGAGGGATTCCCCGACCAGGACGTCAAATGGACGCTCCGCGACCTCGGCCTCGGCTCGGTCAAAGACGATGGGACCCGTGTCTTCGTCAACGGAGACCTGGCCGGAACCCACGGTTCCCCCAGGGAACTGGTGTCCCAGATAAGGGAGCGCAGGAGGGTCGGGATACTCTCCAACGAGATCAACATACGCTACGACGAGGAGATGGACGAGGTCGTCATCAACTGCGACGAGGGTCGCCTCAGGCGCCCGCTCCTCATCCTCAAGGACGGCAGGACCGCCATCACGAGGAAGCACCTCGAAAGCATGCGCGAAGGGAAGACCAAGTGGAGCGACCTATTCCGCGAGGGCATCGTGGAATGGATCGACGCCGAGGAAGAAGAGGACCTGCTGGTCCTCGTCGACCCCTACGACGTCCCCGGAAGATGCGAGCACTGCAACCACACCCTCTCGCCCATGGACGCTGACTGGATGAACCCCGGCAGCGACGCCGACGAGATACTCAAGTGCAAATGGTGCGGAGGAGAGTTCTCCGTCGCCAACAGGATCACGAAGGAGCACACCCACATGGAGCTGGACCCGATGGTCATCCTGGGAGTGGCCGCCGGAGTGGTCCCCTATCCGGAGCACAACTCCGCGCCCCGTATCACGATGGGCGCCGGAATGGCCAAGCAGGCGCTGGGCATACCCGCGGCGAACTACCGCATAAGGCCCGACACCAGGGGCCACCTGATGCATTATCCCCAGGTGCCGATGGTGCAGACCGAGACGATGAAGTTCATAGGGTACAACCACAGGCCGGCCGGCCAGAACTTCTGCATCGCCGTTCTCTCCTACCACGGTTACAACATAGAAGATGCGCTGATCATGAACAAGAGCTCCGTGCAGAGGGGCCTCGGACGTTCCACGTTCCTCAGGTCATACCGCTCGGAGGAGCGCCGCTACCCCGGAGGGCAGGAGGACCACTTCGAGGTCCCGTCCCCCGACGTGATGGGCGCACGCACGGACCTTTCCTACGCATCGCTGGGCGAGGACGGGCTCATATTCCCCGAGGCCGAGATCTCGGGAAGCGACGTGCTCGTCGGAAAAACTTCTCCCCCTAGGTTCCTTGAGGAGGAGACGGACTTCCTGACCCCTCAGAAGAGGAGGGAGACGTCTGTGACCGTCAGGCCCGGGGAGACCGGGTTCGTCGACTCGGTCATGGTCACCGAGTCGGAGAACGGCTCCAGGCTCGTCCGCGTCAAGGTCAGGGACCAGAGGATCCCGGAGCTGGGCGACAAGTTCTGCTCCAGATTCGGACAGAAGGGGGTCATAGGCAAGCTGGTGGACCAGTGCGACATGCCCTTCACCTGCCAGGGAGTGACTCCGGACCTGGTGGTCAACCCCCACGGGATACCTTCCCGTATGACCATCGGGCACGTGCTCGAGATGATCGCCGGAAGGGTCGGCTCGATGGAAGGACGTCTCGTAGACGGCACCGCGTTCTCCGGTGAGAACGAGGGGTCCATCCGCGACGGCCTGGTAAGGAACGGCTTCAAGAACGACGGAAAGGAGGTCATGTACGACGGTACCACCGGACGCATGATCCAGATGGACGTCTACACCGGAGTCATATTCTACGAGAAGCTGCACCACATGGTCAGCGGAAAGCTGCACGTGCGTTCGAGAGGACCGGTGCAGATACTGACTCGCCAGCCCACCGAGGGACGCTCCAGGCAGGGAGGTCTCAGGTTCGGTGAGATGGAGCGCGACTGTCTGATAGGACACGGAGCGGCCATGGTCATCAAGGACCGTCTGCTCGACCAGTCGGACGGGACGCAGCAGTACGTCTGCGGCAACCCCAAGTGCGGGCACGTCGCGATAATGAACAGGTTCGGAAACCTTTACTGCCCGGTTTGCAAGAACTCTACGAACATCCACCTCGTACAGACATCCTATGCGTTCAAGCTCCTGATGGACGAGCTGCTTTCGCTTGGTGTCGCCATGAGGCTTCAGCTGGAGGACCTAAGATGATGAGAGGTATCACGAAAAGGATCGGCTCGATCAAATTCTCCTGCATCTCCCCGGAGGAGATCAGGAAGATGTCCGCCACAAAGGTGATAACGGCGGACACCTACGACGACGAGGGATATCCGATCGACATGGGTCTCATGGACCCCCGCATGGGTGTCATCGAGCCCGGGCTCCGCTGCAAGACCTGCGGATGCAAAGTGGACGAGTGCCCCGGGCACTTCGGGCACATAGACCTGGCGCTCCCGGTGATACACGTCGGCTTCGTCAAGGACATCAAGATGCTCCTGGAGAGCACATGCCGCTCCTGCGGCAGGCTCATGCTGACGCCGGACCAGATAAACGACACCAGGAACGACATGGAGCGCATGGAGGAGCTGGGCGGCGACACGATGGACGTGAAGAACTTCGCCAAGGTCACCGCCAAAGGCGCTTCCACCAAGGGTCTGTGCCCTTACTGCGGCGCAGAACAGATCAAGATAAAGCTGGACAAGCCCACCACGTTCAGGGAGGTGGACGACAACCACAAGCTGACCCCCAAGGAGGTCCGCGAGAGGCTCGAGCGCATCACCGACGAGGACCTTGCGACCCTGGGGTTCGACCCCGCCACATGCAGGCCCGAGTGGATGGTGCTCACCGCCCTCGCGGTGCCGCCGGTCACGGTCAGGCCCTCCATCACTCTAGACTCCGGAGACAGGTCCGAAGACGACCTCACCCACAAGATGGTGGACGTCCTGAGGATCAACCAGAGGCTCAGGGAGAACCGCGACGCGGGTGCACCCCAGCTGATCGTGGAGGACCTGTGGGAGCTTCTACAGTACCACATAACCACCTACTTCGACAACCAGACTTCCGGAATCCCGCCCGCGAGGCACAGGTCCGGCCGTCCGCTCAAGACGCTGGCCCAGAGGCTGAAGGGAAAGGAGGGACGCTTCAGGTCCAACCTTTCCGGTAAACGTGTGAACTTCTCCGCCCGTACCGTGATCTCCCCGGACCCGATGCTCTCCATAAACGACGTGGGCATACCCACCTTCGCCGCCAGGGAGCTGACCGTCCCGGTCCACGCCAACGAGCACAACATCGACAGGCTCCGCGAGCTAGTTGCGCGCGGCCCGACCCCCCCGGAGGACGGCGAGTACATGCCCGGAGCCAACTACGTCATAAGGTCCGACGGAAGGAGGATACGCGTCACCGACCGCAACGCCCAGGATGTCGCGGAAGGCCTCGAGCTCGACTACACCGTCGAGAGGCAGCTCATAAACGGCGACGTCGTCCTGTTCAACAGGCAGCCCTCGCTGCACAGGATGTCCATGATGGCCCACCGCGTCAGGATAATGGGAGGGCGCACTTTCAGGTTCAACCTGTGCGTGTGTCCCCCTTACAACGCAGACTTCGACGGAGACGAGATGAACCTCCACGTGCTGCAGTCCGAGGAGGCCCGCGCCGAAGCCCGCATACTCATGCAGGTCCAGGAGAACATCCTCTCCCCGAGGTACGGAGGGCCCATCATAGGGGCTATCCACGACCACATAACCGGTACTTACTTCCTGACCCACCTGAATCCCCGCTTCGACAGGTTCGAGGCGGCCAACATCATGCGCAAGCTGCCCGACATCGAGATGCCGGAGCCCATGAAGGATGAGAAAGGGAACGCGTACTGGACTGGAAAACAGCTCTTCTCCTCGGTTCTTCCGAAGAACTTCCGCACGACTTTCAAGGCCAACATATGCCAGAACTGTTCTTCGTGCAAGAAGGAGGAGTGCGAGTATGACGCATACGTCAAGATACGCAACTCCCAGCTGGTCTGCGGAACGATAGACGTCAAGGCCATAGGCAACAGCAAAGGGAAGATCGTCGACCGTATCGCCCGCGACTACGGGTCCGAGGAGGCCTCCAAGTTCATCAACCACGTGACGAGGCTGGCCCTCGGTGCCCTGATGAACCACGGTTTCAGCACAGGCATCGGTGACGAGGACATCCCGGAGGAGGCGGTACTCCAGATCAACAGCTTCAGCCAGGAGTGCATATCCGAGGTGTCCAGCCTCGTCGAGTCCTACCAGGAGGGGACCCTCGAGCAGATGCCCGGGCGCTCCCTGAGGGAGACGCTCGAGGTCAAGGTCATGTCCCAGCTGGGGGCCGCCCGTGACGAGGCCGGTAAGATAGCAGGGAGGCACCTGGGTATGAGCAACCCCGCGGTCATCATGGCCAAGGCCGGAGCCCGCGGATCGATGCTGAACCTGTCCCAGATGGCGGGATGCGTCGGTCAGCAGTCGGTTCGTGGAGAGAGGCTTGCCAGAGGATACTGGAACAGGACCCTTTCCCACTTCCACAAAGGCGACATGGGCGCGTACGCAAGGGGATTCTGCTCCAACTCGTACAAGTCCGGGCTCACGCCCACCGAGTTCTTCTTCCACTCCATGGGAGGGCGCGAAGGACTGGTCGATACCGCGGTGAGGACGTCCAGGTCCGGTTACATGCAGAGAAGGCTCGTATCCGCGCTGGAGGACCTCAAACTGACGTCCGACGGGACCGTCAGGAACACCATAGGCATGGTCATCCAGTTCAAGTACGGAGAGGACGGGGTCGACCCGACCAGGTCCGTGCGCGGAAAGGCGATAGACCTGGACGACCTGTTCGCAGAGGTCCTGGGCGACGATGTGGCCGAGAAGATGATACGCATCGACGACAGGGACGTCGGAGAGGACTACGGCGCCAAGGAGAAGGACGAGATGGAGTTCATGGAAGACGAAGAGTCCGAGGAGTTCGAAGACTCAGGCGATTCCGACTACGAGTCCGGAGGTGAGTGATAATGGCCAAGAAAGACACGATGAAGGCCCTGATCAGGCGCGGGGTCAGCGAAGAGGCGGCCGCGCTCCTGATGACCAAATACAACACCCTCGGCGACGTGGAGACGATATCCCAGGGCGACATCGAGGACCTCGGGATCTCTTCCGAGGAGGCCGAGTCCATAGTGACCAAGCTCTCGAAACGCCCGTCTCGCTCGACGACCGCCAAGGTAAAGAAGGAGGTCGAAGAGGCTGTGCCCGCATTCACGGCGAAGGAGATCACCCACCACCGCCACCGCACCCCGGAGCAGATGAGGCTTCTCGGGCTCGCGGCATCCAAGGGATACTCCATACCGATGAAGATCATCACCGACATCGCTTCGCGCATGGCGGGGAACGACTTCAGCGACGAGGTATGCGGAAAGCTTCTGGACAGGGCATGGGAGATGTACACCTCCCACCTGATGGACCAGAACGAGTCCGCGGGAGTCATGGCGGCCCATTCGATAGGAGAGCCCGGTACTCAGATGAACATGCGTACCTTCCACTACGCGGGAGTCGCCAACATCAACGTTACGCAGGGTCTTCCCAGGCTGATAGAGATCGTCGATGCGAGGCGCGTTCCGAGCACCCCGTCGATGGAGATCCCCCTTCTTGGGATCGCCGCCGAGGACGAGAGCGTGGCACGCCATGTGGCATCCGAGATCGAGATGACCGTCCTCACAGACGTGGCCGAGATATCCACGGACGTCACGAACATGCGCATAATCATAACGCCCAGCGCCCACAAGATGGACAAGCGCGGCGTGACGATAGACGACATGTTCGATAAACTGAACAAGATCAAGGCCGTCCGCGGCCTGATCGAAAAGACGGACTTCAGCATAACCATAACGTCCGACCAGCAGTCCTTCAAGAAACTGCAGACCATGTACGACGCCATCAAGAACGCCAAGATAAAAGGCATCGACGGCATCGCCAGGGCGGTCCTGAGCAAGAGCAAGGACACGGGCAGATATGAGATAGTCACCGAGGGCAGCAACATGAAAGAGGTCCTCAAGGTCGAGGGAGTCGATTCGCCGAACGTAATGACCAACAGCATACTGGAGGTCGCCGAAGTTCTGGGGATCGAGGCGGCCAGGAACGCGATCATACACGAGGCCGGGGAGACACTGGGCGAAGCAGGCCTGGACGTCGACATAAGGCACATCATGCTGGTCGCGGACCTGATGACCAACGACGGGCTCGTCAAGGCCATAGGAAGGCACGGAGTGTCCGGAAAGAAATCGTCGGTGCTCGCAAGGGCGGCGTTCGAAATAACCGCGGCCCACCTGCTGCATGCGGCGATGGTGGGAGAGGTCGATCACCTCGAAGGTGTGACGGAAAACATCATCGTAGGACAGCCGGTCACGCTAGGGACCGGAGCAGTAAACCTGATTTATACACCCAGGAAAAAAACAAAGGGGGATGAAGAATGAGTGAAGAAAAAGTCGATATAAGCAAGGCGCTGAAGGCGGCCATTACCACCGGTAGGGTCGAGTTCGGCGTGGACCAGACAGAGAAGGCCATAAAGGCAGGCAAAGCCCAGATGATAATCTTGGCCAGGAACTGCCCCAGCGAGACGCTGAAAGGAAACGTGGGCGTGAAGGTCCACGTCTACGACGGCAACAACATGGAGCTCGGGGCCATCTGCGGAAAGCCCTTCTCGGTATCGGCGCTGGCCGTCATCGACAAAGGCACCTCAAACATACTTACGCTGTGAGTGAAATGCCTGCAGAGATAGTCATCACAGAGGATACCCTCAGGTACATCGCGCTGTTCCAGGAGGTGACCCACACCAATGCTGTGGATTGCATGGACACTCCCGACAAGCTCGTCTTCGTGGTCGAAGCGGGCCAGGGGAACATCGCGGTCGGCAAGAAAGGGGACCATATGATAAGACTGAAGGACCTGACCGGGAAGAATATCCAGGTCGTCGAGCACTCGGCCGACCCCGAGCAGTTCGTAATGAACGTCTTCCACATCTACAACCCCCAGAAGGTCGTGATCGAGAAGCGTGGGGAGATAACCCATGCCACCGTGACGGTAGATCCGGAGCTCAAGGGCAGGGCCATAGGCAAAGAGGGCAAGAACCTCCGCATAGCCAGAGACGTCGTGAACAGACACCACGACATACAGAGCCTCAGCGTGGACTGATCCCTCCCCTCGGGATCGCCTCCAGGGTGAAACCTGTTAATCAGCCGCGGGCGTGGCGGCCGAGAGGTATCCTCTCGACCTCCAGCCTGTCCGCGGTCGGGTACTCTTCTATGACGTAGCACTTGTACGGCAGCTCGTCGGCCAGCTCCTGCAGCACCCATGAGGCCACCTCTATCCTGTTGCGCTTTCTGTCGATGAATAGGAGCACGTCCGGAACCTCGTATGCGGTCATCAGGTGCTCCGCCGCACCATCGAGGTCGTCGGCGTAAATGATGCCTCTCAGGACGGTGCCCTCGTCGGTCACCACGTCGTATTCCTTGGCGGTGTTGTTCGCCCTCCTTATGAGGCGGCGCCTTAGCTGTATTCCGTCTTTGAAGGAAGAGGAGCAGAAGTGTATCGTTTTGCCGGGATTGGAGGATATAAGTGCCAGCGCCGTTTCCTCCGAGCCTCTGACGGCCGAGGAGATGTCGTCCTTCAGCTTGTAGCCGTTCTTCTTCATCATATCCCAGTTGCTCTCTGAGAACTCCAGCTCGTTCAGGTTCACGAAGGAAACCCCGGCGGAGAACGCGCGGGATATCAGCGAATCGAGGTCCTTCTCGCGGCCCGGCAGGGAGGGGACTTCTATTCCGACGTCGAGGCCGATGGAAACGACCTCTTCCAGTTTTCCGGTGTCGAAGTCGGCCCAGGCCCCATCGTTGGGATGGAACCTGACCTCGTCGAGGCCCGCCTCCCTGAGCAGCCTAATCTTGTCCGGGTCCACCGACGAAGTGTACAGATGGATATGATGCCCTGGACCGAAGCGCTCCTTAAGCAGGCGGATGTAATGGAGGGTGCGTTCCATATCGCAGAGAGGGTCGCCGCCGGTTATCCCCGTTCCCTTGGCGTCCATGGCCTCCGCCTCGCCGATTATATCCGAGTCCGAGTAGGCCCTGAGCTCGTTCGCATATGTCCCAGCTACCCCCTTCTTCTCCAAGGATACGGGACAGTAAGGGCATCCTGTATGGCATATCCCGGTCACAAAAAGAACCATCTTGGAACCTTCGGAGCAGAATTGGCATCCCTTGGCGAGTTTGCCGCATGCCGCGGAACCGCACTCCAACCTCCTCATCGTCATGAACAGCAATCGCTCCGACGTTTTATTAACTCTCCCTGAGCTATCGGGGAAACATGAAGAAGGACACTCGTTTGGTACTCGCCCTGGACGAAACCGACGGCAAGAAGGCGCTGGCTATTGCCGACGCAGTATCGGACCGCGTAGATGCGGTAAAGATAAACTGGCCCCTGGTCCTCTCCTCCGGTCCCGAAATGATCGACCGGCTGGCGGAACACAACGATGTCATATGCGACTTCAAGGTCGCCGACATACCGAACACGGTCCGACTGATCGTGGAGAATTGCGTGTCGAGGGGGGCTTCGGCGATAATCGTTCACGCGTTCACGGGCGACGACTCGCTGGCGGCCGCCGTCGCGGCCGCCGGAACCGACGCAGAGATATTCGCCGTCACGGAGATGAGCCACCCCGGCGGGCAGCTTTTCACCGCCAAGCATGCGGTGGAGATGGCCGAGATGGGGGTCAGATGCGGTGCTTCAGGTTTCATAGCGCCGGCCACGAGGCCGGAGGGCATCGCGGCCATACGGGCGGTCGTCGGGGAGAGGACGATACTGTCGCCGGGAGTGGGCGTTCAGGGCGGCAGCGCCGCCGCCGCGATATCCGCAGGGGCGGACTATGTGATAGTCGGCCGCTCGATATACAACTCCGGGGACCCGAGGTCGGTGGCCAAGGGCATATGCGAAGAGATAGAGCGGTGCGCGGACCTCTGAATATATATTAGTAACGCGCCCGTAAACCTATAAATAGGCAATCAAACATCAATCGCCACCTTAAAGGACGGAGACCCTTATAATGCGTAAATTCGGAAAGGAAAAATCTTCTCAGGGAGCTGAGAAGAGGGACCTGGCCGCCAAAGAAGGCGGCGAAGGATCCTGGATAAAAAGACACTGGCTCCTGCTGACGCTTCTCATGATAGTCGCGCTGGCGGTCGCTGTCAGGACGGTGTTCTCGTTCGGCATATCCGCGGGAAGCAACTTCGCCCTGTCCGGCGCGGGGTCATCTGAACACCAGCACACGATCGAGAGCATCCTCGCGGGAACATTCGGGCTTTCCGACCCATCGCTTAACTACCCGTACGGCGGAACCTCGGTCCAGCCTCCGCTGGTCGACTTCATATTGGCATTCTTCGCCGAGATAGCCGTGCTGCTGGGTGCATCCGTCCCAACCGCCGCAGCCGGCGCACTGGCGTTCTCCGGCCCCGTGGCCGCCGCCATAGCGTGCATACTGGTCTATGTCCTCGGAAAGGAGATGTTCGACAGGAACATCGGTCTTGTTTCGGCGCTTCTGTTCGCCACGCTCGCGTTGCCCATAGCGATGTCGGTGTTCTCCAACGGCAACGGGCTGAGCATAGTCCTGCTGTTCTTCGTGTCGGCCGTCCTGTTCATATTCAAGGCCATGAACGCTCTGGACGGTCGCTCCGACGGCATAAGGGGCGCATTCACCAAAGATGTTCTGAAGTACACCGTGCCTGCGGGGCTGCTCATCGCCGCAGTAGCGCTTTCATGGAACGGGTTCCGCATGGCGATCGTCATGCTGGTGTTCCTGATGGTCGCCCAGGCAGTCTTCGCCCGCCTTAAAGGCCGCGACTTCGGCTCGGTGTTCGCCGCCTATCTGACGATCATCGTCATAGGTCTCGCGGTATCCTTGCCTTATTATGTTGCGGCAGGGCTGTTCTTCGCGGTTTTCACAGGCCCGGTCATCGTGGCCGCGGTCTCAGCGGCCTGTGTGGGAATCCTATATCTGATGAGGTCCAGGCCCAAGATGCAGTCCTTCATCGTGCCGATAATCGTCGCCATAGCCGCGTTTGCGGTCCTTTACCTGGCATCCCCCCGTCTGTTCGAAGACGCGGTCTCGGGCAACCAGATATACGAAACCTCGCTCATAGCAACGATACTTCTTCCTCAGCACGTTTCGATATCCAACATGGCCACGTTCTACGGATGGGCCACGGTCTGGATGCCTTTCGTGATTTTCACATACATGCTCTACAGGTTCGGCAAGAAGGGACGCTCGGAGGCATACATGATGTCCATGCTCTGGATCATCGGTGTGTTCGTGCTCAGCTGGCTTTCATACGACAGCGCCGTGATGGCCGGCGCCATGTATTCCATCGCGGCCTCGGCCGTCATAGTAAAGCTGATCCGCGGAGTGGACATGAAGACCTATCTCTCCACCATAAGGGGAGGCGGGTTCAAGGCGAGTCTCAAGAAGTTCCTAAAGCCGGAGCCGTTCATCTCCCTGGTCTGCGTGCTTCTGCTCGTCGTGGCGCCCAACGCGGTGCTCGCCGCCGATGCCAGCATCCCGGAGGACCAGGACGGGAGCTCCTCCGGATACCTCGGCGGAATGTACTCCATCAACACGGAGGACAGCAATCCGATGAATATGATCTGGGACGCCTACTCGGACACATCCAAGGAAGGCGCCCTGGTCACTTGGTTCCTGGACTCCTCTTCCGCTGTCAGCCGGGGAGACTTCGTCTCGGTCACAAGTGACTCCGGCCAAGGTGCTTCGGCGGCCTCCAACATAATATTGGCGAAGGGTTCGGAGGGAGCATATGCCGCCATGGCGTTGCGCCTCATAATGGCCGACGGGGCCGGCAGGTATTCGGATCAGATCGACGCGGCGGGCCTCAGCGACCTGGCGTCGATCATCAACGACCCGGCGGCCTGCAGGTCTACCATCCTGAACAATCCCGACCTCTATTCCGGGATATCGGGGGACCTCAGCGACGAGAACGCGGTATACATCCGGGCAGTCCAGTACATAACCGAGAACCTCACGGAGACAGAGGTCATAGCCTTCTACAACGAGGTCTGCGACGAGCGCGGGGACGGCGGCATATCCTACGTGGCACTTAACGCCGGGATGATCCCGCTTTACTACGGCGACGGCTCCTCGATCTCGACCCTCGGTTACCTCAACGACTATTCCTTGGACTCTTACGGCGCGGTCACCAAGTATTTCTCCTACGGATACAGCAGCGTCACCTATACGGACGAGATGTACGAGTCTTTCCTTTGGAAGGCGCTCTTCGGCGTAACCGACGAGTCTGCCGGCGTCACGCAGAGCATAGCGTATGAGCTGGTGTACAGCGACGGGACCGTCACGGCACAGCCCGGACTCGGGCTCAGCGGCTTCGATGTAGTATACTGGCAGGTCAAATACAACCCTGACGACGAAGCCGGCCTGAACGACGGCGGATGGGTCTACATGGACGGATACGATGCCATCGAGCTGCAGAAGACCAACGGCGGATTGATAAACTACTTCTCAAGCATCGTGCTACTGAAGGTGTCAGACGAGGCCAGCGAGAACGCTGTGACCGGGCAGATCACCTACGACGGCGGAACGCCCATGCAGGGCGCCAAGGTCGCCGTGTTCGAGGAGGACGAGAACGGAACCTTCGTCCAGCGCTCTACATCGTTCACGGACTCCGACGGCAACTACTCCGTAATGGTCCCGACCTCGGGCAACTACGAGATCAGAGTGTACACCGGGACCGACTTGACGGTCGGCGGAACTTTCGTCGGAACGGTCGCAGACCCGTCGGTAGCCACGGACATAACCGGGTCTACCATCTCGGGAACGGTGACAGGCGGAACGTCCCAGGTCAGCGTCACCGCGGTGGGGCTGTACTCCGGTACAACAGTGACCGTCGCGGCAAATGCCAGCGGCGAATACACATTCCCGGACATGCCATCTGACAAGTACACGATAACCGCGACCCTCGGAACCTACACCCTCGGCACAACGACCGTGACGATATATCCGGGTGACAACGCGGGGGTGGACATAGAGCCGGAGGGCAAGATATCTGTCACCGTGACAGATCAGTACGGTGCCCCGCAGGCAGGCATACAGGTCGTGGCGCAGAGCCTGCTCGACGGAACGTTGTACGAGGCCGCAGCAGTCACCGATGCCTACGGAAAGGCCACAATATCGGTCATGCGCTCGATAACGGACGTAGACTACTCCGGACAGTACATCGTATATGCGAAGGACAAGGTCGGAACCTCCTACAGTGCCAAGGTCAGCTCTACCTCTGCGGTAAGCGCCAAGATCTCCGTCTACGGGGATGTCAAGACCGTGGCGGGAATGACCGGGATAATAACCGTAACGGCGCCCGGCTATTCGTCTGTCAACGCAACCGCAGGGACAGCGAACCTGCCCGACGCAGGCGAGTCCGATTCGATATTCACCCTCTTCGACGGCAGCACCGTGAAGACTTACGACGCGGCGACTGGCACATACACGGACATAGGTCCGGCAGTGGACTTCACGGCAAAGCTGCTGTCCTCCTCGGGCGACGCGATATCCGGTACGGTGACGTTCTTCGGTTCCAACGGTGTGACAATGGGTTACGCCGCAGACGAAGAAGGCAACATCAGCGGAATGCTCCCTGCAGGTGAATACACCATGTATGCTGTGGGGACCGACGGCTCATGTCTCGTAGAATCCGTGACTATAGCCGACGGCACAGACCTGGGCGACATAATGACCCAGGACGGCCGGAAGCTTACCGTGACCCTGACGTTCAGCTCAGGCACCGACGGCCAGAAAGGCGTGGCGTTCAGAGCGGTCGAGGTTACGCTTGGAAACGGGCAGGTCATCTACGGAATGACCGATTCCGACGGCAAAGCCACTATGCAGATACCCGACGGCGTCACAGCGGAAGTCCTGATCGCAGGCTTCGACGATTCGGCGATGTCATGCTCCGACCTGACGAAGTCCATCTCCGCCGGCACCGAGAGCGTAACTGCAACATTCAACATAGGCACAGTCACAGGCAGCACCGTGAAGACCCAGAGCATCACCGTTGCAGAGAACACATGGCTGATGTCCTCTTCGTCCTCCACCACGGCGGATTACGAGATAGCCGCGGGAGCATCTGGAAATGTAAAACCCGGGACTTATTACTGCATCGAGGAGAGCGGCGGCGTCTACACATACAGCAGGGTCAGCGTCTACGCCGGCCACGCTTCGATGTACACGGTCGCGGACACGGAATCGGCATCCCTTTCGAAGGTCGAACTGCCCGCTCTCTCGGGGGCCACCGTCACAGTGACGGCGGACCCGGACAACGAAGACGCGGAATACTACAAGGTCAGCCTGGATGATGGATACTATCTCGTGGAGTCCGGTCATAAGTACCTGTTCAAAGCGGAGACGGAAACCCAGGTGGCGTACGCCTACTATGACGGCTCGTCCCTGGACAATCCCTCCTGGACTCTGGAGGACGCCGTAACCCTCAAGGGATACGTCGGAGTGTCCGGAAGCGGTACGGCGATGATAACATCTTCATCGCAGACTATCTTCACGACCGTCACAGACGGAGCCTACGAGACGCTGGTACCTGCCGGCATAGGCGATGTGACCATAGTATTCGACGTGACGAAGACCATAAGCTCCAGCGACTACAGCTACACCGGAACGGTGACCGCGACGGTCGATCCGTCCAAGACGAACACCGTAAACGCGCAGCTGACCGGAGACGGGCTCATAGTCGCAGACCCGGATGCGGACCTGACAATATCTGTCGACTCGGCCTCGATCGCGCCGTCCGCCGATGGAAGTTTCACCTTCACCATCAACGTGACGCCGTCCGCCGATTCGACGGGCTTTAAGACGTACGCGGTAGTGTCGTCGGGCCCGTGGCAGCTGGACAGTTCCTACACCGTAACGGTCGACGGCCCGAATGCAACCACCGTTACAGTCTCTGGATGGCTGGACCCGCTCAAGGTGGGCGACGGCAACCCCGAGATGGAGGTCTCGCTTGCAGACCTCGAGGGAACCACGCAGGCAACGTGCCTGATCCCCAGCGGATATGTGGTCGAGATCGCCTCTTCCGACAGCGTGACGATAATGGTGGCTACGGACGAGGGCGCCAGCCCTGACGCGGTCAACGATTACGAGTACATGTACGCGGTGACGGTAAGGAGCGAAGCCAACTACCTCATGCATGCGAAGCTGACGGTCACGGGCGTCCCCGCCGGGTGGCTGTTCACGGTTTCGGATGCCGACGGAAAGCTGATAGATCCGACCGGCGAGTTCCCCGTGGCGGGATACGCCGACACGACGATCTACGTGAAGCTGATCAACGCCGACGGTTCGGACGCCGAAGTCCCGGACATCCAGATCGGCGTCGAGGTTATGCACGGCGCTTCTTCCGTGGCGACCGGATCTTTCGACGTTACGAAGCAGGACGCGGTCCTCGACTCTTCGGCGTCTGCTTCCGGCGATAACGTGTACCAGACCGGAAGCCAGGTCCAGAATGCTTTCTGGGTCCTGCTCGTGCTGAGCGTGATCCTGATAGTGATGGTAATCTGGCTCGGTTCCAAGAGGGGGGTGTTCAGACGCAGAAAGTAATCTCGATAATAGGGGCGGTATCACTGCTGATGGTGGCGGGCATATGCCTTGCCACGGCGGACGAGTCGGATGCGGAGTACTTCAACGTTACCCCTGTGGACGGCTACACGGTAAAGACCGGGGGATCCATAACTTACGAGGCGCCATTCTACTACGAAGGCAGCTACAGCTCTATGGCCGTGACCTTCACCGCATATCTCCTGAATTCGGACGGAGATAAGATGTCCAGCGCGGTATCCCCGTCCACGGGCACATATACGTCCAACGGCACGAAGACCATAACCGTGACGGCCCCGTCCTCCGCAGGCACATACAGGCTCGTGGTGGAATACAGCGGGAACGTCACCGTCGGTACCGAGGAGACCGAAGTCAGCGGATCCAGCCACGCATCCGTGAAGGTAGTGGTGCCCATAACCCTTAAGGCCGAGATCACCAACAACGGGAACGTCTCACTGAGCTCCCTTACGGTCAGTTTCATCGTCGACGGAAAGGCCGTTCCGGACAGTCAGACCACGGTCACGGATATAGCGCCCGGAGAGACGGACACCGCGACCTTCGAGTGGGTTACGGACTCTCTTTCTTCAGGTAAGCACACCTACAAGGCGGTCAGCGAGACTTCGATGGTGGACATCACCGGGCTCGACAGGGAGAGCGTGTTCTACATAGGACATGACGACTACCAGATTGCAACGGTTCTTGTGGCACTGCTGTTCGTGATCCTGGTGATAATTCTCATATTCATCATCAGGAAGCCCGTTAAGAACTACGGAAAGCCCAAGGGAAGGCGTTAAATTATTTAGCGGGGGAAACTCCGCTTATTTTTGTTTTTCTGACATCACTGCAGCTATGGCTATGTCCGAACGCGTCCGCTCCATAATGCCTCTGGCTATGTCCTGCTTCCTTCTCATCGGGGCCACGGCGTCCGGCACGTCGAACATAAGCAGTCCGTCCGTGACCTCTTCCATCATCCTATAGACGGTCATGGCCCTGTCCATGTCCCCGGCCATAAGGCATTTCAGCGCCACCCTTCTGAGCTCGCCTACCGAATCCGCAAGACCCAGGGCCCATGATTGTTCGGTTATCCCGAGGTCCAGGTTCGTCGGTACGTTCCCGTCCCTCAGCAAGCTCCCGAGTATGGCGGCCTCCGCGTATTCGGACATCGCATCTGCCGCAGGGCCGGAGTAGAGCAGGTATGGCTCCTCCCCGAGGCCCGATACCAATCTTCCCACCTCTTCCGCGATCTTCAATGCGTCCTCGGAATAGTCTTCGCCTTCGTGTATGGAATGTATTATCCTCTTCGACCTTCGGATTATGTCACGGGACGACCTGATGGCGTATTCCCTGCGTTCCTCTGCGCGGTTAAAGAATTCCGAGGCCGAAGCGAGCCCCTCTGAAAGACCTTCCATGGGAGGGTATGCCTTTAGTTCGGTTTAAAGGGAGGTGAAAAAGGACCCCTTCAGCCTGCTGCGGAACATCTCTTCCTTGACCTTGGCGTCGAACATCGCCGCGTCCGGAACTGCGAAATCCAAGCCCTCGTAGACCACGTCCCTGAGGGTCAGGGCGTCAGCGCGGGCGACACCGAAGCTTATGTCGTCGCCGTTCAGGGCCCTCACCACATCTTCTGTCTCGGCATCGCCTCTTCCGACCGATGCGATGGCCGACATCATTCGTCGGACCTGGTTCCAAAGGAAGAACCTGGCACTGCAGTCGAAAACGAGGATGTCGCCGTCCTTCCAGATTTCTGCGGATTCGATCTTTACCGTCGTGGGTTTGTTGTCGTATTTGCAGAAACGTATGAAATCATGTTCGCCCACAAAGACGGAGGCGCACTCCCGGGCGCGGCCTGGGTCGATCCCCTCGGAAGGCAGGACATAGCGGTACTTCCGCACATCCGCGTACCTGGGGTTGAAATCGTCGGGGACCCGGGCGTAGGAACGGTAATAAACTCCCCTGGACACCGCGTTGAGCGCCTTAAGCAATACCTCGCAGTCACCGAATTCCGTGCTGAAGACCGCTACGTTCCCGAGGGCATTCACTCCGCGGTCCGTCCTGCTGGCGAGTTTCAGGTCCAGCTCTTCCGCGGTCGAATCGCATATGGTCTGAAGGTTGGAAGATATCTCCCCTTCGACGGTCCGCAGCCCCGGCTGCATCTGGGACCCGGAGAAGCCATCTCCGAGATAGGCGACCTTCACTGCCAGGCGCGTCATTTCCCGAGGATCTCTCTCATATGGTCCACCCTGCGCTGTACAAGGTCGCGGGTGCCGATGTCATGCCTGACGAAGATGGCGTCGCTCTCCACGAACGACAGGGCTGTCTCGCAGTTCCAATCGGCCCCCTCGAGAGAGTAGTCTATACCGACTACACCCACTGCCCTTGACGTGCCGGTCACCAGGACCCCGTCCTTCATGTCGACGTTGGAGTAGAACGCCTCGGCGCCGCTCCTTTTCACACCATCCATGTCCACGGATATCCTGTGTCCCGCTTCGGGCTTCGTCCCGTATCCGCGGGGTACCACATATTTGCACACAGTGGCCTTGTTGGCAAACCTGACCGCTCCCGAAAGCGTTCCTTTGGCCATGTCCCAGCAGATTTTTTCAAAGTTGTCCTCGAGGATCGGCAGGACGTTCATGGCCTCCGGGTCTCCGAACCTGGCGTTTATCTCGATTATCTTCGGGCCGCTCTTCGTGAGCATGAACTGACCGTACATCACCCCGCGGTATGGACATCCCTCCTCAGACATCGCGGAGACGATCTGCTTCATTATTTCCAAAGCCTTTCTGCGGTCTTCGACTCCCACGAAGGGGAGGAGGTGGTCCGCATCCGAGTACGAGCCCATGCCGCCGGTGTTCGGTCCCACGTCGCCTTCGTAGGCCCTCTTGTGGTCCTGAACCAACGGCATCGGGGCCACGGTCTTGCCGTCGCAGAATGCCATCTGCGTGAATTCTTCTCCCACGGCCTTCTCTTCGATGATGACCCCGGCTCCTCCGATATTATTCTCGAATATCTCGTTGACGTAGCCCATTATGTCCTTCATCGTGTGTATGTGCTCGCCCTGTACCTTGACGCCCTTGCCGCCGGTGAGGCCCACAGGCTTTACCACGATCTCGTGGTCGACCGTCCTGAGATAAGCTTCCGTGTCCGCGGGGTTGTCGAAAGACGCGTATTCCAGGTTTCCGTCTACCTTGTGCTTGCGTACCAATTCCCTCATGAAGGATTTGGAGGTCTCGATCCTCGCCGCCGCTTTGGTGGGCGAGGCGCACGGCACCCCCTCCCTCTCCAGCGCGTCCACGACGCCCGCCTCCAGGGGCGCCTCCGGACCAACGAATGCAAGTTCGATGATGTTCTCCTTTGCGAACCTGCAGATCTTAGCGATGTCCTTCTCGTCTGCCAGCAGGTACTTTTTCGCCTTTTCGATTATCCCCGGATTCGAATTCTTCATCACCGCATAAACGTCCGAACCCGCCCTGTGGAACGCATCAACAGCGGCGCACTCCCTGCCTCCGCCCCCTATCGTAAGTACCCTCATCTACTCACCTCAGAGCTTCAGTGCCGCGACAATCTCGTCCAGGCCCATGTCCTTCTTCGCGCTGCAAGTGTACATGGACTTGAGGCCCCCCGTAAGCTTGCCGTAGTCGTCCATTATCACCTTGGGGTCGACGTCCACGGCGTCGGCTATGTCCATCTTGTTGAGTATCGCAAGGTCGGAGTGCAGGAATATGCTGTGGTGCTTCCTGACCATGTCGTCTCCCTCCGTGGTGGATATGACCACTGCCCTGTAATCGGTGCCCAGAGGAAAATCTGCGGGGCACACGAGGTTGCCGACGTTCTCGATGAAGAGCACGTCATATCTGCTCAAATCTATCTTTTCGAGCGCCTTAGCGACGAGGTTGGCGTCCAGATGGCACTCGGAACCGGTGTTGCAGTTGACCGCATCCATGCCGGACTTCTCCATCCGGGCGAAATCATCGTCGCCCGTGACGTCGCCCGCAATGGCGCATACCCTCAGGCCTTTGGCCCTGAGCTTCTCGGCGAGCCTTATGATCAGTGTGGTCTTCCCCGAGCCGATGGAGCCCATGAAATCTACGGACTTGATCCCGTGCTCCTTCAGGAGACGGTAGTTCTTATGGGCCAATTTGGCGTTCTCCTTGAGAACGTCGTATTCCATGCCCACCTGTACGAAGTGCATGGAGAGGTCAACACCGTGGCCCGTAATAATGTTAACCACGGGCCTCTCGCAAAAGTCATAAAGACGGAGCATGATGAGGGGGCGTTCAAATGAGCTATTCAGAGTCATTATCCAAGCTCCTGGCATCTGCAGATGCGTCGGAGGGTTGCAAACTCGCTGTCACTTCCAAAGGCCGCACTTACGTGGGCACCATGATGCCCCACCACGACTTCAGCGCCCCCGACATACTCGTTCTGAAGCTGAAGAGCGGGTACAACATAGGCGTGAGGATGTACGGGGACTCCGAGGTCCATGTGACCGAGCGGCCCTCCGGCAGGAAGAAGGGCGCCCCGCCCGGGGAACCGAAGAAGGGAATGAAGAAGCTGGTTCTGATCGGCACGGGAGGCACCATCGCCTCATATGTCGACTACAGGACAGGGGCCGTACAACCGGCCCTCTCCACGTCCGAGATGGTGAATGCCGTTCCGGAGCTGAGGGATATAGCCAACATCGAGGCCCGGGTGCTCTTCTCGATATTCTCCGAGAACATGAACGTGGAACACTGGCAGACGCTGGCAACGGCGGTTTCCGAGGAGATAGACGCGGGGGCGGACGGGATAATCATACCTCATGGCACAGACACGATGGGGTACACCGCTGCCGCTCTGTCCTTCATGCTGGGAGACGTTCCAAAGCCGGTGGTGCTCGTGGGGGCCCAGAGGTCATCGGACCGTCCGTCGTCAGACGCGACCGGAAATCTGATGGCAAGTGCCAGGTTCTGTGTGGACGGTGGCAGGGCCGGCGTGTTCGTGGTCATGCACGATACTCACGGCGACGACTCTTTCGCAGTGCACATGGGGACCCGTGTCAGGAAGATGCACACATCGAGGCGCGACGCCTTCCGCAGCATCAACGCTCCGCCGGTGGCCCACATCGATGCCGAAGGCAAGATCGAGTTCTCCGGTCCGGGCAGGGCCGTTTCCGAAGGAAAGTGTGTCGCCAGGACGGGAATGGAGAAGAAATGCGTCCTTCTGCAGTCATATCCGGGAATGGACCCGGAAATTTTCACACAGGTACTGTTGGCCAGCAAGGGCGTTGTCATAGCGGGGTCCGGACTCGGCCACGTCAACGAGAACATGATACCGGCCATCAAGAAGGCGGTCGACTCGGGTACCGTGGTGATCATTACGTCCCAGTGCCTGGGAGGTACTACGAACCTCAACGTCTACAATACCGGAAGGGACATGCTCTCGGCCGGAGCGGTGCCCGTGGGAGACATGCTGCCTGAGACCGCATACGTGAAGCTGATGTGGGCCATCGCAAACTCAGCCGACGGCAATGGGGCGGTAGAGGTCATGAAGGCCCCGCTGGCCGGCGAGACCGGCGACAGGAGGGTGGCCTGATGGATTATGAAATGATGTGCGGGATAGAGATACACCAGCAGCTGGACACCAAGAAGCTGTTCTGCTCCTGCGACACGGTGCTCTGCGACGAGGGATTCGGTGCCCACTACCGCAAACTACGGCCCACCACGAGCGAGATGGGCGAGATCGACCGTGCGGCGCTGGCACAGCACCAGAGGCACATGGGCTTCAGGTATCAGTGCTGTCACGGCGCCTCATGCCTGGTCGACCTGGACGAGGAGCCGCCCCACGATGTCAACAAAGAGGCCATGGACGCCTCCCTCGTATTCTCCGCGATGCTCAACGCAGACATAACGGACGAGATCCAATTCATGAGGAAGATCGTTGTGGACGGTTCGAACACCTCCGGTTTCCAGAGGACGGCACTGGTGTCGACGGGCGGGGAAGTCGAAGTAAACGGCAGGAGGATCTCGATACTCTCCGTTTGCCTGGAAGAGGACGCGGCCCGGAAGATAGAGACCAAAGGCAACGAAGTGACCTACAGGCTCGACCGCCTCGGCTTCCCGCTCATAGAAGTGGCGACGGGACCGGATATGAGGACTCCGGAAGAGGTGATGGAGGTTGCGATGCGTCTCGGCTCGCTGCTCAGGGCGACCAAAAAGGTGAAGCGCGGCATCGGGACCATAAGGGAAGACCTGAACATATCCATCCCGGGCGGGGCCCGCATTGAGATAAAGGGGGTCCAGGAGCTGAAGATGCTGCCGGACTTCGTGCGCAACGAGGTGAACCGGCAGAAGATGCTCCTCGAGGTCAAGGGGATCCTCGGAAAGCGGGGCGTGAAACCCGTCGTCGCCGAAACCGTCGACGCGACGGATGTTTTCAGAGACTGCCCGTCCAAGGTCGTCACGACCGCCATCAAGAGCAGGGGCGTCGTGCTCGCAGTGAAACTTCCGGGCTTCGCCGGCACGATGAACGGCGACTCGGGGAGGCTCAGGCTGGGAGCCGAGATGGCCCAGCGGGCCAGGACCCACGGGGTCAAAGGGATATTCCATTCCGACGAGCTTCCCAACTACGGGATAGACATCGAGTACGTGGATGCGCTGAAAGAATTCCTCGGAATGTCGTCTCCCGAAGACGCGTTCGTGATATGCGCGGCGCCCGAGGCGACCGCAAGGGAGGCGCTGGTAGCCGCTGTCGAACGTGCCAACGAAGCGCTGGAGGGTATCCCGGAGGAGACCAGGGACCCCCTGCCGGACGGCACCACGAAGTACTCGAGGCCTCTGCCGGGAGCGGCCAGGATGTATCCAGAGACCGATGTCCCTCCGACACTGGTCACAGAAGAGAAAGTGGCGGAGATCAGGGCGTCCATGCCCGAATTCCCGGAAGAGATCGAGAAAAGGCTGGTCGAACAGTACGGTATCAACGCCCAACAGGCCCATCAGATGCTGAGGGAGAGCAACTATGAGCTCTTCGAGAAACTGGCCGGGACTTACCGTGCCCTGTCTTCCGCCGCGGCGACAACGCTGACCAACACGTACAGCGAGCTTGAGCGCGAAGGGATAACGGCGGCCGACATCCCCGACGCGGCCATGATCGAGACGTTCGGTATGCTTTCGCACAACAAGTTCGCAAAAGAGGCTCTTCCCGACATCATACGCGAGGTGTTCAAAGGCTCATCGCCTCAGGCGGCCGTTTCGAAGCTGGGGCTGGAGGCCGTGGAGGAGGACGAGGCCGCGAAGATAGTCGCATCCATAGTCAGGGAGAGGGAGGAGTTCGTGCGCAGCAGGGGAATGGAGGCGGTGGGTCCGCTGATGGGCCCCGTGATGGCAGCTCTCAGAGGGAAGATCGACGGCAAGGCCGCCAACGAGATCCTCGCGAAAGAAATCTCAAAGCTGAT
Organism: Methanomassiliicoccaceae archaeon UBA370; assembly: GCA_002505345.1. Taxonomy (GTDB): domain Archaea; phylum Thermoplasmatota; class Thermoplasmata; order Methanomassiliicoccales; family Methanomethylophilaceae; genus VadinCA11. Next base: position 9,177 of record DAUY01000005.1, on the reverse strand, counting down.
CGGATGAAGATATCTGCAGCACCCGCAACCGCTCGAAGAACAGCGGCAGCTCCCCTAGGATTTTGACGGAATACGTCGAAAGCAGAGAATCCAACATCTCCCGGTCCATCAGAGAGGATACGACCACCACCACGCGCCATCCCTCCCTCCCGTGATCCTCTGCGCCTCTGAGAAGTTCGGGAAGAGGCCCCAGGCCCCCCTCGCCCCCGGACCATGCCTCGGAAAGTTCGCAATCGTCATCGACCGGCAAGTACGGTAGGTTGAAGACGATCGTATCGAACCTGCCGGAAACGGAACCGTATACGTCCGTTTCGATAACGTCGATCTTGATTCCGTTGAGTTCGGCGTTCCTTCTGGTGAGCTCCACCGCGCGAGGGTTGATGTCTCCCGCCGTGACAACCGCTCCCGCCATTGCGCAGTGCAGGGATACGATCCCGGAACCGCAACCTATCTCAAGCACCTTTTCCCCTGCCGTGACATCGAGGCAGCTTATGAGTAACAAGCTGTCTTCCGAAGGCGGATAGACGCGGCTGTCCCCCTCTGTCACTATCTCGGGGATATAAAGCATACATTCAAAATATCGGCATTGATGATATATTATGCGGAACAAGTTAAATCACACTCCCGAATGGAAGAGTATGATTAGACTCGATGTCCTGGCCCCGGGGAGGTTGGAAAGGGACGGCGAAGGCAAGGTGATCGATGCAGATTCTACATGCATGTTGATCAGAACCGACAACGGGCTCATCGTCGTAGACCCCAGTACAAATTATATGAGGCCGATGATAAAAGACTCCCTCAGGCGTTACGGAGTTTTGTTCGGGGATGTCAGCGCGGTCGTCCTTACCCATGCGCATGCGGACCACATACAGAATCTGAGCCTTTTCCTCAAGGCCGCGATATATATCCACGAAGGGGAAGATATCGAAATAGAAGGAGCAATAGTCGTCAAGGAAGAGGAGATGCAGCTCGTGCCCGGCGTCAGACTGGTCCACACACCCGGGCACACCTATGGGTCCATGAGCGTTTTCGTAGATGCGGACCGCAGGTACGTGATCGCCGGCGACGCCATACCGACGGAGAGCAACTACAGGAAGATGTATCCTCCTGCGGTCAACTGCAATGCCGAGGCCGCGTTGCAAAGTATTAAGAAGATAAAGAGATACGCGGACGTGATCATACCCGGACATGGTTTTCCGTTTATGGCCCGAATGTGATTATCATGAACGACGAAGAACTTCCCGAATTCATCATCTTCGAATGCGCGAAATGCCGTGATTTCACGGAGCATGAGATACTGAAAGGAAGGTTCGGCAAGGCATCGGTATCCGGGACCTTCAAATGCACCGAGTGCGGGACAGTTGCTTCTACGACCATACGCCTCCCCGAGGACATAAATGTCAAAGTCGTTTTCAGCGACGGGGACGTGACATCGGTAACAGAGACCGTTCTGAAAAGCAACGAGATCGTAGAGAAGGGGGACGAGTTCTTTTTAGACAGTGGCGAGAGGGTCCGTGTTACGCTCATCGACGAGGAATCGGGAAGGAACCCGCGCAGGGCGCAGGCCACTAGGATCAAGTGCCTTTGGGTCAAGCAGTTCGGGGTGCTCAATGTCAAAGTATCAATAAACGACAACCACCGCACCCTTTCGATGGTGGTCGAGGCGGAGCCGGACGACGAGTTCACCATCGGCATGACGATACCTTTTGAAGATTTCGACTGCTACGTACATGCGATCAAGACGAAGGACAGGCTCCTAAGGAAAGGTTTCGCGGAAGCCCGTGACATCACCAGGGTCTACGGCAAGATCCGCAAGAAGCAGTACGCAGTGATGGACTTCGAAGACGAGTGATCATCCGAATATAATGTCCAGTACCTCGGAGATATTGTCGGAGCGCACCACCGCGTCCGCGGCCTCTACGGTCATCTCGTCTATGGGATTGAAGGCTATCGAGAGGCCGCTGTTCCTGAACATGCCGATGTCTGTGAAGGAGTTGCCTATCGACACTGTGCGGTCCTTGTCCGTGCCGTATTTTTTCTGGAACTCCCTGACGTTTATTCCTTTGTCCCGCAGGTCAACGTTCATTATCCCCTCCCCGGTGAGGCGACCGCCTTCGCTGGTCTCAAGGGAATCTGCTATGTAGGCGTCGAAGCCGAATTCGTCTGCGATCATTTTCGCGGCTATGTCGATGCCTCCGCTTACTATCACGCACCTCATGCCCTCCGACTTCAAGGCGGCGACGGTCTCCTGTATCCCCTCGGTCAGGGGCATCGTCCTGAAGATTCTGGATATCTTGTCGATGGTGACGTCCGGATCGGCATTTTTCCAAAGGGCTATGTCTCTGCGCATGAACTCGGGTTCGTCTATCTCGCCGGAGCAGAAGGCGTAGTAGGATTCTCCGTTGTCCACTTCGTAAACGTCGTGGACCCATCCCCATGAGCTCCTTTGAGTTGTCAGGGTCCCGTCCATATCGAAACAAACAAGTTCATAATCCATGGGCCGGGGATGTCCGGGCCCGGTTAAAATTGTGTCCCTCGCTGTCTTCTCATGAGCAGTCCTGCGATTATGAAGAAAACAACCCCGGTTCCGATCAGATATGATATGCTGAACACCGGCGAGACCATCCAGTCTCCGATATAGAGGTCGAAACCCAGAAGGTCCCTGTGCTCCTGGACCTCTCCGAAGGCCGAAAAAGCGTCATCGAGGGTCGGAGTCCCGAGTATGTCCCTGGCCACGGCCGCCGAATGGGTCGCCGGTACGAAGGTCAGGACGGACTGCACGCCTTTTGAGAAGTATCCTATCGGGACGAATGTCCCCGTCAGGAAGCCTATCAGCACGTTCAATACCGCTGCGAAGCCGTCGAAGGCGGCTTTGGACCTGAGCAACGCGGTGACCAGGAACACGAATGCGCAGGAAGAGAACACCGACGGCACCATCAACGCCGCGGCCTGGAGCATCGATATCGCTCCGAACCCGTGCCCGGAAGCAAACATGAACGCTTCTCCGAGTATCAGGAAAACGAAGGTCATGATAAGTCCTATTACGAACGTCGAGAGAAGGTATCCCGCGGTGATCGAAAAAGAGCTCACGGGCGCCGATCTAAGGTCGTCGAGCGCACCCGTGTGCCGGTCCTTTATTATCAGGCTCATGGCGGCCACGGACGACGAAACGGGTACAATCCCTGCAAGCCCTGCGATGATCCAGGCGTCGGACATGGCCGCCGCGCCGGGGTATGCGTCGAACCCGGAAACGATCGAGCTCCTGAGTATTGCGACGTACAGGACCAGAACTATCAGAACGCTGAGGGCCGAGAACAAGACCGAAGACCGGTCCCTGAAGAATATCCTAACTCCTCTTTCGGTAAGGGCGGCGGCCACACGCATGTTCTCCGAAAGGTCAGCCATCTCTCCGCCTCCTGTTCATATTGAACGCCGCCAACACGAAGAACACGGCAGCCGTGACCGCAAGTATCGCCACGCCCGACCATTCGGGGAACATCCAATCTCCGAGATACAGGTCGTAGCCGAGGTCATGTCTGAATGTCTCCAATTGGCCGTCCGGGGCCCCGGAGAACATCTCCGTCGCGGAAGGGCCAGCCAAGATATCTCTGAAAAGCGCGGCGGAGTGGGTGACGGGCAGCATCGAGCAAGCGAAGCCCACCGGTCCGGGGAGCATTCCCAGCGGCACATAGACTCCGGCCACGAACCCCACCATGACACCTATGATCGTCGAAAGTCCGGAAAAACCCCCTTCGCTCCAAACGAACGAAGTGACGAAGAACAGTATAGATGTCGAGGACAAGACGGAGAGGAGGAGCACGCCCAACAGCCGCATCAGCTGTACCGCGCCTATGACGGGGGCGCCTGACGCCACCACGTATGCCTCGCACAGGACGAGCGTCATCATCGACATGACGCAGCCGACTACGAAAGTCGACAGAACGTACCCGCCGGTAAGTACGTACGCGGATGCGGGCGAGGCCCTGAAATCCTCGGTCCGGCCCGAGTAACGGTCGGAAACGAGAAGTCCGAGAGATCCGGCGGTCGTGGTTACGGGGACGATCGCGAGCAGCCCGCCCACGAGCCAAAGGTCCGTCACTTCCGCCGCGCCAGGCAAGCCTGTGCCGGAGATGAACGAATCTCTCAGAATGAACGCGTACAGTCCTAGGACCACAAGCGCGCCCATCAGCGAGAAGAATACCGAAGTGCGGTCCCTGAAGAACAACGCGGTGTTCCTTTTGGTCAATGCCAACATCGAAGAAGGCGATGGCGCTTTTGCGTCGAATCTCAAATCATAACCTCTCCGGTAATGCCTATGAACGCATCGTCCATGGTGCCCATCTTAACCTCGAGCGCATCGATATACTCCTTGTAACGGAAGATAAGGTCAATAGAATCCTTTGTGCTGGACAACTGGATCTTTACGCGTCCCCCTCCGTCCATCTCGTACTTCACAGAGTCGGCGTCAAGGGCGGACGTCAGCAGGCCGATGTTTTTCGATGAGATCAGAAGGACGTCCGAGCTGTATCTCTCCTTGAGCTCGGAAGGCGTACCGACCGCCGCGATCCTCCCTCTGTTTATGACAACCACCTGGTCTGCGCCTTCGGCCTCCTCCATATAGTGGGTGGTCAGGAATACGGTCATGCCGTCCTCTTTCAATCTCTGGATGGTGTTCCAGATATTCTTCCTGGTCTGCGGGTCGAGTCCGGTCGTCGGTTCGTCCAGCATCAGGATCCTGGGCTTGCTGATGAGGGCGCGGGCGATGTCGGAGCGCCTCCTCTGCCCTCCGGAGAGCTTTCCGTAAGGGCGGTCCAAAAATTCCATTACGCCTGCGGCGTCCGATGCCCAGAGGATCCTCTTCTCGAGCTCTTCCTTCCCGAGCCCGTAAAGGGCGCCCCTCGTCCTGATGTTCTCCCTTACGGTCAGCAGCGGATCGAGAACCCCATCCTGGAAGACTATGCCCAGGATCTTCCGTATCTCGGCATCCTTCTCCCCTATCCTGTGGCCGTCGACCACGATCTCTCCCGCATCGTGTGCCAGAAGCGTGCATATCATGTTTATCGTGGTGCTTTTTCCGGCACCGTTAGGTCCCAGGAACGCGAAGAGCTGATTCTCCCCGACGCTGAACGAGATATCGTCTACGGCAAGGATCCCTCCGTAGCTTTTGCAGAGTCCCGAGACCTTGATTATCTCGCGCATGGGCCATGATGGCAGGACCAACGGATAAAGTGTTATCCTAATGGTTTTTATCTTTGGGGACCATGGGAAGGGCGATGCTGCTCATCATAGGTACCGGTCACGTTTTCAAGATGGAGGAGCAGGTGCGGTTCATCATAAAGAATACCTGGCCCGACGCGGTGCTGGTGGAACTCGACGAAAAAAGGTTCCAGGTGATGGACGGCACATATGAGCATCCCAAGGACACGAAACCGATTAAGATACCAGGGATCGTCAAGTCCCTGGGGAGGACACAGAGCAGAACGGCATCGCAGTTCGGAACATATGCGGGCATGGAACTCCTCGAGGCGTGCAGGGCAGGAAAGGCCGCAGGCGCCGAGGTCATACTCATGGACGGCGACGTGGTGGAGATGCTGCTCAGAATGTGGGACGAGATGTCGTTGATCGAGAAGCTCCGCTGGCGCTTCTCGGGCATGAAGGACAGGAAATCCTCGAGAAGGGACGTCGAAAAGACACAGAAGGAATTTTCCGACAACGAGAAAGAGTATATGGGCCACATGAGGCGCCGCTACCCCTCCATGATGCGGATACTTCTCGACGAACGCAACGAAGCGATGGCGAAAAAAATCGTTGAGGCGTCGGCAAGGCATAAAAAAATGATAGCAGTCGTCGGGGACGCCCATGTAGAAGGGATATCGAGGTTGCTTCCCGAGGACATGGATGTAAGGAAAGTGCGCCTGGCGGACATCAGGGACGAACAAAAGATAGGTAAGCTGATGGCAGATATATGGTACGAAAGGCTGGAGTGATCCGATGAGAGTAACGCTTCTATCTTACACCCGGGACGCGGACGAAATATGCGCCGCCGCAGGAAGGTCCTGCTATTCCGAAAAGCCGGCGGACGAGATCCTGGGCACCGGGGATGCGGAAAAGTCCCTGAGGCAGATCGTCTCCATGGGTCACCACTCCGTGATAGAGCATGCGGTCTTCACGTTCTCCGTCTCGGGCGTGTCCAGGTCTCTGACGCATCAGCTGGTCAGGCACCGCATAGCCTCTTTCTCTCAGCAGTCTCAGAGATATGTCCCTCTCAGAGCCCCCACGTATGTGGTTCCGCACACCGTGAGCGACGACCCCGTTGCCCTGAAGATATACGAAGAGGCGATGGAAAAGATATGGGAGGCATACTCCAAACTGGTAGATACGGTCCCGGCCGAGGATGCCAGATACCTGCTCCCCAACGGATGCACTACAAACATAACCATAACCATGAATGCCAGGGAGCTTCTGCACTTCTTCGATCTCAGGTGCTGCGAGAGGGCTCAGTGGGAGATACGCGAGATGGCGGACCAGATGCTGAAGCTTTGCAGGGATGTTTCCCCTACTATATTCAAGGATGCCGGCCCTCCCTGCGTGAGGGGCCCCTGTCCAGAAGGCAGCAAGTCCTGCGGGCATCCCAAAAGACTTAAAAAGCCTTAAATAGGGCATATACTTAATCGGTTCACTCGGTGAAAGATATGGGAAGGATAAGACCCACATACATCAAGAGAGTGTCCATTGAGCTCCTCAACAAGTATCCCCAGGCATTCAGCAGGGACTTCGAGAACAACAAGGAGATGGTGAGCACCCTCACAGACGTAACCTCGATTACGATGAGGAACAGGATCGCTGGATACATCTCGCGCTATCTGTCTCACCCTGAGGTCTAAACACCCTTAGTCGCAAGACTTTTTCCGCACTTTTTGCTCGCGTGGGGTAGCTTGGATATCCTGAGAGATTGCGGATCTCTTGACCCGGATTCGAATTCCGGCGCGAGCGCCACGTTCGGTTCAGCTACCGGAATCTTTGGGCCACATCTTCTCGGTTATTTCGGAATCTCCCGGCGGCAGTATTCCTGAGATCTCTTCCTCCGGCACTTCGAAAGCCTTCGCCATCTCTGAGGCAGTCTTCTTGTTCTTGCCTCTTCCCGGCTTGATCACGAAATATTTCTCCGACGCCCTCTCCACGACGTCCCTGGGCCCGCACATCACCTTGCGGTTGCCCTGGTAGTCGATCTCTCCGACCGCGAGCTCCGTCTGGATATGGTATTCGTAGTTCCTTTTACCTCTGACAATGAACGCTCCGCGGGGTACGAACTCTCCGGGATTGGGAGTCTTGCTCACCTGGTCCGGATGGACCCAGAATGCGCTGCCGTCCGACATCGCGGAGACCCATGCCTTGGAATGGCAGAAGGCGAAAACGCAAGCCTGCTTCAGCTCTTCGGGGGAGGCGGCGGAACCTTCCTTAAAAACCACCGAAGGTGCGCCGTGGATGTCGGCGTGCACGTAGACGTCCCCGTCCTTGAGATGCTTCTTGACGATGTTGTCGTTGCTGTGGGCGTCCCTTCCCGCTATGACCAGCTTTCCGGAAGGAGTGAAGAACCACTTGTAGCGGTCGAACCAGAACTGTTTGGTTGGCTGTGCGCGAGTAAGTGCCAGATGTCTCTCTTTCGCGAATCCTTTCTCTTTTCTTTCAAGCTCTTCGCGGCTCAGATCCAGGGCATCGAGGGCCCTCTTCCCTTTGTCTCCGATATCCTTCCCCTTCTGGTATATGGCCGAGGCGTTGGCGTCGACGCCTTTGGTATAGTCCAAAACCACCTTCTGTCCTCCGAGGGACGCGGTCACCGTGTTCTTGGACGGGTCTATGGAAGAGACGAAAGGGATCCTCATCGCGCCCTCTGACAATTTGTCCCAGGTGAGCCTCTTAGATTGCTGTTCCAGAACGGCGAGGAGCTCTTTTGCCTTCTGATAGTCGGTGTAAAGCGCGTCGGCTTGAAGCCTGAACTCTTCCGCGTCCATCTCGTATTCTGCGATGGTCTCTTCCTGTTTCTCGATCCTACGTCTGAGCTTTAGGATGTCTGGGTCCACGTAGTCCTCGACGGCCGTCTCCTCCGTCTCCCTGAGCATGGCGCAGATCGCCAGCGACATCGTCTCGTAGCGTTCCGCATCGGCTTCCCCGTAGGACATCAGCCTCACGGGTGCCAGGTCTACGATCTTGCCGTCCTTGCGGTATGCTGTGGGCTCGGGGCTGGACGCGGCCGAAGAAACAAGCTCGCCTATCTTTTCGAATACGGTCTTCAGCATATCGTCGCCTACAGATCCGGCGGGGGCCCTCTTGTCGGCCCCGGCGCGGACGCAGATTTCCTCGGCGTACTGTCCGCCCAGGTTGACCGATGTGGCGAGCGTCCTAACAGTATCGGAATCGGAGGACCTGAACAAGGTCGCAAAGTCTTCGAACGTGGACACTCCGGGCTCGAACCGCGGCCTGGGCATGACATATTCCTCTCCCGGCCTGGCGGCCCTGTCCCTGTAAGTCTTGTGTATAAGGCAATTGACGATCTTCCCTTCCGATACGAGGAGGACGTTCCCCCCGCCGAATATTTCGAAGATCAGCTGATAGTCCGTCTCGCCTTTCTTCAGATCCATTACCACGACGCGGTCGAACCCCGTCTGTACGGTCTTACCGATCCTGGCATTGTCGAGGTATTTGCGCATGAAGGACGCGAAGGACGTGGGAAGAACGGGGGCCTCCGGCTTCACGGGCGGCATGTGGAGCCACTTTTTGTCTTTGAAGAAAAGCTCCTTCTTCCCGCCGGTGACGCTTATCCGGAAAAGCACGTTGCCCGGGCCCCAATGGAATATCTTGTCCATGTGGGCACCTTCTAGGGCGGACATCTCCGATACCACGGAACGGACGTCCAGGGAGCTCATCTCTTTCTTCATGGGATGACGTTAGGCGCATTCATCTGATATAGTTTCTTCAATTCGGAGGAAAAGCGCGTAAACCGCACGTTCAGCCATGCAGGGCAATACCAGAAACCTTTATCAATCATATATGGATAAGGCACCCCACAGGCCGCTGTGGCTAAGGGGTATAGCGACGCCTTGGTAAGGCGTAGGTCGAGGGTTCAATTCCCTCCAGCGGCTCCATTTCTCCCCCCTCTTATTCCATTAAAATTGAGCT
>DAUY01000007.1 GCA_002505345.1 Methanomassiliicoccaceae archaeon UBA370 | reverse complement strand
AATTTTAATTGGGCGGTCTTTTACCTTTTCTTTCACGCGAGACGCATTGCGCCAGCCGCCTCTTTACCCGTTTTATTCTTGAAACGTCTCCCTCTGACGCCATAACCGTACGCATAGAGCGACCGCATCTCAGAATGAAGCCCAAGAGCTAAGCTGAAAGATGAAAATGCATCCCCATACCGCATTCGCGTACGGGGACGAAGAAATATTCCGGAATCGTCTCACAGGAGCGATTTGGCTTCCTCGGGAGACATCTCCAGAGCCTTGAGCATATATGCAAGGGCCTTCTTTTTGTAAGGCACCAGGGCCTTGTTGACCGCCTCGGCGGCCTTGGGGTCCTCGGGTATCTCTCCGTAGTTGGCCATGATGACGTTGTAATACTCGATTGCGAACTCGGAATAAAGGGAAGGCGCCCTGGATTCGTCCATCTCGGCGGCCTCGTTGTAGAGCTTCTCTGCATCGTCGAACTTGTTGACGGATATGCAGAAAAGCCCGTAAGACTGGTAATAGTCCACGTTCTCCGGGTCGAGCTCACAGGCCTTCTCGTATGCCGTGGCAATCTCTTCCGGCTTTATCTTCGCACCAAACATGCCGGAAGCATAGTTACCGCACTCTGCGCGGGCGTACCAGCACTCGGCATCGTCGGGGAACTCCTCGGTCAGCTTTTTGAATTGGGGGTATGCCTTCTTGAAATCGCCGTCATCCATCAGCTTCATTGCCGCGGCGATCTTCTTCTCTGCAGTAGCGTCTGCCATGTTATCATACGGTAAGCGGACACTTTGCTTAAATGTTTAACCCTCAGAGTACCAGTAACCGATATATCGGCATTGTGGGATACGGTACCTGGTGTACGATGTACGGGTTCGAGGAAAGGCTAAAAGGGGAGGGATTCGAGGTAATTGAGATGGAGGTCCCTGCGGTCTCTCCGAAAGCAAATGAGTTCAGGGCCCTTTGCGAAAAGAACGATTGCAAGGAATACGGGACCAACTGGGGATGCCCCCCGGGAGTAGGTACGCTGGAAGAATGCGGCGAGACCCTGAAATCTTATCAGGGGGCTTTTCTGGTAATGAAGAGGTACACCCTCGACCCCAAGAATGCCAAGGAGATGAAACGTGCGAAGGATAATCTCGCAGACTCTTCGAGGAGGGCGGCCGACATGATCAGACCGTCCGCTCCGGTCAAGGTCCTCGGCGACGGTGGCTGCGATTACTGCGGGGTCTGCACTTATCCTGGCGGGGCTTGCAGGTACCCGTTGCAGAGGATGGACTCGATCAGCGGATACGGCATCGATATGGAGGAACTTCTCAAAAAAGCAGGTAAGAAGTTAGCCTTCGAAGACGGTGCCGCCACATTGAATTCGATAATCCTCGTCGGCAAGACCAGGAAATAACATCTCTACCCCCGGATAAAGGTTATAACAGATTTGAGCGTTCGGAGGGCTGACCGGCAATGGATAGGGAAACCGTGGAGAAAGTCGCCCGCAGCGCTCACCTGAAACTTACTGAAGAAGAGCTCGAGAGATTCAGCAGGGACCTGGGTGACATCCTGGGATATTTTACTATTCTCGACGAGGCCCCGGACTGCGAGGGCTTCGGCATCGACCCCATCGGAGTCGCTGACGTCCTGAGGGACGACGAGCCCCGCATTGAGCTGGAACCCGACGCCATGCTTGAAGGCATGGATACATACGACAACTACGTGAGGGGGCCCAGACTTCTATGAGCCAGAGCTCCGTATTGTCTTCGCTTTCGAAGATCAATGAGAAGTATCTTATGTTCAGGACCGTGACGTCCCAGACCGATGCCGGCGATGCAAAATTCCTTTTTTCTGCCAAGGACAACCTGACCTCCAAAGATATGGAGACCTGCTCCGGGTCCAGGATACTCGAGGGCTACCGTCCCCCCTTCGACGCAACGTCTATAGCCAAGATGAGAGAGGCGGGCGGCCTCCTGATCGGCAAGACCAACATGGACGAGTTCGGATTCGGAACGTTCTCCACGAACTCGGCGTTCGGCGTTCCCAGAAACCCCTACGACCTCGAACGTTCCTGCGGAGGTTCGTCGGGCGGCGCCGCATGCGCGGCGGCCGTCATGGAGGGGCATGTGGCCATAGGCGTTTCCACAGGCGGCTCCATTTGCTGTCCCGCGAGCTTCTGCGGGGTGTATGGCATCGTGCCCACCTACGGGAGGGTTTCCAGGTACGGCCTTCTTGACTACGGGAACTCGCTGGACAAGATCGGCATCATTTCCTCTAACGCATCAGACCTGGGTAAGTACGTAGCGATAATGGCCGGCGCGGACCCCAAGGACCCTACCTCCTGCGTGCAACCTGCCATCGGCTCCCGCAGGAAGCTGAAATCCGTGGCGGTGCCCGTTGACGCCACCGAAGGTGTCTCCGAAGACGTCAAGAAGGCGTTCAAAGACGGTCTGGAGGGCCTGAAGAGCATGGGTGTTGACGTGCAGAAGGTAGAGATGTCTACCCTCAAATACGCCATTCCCGCGTACTATGTGATCGCCACATCCGAAGCGTCCACCAACCTGGCACGTTACTGCGGGATGAGGTACGGACATCAGGACGGCGACCTTTCGCTGAAATTCGACGATTATTTCACATCTTTCCGTTCACAATATTTCGGCGAAGAGGCCAAGCGCAGAATCCTGCTCGGCACCTTCACCCGAATGGTCGGCTTCAGGGACCGTTACTACTCCAAGGCCCGCAACGTGCGCCAGTCGATAATCGAAGAGTACCGCTCCGTGCTGAGCGGATGCGACGCCGTTCTGACGCCCACCATGCCTTTCGTTTCCCCCAAGTTCTCGGACATCTCGAAAATGACCCCGGTCGAATCCTACAAGGCTGACATACTCACCGGTCCGCCGAACATCGCGGGCATGCCGCATGCATCGGTGCCTTGCGGTTACGACAGGGACGGGATGCCCATCGGCATGCAGTTCGTGGCAAACCACTGGGACGAGGGAGTCCTGTTCTCGGCCGCGGAGGAATGGGAGAAGAACTTCGACGCCGTGAGACCGGAGGTGTCCATATGAAGATAGGCCTGGAGGTCCACGTGCAGCTTCCCACCAGGTCGAAGCTGTTCTGTCCCTGCCCGACCACCGATGCGCCTGCGCCCAACACCCACGTCTGCCCCGTATGCCTGGGTCTCCCGGGCGCCAGGCCGATGATGAACGGTAAGGCGATTGAGTACGGCATACTGCTTGCAAAGATGCTGGGATGCACCGTGCGCGATACGACCTGGTTCGCAAGGAAGATCTATTTCTATCCGGACAACGCGAAGAACTTCCAGATCACCCAGTACGACCGCCCCCTCGGCGAGGGGGGCGTTTACTATCTGAACGGCAAGAAGCCAATACGCATCACCCGCATCCACATCGAGGAGGACCCTGGAAAGATAAAGAGGGTCGGCGACCTTTCATCGCTGGTCGACTACAACCGTTCAGGGATCCCGCTGGCGGAGATAGTGACGGAGCCGGACCTCTCCACGCCTGCGGAGGCCAGGGAATTTTTGGGACAGCTCATCCGTGACATAAGATACACGATCGACCTTCCGGACGACGGAGAGAGGAGCATCCGCTGCGACTGCAACTTGTCCGTCGGAACCGAGAGATGCGAAGTCAAGAACGTCACCGGGCTGAGGAACGTCGAGAGGGCCCTCACCTACGAGATGGTCAGGCAGACCAAGCTCCTGAAAGCCGGAGGCAAGGTCGTAAGGGAGACCAGACGCTTCGACGAGGAGCGCGGAGTAACGATATCTGTCAGAAAGAAGGAGATGGAAGCCGACTACGGATACATCGACGAGCCGGACCTGGGAATTTTCAATGTTAAGGAACTTGCGGACTCCCTGAAGATCAAGGAAAGCCCCCACAATATGATCATACGGCTTACGAAAGAATACGGCATAGATGATAAAACAGCCAAGCAGTTCGTTTCCACCTCGGTGGACCTGGCCAAACTGTTCGAGGACCTGGCCGCCGCCACCGATGCGGAGACGGCGAGGACCTGGACATCGGGAGCGGTCAGCGCCGGGTGGAGGGCGTTCGAGGCCCGCGGAGGGACGGATGCGTCCGAGGTCGTAAACATTGTGAGAAAGTTCGTGGACGGGGAGATCACCGACACGGAGTGCGGCCTGAGGATCAAAGCGTTCCTCGCAGGCACGGACATCGACAGCGTGAGCGCAGGGTCCGCGGACCTGGACGCCATGATCTCCCAATATCTCGACGAGAATCCGTCGGTGATCGAGGACTACCGCAAGAACGAGAAGGCGGCCAACCGTGTGATCGGCCACGTCATGAAGCAGACCGGCGGAGCTCATTCCTCGGCAGACATAGTCGACGCGACCAAGAGGCTGATCGGAGAAAGGCTCTGATCAGTCCTCTTCCGCCTCTTCTTCGGTCCCTATGTCCAGGTCGTCTATGGAGAGCGTCATTATCTGAAGCTCCTCCAGCTTTTCCTCGGGTACCTTTGCCGGAGAGTTGTCCAGCAGCGAAACGGCCTTCTTGTTCTTCGGGAACGCGATCACGTCGCGGATGGTGTCTTTACCCAGTATGATGGAGATGAACCTGTCCACTCCGATAGCGATTCCCCCGTGGGGAGGCGCTCCATAGCTAAGCGATTCTATGAAGAATCCGAACTCCTCCTCGATGCCCTCATCGGTCTTGCCCAGCTTCCTGAACACGTCTTTCTGCATATCGGGGTCGTTTATCCTCAGAGACCCGGAGCCGAGCTCGTTGCCGTTGAGGCATATGTCGAAACACGCTCCTCCGCACGCCCTGTCGTCTATGTCGCCCAGGGGCTTGACGAACGGGTGGTGGAACGCGTCGTGCTTTCCCGAGACCGGGTCGACCTCGAACATCGGACAGTCGACAAGCCAGAAGAACTGGAACACATCTTTGGGAACCATGTCGAGATCCTCGGCGATCTTCTTTCTGAGCGCGCCGCCTCCCTCGTAGGTGGACTTCCACGGTCCTGCGATCAAGAATAGGATGTCTCCCTCTTCGGCCTTCATCGCGTTCTTTATGCCTTCGAGGATCTCAGGCGTGAAGTATTTGGTGATGTTGCTGGTGGGAACCCCGTCCTGGACCTTCATCCATGTGAGTCCGCCCAGACCCGCCTTCTTTGCATAGTTTATGTAACGGTCAATGTCGTTCCTGCCTACCCTTCCTTTCGAAAGCTCGGCGGAGACGTTTATTCCCGCGACGATGCCGCCGGACCTCATGATCCTCTGGAATATGTCGTAGGGAACATCCTTGACCACATCGGTCAGCTTCACGAACTCGAGCCCGTACCTCATGTCCGGCTTGTCGGAACCGAAGCGCTCCATGGCGTCCCGGTATCCTATGCGGGGGAACGGCGTTTCGATCTTTTTACCGTAGAGGCCTTCCCAGACAAAGGATATCAGACCTTCGATGGTATCTTGGATATCTTTCTCGTCCACGAAGGACATCTCCATGTCCAGTTGTGTGAACTCGGGCTGACGGTCCTTCCTGGAATCCTCGTCGCGGAAGCATCTTGCGAACTGGTAGTAACGGTCGACGCTGCCCACCATGAGCATCTGCTTGAACAGCTGCGGGGACTGCGGCAGCGCGTAGAACGTACCGGAGTGAACCCTCGACGGCACGATGAAATCCCTGGCCCCTTCCGGAGTTGAACGGGCGAGTATCGGAGTCTCCACCTCGAGGAAATCCCTGGACTCGAGATACTGACGTGCAAGGTGCATGAACCTGCTCCTCGTGGTCATGGCCTCGATCATCTCCGTGCGCCTGAGGTCCAGGTACCTGTACTTCATCCTGACGTCCTCATTGGGTAGAACGCCTTCCTTCTGGTCTCCGACCTCGAACGGCGGAATCTTCGATCTTCCGAGGACCTCCGCATCCGAGATCAGCACCTCTATCTCTCCCGTGGGGTTGCGGGCGTCGGCCGTGCCTTCCACTCTCTCCCTTACCACACCATTGATGGAGACGACGGACTCGCGAGTGAACTTTTTCATCACGTCCGATATACGGGATGCGTCGGTCTCTGAGGGAAGGTCGGCGGGGTCGAATACTATCTGTGTGATCCCGTATCTGTCGGCGAGGTCGATGAACGCGACCCCTCCGTGGTCCCTGGAGAACCTGACCCAGCCCTGGAGGCAGACTTCTTTACCGAGGTCCGACCTCCTAAGGTCTCCGCAGGTGTTTGTTCTCTTCATGTGGTTGGTCTCCGAATAAACTTGAGCCTGCTAAATACAGGAATATATAAGAATTGTCGCAGACTCAAACGTCTACTATATCGGGTATGAAGTCGAAAGGGTCCTTCACGACACTTAACACCACGGCGGTGTTCGTCTTCTTGACCCCGGGCTGCGAGTTTATGAGCTTCACTGTCCCCGAAAACTCCTCCCTGTCGACACACGCGACCCATGCTATGGCGTCGCTGTCTCCCGTCACATCGAATATCCCCACGACTTGAGGGACCTTGCTCAGGTTTTCAAGCACTTCCACCAGATTGTCGGCGTATATGTGCACGATGCCCATGTACTCGTACCCGAGCTTCATGTAGTCGATCTTGGCACGATATCCGTTTATGATGCCTTTCGACTCGAGGTTCTTGACCCTCTGTATGAGGGTCGTGGGATGGACATCCAGCTGTTTAGCCAACTGTCTATATGAACCTTGGCTTGATGTGCAGATGAGCTCTACGATCCGCTTGTCCAAGTCATCCATATCGCGAATTCCCGACATCCGGCATCACCGATGCACAAACCCTTTCCGCATATTTATTAGATAGGGATTTGTTTTCCGGGATATGACAGAGGAATTGTTCAGGCACGACGGATATCAGTTCGAATTCCAGGCGCGGGTGGCGTCCACGGACGGAGAATTGGTCGTACTTGACCGCACCGCGTTCTATCCCGGAGGCGGAGGGCAGGTATGCGACACCGGCACGCTGAACGACGACAGGGTCACCGAAGCGTTCTGTGACGGCAACGGGGACGTCGTCCACAGGGTTCCGGGACACAGGTTCGTCCCGGGAGACAGAGTATGGGGCAGCGTGGATTGGGACAGACGCTTCGACCTCATGATGGGGCACACCGCAGAGCACTTGCTGTTCGGCTCCCTCCGCAGACAGGTCCCGGATCTTGAGATATCCAAGATCTTCATATCGCCGGAAAGCAAGTACGTCATAGTCAGCAAGGACGTGTCCTGGGAGGACATCGGGAAGGCGTTGGCATTCGCCAACGCGGCGATCCGCGACAACCTCACGGTGACGAGGATAGTGATGAGCAGGGACGACCCGGACCTCGTGGACAAGGTGAGGATCAAACTTGACCGCATCCCGGAAGGGGAGGAGATCTCCGTGGTCGCCATTGGGGACATCGATTATTCGGCCTGCAGCGGCATACATGTCATGGAGACGTCGGAGCTGGGCATGCTGCTGGTAGACAGGAAGGTCTCCGCCGGCAAGGACGGGGTGGCCGTCCACTTCAAGGTCGGAGATGCGGCGGAAGATTCGGCGACGGATCTCGCGGTCGCATGTCTGGAGGCCGCGGAGGCAGCTGACAGCAAGCCGGAAGATATCGTCAGGGCCGTATCGAACATGAAAAAGGAACTGGAATACGCCCGCGCTTCGCTGAAAGAATGCACCAGGGCGCTGCTTTCCTCCGTGAGGCCGAAAAACGTCAACGGCACGGAAGTGTATTCGGCCGCGGTCTTCGGTGCCGAAAGGACCGCGATGGCCGATGCCGCCGAGAAGGTTAAGGCCGCGGGAGGAGTGGCGATCTTCGTGTCTTCGGGGGAGGCCGTCTCCGCCGTGGTCGCCTCGGGTTCCGCCGGAGCGGACTGCAGGAGCATCCTCAGCGGGGTGCTCGGCAGATTCGGAGGCCGCGGAGGAGGGAAACCCGATTTCGCGCAGGGAGGAATATCGGATCCCGAAAAAGCCGCAGAACTCCTCAGAGCTTTGGAGGAAGAGGTCGAGAAGTCGCTTTCCTGAGCAATATTAATTAAACATGCGGACGGTTGAGGTGGTAATATGGCTAAGATAAATCAGCGCCAAATGAAACAGGCGATGAAAAAGATGGGCATCAGCCAGTCCGAGGTCCGCAATGTGACCGAGGTCATCATAAGGACCAGGGACGACGAGACCGTGATCACGAACGCCCAGGTGATCTGCATAGACATGAACGGGGCCAAGAGCTACCAGATCACCGGTACCGAGGTCGTCAGACCTCTGTCGTCCGAGTCGGAGCCGGCAGGACCCGCCATTCCCGAGGAGGACATAGCCCTCGTGATGTCCCAGACGGGCTGCGGCAGGGAAAAGGCGATCGAAGCCCTCGAGGCGACGGACGGACAGCCTGCCGAGGCGATAATAAAGCTAGTATCGGAGTGAGAAAGATGTGCTTGGCAATACCCGGGAAGATCGTTAAGATATGCGATGAGACGGCCGACGTGGATTTCGGCGGAGTCATAAAACAGGCGAACGTCGCGATGGTCGAGGCCGAAGTGGGCCAGTGGGCCGTCGTCCACGCCGGATACGCCATCGAGATAATGGACGAGGAAGAGGCCCGCGATACCATAGCCCTCTGGAACGAGGTCCTGGACCACGACGGCGTAAAGTACCAGTGATCTCAGCGGAACAGCTTTTTGGACAGCATGTTCCCCAGTCCGCGCCCTATAGCCGATGCGGCGTTCCCGACCATCCTGTCGGTCGTCTTCTCGGCGTATGACTTCCTTTTGCGAGTGGTGGTGCGTTTGGGGGCGGCCCTTTCTTTCGGACCTGCAGACTTTGCTTTCACGGCCTCGGATCTTTCCTCGGCTTTTCCGATGGCCTCGTAAGCCGTATAGTCGTCGATGCGCTCCCTGTATTTCTCGTCCAGATCGCTGCCTGATATCATCGCTTTGTAATCGCCTTCGGATATCTGCCCGAGATACGACCTGGGGGGCAGTATGAAGGCCCTCTCGACTATCCCCGGACTTCCTTCGCCGTCGATGAAAGATACCAGCGCTTCTCCGGTCCCGAGCTCCATTATTACGTCCGATGTCTTGAAACGAGGATTCGGACGGAATGTTTCGGCCGCGACCTTTACCGCCTTCTGCTCTTTGGGAGTGTACGCGCGGAGGGCGTGCTGAACGCGGTTGCTGAGCTGGGACAGGACCGGGTCCGGTATGTCCGAGGGGCTCTGTGATATGAAGTATATGCCCACTCCCTTAGAGCGTATGAGCTTGACCACCTGCTCCACTTTCTTCGTCAGGACGGGAGGGGCGTCGTCGAATAACATGTGCGCCTCGTCGAAGAAGAACACGAGCTTCGGCTTCTCCATGTCTCCTACCTCGGGAAGGGTCGTGAATAGGTCGTTCAGAAGCCATACCACGAAGGTAGAGTGGAGTTTTGGATTATGTGCCAGCTTTACGCTGTGGAGTATGTTGATCACTCCTCTCCCATCGCTGTCGGTCCTGAACCAGTCATCTATGTCCAGCGCAGGCTCGCCGAAGAAGATGTCTCCGCCCACGTCCTCCAGTGACATGACCGAGCGCTGGATCGCCCCGAGGGACTGGACGCTCATGGTGCCATACTCCACCTCGTATTCCTTCCTGTTCTCGGAAATGAAGCTTAGCGCGGCCCTCAGGTCCTTGGTGTCCACAAGCTCCCAGCCTTCGTCCGAGCATATCCTGAAGACCACCCTTAGAACGTCTTCCTGCACGTCGGAGAGTTCCATGAGCCTTGTGAGCAGGTCCACCCCCATCTCTTCCACGGTCGTCCTTACCGGGTGCCCTTTTTCGCCGTAGATGTCCCAGAAATCGCAGGGGAAACCTGTGTAACCGAACCCGTCGACTCCCAGCTTCTCTACGCGTTCCCGCATGCCCTCGCTGTCCTTCCCCGCTCTGCAGAGGCCGCTGACGTCTCCCTTTATGTCGGCCATGAAAACCGGGACGCCCATTTCGCTGAACGACTCCGCCATCACCTTCAGGGTCACGGTCTTACCGGTTCCGCTGGCACCTGCTATCAGACCGTGCCTGTTAGCATATTGCGGGTGGAGATAAACCTTCGATTCTCCCTTCGCGATCCATAACTTGCCGTCAGCGTACATTTTTGGCTCCGAAAGGTGGAAGGTCGTTGAGGATTAACATACTTTATTCTCAAAGCTGAATGAAAATGAAAGATGTTTAAAATGTTTAGGAATCGTCTGATGTTCAGAAATCGCCGTCTTCAATATCTTCCCTGCGGACCCTGACGTCGACCTTCTGATAAGCCAGCTTTATTCCTTTCTCACCGAACTCTCTGAGGGCCCGTTCCCTGATCACCGCTTCCACGCTCCAAGTGTCCTCGTAGTCGTAGACGAATGCGGCCAGCCTCAGCTTTATTCCGGATTCCGTTATATCGGTTGCACGGGCGTAGGGCATCATGACCGTCCCGTCCTTGATGACCTGGGGCTGGGACAGCGCGGCCTCCACCAGGATGTCCTTCGCCAGTGCCAGGTCTGCATCTCTGGTCACCTCCATATAGAGGTTGAACCGGTAGTACATGTTGTCGCGGGTCATATTAGTTATCTCGCTGGCAGCGACCTTGTTGTTGGGCATCGATATTATCTCCTCGTTCCAGGGATTTTTGAACCATGTGGTCATTATGCCGACTTCTTTCACCTTGAGCTCCATGGAATTGTCGATCCTGACGAAGTCACCTGCCTTGAACGGACGTGTCGTCAGCAGAGTTATTCCGCTGAAGAACTGACTCAGCATGCTCTGGGCCCCCAAGGATATCGCCAGTCCCGCGATCCCCGCTCCCGCCACTATCCCCATCAGGTCCGCGCCCATCAGGGAGAAAATCGCTGCGACGGCCACTGTGACGATGAATATCTGCCCGATCATCCTGAAAAGCGGTATCAGGGTGTCATCCACACCTCCCGGCTTTACCTCGCGGCCCATCTTGGAGAAAAGATGGTCAAGCGCTATGACGTAGACCCTCCAGAAGATCAGCGCACCAAGAACAACGTAGGAGATTGCCGCCATCCTTCCGGAAACGTCTACCACATACTCCGAAGAACCGAGGACCTTGAGACTTTCATGGATCCCCAGTATCACTATGACAAGGAAGATGTGTTTGAAAAGAGAGCCAGCCACGATCTTCCTTGTCTCACTGCTGCCCCTCATCGGGATGTAAAGCAATGCCGGTATGACGAACTTCGCAACGGCCGCCGCGATGACCGCCCACAGGGCCATCGTGATCAGGGCCGCCGCCTGGGGTGAGTCCAGTGGGCTGGGGAGGGTGTTCGGTATAATACCCAGTATCTTGTTGTAATAACCAAATGACGACAGGCTAGAGCTTATGGTGAAGTGCAGGTCCTGCGTGATAAACACGGGACTGGTGCTCGCGGGCCCCTCTACCGTGAGCAATATGGTGAGATAGTCTCCTCCTTCCCGGGTGTACATATCAGAGAAGAAGGTCACCTCATAGGTCTTCGACTCGCCGGGACCTATCTCCACGGCCGTGGGGAGGTCTTCGGACCTATAGTCGACGGCTGTCACCCCCGTTATGTTCATGGTGACGAATCGTTTCTCAGTTGAGCTGTTCTCTATCCTTATGCTGACGTCTACCTCTTCGCCTGCGTTGACGGGTATGGGGTCATCGGTGTTCGGAACCTCTCCTATACGGGACCCTTCGTAGTACAGGTACATCGTGACATCGTTCTCTGCCGGGTCCGCAGCCTCTGCCTCCGATGCAAACATCGGAACCGCCAGAAGCGAGACGGCCAATGCCATGAGAACAAAAAGCGGTGTCTTGAACTTCATGAACGTGTAACGTTTAGCGTTCTATAAAGAAGTCCCTTGAAAAATTGCATCCGAAGGAAGTACTTTACGGGAGCTTGAAGTTTGTTGTATTATGAGGGCGGCCGGAGGAATAGCCGCCCTTTTTTAAAAATTCGGGAGGGCTCTTTTCGAGCCGTCGCATACTCCCGATTACATCTTTACCCTCGCGACCATCTTGTTGACGCAGTCGGTGGCGTTCTCCGAGTAGACGTCTGCGCCTATCTCGTCGCACCACTGCTGTGTGCACGGCGCCCCGCCGATGTTGGTGATGACCTTGTCCCTGACGCCCTCTTCCTTGAGGAGCTCCTCGAAGGTCTTCTGGTTGACCATGGTGGACGTCATCAGAGCGGACGTTCCGACGGCCTTGGGCTTCTCGCTCTTGACGGCTGCCACGATGTCCTTGACGGGGATGTCCCTGCCCATGTTGACCACGTTGAAGCCGGCCACTTTCAGCATGATGGCCACGATGTCCTTTCCGATCGAGTGGATGTCCCCCTCGATGGTGCATATCACGAACTTGCCGAGCCCTTCTCCGGCGGATTTGCCGGATTTCTCCAGCTCCGGGGTCAGAAGGTTCACTCCGGCGTTCATGGCGTTAGCGGCGGACATGATGTGGGGCAGGAACAGCTTCTTCGCCTGATACAGGTCTCCGACCTCCTGTATGCCTGCGGTGTATCCTTCCTGGATGAGGTTCACCAGGTCGACCTTGGCGGCTATGGCTTCTTTCGCTACTTCCGCGGATGTTTTCTGGTCGTAGGCCATGACGGCCTTCTTCGCTCTCTCGTTCAGATCTTTCTGTGTCATGTTTTCACAATACCTTCTTGTCTGCTTCTCTGATGATGTTTTGTATTTCTTTCAGATTGCCGGGCTCTATAGGCGTCGCGACGTGTTCACTGAGGATTGACTGGACCTTCTCGTGCGCCAGTTCTAGCGTATGCTTTCCGCCCGTGTTCTTCCATCCCTCGTACATGTTCCTGTCGAACAGTTCCGGATGAGTGTGACCGAACATTCCCGCCATCGTCTCTGGCCTCGATATGAACTCTCCTCCGATGCCCACTTCCTTGATGGCGTCGATCGAAAGGGTCTCCGAACTGACCTCGAATCCTTCGAGGGCGTGCCTGATCAGAGGTATCATGTCGTTTACCATGACCGCCTGTTCGAGCGAGAATGTCATTCCTAGCTCTATGAGCCCCACGCCGAACACGTTGGACGTGCCGTTCAGCGCAGGCAAAAGCGCGTTGAGCGTCGCCTCCTGTGCCGACTGGAAGTCGGGGCATTTCGAATCGGAGATCGCGCCCGATGTTATGCATGGTACGCCGTAGAACTGTGACATCTGCGAGCTGGCCGAACTGATCAGAGCGTTCTCGGGAGATCCGAAGGGCGCGGTGTCTGTCATGAAGTCGAAACCGGTGGTGCAGCTCCCGTATATGACCGGCAACCCCGGTTTTACCAGCTGCGCCAATGTTATCCCGGCGAGCGCCTCCGAATTGTGAATGACCATCGTCCCCGCGAGGGTCACTGGAGACGTGGTCCCCGCCATGGCCATGGTCATAGACATGAAAGGCATGTTGTATTCCCCCGCCTTGATCGCCAATTCGCAGAACGGGGTGTCCAGCTGAAGAGGGCTGGAACTGCATCCGCCGACCATAAGGAACGGTTTCTTCAGAGCCTCCTCCTCGTCCCCCGAATAGCATGCCTTCATTATGTCGAAATAAGAATCTACATACCTAGGGTCGGGGTCCAGAAGGAAGGGCTTTGAGGTATTGGTGATCATTGCCTCCGCCTCGTGAAGGGTGCGTACGCACCTTTTGTCCATGAGGTCCAGGGCAGACACGGGCTGTGTGACCAGGTCAACGTTCTCGCAGGCATCGAGTACTTTAGCGATGTTCCTTATGTCCGGAATCGTCGAGTCCCGCGTGTCGAATTTGTTTTCCGAGACATAGTGGCAAATCTTCGTTCCCATCCCTAGGTTCATGAAATTGGTCCTGGAACCGTCGGACACCATCTTTGCGTCGTGTTTTCCGTCCCGGCTGCTGAACGTCCACGATTCGGGGGCGCTCTTCAGCGCACCGTTGATGACGTCGCGCGGTATCCTTACGACCCCGTTGCTTTCGTCAACCGTGCAGCCGGCGCGCTCCATGATAGACCTCGCGCCTGCATGGGCGATCTTGATTCCAACTTCGGAGAGCACTTCCAGGCTCCCTTCGTGTATCAGCCCTATTTCTCCCTTTGACAAGACATCTGCTTTCAGATTCCTCATACATTCACTTCCAACTAGACTGATTAATCAATCTGACATTTTCATAATTGATTGGTCAATCTATAAATTATTGTATCCAATATTTAAATTTTTACATGTTTAGATATATTGTTAAGTAAATAATGAACTTGACATTTCCACAACTAGCTATTTTAAAAAAATTGTTTAATTGATTGGTCAATCTATAAATACATCATAATGAGGTGATATCATTGCTGCAAAAAAACAGCACCGCGAACGAGATCTGCGGTCGAAGAGGTGTATGAATGACAAGTTTTGAGAATGAGAAAAAAGCCATCGCCGCCGCGATGGTGGCGTACAAGGTCCCCGGCATACAGAAGGCCGCCGCGGACGCTAAAGCCGCCGGAATGGAGGCCACGGAAATCATAGAGGCCATGGGCGCCGGGATGAGCGAGGTAGGAGTTCTCTTCGAGAGAGGGAAGCTGTTCCTCCCCCATGTTCTGAGCGCGGCGAACGGCATGTCCGCCGCCGTCAAAGCACTTGAGGCTGACCTCCCGAAGGACCAGGTCGGCGTGAAGCTCGCCAAAGTGTGCATGGGCACCGTCGAAGGAGATGTGCACGACATAGGCAAGTCGATCTGCTCCACGATGCTCCAGTGCGGAGGCTTCGACGTGGTAGACCTGGGAAGGGACGTTCCTTCCAAGGACTTCATCGCGCAGGTCAAGGACAACGGATGCACCATGATGGGACTTTCGGCGCTGATGACGACCACGATGACCGTCCAGAGGGACATCATCGGCATGCTCAAGGACGCCGGCCTCAGGGACAACGTCAAAGTGATGGTCGGCGGCGCGCCGGTCACGCAGACGTGGGCAGACAAGATCGGTGCGGACTGCTACAGCGAGTCCGCGTCAGAGCAGGTGGACAGGGCCAAAGCACTCCTGGGGTGAAATAATGGTCATGTTTACAAGAATGGGAGACGGAAGGAGAGTCGAGACCACAAGAAAACAGGTGATCGACGATATCTACCTCGGTATGTCCCATGCGGCAGAATGCTCGGAAGCCAAACCGCTTAGCGGTGATGAGGTCGATCACCTTGCTGACATACTCTGCAGCGAGGGCAAGGTTCTCGGAGTCGCTCCGGGAAATGAGGTTGTACTCACGGAAGACGGCGGACCGTACAAGCTGATGATCGACAGCGGAAGCAGCGGTAACGGCATCGACATGAGCAGGACAGAGTCCATAATGGTCCACGAGAGGGCCCTGGGAATGGACTCCTTCCAGCTTGCGCACATCGACTACAGCATCAAAGCTGTGAAGCCCATAATCTCCTACGAGATGATGGTCCTCGAGAAGGTGCAGGCCATGACCATTGTGCCGTTGTTCTATGGCGCTATGCCGAACATGGGACTCTACTACAAGCCCGACGGGCCATTCGGAAACCCCGCGGACCTGATGAGGGAGTTCAAGATAGAAGAGGCCCAGCATGAGGCCGAGGCCGCGTCGGATGCGATTGCACAGGATATCGAATTTATCACGGACCGTATCATGGCCGCGGGCGGAGAGGGATTCAACTTCGACACAACCGCCTCTGCCGGGGATGCCGACTTCGCAGGAACCCTGAAAGGTATAGAGAAAATGAGGAAGTCCCATCCCGATTCCTACATCGTCATGGGAATGTCCGCCGAGAACGTGTTGGGCATACATGGGGAAATCGAATACGACGGAAAGGTCGTAGCAGGCCTCTATCCCCACGAGCAGGTCAAACTGGCTGAAAAAGCGGGAGTCAATGTTTTCGGTCCCGTTGTTAACACCAACACGAGCAAAAGCCTCGCCTGGAACCTCGCACGTGCGATCACGATAGTCAAACAGTGCGAAACGGCATCGAAGATCCCATGCCATGTGAACATGGGGATGGGAGTGGGCGGAATACCCATGTCCGAGACGCCGCCGATCGATGCTGTAAGCAGGTGCAGCAAGGCGATGGTCGAGATCGCGCATGTTGACGGAATTTAGGCCGGTGCGGGCGACTCCGCAGGAATGTCCATCGCTCACTTGGTTTCTTCGGGAATGGGCGGAATAAGAACTTCGGGAGACCTTGTCGCAAGGATGGAATTCGCCAAGAACATGAAGATAGACAAGGCCAAAGAAGCCGTTTCAAAGAAGCTCGGCGTGGACAAATATGAGATGGCTGACGAGACGGTCATGAGGGAGCTGAGAGAAGAGCTCGGAATAGGTCTCGTCACCGGAATGCCGGGAGCTCCGTTCGGAGTGCCCGCGAAGATGAATATCGAAGGACTGCTCGGGCTGAAGAT
>DAUY01000010.1 GCA_002505345.1 Methanomassiliicoccaceae archaeon UBA370 | reverse complement strand
TCAATTTTAATGGAATAAGATGGAGCCACTGGAGGGAATCGAACCCCCGGCCTACGGTTTACGAAACCGCCGCTCTACCGCTGAGCCACAGTGGCGTGTGAGCCGCAAATGAGGTATTGCTTTTAAAGCTTTACATAGAAATCAGCGCCGGTACTTGGGGAACATGTCCCTGAACACCACTGCATCCGCAGCTATCCTGGGAGATTCGCATATGAAGGTGCAGTCCTTCGACGAGTCTTCCAAAACATTGGCGAGAAGCTGCATGTCCGGGTCCCTTGCCTCCAGCGGCAGGTGGTTCTTCTCGCCTTTGTCGCCGTATTCTATGCAGCTTATGTGGAAATGGGCCCTGTCGCCGCACAGGGGGAAGAACTCCTCTAGGAGCGTGCGCATGTCGTCTTCGGTCCTCAGGCAGCCTCCGTTCCTGGCGTGCACATGGGCCACATCCAGCACGGGGCGTACGCCGTCGACGCTGTCCATGACCTCCTCGATCTCCCTCAGGGTCCCGAACTGGCCTTTCTTTCCCATGGTCTCGACCCCCAGGACCACGTCCCTGATGCCTTCGTTGTCCATGTTGTCCTTGCAGACGGAAAGCCCTTCGATCACCGAGTCCGTCGCCGTTTCCGGATGTTTGCCGTAGGACGCGGCGTGTATCACGATTATGTAAGCGCCCATGTTGTGGGCCACGCGTGCGGTGTCCATGACCCAGGCTACGCTTTTTTCCCTGGTCTCGGCGGTCTCCGAATTGAAGCTTATGAAATACGGGGCATGGCAGGAGAGCCTTACGTCCAGCCGCTCGGCGGCCGCGCCGATCTCTTTGGCCCTCTCCTCGGAGACGCGGGCTCCGCGCACAAGCTCCACCTCGAGCGCGTCGAGGCCCAGCGACCTGGTGTATTCCAAAGATCCGATGGGCGTCTTGCCTTCGGAAGGGTATCCTGCGGGACCGAATCTCATACCGGGTGGAGGGCCTTTTGCGTATTTACATCCCCCGACGCCGCAGTTTGGTTGCCGTAAATATTATTTTCATTTGAAATAAATACCTGGATATTGGGTCCGGCGCTCTGTCGGCCCTGTATCGCCTAGAACGCCCCGACGCAACTAATTATTAACGAAAAGGCATCGGCGATACCATGGAGATCCCTATGGAAGTCGACCTGGACGCGACCCTCGGATGCGGTCAGGCCCACCGTTGGAAAAAGGACGGCGACTTATGGAAAGGGGTACTCGGCAACGATAAGGTAGAGCTCTTGCAGAGGGACGGCGGATTCCTGTGCGAAGGATGCAGCGAGGAACGGATCAAGAGATATTTCCGTTCGGAGGACGACCTTCCGGCCATAATGGAAGAGATTTCCGGGAAGGACGCATACGTCGCCGGCCTCGCGGCCGCCTGCCCCGGGCTCAGGATACTCAGGCAGGACCTTTGGGAGTGCACGGCCACATACATTCTGGCTACCAACGCCAACGTGAAAAGGATCGCAAAGATGGTCGAGTCCGTATGCGTTATGTTCGGAACGGACCTCGGCGGGGCGTACTCCTTTCCGACGCCCCGGCAGATATTGGACGGGTGCGGAAGCATCGGCGAATGCCGCCTGGGATATCGCGAGGGGCGTTTCGTGGAGTTCGCCGAGAAGGTCGAGAACGGAACCTATGACCTGGCATCCCTTGAGGAGCTCGATTACGAGGGCTGCGTCAAGGAGCTCAAGAAAATCAACGGAATAGGTCCGAAGGTCGCCGACTGTACCGCGATCTTCGCCTACGGACACCTGGAGGCGTTCCCGGTGGACGCGAGGATCTCAAGGTCTATGAAAGAAGTATACGGGGTCGAGGGAAGCTACGAGGATGTCTCTTCGGCAGGAAGGCGCATCTTCGGCAGGTACGCCGGATACGCACAGGAGCTCCTGTATCACTCTTTGAGCATCATCCTCTGAATCTCGGCGTCCGCCATCGCACACTGTGGGGCGTCGTAGCCGGTATACTGCTCGTAGATCTCGGCCAGCATGCCGCAGTTCTTTACCGTGTAGCAGAGCTTGCACATCTCGGTGACGAAATCGGCGTCGCCGGACGCCAGCCTCTTGGCGGAGTTCTTTATCTCATTAAAGAACAGCGGGTATCTCTCGCTGTTCTGTATTATCTCGTTCTCCCCACGTTTCTTCTTCAGATATTGGGAGATTGCGGCATCTGTTACCTCGAATTTCCTGGCCACCTGAGCCTGTGTCATGCCGTGCTCGAAAACAAGCTCCCTGGCTATTTCCCTGCGGATGGTGGGGAGAACGTACCAAACGACTATCTCACAAGGTATCTTCATAACTTAACGATAGTTCAATATGTTATAAATCACTTGCGCGTGACGGCTCCCGGGTTTGATTTGAGGTAGAACTCCACCGCGTCCCAATCGTCATCCTGCTCCACGGACCTGCCGCTCTCGATGGATACTCCCAGAGACCTTGCCGAGTCGCTGAGGAACCTGTACGCACGGTCCGAACCTTCGAAATTCTCTACCTTGGAACCTGCATGCGTGAGCTTCCCGTCGAAGGAGCCGGATATCTTTGTCCCTTCGAATATCACCGCACGTGATTGCCCGATCTCGCCCTTGATGTGCTGCCTCAGGTACACATGCAGGTTGTCCTGCGTGTTGAGTACGAAAGTCCCCCTGTGGACCTTCTGCTTCTTCCCGATGTCGGGGGCCAGCATCCACATGAGCGTGGGATCGTCCCTTACGAAGAAGCCCTTCTTGAGCAGTCCCTCGGCCTCAAGGGCCGCCAGGGTCGACCTCACATCGGACATGCGGGCGGACATGAAACGCGAAAGGTTCTCTGCGGAGAATATCCCGAAGTCATAGAAATGATGCCTGGCTATTTCCTTGAACGCATCTTCCCTTGTGATATTCGGCATTGGTACCGGGCTGTAGTAGGAATCGGAATCCTGATACACCGCGGACAGCTTTGACAGGTAGTTGAGGGCTTCGACGGTGCGCGGCTCTGAAATGGGAGATCCTGACACTATCTCTTTCCGGGATATGGGAGAATGGTTGGAGACAATGGACAACACCAGCTTCTCGTCTCCGCCCAGCTCCTCCGACTTCGCCGCCCTGTACAGTCTTGCGAACTCTTCGGTGGTGTATCCTATGAAGGCCGGGTACAGCGAGGTCTTCACCATGTATCCGCGCTCCAGCTGTTTTTTCAGAGTGGTCTTGTCGAGGACCCTCGTGTATATCTCTTGGTCTCCGCGGATGTAACCACGGGCCCTGACGGCGTTCATCACCGTGGGATACCTGTCGTTGTCGCCCGCCCGTTGCTTCTCGAATACATAGCTGAGGAATTCGTCGTCGTTCATGGTGTATTGGACCAGGCCTCCCTTGGCGTAGAAGCCGTTGACCATTACGTAGCCCGCATCCTCGATGATCTTCTTCTCTTCGGTACCGAGGACGGAGACGTCCTTTCCCATCACTTCCCTGATGCGGACTATGTCGGTGTTCTTCATCCTGAAGAAGGCCATGATGTCGTCTATCGAGGCCAGGGCAGCAGGCATCAGTTCGACCGAGTCCAGGTCGAATGCGCGTATCTCTATGCATCCGGACATCTCCCACATCTCGAGGGCCCCGACCACCGACGAGCCTTTGATCAGCGGATATACCCAGCTGTCGCCGTAACGGGCGGACAGCTCCGCCCATTTAGACGAGATGTCCGGATCGAAGGGAGTGCACAGACGGATCTTCGACTCGCGTCCGTGGGTCCCGTCCAAGGCCTCCAGCTCGTCTTCGAAGACGAACATCTGCGTCTGAGAGTCCCCTACTATTATCTGGGAGGCTCCGATGTCTTCCATGAGCCTTTTGGCATCCTCGGGCGCCACGCCCAGAATGTATCTCAGTGCCTGGGCCGGCAGAGGGCCGTAAGCCCTCACGGTCTGTTCGGCAAGGTCCCTGAGAGGGTCCCCGGCGACCGGTCCCGGGCGATACGCCATGTAGGTGTTCTCCGTTCCCCAGTCTTCCCTTTCGCCGAACGCCCTTACTATCTTGAGGGACCTGTCCAAGCGGTATACGGCCTCCTTGATGGCGTCCTTGTCCATGTTCATCTCGCCGACCAGCTGGCGAAGTGTGGCCGTGCCCATCCCGTCGATCATGTTGAGGACCTTTTCGTCTCCGGGCTCGGTCTCGTCGGACCTCAGGGCGGCGAACCTGTCGGCATCCTCCGAAAGCACGTATCTTACACGTCCGCGCATGAACCTTCCCAGCAGTATCCTCCCGGACTCCCTCATCTTCTGCCAGTCTTTCAGCTTGAAGTCCCTGACCCTGCTGAAAACATCGATCTCGCTTCCGGTCGAACCGTAGAATCTGAAAAATTCCTCTATGCTGTCGAACCTGCGCCCTTTGGAGGCGCGGTATTCTTCAACCGCCTCGAAGCTGTACACGTTCTCCTTGCCGGCCCGGAGCCTCATCCTGTCGGTCTTCAGCATGTACTGGTCGCCTTCGGATATCAGGAACCTGCCTTTGGCGACCTCCCCGCTGCTAAGAAGCGACTCCAGGGATGCCCGGGCCTCTTCATCCGTCAACGAAAGCGAGAACGCCACCTCGGCCGAGGTGGCCGGAGCGAAACACTCCAGATGCCTGGTTATTATCCGGTCCACTGCCGAGTTCCTGTCGACGGCGGGATGGTCCGCCTTGGAGTACAGCCACTTCCCGTTCCCGGTGACGGCGGTCCTGGCGACCCTGTACATGGACTCCAGCTTCCTGATCGAACGATAGACCATGTCCTCGCTGACCTCCAGGGACTCGGAGATCTGGTTGATCGGCGTGTCCGTCGTGACTTCTTCCAAGACCTTGGCGTCGATCTCCGTCATCTCGCGCTCCTTGACGGTGGCCGCCGCATAGTAATGGACCTCCTCGGCCGCCATGACGTATGGGTCGTCCATGAAGACCGAGCCGATCCTCCCCTCGAAAAGCAACTCCCTTATCCACTTGTCCACGGTCTTCTTGTCTTCGTCCGAGTATGCGTAGATGTTCCTTCCGCGCTCGCGGAGTGCCTGAAGAGGACCGGTGCGCATGAGCATCGGGACGATGTCCTCCTTGGTCTGAATGCGACCGATCTTCTCCCGGAAGTAGGGGATGATCTGGTCCTCGTCGAACTCGAACTCTTTGACCGCGTCTCCCAGCGCGCGGTACAGCACCTTGCGGTGCAGCTCCCTCAACAGGGCGGAGCGGTCCTCCATCAGCACTATGTCGGAGAAGCTTGAGATTATGGCGCTGTGGGCGAACGGCGAGGGGGTCCCCGTGTACGCCACGGTCTCGACCTTCATCTTACCTTCTTCGATCAGCCTGAGAACGTGCTCCGCGTTGCGGATGTCCATGTCGTCCTCCATTATCTCCCTGTACGTCTCCTCGATGACCGGCATGTTCTCCATGTTGCCGAGCTCTTCGAGAAGATATGACGAACGTATCTGCTGCCTGTTGACCGAAATGGAACGGCCCATGTAGTTCCTGAGTATCATGAAGCTGCGGGACGCGGTGTGCCTGAACCTGAGCTTGAATATTTCGGAGTCTTTTATCGCCTTGCGCAGTATTTGCTCAAGATCTCTGGACTTCAGCATGCCCGGGATCTTGTATGTTTCGACCTTGCGCGATGTGCCGATCATGAAGTTATCGTCGGAGACCGTGACCGAAACATTGGTTCCCAGGACGTTCGTGAGGCGGTATGCGTATCCGCGGGAAAGCGCGTCGTTGACCCTCCTCCCGAAGGGGAAATGGAAGACCAGCCTCTGATTTCCGGACGGGTCGATATACTCCTCGATTGCCAGTTTTTCCGAGTCGGGGATAAAACCGGCCACCGCCTTCTGCTCCCTGAAGTAAGACACTATGCTCCTCGCGGAACCCTCGTCAATGTCCAGGTCCTCCGACATCCCCGAAATCAGAGTTCCCGTGTCGGATTCCAGGCGTTCGGACATCTCCTTCCTGAACTTGGCGATGTCCATTGAAAGATCAAAGCTCCGAGGGAGCATCTCGCCCGCCCACGACGGCACCGTGGGCTTCCTCCCCGTGGCCTCCTTGACGAATGCGGTCATGCCCTTGGACCTTACAAACTCGAAGGACCGCCCGCCCAACACGAAGACGTCCCTCGGAGAGAGCCTCTCGACGAACTTTTCGGAAAGTTCGCCCGCGATGGAACCATGGCCGGTGACCACTTTGTAGTTGGCCTCTTCCGGGATCGTGCCCAGGTTGAGGTAGTAGATCATCCGGGCCCCCTTCTTCCTGCCGAACTGGTTCTCGTCCTCGTCGAACCATATCTTCGAATACACGCCCTCGAAGTCGTCGCGGCTGCCCAGATATCTCAGATCGCTGAGGAACTCTTCCTTGGTCAGGTTCCTGTAGCAGTAAGACCCCTTAACCAGACGGAATGCGGCGTCCACGTCCCATCTGTTGTCCAGGCTCATCCCTATGATCGCTTGGGCGAGGACGTCCAGGCAGTTCTCGGGTATTCCGACGCGGTCTATATCGCCGCGATGGGCGGCGCGGCACATGACGGCACATTCCACCAGGTCGTCGGGGTCGAAGACCAGGAGGCGGCCCTTGGCCACCTGTCCGAAGCTGTGGCCGCTGCGGCCGATCCTCTGAAGGCCCTTGGCCACCGATTTGGGGGAACCGATCTGGCAAACGAGGTCCACTGAACCTATGTCTATGCCCAGTTCCAGGGACGTCGATGATACCACGCATTTGATCTCCCCCCTCTTGAGCCGCTCCTCCACATCGAGCCTCGTCTCCCTTCCCAGGGAGCTGTGGTGGACCTCGATGTTCTCAAGCCCGCGCTCCTTGAGCTTGTACACGACGCTCTCCGCCCCCGAACGGGTGTTTGTGAACACAAGGGTCGTCTCGTGGCCGTCGATGAGCTCCTTGAGCTGGTCGTACATCATCGAGTTGACCATCTCCGACGACAGAGCGGTCATGTCGGTAGAAGGGCATATCACCCGTAGGTCCAGCTGCTTCTTCGAATCGGATTCCACTATCGTGACGTCCCTGACCGAGCCGTCGTTGTTGTTACCGACCAGGTATCCCGCGATCGCCTCCATGGGGGCGAGGGTTGCAGACAGTCCGATGCGCGAGAAATCCGTCTCGCACCAGTCCTTGAGCCTCTCCAACGTCAGTGAGAGGAACGCGCCCCTCTTCGAATCGCAGATGTCGTGTATCTCGTCCAATATCACCCATTCTACTTTTTTCAGGCTCTCCCTGAACTTGGGCGCCGATATCACAAGGGCCAGGGATTCGGGCGTGGTGATCAGGATGTGGGGAGGGTGGCGGGACATCTTCTGCCTCTCGCTCTGGGGAGTGTCCCCCGAGCGAACGGCCACCCTTATTCCGGGGGGATCGAAGCCGTGGTCGGCGGCGACCTGCGCCATCTGGTCCAGCGGTTCGTTGAGATTTCGGTTGACATCGTTGGCCAGCGCCTTGAGCGGCGAGATGTAGATGCAGTATATCCTCTCCTCCAGCGTCCCCGCCCTGGCGTACTTTGTGAGCTCGTTGATGATGCTTGTGAACGCCGTCAGCGTCTTCCCTGATCCCGTGGGGGAGGACACGAGCACGTTCTTCCTCTGGTGTATCAGCGGTATGGCCTTTGCCTGCGGTTCGGTGAGGCCGTCGAACCGCTCTTCGAACCATGTGGAGATCAGGGGCTCCATTACGCCCATGACCTCTTCCTTCGTATACACCGTATTAGATCTCTCTATCATTGCGACGCCCAATCCCTTGTCCTTAGTGTTACGCCATATTTATTTTTCTTCTTTCAGAGCAAAAAAGGATTATATCTGCACATACAATGTTCATGCCATGAAAATTCGGATCGCGGCTTTGCTCCTGATCTCTGTCCTGGTGCTGCCACTGGCGGGACTGGTGCTGAGCATAGACGAAGCCTATGCGGCCGATGAGGTGACCTTCACGGGGACGGCCCAAGACAGCGACGGGGAGCCCCTTGCAGATGCGGAGGTCCGTCTCGAGTGGTTTGCCGGAGATACCGGCGTCGGGGTCTTTGGGACCGATGAGACCGATTCCGACGGCGTTTTCACTGTCGTTCTGCCGGGTACATACGACCCCGGCCTGACCAATACTGTGACTCTGACGTACAAGACCCAGACCCAGATCATGATATGTGAAGAAATAGACCTGGGCGACTACGAGATTTCCGTAACCTCCTTCGACCTGGGCGACGTCAGGGCGATGTACGAATACACCGTCGACAAGAACATGACCGTCGTCGGGACCGTCAAATACGGGTCCGAACTGATATCCGGTGCGACGGTCACCCTTTTGAACCAGACGGGCACCGTGGAGGGAAGCGACACGACCGGGGCAGACGGAAAATATATCATAGAGTGCGAGCCCGGGACTTACACCGTGACGGTGAAGCGCGGAGGTTTCGAAGACGCCGCGCAGTACAACATTACAGTGGGCACCGAAAGCAGCTCCAGGACGTGCGACTTCTACCTGGAGCTGAGCCCCGTGCAGACCTACTGGGGACTGGACCTGCCGCACCTTTTCACCCTGATGGGCCTTTTCATCGCGGGCATCCTTCTGATAATCGTGACAGCCTACGTCGTATACGTGAAGAGACATAACGGCAAACTTAAGATCGTGAACGACGAGGACTGATCATCGCTTAAGTTTCTCTCTGACCTCTTCGTACAGATTGCCGCCCTGGGCATCCATGGCCACGATCAACGGGCCCAGTCTTTCTGCTTTGAACTTCCACATGGCCTCGGCCATGCCCAGGTCGCTCCATTCAGACCCTTTGCTCTCTCCCAGGCCTTCAGCCAGGGACACGGCCGTACCTCCCACTGCGGCGAGATAGACGCATCCATGCTTCTTCATCGCCTCCCCGACCTCCCGGGACATGCCTCCTTTGCCGATGATCGCCCTGATCCCGAACCTTTCTATCATCTCCGGTTCCAGAGAATTCATCCTTGCGCTGGTGGTGGGACCTGCCGACACGGGGGTCCATTTTTCTCCGCGCTGGACCATGATCGGGCCGCAGTGGTACAGAACCGATCCGAATATCTCTTCCGGAACCTCTTCGCCTGCACGGGCCTTTTCGATGGCCCTCTTGTGCATCTCGTCCCTGCCTGTGATGATCGGCCCTTTGACGTACACCGTGTCGCCGAGCTTGAGCGATCTGACGGCCTTCTCGTCCAATGGGGAGACCAGTATCAAGGGAACGCCCCCTGGGTATACTCTACCTTTTCAGAGGTGATCCTGGCGGTGGCCCTGCGGTTCGCCCAGCATCCGATGCTTACCGCGACCGGGAGGCTGGCGGTGTGGCAGGCCGCCTTCTTGATCCTGACTCCCAGGACCGTTGTGGCGCCTCCGAGGCCCATTGGGCCCAGGCCGCTTTCGTTCAGTTTCACGAATATCTCCTCCTCCATCTTCCTGAGCTCGGGGTCGGGATTGTCTTCTCCGACAGGCAGGAGCAGCGCCTCCTTTGCCATGGAAACGCACTTTTCAGATGTTCCGCCTATGCCCACTCCGATTATCCCGGGAGGACAGGGCCGTCCTCCCGCGTCGAGCACGGCGTCTATTATCGTTTTCATGACACCCTCCTCCCCGTCCGACGGGTTGAGCATCGCCAGGCGGGTCATGTTCTCCGATCCTGCGCCTTTCGGCATTACGGTTATCTCGGTGAAATCATCGCCGGTAGGGACGAAGTGGACTATGGGCATGCCTTCGCCGAGGTTGTCGCCGTGGTTCTCGCGTGTCAGGGGGTCCACCGTGTTTGGCCTCAGAGGTATCTCCTTCGTTGCCCTGGCTATCCCTCTTTCGATCGCGCCGACCATGGAAGAGTCGAACTTCCCCTTGACGAAAAATACAGGAATTCCTGTGTCCTGGCACATGGGGCGGGAAAGGAACTCTGCCTTTCGGACGTTGTCCATTATGGCTCCGAGCTGGGAATATGCCGTAGGATCGGATTCCCATCCTGCGGCCGCCTCAAGGGCCCATCCCACATCGGGGGGCAGTTTGGTGTTTGAGGCCTTCAGCAGGTTGAACACAACATCTTCCAGAGGCTCGGGGAGTTTGATCATGCAGGCACATGGCCGAGGTACTGAAAAACGTTTACGGAACGTAGTACAGCACGCCGTCGATATCGGTGACCTTTACAGTCTCTCCGATCATCGCACCCTCGGGGACCCTGAGCTCTACGGTGGAGAAGTTCAAAGGGTCCAGGATCTGGATTTCCGGATACCCCCCGCTTACGACGGTAGCGTCTTTCAGCTCGGACCTCTTGCAGTACACCTTCAGGGACGGCATGTCCGACCTGCGTATCGATATCTCCTTGAAGTCCTTGAGCGGAAGCAGGCGGCCTCCGGTGGCGAAGACCCTGACGAGCTTGCAGTGCCTGCCTTTGAAAACTACCACGTCCCCGGCCTTGAACTCCGGAAGACGCACAAGGTAGGTTATGCGGTACATGTCCTGGCCATCGTCCGTGCGGCCGACCAGCTTCGCCGACTCCTTGTTCTCGCCGCAGTACCTGTCGGAGACCATCTTGGCCATCATGCGTCCCAGGGCGATCGATGAAAGATAGAAATCGACGCCGCCGTGCATCTTCTCAACTTTTGATATGAAGTACTGGCGGTTGATCTTGGACTGCTGGTCCACATAGCTCATAACCATGTTTACGACTTCCGACATCGTATCCTCGTCGAGAGCCCTCTCCTCGGAACGCACCTGGAGTATGGATTCGTAGTAGCTGCCCTGGATCCTGGAGCATCTCTTGCATACGGTGTTCTTGACCCTGACTATCGTAGAGGCCTCGGACTCCACCTCCACATCCTCTACCGCCATCTCGGAAATGACCTTGACCACATAGGTGCGGGGGTCCTGCTCCTCGGAAAAGGTCTCGACGAACCTTACGCGACTGCCGTTGAGCGCGCCCAGGTTTTCGACCGCCGCATCTTCGGCCGCCTTCCTCCTTCCGGAGGGGGCCCATTTTCCGCCGAGATAGTACTCTCCGCAAACGGCGCAGACCTCCAGGTCCACGTGGTGCGGCAGGGTCGTGAACTTCCTGCCGTTCAGATAGCAATCGGTGCAGAGGCCGTCGATGGTCTTTTCGATATCCTTGCCGCATTTGACGCAGAACCTCATATCAGCACCACCTGGGCGTGTTTTATTCCCGCGACCACCATGACGTTCTCCGGCGAGACGTATCCTTTCGCGATGGCCGCGGCCACGGCCCTTTCTCCGAACAGGTTCATTATGGTCACCGAGCCCATGCGTTCCACGAAGGTCTCCTCGGAGATCGCTTCGATCCCGTAGAATGCCTCCGTGAGCGTTACCTTGGAAACCTCGTCCCTGAAGGTCTTGCCGACTAGTTCCTCATCGCATGCGGCAAGCAGCCTCTCCTCGCCGTGCCTGTGTATCCTGGCTCTTATCATTTCAGGCCCTCTTGTAAACTCCGGCCGATGGAGAATAGAAATCTCCGGCCTCGTGTATCTTCTTGATAACCTTCAGCGTCTCGTCCTTCGAAACGCCCTGGGAACTTGCATGGACTATTATCTCTTCGGTCGACATCCCCGTGTCCGCACCGAACTCGTCCACTATGTCGCGTATCACTTTAACGGTGTCCCTGTCCTTTTTGGACACGCCTGTGGCCACCCTGTCGATGTCCCACTGGCCTCCGTCGGGCGCGGCGATCTTGCCCAGATAGAATTCCACCATGTCCACGGCGCGGTTGGCGTCCGCGTCGGTGACCACGTAGCTAAGCCTCATCCTCGCCGAAGCCTCGGACAGACGGACATACGCCTCCAGCTGCCTGGCGGTGATGGGGACCGATTTGTTCTGCCCCTCTCCCATCTTCCTGATCTCCAGATAGCTCGCCTCGATTATGCGGGCGGCCTCGTCGGTCATCACGGGGGTGATGCGCTTGGAATACGCAACGTACTTTCTCAGGGTCTCCATGTCGAAATGCGGGCGGATGTCCTCGGTGGACTCCAGGATCATGTCTGCGTCCACACCCTGAAGGACCGTTCCTTCCTTTATCATCCTGGCCTGCCCGCGGCGGTGCGCCTTTAGGATGTGTTCCGTGATGTCCTTGTCCCTCTTTTTGTCCGGCCTGTCCGTGAGCACGAAGATCATGTCGAAACGGGACATCAGAGCCGGCGGCAGTTCGATCTGGTTGGTTATCGTGTCGTTGTCCTCGAACCTGCCGTATTTCGGATTTGCGGCCGCCAGCATCGAACACCTGCATTGGAGGGTTGCCGTTATTCCGGCCTTTGCAACGGATATCTTCTGGGACTCCATGGCCTCGTGGAGCGACGACCTGTCCTGTGTGGTCATCTTGTCAAGCTCGTCGATGCATGCCAGACCCTTGTCGGCGAGGACC
Source organism: Methanomassiliicoccaceae archaeon UBA370 (assembly GCA_002505345.1). GTDB lineage: Archaea > Thermoplasmatota > Thermoplasmata > Methanomassiliicoccales > Methanomethylophilaceae > VadinCA11. Next base: position 68,634 of record DAUY01000010.1, on the reverse strand, counting down.
AGGGCACCGGCCTCGAGGGTCCATCTCCCGTCTCCGAAGTCGTCCTTCACGGCGGCGGCCGTCAGACCGGCGGCGCTGGCCGATTTCCCGGACGCATATATGCCCCTCGGCGCCAGGTTGCTCATATATCTCAAGAGCTGGGACTTTGCCACTCCGGGGTCTCCGATCAGAAGTACGTGCATGTCCCCCCTTATGGAAGTGCCGTCGTCCATGTCCTTGTGGCATCCGCCGAAAAGCTGAAGGGCCAGCGCCTCTTTCACCTCGTCCATTCCGTAGATCGTAGGGGATATTGATGCCACGATCTGGCGGAAAAGATCCGGATCCTTGGACATCTCCAGTATCTTCTTCTCGTCTGCATCGGTTATCTGTATCTCGTCGTACTCGTGCTGCTCGAACTCGATCGACTGTATGTCCATGTAGATGTCGAAGACCGTGGACTTGTCACGCTCCGGCTTCTCCACGGAACGTATTATCCCGTTCATGGTGACGCGGTTTCCGGCCGTGACCGCTCCGGATATATCGTCTTCCAGGAATCCCGCCAGCCTTTCCGGCTGGGCTCCTCCCCTCAGACCTTCGGGGCTCTCCTGTATCTCGATCTTCTGGGTATCGATGTATTTGGAGTCCTTGTCGTCCAGAATGAAGCGTGTCGACTGCTTGTTGCAGCTTCCGTCGGGGTTTACGCACATCATGGGTTCGTTGAGGAGCATCCCCTTCTGGGGAACCCATTGCTCCGCTCCGCATCTGGCACATGTGAAAAGCGCATGGGTCATCCTCGGCCTTACGGTGGTGACCTTCCTCACAAGCCCCTCTACCGCCACGAGTTTCCCCAGGTTCTTCGCCCTGAGGCGGCGGATGTCCACGGTGGCGTCCCTCGGAAGTCCCACGATCCTGAGGTTTATCCTGTCCTTGCCATCCCAGGAGGGAGGCATGAGCGAATGCACGCAGTCCTGTCCTATCTTCAGGCACCTGTCGGGATTGTCGAGCACGAACATGGCGAAGTCCGTATCGTAGGTGTCAATGTCCGAATAACGGACCTCGAGGCTCTTTATGTCAGGATATGCGGCGGCTATATTGGCTATCGCGATACGGTACTGTTCGAATGTTCCGAAAATCTCATCCCAGGCTGTCTGGATGTCTCCGTCCTGATAGTTAACCATCGAGAACGCCCCCTTCCAGCGCCGAGCGGCATTCCTCGTCCGCCCACCATATCCATCCGCCCTGCTGCTGAGAGACCTTTCCTTTGAGAAGCCCCTGTTTCCTCAGCTTGGTGAAGGTCTTTGCAAGGTCGTCGGGGCATTTATCGTCAAAAAATCCCACGAGCCGCCTGTTGGCCTCCGGAGTCGTCACCGTGTCGTCACCGAGGGCATTCCAAATCTGCAGCACGAGTTCTTTCTTCACTTTCCCATGATACCCCGATTCATACTAAATAGATTGTGAAGGGCGGTACGCGGCCGGAAAATGGCACAGGGGAGGGTTCAGGCGGACACTAGCTTCTTCAGTTTGCCGGGGTCGTCCATATTCTCCTTGACCCAGTCACGTATCCTGATGGCCATGCGCATGTATTCCTCGGAAAGCTCCTTGTCGTCGGTTGCGGCGAAGCCGTCCCTGGACCCCATGTCGGCCAGAATCTGCTTTCCTTTCCAGACGGTCTTGCCTGCCAGTTCCTCGAAAACGTCGGGCTGGGTGTATATCACGTAGTCGTAGCCGTGGTCTTCCGGAAGATATTCGCTCTCGAAGCCTTTCGACCTCTGGCGCCTGATGTCCTCGGATTCCGTGTACATCGTTATTATCATGTCGCAGTCGATGATGTCCGGTTCGGGTCCGGCGCTGAATGCCTGGTACGTTCCGGGGAACTGCTTGTTGGTGTAGTACTCTGCGAGCTGGGACTGAAGGTCGTTCTTGCGGTCGACAAAGAGGACCGATACTTTGCTCCTGTCCCTCACGGGCCTGGTCTCTTTGACCATTCTTCTCTCGGACATGCGGTGCGGGTCATGGCGTTCGGGACATATACCTTTTGGGAAGCATGTTTAAACACGATAGGGGATAGAGGGCCGCCACCGTGATGAACGTTTACGAGCTGTTATTGATGATAGACGGGCGAGCTGAGTGGCACTTTCTCAATAAGTGTAAATAAGCCCCTGCAGATGGAAGCTTATGTGCGCAGTACTCCAAGTGGCCCTCGATATCATGCAGGTCGGGCGCAGCGTCCCCATCGCAAAAGAGGCGGTAGAGGGAGGTGCAGATTGGATAGAGGCAGGAACTCCTCTGATAAAAAGCGGGGGTGCGGACGCCATACGCATCCTGAGGAGGGAATTCCCCAACAGGAAGATAGTGGCTGACACGAAGACCATGGACGTGGGTGCTTTCGAGGTGGAGATCGCGGCCAAGGCCGGCGCAGACGTGATCACGGTACTGGGCCTGGCGGACGACTCGACCGTGTCCGAAGCCGTCTCCGCGGGAAGAAAGTACGGCGCAGAGATAATGGTCGACATGATCAACGTGCCGGACAAAATAAGGAGGTCCAAAGAGGTCGCGGCGCTGGGCGTGTCCTACATATGCCTGCATATGGGGATAGACGCCCAGATGAAGGGAGAGGCTCCTCCGGACGACCTTCTGAAAAAGATAGTCGACTCGACGTCTGTCCCGGTTGCCGTGGCAGGAGGGATAACCGCAGAGAACGCCGGCAAATACGTTGAGGCGGGCGCATCCGTTATCATCGTGGGCGGGGGGATCCTAAAGGCCGCCGACATCCGTGCCGCGGCCGCGGCCATAAAATCCTCCATGGAGGGCTCCAAAGTGGACACGGCCCTTGCAAAGAAATACACGGAGGACAGCCTGTTCGAGGCTTTCTCCAGGGTCTCCACATGCAATATCTCGGACGCCTACCACAAAAAAGGAATAATACTGGGCCTGAAGCCTTACATCAAAGACGGAATCCGCATGGTGGGCCGCGCCCTCACGGTACAGACCGCGAACGGAGACTGGGCGAAGCCGGTCGAGGCAATAGACCGGGCGAAGCCCGGCGACGTCATAGTCGTGGACGTGGGAGGGGGATGGATGGCCGTATGGGGAGAACTGGCCGCCACCTCCGCGATGGTCGCCGGATGCGCCGGCGTGGTCATTGACGGCAGCATACGGGACATAGACGACATCAGGAAGATGGAGTTCCCCGCGTTCGCCAGGATGGCGGTCCCGTGCGCCGGGGAGCCCAAGGGCTACGGCGGCATCGGCATCGAGGTGACCGTCGGGGGACAGAGGGTCCGCACCGGAGACTGGATAATAGGAGACGAGAGCGGGCTGATCGTAGTGCCCAAGGAAGAGGCCGTCGAGGTCGCCAACCGCGCGCTTGACGTGCACGAGCATGAGGACCGCACCCGCGAAGAGATCAGGAGAGGGTCCACCCTTTCCAAGGTCAACGAGATCTCCAAGTGGGAACCGGTAAAGTGATTCACTTGTGGAAGAAGGGGTCCGAGGTGCCGTCCGCGCTGTTGTCGTAAACCTCCGGACCTCCTGAGGCCCCGTACCTCTCGGCCAGCTTCATCAGGCGCTCGACCCTGTCCTCGGTCGAAGGGTGGGTGCTGAATATCCTTTCTGTAAGGGTCCTCCTGGTCCCCGAAGGGTTCGATATCCAGACCGAGGAATATGCTGGGTTGTGATAGTCGTTGGCCGGGCTGTCGCAGCCTTTCTCTATGCGCACAAGTGCGCCGGCCAGGGCAGCGGGGTTTCCGGTGATCTCCGCAGCAGACTCGTCCGCAAGGTACTCCCTCTTCCTGGATATGCTCATCTGAAGAATAAGGGCCGCAATGGGAAGAGAGATGTACATGACAATCGCGACCAGGATCATTGCGCCTCCGTTCTTGTTGTTACCCGAGCCCGCCAGCGCGAAATATATCCCGAAACGGCCGACAAAGGCAATGATCGCCGAGACCGCTGAGGCGACGGACATCACCAGTATGTCGCGGTTCTTCACATGCGACATCTCATGTGCGATAACGCCCTCGAGCTCTTCGTCCGGAAGCATGTTGAGGAGCCCTCTGGTGGCAACGACGGCGGCATCCTTCGGGCTGCGTCCGGTGGCGAATGCGTTGGGCATGTATTCCTCAGTGACTCCGACCTCGGGCATCGGGACGCCGGCCTTTTCGGCAACGGACCTGACGATTCTGAACAGCCTCGGCTCCTCCTGCTCGGTGACGATCTTGGCGTTGTTGGAGCTGAGGGCCCTGCTCTTCGAGAATATCGCCGATAAAGACAGCATCAGCACCGCAACTATTACGAGGGCGACGAGGCCCATCAGCGGACTGTCGAACATCCATCCTACAACCCACCCTACGGCCGCGAAAACCAACGTCAGAATCGCAAATGTCAATGCCGTCCTGAAATGCCATGCCGCTTTCATATAGTCACCCGAATCATATTAGTCCGAGCTCATATTCCAATTTATCGCCGACGTTGTACTCCTTCACGCCTTCGAGCGAAAGTTTTTCCCTGAGGCGCAGTGCGCCCTTTGGACCGGTACAATGATTGAGATTCAGTTCCTGGCACTCTGCATTCCTGAGCGTTTCCGCAACCGCGTAAGAAGTCTCCTTGGGAAGTTTCTCCAGATGCAGGCCTCCTATGATCGCCCTCGGGTAGGAACCGAATTTTTCCCTGACCTTTCCAAGCACCGAATCGGGACCGCAGTGGCAGCAGCCGCTTATCAATACCGGCCTGTTGCCTCCGGCCAGGACCATGAATGTCTCCGAGACACCTCCGGCTTCCATCGGAGGGGTGAGGAAGAGATGTTTGCTGAGCTGGGTCCATCCGGTCAAGTCCTTCCTCTCGGCCTTGGGCGCCGCGTTACCGGTGAGGGAAATACCGTCTTTGGAGAACATTCCCTTTCCTCCCCATGCGTCCGCCGGTGCATACACCGGCAAAGGGGCCTTTCTGGCATCCAGCAGGGCGTTTATCCCCCCCGAGTGGTCCGCGTGTCCGTGGGATATGACGACCCTGGATATGGAATCCGCATCCAGCCTGAGGTGCTCCATGTTGTGGACCAGGTAACGTCCGCGGAGCCCGGTCCCGAACATCGTCCTCTCGCCGTCCACCTCGACCATGACTGAAAAACCTTTGGCACCGATGTACGAAGTGTTTGGTTGGGATCCTTCGTTGTAGACGCAGAGAACGCTCGCCTTCATATCTCGGTAATTAACATCGTGTTAAAAAAGGTTTCAACCGCCGAACATCTTTACAGGGATGTCTCCGCATATCCTATGGACGTTCTCCTCGGTCATATTGCCATTAGCCAGCATCGCTTTTATGCGCTTGGGCACCGTATTCACCGACATGCGTGCTCCGGGCTTCTCCGGATCGTCGTAATAATCGGTCTCGACCATGAAACGGTCGGAGCCTTTGGAGAGGGCCTCTTTTATGTAATCCCTGGACGCCGGGATCGACGGCATCACTCCGAACGTTTCTTCTTCCCTTACGAAGGGAGGGGAGGAATGCTTGATCACCATCCCCGGATCCAGACCTGCCCTCCTTGCGATCTCCGACAGGGAACGATTGGTCTCTATCGTCCCGGCCTCGCTGTGTATTATCACGGGGCATCCGTTCTCCTTGGCGACCCGCATGCCGGCAAGCATCACCTCGTTGGATGCCTCCCATATCTCATCCGATACGGGAAAATGGGGCCTGCCGATCTCGCCTATGGCCTGGGCCTTTCCTTCCGCCACCGCCTTTCCGGCGATCTCCATTCCTTCCATCATAGCCTCCACGGCGGCCTCGAGGCCGTGCTCCTCCGCAAGACCCAGCAGAAGTATCGGATAAGGTCCGACAGCCGTGTTGATATGCAGTTTGGTGGCGCATTTCGCCTTTTCGGCCATACTGTACGTTATCTCGAAGGAATCCGAAAAATCCCTGCCCTTGCCGATATGGACTTCGGCATAAGGAAGGGTTATCAGCGTGAGCCCCGTGCCTCCGGCCGCCTCGAATTCCCGGAGGGCGTCCACGTTCCGCCCGGAAGGGCTCATGTGTATGTGATTGTCGTATATCGGGACCTTTTCGGCCATATTTCAAGAGCTACGGACAAATAATTATACGTTCCCTGCCCTAAGAGAGGGCATGGACAGGGACTCCCGGTTCCTCCTGAAATGTTTCAGGAAGTACTACAAGGAAAACACGCCGATGTTGCCCGACCGCTTCACACGCAGGGAGTTCGGTTTCATGTTCTTCGACAGGAACATGATGCAGAGGCACATGGGTTTCGCCAACGCGGAGGACCTACGAAGGTTCATGGCCTCCAACGTCCCGGCCCACAGTTACTATTCCACCGCCTACTACAGAAAGCCCTCCGCTCCGACGATGGAGGAGAAGGAGTGGCTCGGGGCAGAGCTGATCTTCGACCTTGACGCCGACCACCTGGTGGGCGCCGAGAACATGACCTATCCCGTGATGATGCGGCAGATAAGAAGCGAGATGATGGGCCTCTGCGACTCCTTCCTCATGGGGGACCTGGGATTCGACGAGAAGGATGTACATCTGACCTTCTCTGGAGGCAGGGGCTATCACGCACATGTGATGATGAAGGACGTGCTGACCCTGGGGTCCCACGAGCGCAGGGAGGTTGTCGATTACGTCCTGGGTTCTGGTCTCGACATAGACTGGGTCTTCCCATACAACCAGGTCGCAACTTCCAGGATGGCGGTCAGCGGCGGGGTGCGGACCAACGTGGCCAGGGACCGCCTGGTACCGTCCGAGGACTCCGGGGGATGGAAGAGGAGGATGAGGCGCGGCCTCATGGACGTGGTGAACGACTTCTGCGACACGGACGCAAAGTCGCTGCGCTCCAACTATCCTTGCATCAAGAAGACCCAGTACAGCACCTTGGAGAAGGTACAGGAGGACGTGAGGCGTTCGAGGAAGGTGATCTTCGAAAAGAACACCATGGCCACCATGGGCAAGACAGCCCAGGAGATGCTGGTTAAGATAATGGACGAGGACATGCGGGCCCGTCTCAGCGGCGAGGTCGACGCGCCCGTCACCTCCGATGTGAAGAGGCTGATACGGCTTCCCGGCTCCATACACGGGAAGGGAGGGCTGCGGGTCACCCCCCTGACCCGTGACGAGCTCACCTGCTTCGAGCCTCTGGACCTTGCCGTACCGAACGAATACTCCGACGACCCGGTGGAGGTCACTGTGAAAAAACCCGTCGACCTGACCATAAAGGGGGAGCGTTTCGTGCTGGAAGGAGAGACCGAGGTACCGGAGTTCGCCGCGGTGTTCCTCATTGGAAGAAGGTTCGCCCAGCTGGGAAAGGCCTCCGATACGCCGGAGATCTCATTCTGAACCGAAGCAACAGCATCTGCGGAAGGACTTCACGCTGAAACCCTCGGAGACGAGGTGCTCCTTGGTGTCGCTGGACATGTTGGCTATCCTTCTCACTCCCATTTCGACACATTTCATCTCGAGGCCCCTCAAACTGCGGTCGCGCATGCATCCAAGTGTCACCGATATCCCCATTCCGTAAAGTATCTCGAGGGCTTCGGTGACGTCCCTTTCGGACGCCCCGCGTTTTTCGAATACCGTTCCCTTGGTGGGCACTAGTGCCAGCAGTACAGCGTGCCGTATCCTTTTTCTGAGCAGCAGCTCCGCACTTCCGATGATGTCCGTACATCCGAAGCCGGCGGTCAGGTGCGGAACGGGAATTCCTCCTGCGCCCAATATCGCGTCTATCGTGCTTTCGTATGCCTGGGGACCTTGCAGTTTGAAGACCGACCCGATCACCTCCGGATCCTGATGTACGTCGACGGAGAACCGTGAAACCCCGGAAGAGACCAATAATCTGGCGTCATCGGGACCTATGATGCCGGGATGAGCGTTGATCAGAAGGCCCGTACCGGCTATCCTTCTGATTGCCGAAGCGAAAGGTGCCAGAGGCACGCGGCCGTCGTTTCCGCTTCCGCCGCTCAGCAGAATCCCCTCGCCCCCCTTCAGTATCAATTCCTCCGCGATTCCGAGGAGGGCGGACGGATCTTCCGAGGGGACCATTCCGCACAGGTGTCTTCCCATGCAATGAGCGCACATCAGCCCGCACTTTTGCCCGGTCACAGATACCGCAGGGAAACTCTTTCCGGGCGAAAAATCGGCAACTGCATCACCGGGGCCGCCCATATCTGCCACCAAAGCTTTATTAGTTAAATATAGTTCCCGAACCTGGTAATAATTATGAAGGCATTCCTTATTAAGGGCACACACGCCGACAAAAGGCAGGGAAGACAGATCTTCTCCGTCGAGATGGCCGCAGAAGACGAGGCAACCGTTAGGGAGAAAGCTCTCTCGACCCTCGGAAGCCAGCACAAACTCAAAAGACGCGACATCGAGATCTCGGAGATCACCGAGATCCCGGCCGACCAGATCACCAACCACGTCGTGAAATACCAGATTGGTGAGTGAGATGGAAGAGAAGGACCTACGTCAGGCTCTGCAGGTCCTGGAATCCTACAAGGGACAGATGGACACCCTGAGCAGGCAGATCAACATCCTCCAGGCTTCCCTCGAGGAGTCGGTAAGGGCCCGCGAGACCCTGAAGGCGTTCTCCAACGCCAAAGAAGGCGACGAGGTCCTGGTCCCGATTGGAGCTTCGGTCTTCGTTGCCGCCAAGGTGACGGGGAGCCGCAAGGCCGTAGTGGGTATAGGCAGCAGGGTGTCTGTCGACAAAGACCTGAGCGAGGCCAGCGAATACATGGGCTCGGCCGTCATCGAGATACAAGAAGCCCTCAAGAAGGCCGGCAGCGCTTTTTCCGAAGTCCAGAACGCAGCCAACAACCTGGCCGACGCCATAAACGCAGAGTACGAGGCCAGGCAGCAGTCCTGAGCACATCATATGTTTGATTCTCTGAAGAGCAAGCTCAAGGGGCTTTTCAAGAAGACGCCCGAGAAGCTGGAGGAGACCGTCTACGAGGCTCCGCCCGTCCCCGAAACGAAAAAGGAGACCGTTTTAGAAACCGAGACCGAGATTGCGCCCGAGCCGGAGAAGGTCCGCACGGAGGAACCTTCCAAAATTTCCCGCCGCGACAGGGTCAAGGCGGAGAAGGAACAGCGTAAAGCGTCCTCGTCCCCGGTGGGGGACTCCGGCAAGAGGATCAAAGACAAGGAGCTGGAATCCATCCTCGACGAGCTGGAGGTCATCCTGTTCGAAGCCGACGTCGCCTTTTCGGTGGCAGAGGAGATAAAGAACGGCGTCCGTGAAAATCTCACAGGTAAAAAATACAGCCGCGAATACAGCCTTGACGAGATAGTCGAGATGGCGGTCAGGGATGCTGTTCACAGTGTCCTCAAAGTAAACGAGTTCGACTTCGACGCATGGATGGAGGCCAGGCAGAGGCCCGCCATCATTATGTTCGTCGGAATAAACGGAACAGGCAAGACGACCGCGATAGCGAAGGTCGCCAACCGTCTTCAGAAGCAGAACATGACCGTAGTGCTCGCCGCCTGCGATACTTTCAGGGCAGGCGCCATCGAGCAGCTCACGATCCACGCCGACCGCCTGGGAACAAAGATCGTCAAACACGCGCAGGATGCGGATCCCGCGGCCGTCGCATACGACGCGATAGAGCACGCCAGGTCCAAAAGAAGGGACGCCGTCCTCATCGACACCGCAGGCAGGATGCAGACCAACAGCAACCTGATCGAGGAAATGAAAAAGGTCGCAAGGATAGCCAAACCGGACCTGAAGGTGTTCGTGGGCGATTCGTTGGCAGGCAACGACGCGATAGAGCAGGCCAAGGTGTTCGATGCGGCGATCGGGATCGACGCGATAATACTCACCAAGATCGACACCGACGCAAAAGGCGGAGCCGCGCTTTCGATAGCCCACACGATCGGGAAGCCGATAGCCTTCGTCTGCAACGGACAGGAATACGAAGACATCCAGAAATTCAGTGCCGAATGGATGCTGAACCGCCTGTTCGATTAAACGCACAGCTTATAGAACAGCGTGGCGAAAACCTTCGCATCTGTGACTATATCTTCGATCACCACGTACTCGTTGGGAGTGTGCAGGGTCCCTCCCCCCGTCTCCCAGACATATGCGTTGTATCCCTTTGCACGGAAGAAATTGGCGCATGTGGCGCCTCCCACTCCCACGGATGTCGGCTCACTGCCGGTCACATACTTGACTGAATCGCGAAGTGCCAGATATGCGGGGTCTTCGGTAGACGATTGTCTTCCCGAACGATGACGCTGTATCTCGACGACAGATATGTCTGCGCCGTACTTTTCTGAAATGCAGGAGGCTGCACGCCGTGCCGTTATCACCACATCGTCCATGTCGTACTCCGGAAGCAGACGGATGTCCATTGAGAATTCGTGATAACCGGGCACCGTGTTGACGTTCTCCACTGTCGCGATGCTCCGGGTGGGTTCGAAGGTTGACCTCGGGGGCATGAACATCGGGTCGCAGCCCGGAAATTCCTTAGCGAACTCTTTTTCAAGCTCCACTATCAGATGGGACGACGCCCTTAGGGCGTTGACCCCCTTGTCCGGAGTTGAACCGTGGGTCGACCTGCCCGAGACCTCGAAATTAAGCCAGATCAGGTTCTTTTCGGCAACTTCTATATGTTTTCCGCCGGGGCTTCCCCAATCCGGAACGATGAACACATCTTTTTCCGAGAAGTATCCCCTGTCCAGAAGGTACGCGATGCCCATGGCGCTGGTCGTCTCCTCGTCAGCCACGTATGCGATGCCTATGGACCTCTTCTTCAGGTCCTTTCCTTCTATGAACTTGGATGCGAACATGGACGATATCACGGCCTGCCCGTTATCCTCGGTGCCGCGGCCATATATCCTGCCGTTTTCGATACGCGGCTCGAAGGGGGGGCTTTCCCAGTCGTCCAGATCCCCTACGGGGACCGTGTCCATGTGGGCAACTATCCAAACGGTGCCTTCTTCCTTACCGTTCTTTCTGGCCAGGATGTTGGGCCTGGTGACGGAGGGGTCCGTGTCGTCAGGAACGTCTATCCTTTCTATGCTGTCGTACCCCTGGAGCCTGGAAACGAGGTGGTCGGCCCGTTCGCCCTCTCCGCGGCCGCCGTTGACCGGGGCTATCGCGGGGATCCTTATCATATCGACCATCTCCTTCACGATGTCGGCCCGGGACCCATCGATCTTCTCCAGAACGGCTTCCAGATCCATGACACTCGATTACCTGATATGTTGATATTACTTTCTTACCCGGGAGGCCGGGCAGAAAAAAGTTAAGGGGTTTGCGATGGTTCGGTCTTCATTCGCGCTTGACTATCATCGTGACCGCATTTCCTCCGCCCAGGCAGAGCGTGCCCAGGCCGACGCTCTTCTTCCTGTCCTCAAGGGCGTAGAGCAGGGTTGTGATGACCCTCGCGCCCGAGCACCCGATGGGGTGTCCCAACGCTATGGCTCCTCCGTTCACGTTAAATATCTCGTCCGGAACGCCGAGCTCCTTCTTCACTGCGCAGGATGCGGTGGCGAAGGCCTCGTTGTGCTCGAAGAGGTCGATGTCGTCGATCGTCATTCCCGACATTTTCAGGACGTGCCTCGTCGTGGGGATGGGCGCCTCCATTATGAGCTCGGGCTTCACTCCGCGTTCTCCGTATGCCACTATGGATGCCATCGGCCTTATCCCATGCTCCTCGGCCCATTTTCTGGACGAGATCACCATCGCGGACGCTCCGTCGCTGAGCTGCGAGGAGTTCCCTGCGGTCACGACGCCGTCCTTTTTGAATGCGGGCTTAAGCTTCCCCAGGGACTCCATCGTCGTGTCGGCCCTCACACCCTCGTCCTGTTTGACGACTATGTCTTCTTTCCTTCCTTTGACCGTTACCGGGACTATCTCCCTGTCGAACTTGCCTTTTGCCTGGGCCTCGGCGGCCTTGAGGTTGCTCTGGTAGGCCATGGTATCGGCGTCTTCCCTTGTGACCTTGAAGCGCTCTGCCACGATCTCTCCGGTGATGCCCATGTGCTGGTCGTTGAAAACATCCCATAGGCCGTCGTAGACCATCGAGTCCACGGCGGGCTGGTCTCCCATCTTGAATCCCCATCTGGCTCCCTTGAGGAGGTACGGGGCGGAGCTCATGTTCTCCATGCCGCCTACGGCCAACACTTCGTATTGTCCCGCTTTGATCGCATCTGCGGCGAGCATCGCGGATTTCATTCCGGAGCCGCAAACTGCATTGACGGTGAAAGAACCTATCTCGACGGGCAGTCCGGCGGCGACCGCCGCCTGCCTTGCGGGGTTCTGCCCCATGCCGGCAGAGATCACGTTGCCCATTATGCATTCCTGTATATCTTCGGGGGATATGCCGGCCCTGGATACCGCCTCTTTGATAGCGATGCCTCCCAGGTCCTTGGCTTTGACGTCCATCAGCGATTTTCCGTATTTTCCTATAGGGGTCCTTGTTGCGCTTAGAATAACTGCCTCTTGCATTTTTAGCGGCCTCCAATTCTGGTTCGTAGTGTCGATTTTCGCTATATAATATTGTCGGTGATTAGATACGGCTATTGACGAACTCGACGGGCTGTTCCTCGCCCATTCTCTTCAAAGGCTTGGATAGGTGTCTGCGGGAGGAGGAGGGGGGCTCGTACCATCCCGGGACGATCCATCTGGTGTTCTCCCTCTTCACCGGTTCGCCCGAAGATGTGCCGCATCTGCGGCAGCGGTATCCCTTTCCCTTTCCTACGGACTCCATTGTCCTTCCGCACTTTCCGCACAGGGGATTGGATATCTTCTCGAACTCCCCGACGGTGCCGATCACCCTCATCTTCTCGACGTTGACGGTCCTGGGCTCGGTTCGCATCTCGCCCATCACGCCGACGGCGTCTCCTGCCGTCAGCCATTCAAAGGCGGACCTGAACTCCTTGGACGGCTCGTACGCCGTGCATTCCACGGTGCCGAAGCCTGTATCGAGGCATACCACCACATGTCCCCCGGGAAGATGGCGCCTCGATAGGACTGTCCCTTCTATGTAGTAGGAGCTCATGGGCTCGAGTTCTTTCGGACGGTAGACTATGTGGTCGTCGGTCCCCTGGTTCGTAAGGAAAACGAATCTGCGCTCAAGCGGCTCTGTGCGTATCACGGCCGAGGCGCCGGGGAGGTCCTCCGCCCTGTCGCCGCGCAGACCGTACATGACCGGGCAGGGGGTGCCGGGAACCATGGATACCTTATGGAACCTTTCCTCCCAGCTGTTGAAAGTTGACGGGAAAGAACGGTCCATCTCCCCGATGGATTCGGGCTCGAGCACCCTTTCCGTGCCCCATCTGTGCCTCGGGCGGTATGTGATCATCTCGTACGTGCTGTCGCGGGGCCTCCAGGCCATCCCGCAAGTTGAACCTATTATGCCTCTTCCGTTCCCGAATCCGCTGCGAAGCGCGCCGATACGGTCCAACTCCTCTTCGACGTCCGATCTTTCCACTATTCTTCTGACGCCCTTCCAGTAATAGGACTGGGACGGTTTCTTTTCAGATACGACGATTCCCGAGTCGGATGAAAAATGACGGTTGCCCTTCACTATGGGGATGATCCTCTCGAGAAGCTCTCCGGCATCCGGCTCCCAGCGAATCTGCCTTTCGTAACAGAAAAACTCCTTTCCGGAAATTTCACCGACCTTGGTCTTTTTTCCCCCACCGTGTCCAACTCTGAGGGAGAGGGACCCGTTTCCGCGTGTTTTCCACGGAACCGCCGGATTGAGACGCACCAATCTGGGATAACCTATCAGGTCCAGATCGTCAATTTCTTTCATCACTTCCGTGGCCAAAAATGTCGTGCACAGGCCCTCGTTCGAGTCCGTGTCGTCGAATGAAACGTACACGCTTCGGACCCAACGCATTCAATTATTTTATTCATGTTCTGCGAGTATCATATTTTTAAGGAATATCAGTTCGTTATCTTTAGAAAAATCCCCGTAAAAGAAGTAAACACCCAAATCGTCCGGGCATTTTTCATAAAAACATTTGAATAATGAGGCATCGGAAGTTTCCACCGAAAAAACAAAACCGTTCTCTGTTTCTCTTACATCGAAAGCAATTCCCAAAACACGATCGCTTTCGCCTTCTGTTCTCGCATCCGAAACAGACCATGCGATCATGAATACCGATAGCAGCGATATCGATATTATGAAATATCTATCCCTGAGAATGCCTGGCACAGGATATGAGAGATAGTGTAATGACTTTAATGAAGCCGCTACAGTTAGGCTGAACCCCCCCACCCCTTCATTTCCACTGCAAAGGATAAAAAAGAAGGGGCTTGAAAAAATATATCGCTTCTTAGGAAAGACTGCCGATGATATACAGAATTCCAATGAAAAGTGCGATTCCGAGGACGCAAGCACCGATAACGACTATTGCTTTGTGTTTCATATTATCCATTCCTGAATGACTATGACGGAAATACGATTTAATTATAAAATGGATGCATAATGAGATTGATAAACATCATTGCATCCAACTCTAAAAATCATTATATGCTTGCTTATTATAGATGAGAAAATGCGGTGTTTCCTTTGAATGAGGGCGAGTCGATTTTCAAGCATTACATGGATAAACGAAATCCGCTTGTAAAAAATAAGAGGATCCTTCAGTCGTCATATATTCCCGAACAGCTCCCGCATAGAGAAGAACAGATAAAAGAAATCGTAGAGATTGTTGCACCATCTTTAGCAAAAGACAAACCATCCAATATACTTATTATCGGAAAGACAGGAACCGGTAAAACCGCAGTGGTGAAATATATCGGCAAAGAATTGAAAAAGGCCGATGAAAATGAAGAAAACTGTTCTTTCATATACATCAACTGCGAAGTTGTGGATACTCCTTACGGAATACTTTACAACATCGGAAGCCAGATAATAAAGGATGAAACAAAAAGCATTCCTTTCACAGGTTGGAGTCTTGACAGGGTTTTTAGTGAACTTACTAAATATGTCGATAAAGAAAACAAAATTTACATAATCGTTCTGGATGAAATCGACAGATCTTTTCAGAAGAACGGAGACGATATTTTCTATTTTCTCACTACGATAAACGAAGTTTTGGAACAATCTAAAGTATCGATAATAGGAATCAGCAACAATCCGAAATTCACTGATTTTCTCGATCCGAAGATAAAAAGCAGATTGGGTGAAGAAAAAATAATATTCCCTCCATATAACACTGTCCAACTAGAAGATATTTTAAAAGACAGATCGGAAGAGGCTTTTGAAAAGGGAGTACTTTCTCAAGGAGTTGTATCATACTGTGCCGCACTTTCGGCCCAGGACATGGGCGATGCAAGGAGAGCCTTGGATCTTCTCAGAATCGCTTCTGATATAGCTGAAAGGAATAATGACAATATCATAACGGAAGCGCATGTAAAATATGCAAAGAACAAAATCGAACTGGATGCCGTTTCAGAGGTAGTAAGAACACTCACGCCTCAATCAAAAACCGTTCTGATGAGCATCGTGATCAATACAGAGAACGACAATCCGACGATGAACACCGGAGATGTCTTCACAACATACAAACACATATCAGAAATTCTTGAATCATCGACTCTCACGCAAAGAAGGGTCGCGGGTCTGATATCGGAATTAGATATGATGGGAATAATTCACGCGAGGGTCAAATCTTTCGGTCGCGCCGGAAGAACGAGAGAGATCGAACTTGGCAGCAAAGAAGTCATGGAACTGATCAAATCAGACGTGTTATTTAAAAAATTGAAAAATTATAAAAATGTCAAGCAGACCACCTTGATATGATCGTTTTTCGTTTGCAGTGGAAATGAAGGGGTGGGGGGGTTTACGCCGTCAGGTTTTCTTTCTTCTTTTTTCTGTGATCACTCCGATGTATAGTACATACAAAGAAAGAACAAGGAACAACATACCCAGCATAAAAAATCCTAAAGAAGGTAAGCTGTTGGGAGAATGATGGTCGACGATATACGCTCTCCCATCAAACGAAAGTTTCAAACATCCTACCCAAGGTATTTCAATTACAGGAACAGAGATGATCCTATCTTCGGTCACCAGTCCTGCGATCACAAAGTCGGTACCGTAAAAAGAACTCTGGTCGATGATAGTGTTGTTGTCCCCCATGGTCACATATCCGGAGACTCCCGCATCGGTTTTGCTGAGGATGAACTCGATATTGATATACACATCGAGCCCCCTATATCCCAGATCTTTGAGGATTATATCTTCCCTGAGCATGTCCGGGTCGAGTTCCGTCCCGGGCGAATCCGCGCTTTCCCAAGAGGGATAAGCATCCAAATATGGTATACTGGCATATTTTCCGGAACTGTCCTCTTTTACTTCAATTTGAAGCAATAATCTGTGTATTATACTGGAACCGTAATCTCCCCTGTAGATTATCACGCTGCCATAATCTCCGAATGTCCCGAAGCCCGTCGTTCGGCCCTCGAGATAGGTCTGCAGATCGATCATGGATTTGTCTCTAACGATGACCATGTCGCCGGTGTCTATTATTCCCAGTTCCGAACTGTGGTCGTCGTGCTGCATGCTCTGAGAAGTCACCAGCGAGAAATACGGATTGTGCCCCGAATAAATATGAATACCAACGTAGCCAGATAAAAACACCAATAATATCGCCACAATTGCAATAAGGGTGTTCTTATCTTCCCGATCCATAAAAGTAAAACAACTAAGCGTTATTTAACGCTCTCAATCACTATATATGAAAATCTCCATGAAGAGACGATGGAAAGACCCTCTAACGACGAGTATTTCATGAATATGGCCAAACTCGTAGCCACAAGGTCGACATGCATACGGAGGCAGGTCGGAGCTGTTATCGTAAAGGATAAAAGGGTGCTCTCCACAGGGTACAACGGGGCGCCCAAGGGATCGAGGCACTGCGATGAGCTGGGATGCATCCGCGAGATACTTGATGTTCCATCGGGCACCAGGCACGAGCTTTGCAGGGGCGTTCACGCGGAGCAGAACGCGGTGGTGCAGGCGGCCTACTTCGGTGTAAGCGTGAAGGACGCATCGATCTACACCACCACATATCCGTGTTCTATGTGTGCAAAGATCATAATCAATGCGGGCATAACCGAAATTGTGTTCGGCGAAGGCTATCCCGACGACCTGTCCAAAGAGCTCTTGGAAGAATCGGGCATGATAGTTAGAAAATACCCCGCCTGAGTTATTTTTGTTATTATAGAGTATATAAACGTCCACAATTACCATTAAGTATATTCTTCGATATAACTGCCCAAAAGGTCGGGGAGTTTAATTTGAGCCGAACTGAAATACTTACGGAGATTAAGGACGCGGAGAAGGCCGCTGACGCCAAGGTCGAAAAGGCCCGTGGCGAAAGCAGGGAGGCTTTATCCAAAGCCCGCAGGGATTCTGTGAAGAGGATTCAGGACGAGGAAGCTAAGATACGCAGCTCCACCGAGTCCAATATCGCAGCAAAGAGCATGGAGCTTCAGGCTAAACGCGAAGAGCTCCTCAAAAAGGGCAGGTCGCAGGCCAAAGCCCTCCAGAATGCTTCTGAAGCTAAGATGAAGGAAGTCAAAGATTTTCTCAACAAAGAATTCGAGAGGACCCTAGATGTCACTTCCTGAGTCGATGAGTAGGATTGTTGTTGCGGGTACCAAAGCCCACATGGACGAGGCCATAGAGGTCTTGTACGGTGCCGAAGCGGTACACCTGATCGATCATACCGTCGACGCGGACGAGGGCTTTTCCATAGGTTCGCCCCGTGAATATTCATCCAAAGCATCCGAGAGGCTGCTGAAGGTGAGGTCCATGGAGAAAGAGCTTGGTATAAACAAACATACCAAGACTCCTAGCTTACCTGTTGAAAAGGTAAAGAGCCGGATATTATCCAACAGCGTCGAATCAGCCGAGGACGAAATAATGAAGGTCCTCGACAGAAGGAATGATCTCAACCAGAGAATCGCCGCACTAAACACTAAGAAAAACAACCTTGAAATTATGCAGATGCTCCCGGTGGACCTCCAGTTCTATGGCGGTTACGAGAGCATCGTAGCCATTGTGGGAACCGTCGCCGAAGACCCCTCCGAGGCCCTTATAAAGGCCATGGACGTGGAGTTTTTTGTTGCGACCATGAAGAAGGGACCCACCGCGGTCGCCGTTTTCATGAGGAACAGGGACAGGGATAAGACAATGTCTACCCTCTCTGCCTTCGGATTCTCCGAAATCCAGGTGCCCGTCGGGGCGACCGGGTCGCCCGCAGAGGCCCTGAAGGCCACCGAGGCCGAGATCGCAGACGCCGAGGCAGGCCTTGCAAAGGTCGAAGAGGAGCTCGCCGCGATCAAAGAAAGGCATCAGGCCTTCCTGAGGGCATCGGACGAGGACCTCTCGATAACGGTCGAGAAGGGCGAGGTCCCCCTGAGGATAGCCACGAGCGAATATTCGTTCGTGATAGACGCGTGGGTTCCCACCAAGATGGTGGACCAGGTAAAAGAGAAACTGGAGAAGGACTCGGAAGGCAGAATGTACGTCGAGTTCCAGGAGACCCGCGGACGCAAGGATGCGGAGACCGAGGCGGTCGAGAAGCGCTTCAAGACCGTTCCCACCAGGATGAACAACGGGAGATACTCCAGCGGTTACGAGTACGCCACCAAGCTCGTGGACGTGCCGAAGTACCAGGAGATCGACCCGACAATACTGATAGCGATATTCCTGCCAATGTTCTTCGGATTCATGGTGGGAGACGTCGGATACGCGATCCCGTTCATAATACTCGGAGCATACGGGCTCAAAGTCACAAAGGGCAGGGACTGGCGCATAATAGCCCGCGTCCTGTTCTTCGGTGGCATATGGTCGTTCCTGTTCGGACTCCTGTTCTACGGAGAATGTCTGGGAATGCACTTCACAGGCACGTATTCGCCCACCGGCATAACGTGGGAGCACATATTCGGCATGGAGGAGGGAGCGCTCGGCGCATTCTCCGCAGTCCTGCCTGACTTCATACACTCCGAGGGAGGACACATCGTCACCCACGTGGGCGTCGGAAAGCTTGTGGAGATCCCGCTTCTTCTGAAGCTGTCGGTCTACATAGGCGTCGTGCACCTGATGATCGGGTACATATGCTCGTTCATCAACCTCAAGATGAGGCACGGCTTCAAGCACGCCTTCATGGAGCAGGGAGGATGGATACTGGCATTCGTCGGGCTGGTAATGTTCTGTTACGCTTTGGCCAACGCGCTGATCGGCGGTAACATGGGCGACCTGACGACAGTCTACATGGTGCCCTTCGCAGTAGGACTCGTGCTGTTGGTCGCAGGATGCGGCATCAACATCAAGAGCCACGGCGGAATGAGCATCATGGAGCTGCCCGGAATCGTAGGGAACATTCTTTCCTACACCCGTTTGGCGGCCATCGGAATGTCCAAAGCGGGCATGGCGCTGGCCTTCAACTATATTGCGTTTATTATGATCTACGACTCGATGGGAGGCATTCTGGGTATCATACTCGGATTCGCCGTGTTCCTCATCGGCCACCTCATGATATTCTTCCTGGCTATCTTATCTGCGGGACTGCACAGCCTAAGGCTGCAGTACGTGGAGCTGATGGCCAAGTTCTTTGTCGGAGGCGGAAAGGAGTATACTCCTTTGAAGGTCACACGCAAGAAAACCCATTACGAACCCCTTAACACAGAAAACAAAACCAAAGCAGAGGTATAAATATGGCATTGGAAGGAGACGTAGGATCTGGATTGATTGCAATCGGAGCAGGAATAGCAGTTGGACTCGCCGGACTTGGATCCGGTATGGCCGAGAAAGACATCGGTGCCGCAGCAGTGGGCGCCATCACGGAAGACGCCAGCCTTTTCGGAAAGGCTATGATTTACATGGTTCTTCCTGAGACAATCGTCATCTTCGGACTGGTCATCGCTATCCTTGCTATCTTCGTTATGTGAAGCCAGAGGCTCATCTCATGGCATTGGAAAGCGTCACGAAGGAGATACAGGCGGATGCCGACGCCAAGGTAAGGTCCATAATGGACTCTACCAAGGCCGAGATCCAAAAGATCGAGGCAGAGGCCGAAGCCCGTATCTCTGAAATGAAGACAAGCGAGGATAAGAGGCTCGCGAGCGAGATCGAGCGCCTTGACCGCCAGGAGATCTCCAGCGCCGAGCTGGAGAGTAAGAACCTGGTACTGGCCAAGAAGAAGGAGATTCTCGCCCGCGCATTCGACGAAGCACTCGCGGAGCTGGAGTCCTCCTCTAAGGCGGACAAGCTGGCACGCTACAAGGCCCTCGTCAAGGATGCCAAGAAGCTGATACCTGCGCCGATCGCGGTCATTTCCGACAAAGACAGCTTCACCGCCGAGGAACTCGGCGTGGAGTCGGTCGAGAAGGACGGCGGGATCAGCGCGGGGATCATCCTCAGGAGCAAGGACGGAAGCACAGAGGTCGACCTGCAGTACAGAACGTTGCTGAGCGACATCTGGGACAGCAACCTGAAAGCCCTATCGGATATCCTGTTCGGGTGAACACATGTTCAGGCGCAACACGAGACGTGGCAACTACGCATACACGGTAACCCGGGTCAAAGCGAAGAAGTCCCAGCTGATCAAGGAAGAGGAATACAACAAGATGTTGCTGATGTCCCTTCCCGAGATATCCCGCTACATGAGCGAGAGCGGATACCAGAAGGAGATGTCCGAGCTCGCAGGCAGGATGTCCGGAATCGACCTGGTGGAGTACGCCTCCTACCTGAACATGTCTAGGGTGTTCACTAGCATCCTCAAGGCATCGGAGGGGGAGCTGTACACAATGGTCTCGGCGTACCTGGAGAAATGGAACATCTGGAACGTCAAGATGATCCTTCGCGGAAAGTCCTTCGGACTTGACGAGAAGAACATCAAGGAGGACCTTGTTCCCGCGGGAAGCCTCAAAGAGGCGCAGCTGGACAAGCTCCTGTCGCTATCCACCGTCGAGGAGATCCTGACGGAATACAGCAGGATGGACTCCGTGAACATCCCTTCGGACCTCATAGCGGGGTACATGGGAACTTCAGGAGGGCTCTCGGTGATAGAGGACTTCCTTGACAAGTTCAAGTATGCCAGGCTTCTTCAGGCCATCGTCCCGGACAGCAGGCCCACCCTGATGTTCCAGGACTACATAAGGCACGAGATAGACCTGGTGAACTTCTCCACGATAATGAAGCTCAAGGCCGAAGGGATCCACGGCGAGGCCAACGTCATGGAATACATCATCCCCGGAGGGAAGCAGATCGACAGGAGGACGGCAGCTCAGCTCGCCAACATCGAGTCGGTCTCCGGAGTATCCAGCGAGATATCCCAGATGGACTTCTACGAGGCCGTGAAGCCCCTCCTGGACGCCCCTGTCGTTTCGATAAGAGCGGTCGAGAGCGCATTGAAGAGATATGACATGGAACGCGCTAAAAAGTTCTCTCATATGAACCCGCTGTCGGTCGCCCCGGTCATGGACTTCATGATCCACAAGGAGAACGAGATCTCCAACATACTTGCCATCGCAAGGGGGATCCAGAGCGGGCTGGACACCGAAGTTATCAAAGGGCTGCTGGTGATCTGATGGAGATAGCTGTTATCGGTAACGAGGAGTTCGTGCTCGGGTTCCGCCTTGCGGGGCTCAGGATGGTATTCGTCGCAGACGAAATGAACTACCAGGAGAAAATGCTGGAAGCAATGGGCGATCCTAACATAGGGATCCTGGCGGTCGACGCCAAGGACCTAGCATACCTGTCCCACAACGTCAGGAACAGGGTGTTGGATTCGATCCAGCCGGTCATAGTGCCGGTGGGAGGCGACGAAAGCGACCTCCGTGAGAAAGTAAAGAGAGTAATTGGCGTTGATTTATACAAAGCAGAGGATGAATGAATGACCGCTGAACAAGGTGTAATTTACAGGGTTGCCGGACCGGTCGTGACCGCCATCGGGATCTCGCCCAGGATGTACGACGTCGTGCATGTTGGCAACGAGAAACTTATGGGAGAGGTCATCAAGATCGTAGGCGACAAGACAATCATCCAGGTTTACGAGGAGACGTCCGGTATCAAACCCGGAGAACCGGTTACCAACACCGGGCTTCCTCTCGTCGTAGAGCTGGGACCCGGACTTCTGACCTCCGTCTACGACGGTATTCAGAGGCCCCTGCCCGTCCTCAGGGAGATGATGGGAGACTTCATCTTCCGCGGTGCCAGGGCACCCGGACTGAGCAGAGATGCAGAATGGGAGTTCGTGCCCGCGGTGAAAGCCGGGGACGAGGTATCGCCCGGGCAGGTGCTCGGTACGGTCCAGGAAGGGCCCATGGTGCACAAGATCATGGTGCCCCCCGCCGTTCCTAAAGGAAAGGTCGAAAAGGTAGCAGAGAAGGGAAAATACAACGTCGACAAGGTCGTAGCAGTCGTCGACGGGCGCGAGCTCACGATGGTCCAGAAATGGCCCGTCCGCGGTCCCCGTCCGGTCGCCGAGAAATACATGCCTGACGTGCCCCTCATCACAGGGCTCAGGGTCCTGGACACGATGTTCCCCCTCGCAAAGGGAGGAGCGGCCGCCATCCCCGGTGCGTTCGGTACCGGAAAGACGGTCACACAGCAGTCCCTGGCCAAATTCTCGGACGCCGAGATCGTGGTGTACATCGGATGCGGAGAGCGCGGGAACGAGATGACGGAGGTCCTTACGGAATTCCCCGAGCTCTCGGACCCGAAGACAGGCGAGTCCCTCATGAAGAGGACCGTCCTGATCGCCAACACCTCCAACATGCCCGTCGCCGCGAGGGAAGCGTCCGTCTACACGGGAATGACCATCGCGGAATACTTCAGAGACATGGGATACAACGTGGCACTGATGGCCGACTCCACCTCCAGGTGGGCCGAGGCCATGCGTGAGATCTCCTCCAGGCTGGAAGAGATGCCCGGAGAAGAGGGATACCCCGCATACCTTGCGGGACGTCTGTCCGAGTTCTACGAGCGCGCATGCCGTGCGAAGACCCTCAACGGACAGGACGGATCGGTCACCGTCATCGGTGCGGTCTCTCCTCCGGGAGGAGACCTCTCCGAGCCCGTCACGCAGAACACCCTGCGTATCGTGCGCGTGTTCTGGGCCCTCGACACCAAGCTTAGGGAGAGGAGGCACTTCCCCACCATCAACTGGCTCACTTCGTACACCATGTACGGAAAGGACCTTGCGGGATGGTTCAAGAAGAACGTCTCCGAGGACTTCATCGAGCAGAGGGCATGGGCAATGCAGGTCCTCCAGAAGGAGTCCGAGCTGCAGGAGGTCGTGCAGATGGTCGGTTCCGACTCTCTGCCGGACG
Source organism: Methanomassiliicoccaceae archaeon UBA370 (assembly GCA_002505345.1). GTDB lineage: Archaea > Thermoplasmatota > Thermoplasmata > Methanomassiliicoccales > Methanomethylophilaceae > VadinCA11. The sequence goes on along the minus strand of DAUY01000010.1, from coordinate 45,350 downwards.
AGCAGAAGATGACCCTCGAGGTCGCCAGGATGATACGCGAGATATTCCTCCAGCAGAACGCCTACCACCCCATCGACTGTTTCTGCCCCATGGAGAGGCAGTACGTCATGGTCAAGCTCATCAGGAAATTCTCCGACCTGGCCGATAAAGCGATCGCCAACGGCATAGCCGTCGACAAGATCGCTTACCTCCCCGTGAGGCAGAGGTTCAACCAGGCCAAGTACGAAGAGAAGATCGACGAGGAGCTGAAAGCGGTCGGAGTCGACATGGAAGAACAGTTCAAGGGACTGGGAGTGTGATACTATGGCAAAAGTAACCAAAGAGTACAAGACGGTCTCCCAGATCGCTGGACCTCTCATCTTCGTCAAGAAGACCGAGCCGGTCGGTTACCAGGAGATGGTCGCGGTCAGGCTCTCCGACGGAAGCGTCAGGAGAGGACAGGTCCTCGATTCGTCCGATGACCTGGTCGTCGTTCAGATCTTCGAAGGCACAACCGGTATCGACAGGTCCGCGTCCGTGCGCTTCCTCGGAGAGGCCATGAAGATGCCCGTCTCCAGGGACATGCTCGGAAGGGTCCTTTCCGGAGCCGGAGAGCCCATCGACGGAGGGGCGGCCATCGTCCCCGAGAAAGAGCTCGGGATCGAAGGTGCGGCCATCAACCCGTGGGCGAGGGACAGCCCGGCCGATTTCATAGAGACCGGAATATCCACCATCGATGGTATGAACACCCTGGTCAGGGGACAGAAGCTGCCGATATTCTCGGCGTCCGGTCTGCCCCACAACGACATAGCCCTGCAGATCGCAAGGCAGGCGAAGGTACGCGGAGAGAACGAAGAGTTCGCCGTGGTGTTCATCGCCATGGGTATAACCAACGAAGAGAAGCAGATGTTCATGAAGGAGTTCGAGAGGACCGGAGCGCTCAAGAGCGCGGTGGTCTTCCTCAACCTGGCGGACGACCCCGCCGTCGAGCGTATAGTCACCCCGCGTCTGGGACTCACCACCGCGGAGTACATGGCCTTCGAGCTGGGAATGCAGGTGCTGGTCATCATGACCGACGTCACCAACTACTGCGAGGCGCTGCGTCAGGTGTCCGCGGCCAGGGAAGAAGTGCCCGGAAGGCGCGGATACCCCGGTTACATGTACACCGACCTTGCGCAGCTGTACGAGCGTGCCGGAAGGATCAAGGACAAGAAAGGATCGATCACACAGATCCCCATCCTTTCGATGCCCGGAGACGACATCACGCACCCCATCCCCGACCTGTCCGGTTACATCACCGAGGGTCAGATCGTGCTTTCGAGGGAGCTGCACCGCAACGGCATATACCCGCCGGTCAACGTCTCGTCCTCGCTCAGCCGTCTGATGAACTCCGGTATCGGAAAGGGAAAGACCAGGGACGACCACAAGGCCGTCTCGGACCAGCTGTACGCCGCATATGCGGAGGGCAAGGACCTGAGGGGTCTCGTGGCGATCGTAGGAAAGGACTCCCTTTCCGAGAAGGACAGGAAATACCTGGACTTCGCAGACCTCTTCGAAGACCGTATCGTCCGTCAGGGACACGACGAGGACCGTTCCATCGAACAGACCCTCGACATCTCCTGGGACATACTCACCGAGCTCGACGTGGACCAGCTGACCAGGATCGACCGCAAGTACATCGAGAAGTACCTCCCGAAGAAGTGATCCGATGTCAGCCCACGAGATAACCCCCAACCGCTCGGTCCTCCTGGACCTCAAGAGAAGGATCAAGCTCACCAAAGGCGGGCACAAGATCCTGAAGATGAAGAGGGACGGCCTCATCATCGAGTTCTTCGAGACCCTGGAGAAGGCACGCCAGATGCGCGCCGGGGTTTCGTCGGACTACGCGGCGGCAATCGGCAAGATCGCGATCGCGAGGGCGGTCGAGGGCGATATTTCCGTGAAGAGCGCGGCATACGCCCTCCAGGCCGACCATCAGGTCATAGTCGGGAGCAAGAACATCATGGGAATGAAGGTCCCCAAGGTGGAGGCGACCGGATCGATGCACACAGACATAGCCCACAAGGGCTACGGTGTCATATCCACGTCCGCCTACATCGAGGAGGCCTCGGTGGCCTTCGAGAAACTTCTCGAAACCCTGATCAGGGCCGCAGAGGTGGAGACCACCATGAAGAAGCTCCTGGACGAGATCGAGAGGACCAAGAGAAGGGTCAACGCCCTCGAGTTCAAGATCATACCCGATCTCAGAGAAGCCGAGAGGTTCGTCAAGTTCAGTCTCGAAGAGATGGAACGCGAGAACACCACGCGTCTCAAGCACCAGAAAAAGAAGGGCGAGGCAGCCGAGTGAAGCAGTTCGGGGAGATCTGGGACGAGATACGGGAGGACCCCGTTAAACTGAAAAGGGTCTTCACCGCGATCTGGGTCGCAGCCTACTCGATGCTGATGATCGGCTCCTTCGTCATAATCTGGTTTCTGGCAAAGGTCTATCTTTTCTAAACCGTTTAAAAAATCAATTTTATTATCATTTCTTTTCAATGTCCCTTCGGGACATCCTTGTCGATTTTCTTTTTCGAGGACGTTTCCAGTCCTCCGATCCCCGCTATTATGAGCAGCACGAAGAATATGCGGACAGGCGTGGCGGGCTCGTCGAACAGAAGTATGCCGACGATCACCGAGCCCAGGGCGCCGACCCCCACCCATATGGCGTAACCCACGCCCGTGGGCACGCCCCTCTTGAAGGCCAGGTCGAGGAACCAGGTGCTGACGAAAAGGAACGGTATGGTCACGGCGGTCCACAGGAAAACAGAGAAACCCTCCGAAAGGAACATGGTGGTGGCCCAGACGGTCTCGAACAGTCCACCTACGAACAGGTATACCCAGGCGACAGAACTACCCTTCATTCAGGCACCTCCCATAAGCTGAAGTCCCGTTATCCCGACGATGATAACGAACAGGAAGAAGATCTGAAGGCGCTCTATCTTCTCTTTGTAAAGCAGGATCCCCGCGACGACGGTACCGATGGAACCTATGCCGGTCCATATAGCATAAGCCGTCCCCATGTGCATGTCAAGCATAGCCAGCGACAAGAAGAACGGACTTGCGATTATCAGAATGACCGCGGCGACCGCCCACATCCTGTTCCTGTATGAATCGGACTTCCTCAGAGCAATGACCCAGCAGGGCTCCAGGAGCCCTCCTATGATGAGCCATACGGCGGTCAAAAGTTCCATGGGGTCAGTCCATGAAACTTCTCATATTTATTTCGCCCGTTCCCAGATGCACCACCGGCATGATGGCGGGCTCGGGATTGAAATTATGCATCTTCTGATATTCGGTCTGGCTCTGCCACGTGGAGGCGTTGATTATTTTCACCCCGTTGTACTCTCCGGCGCCGGCGCCGTGTATGTGCCCGGAGACGAAAAGGTCGGGCAGGGTCTCCATGGCCAGATAATCCTTCCTCTCGGGAGCGAGGGCGGTCCTCTGGCCGTAGATCGGGGCGAGATGCCTGCGTCTCAGCATCTCCCTCATAACTCCCATCGGGTCGTCGTAAGTGAGCTTCTGAACACCCGCTATCCAGTCATCGATGCTCTTGCCGTGGTATGTCTGTATCACCCTGTCCTCGATCTTCAGGGTCACGGGGTTGCCCACCATCATTATGTTGGAATCGAAGGTCTTGGTGAACATCGTGCCAAGTGCGGGCTGCGGTTCCGCCAGGCGAACGGCGTCGTGGTTGCCGGGGTGGACCACCATCTTGATGTGGTCGGGTATGTCCTTCAGATACTCTGCGAGCTTCTCGTATTGGTCGTAGATGTCGTTGATACTCAGCTCCTCTTCCTGTCCGGGGAATATGCCGATGCCGTCCACCACGTCACCGGGGAACACGATGTAGTCGAGGCTTGTCTTGTAGGCGTTCTCCTTGAGCCATGAGACCATGCGCTTCCACCGGTCCTCCAGGAAAGTGTAGCTGCCCACATGGACGTCGGAAAGGAACGCCACGGAGGATACGGAGTCCGATACTTCCCAGCGGTTCGTTCTGGGCACGTCGGGCCTGAATATCTCGTTGGCTATCAGGAGGTCCCTCCTCCCGTTGGGTTTCCCGGCGATGCCTATCACCTCGTCGCTGACGAACGTCTCGCCGGCGAGCGGAGAATCCTTGGAGATGAAGACCTTGCAGTTGCTCTCGTTGTCCTCGAGAGTGAGGATTATATGCCCGTTCTTGGTGACGCTGACGTCGTAGACCATTCCGATGACCCTCACGTCCCGGTCGAGGTTCATGGCCTTGGCGATGGACATGCTCATGCCGAAATCCCTGCGTCTGGATATTATCCTGCCGAGGATGTCGTACCTGCTGCGGAAGTAGGCTGTGAAATCCGAGATGTCCCCCTCGCAGGTGGAGTTTCCTGTGACGTCGCTGCCGTTGAGCACTTCGATGTCGGTCTGCCTCTTGTTGTGCGGCACGTCCGTCCCGGGGGAAGTGAAGATGGGCGTGTCGCCCGCCAGGCAGTCCTCTATGTCGGAACGGCTGACGAACATCTTGTCGGACGAAAGCGATGCAATGGTCGTGTTCGTGAAGGCGACCGGGTCGGGATTGGACATGATGTAGTCGAGAGCGTCAGGGCTGAGGAATATGCCTCTTTTCGCCGCCGCACCGAGAACATCAGTCTTCATGTCCGGGTATGTTGCATCCCAGATACATAATAATTGCCCGTCCTCCGGGGAGGGTTAAATACACACAATCAATCTCCTGGACATGACATCCGTCAGGATATCCTGCCCCGTAAATCCCAGCGAGTCCGAGGGTCTGGTCCTGGAAGCCGTGATGAAAATATTCCCGGACGCCTCGATGGAAAGGACGCCCTGGGGGTTCGAGGGCGCGGCGCCAGGCATAGAGCACTTCTCCATGTTGGTGAGGCGGCAGAAGATATTGGACGCCGCGCGCGCAGTTCTGATAAAGGGACTGGGCGACGAGCGCACCACGTTCCACCTGAACAAACAGGTGGCGACCGTGGGGAAGGTATCTTTCGCGACCAAAGGGGCCGTGCTGGGAACGATCGACGTCCGCATCGATGACGAAGACATCGAGGGATACATCGACAGCATGCTCCCCCGCACCCTTGACGGAGAAGAGGTATGGTTATGATCGGAGTTTCATGCACGGAGTTCAGCGCACATCCGCTGGAAGAGATGATGCAGGCAGTGTCCAAGGAGTTCGGCCACTGGGAGATATTCGCGGAGGCGGAGCACAGCCTTTCCTCCATATGGTCGAGGCTGAACGCCATAAGGACATCCTATAAAATGACATATTCGCTGCATTCGCCCATAAGCGACACGAACCTCGCCTCTCTGACGGAGAGGATGCGCGAGGCCTCCATACTGGAGATGATATCCACCGCCGAGCTGGCGGCGGAGACCGGAGTCAAGATGATAACCGTCCATCCCGGGGTTTCGTCCCTGAGCGTGCCAGGCATGGAGAGGAAGGCCGTGGAGATGGCCAAGAAGTCGATGAGGACTCTCGACAGGACCGCTTCCGAGTACGGGGTCACTTTTGCGATCGAGAACATGCCCAACTTCCAGCCGATGCTGGGAAAGACCGCCGCCGAACTCGGAGAGATAATAGAAGGAACGAACCTCGGAGTCTGCTTCGACATAGGCCACGCGAATACGACAGGGCAGACGGACGAGATGATATCGACGTTCAGGGACAGGATAGTCAACGTACACGTGCACGACAACATGGGGGACAATGACACCCACATGACCGTAGGTGACGGCACGGTGGATTTCCCCAAGACCATGGAGTCGCTTTCCTGGTACAAGGGACTCTACATAATAGAGTCGAAATCGCTGGCATCGGCGGCCGAGTCAAAGAGAAGGCTGTCAATCCTTCTTGAATGAGTCCGGGAAGAACTCACGGTGACGGAAGCCCTTTGCGAAGGGCACTCCCTTTACTGCAAGTATCACCGTGGTGACTATGCCCAGACCCAGGAGCGACAGTATGAGGATCGACATCGACACCGACCCCATGCCCATCCAAAGGAAGGACTGAAGGTAGTCGTTGACGAAGTGCAGAAGTATCGAAGCGTAAAGACCGTATTTCGAATAAAGATAGCCTGCCGCCAGTCCGAATATGAACGAAGGCAGGATCTTTATAATTCCCCACCCGTCGTAATGGGCGTATCCGAAGACCGCGGAGGAAATTATTATCAGGATCATGGCCGCCTTGCTGATGCCGAAGCCGCCCAGCAGATATCTCGCAGGCCGCTCCTTATTCGATATCAAAGCGAACACCGCCAGCGGAAGACCTATGATAAGGACCCGGGTGATGACCTCCTCCCATACGCTGGCACTTGCGAGTACGAACATCATGTAACGTTCGTCGTTAGTACCGAACGAAGGAAGTCCGGTGCCGCTCCCCAAAGCAACCGGCAACATTATGGCCAGCTGTATGACTATAGTCGAAGGCCATAACAGGCCGAGCCAGTATGCGCTGGTGTCTTCGAGCCCCTTCTTATTTTCCTCCTGTCCGTTTTCCATATGCTTGGAGTACATCTCCCAGGCGAGCCGGGCGAAGCTGAGCATAACGGCCGCCACCAGGAACGCCCAGTATGCCTGGGACCATGCCCCCGAGAAAAACAGTAACACATGAGGAGAGGGAAGGAGGATCAGAAGGCCGTACTCGATATCCGGCGCATAGACGAAAACGTCTGCGAATCTGATGACCAGGGTCGATCCTTCCACGGCCAGTATGATCATGACAAAGACCATGGCCAACAAAGATGCCCAGAAGACCGGGCCGTAATTTCTGTTTTCGGGCACATACGCGTACTGGGTGCCCAATCTCCTTCCGCACCCTCCGCAGAAAGGGGTGCCGGCCGTACGGTAACGGGCGCATTCGGGACAGTCCAGTTTGTTGCCGCACCCTCCGCAGAACGCATGTCCCAGATCTTGGTTTTTTGCGCATTCCGGGCATTTAGCCTGCATTATTCATCACCCATAAGGCCGACCACGCCGTCCACCCTCTCGGAATCGATAACGGCAAGGACACGTCCTCCGTTTTTAGAGATATCGGACAGGCGCAGGGATATATACCTCTCGCGGAGGCCGCTCAGGTACCGGAAGCCCCTCACGGCGTTCACATGCCTGTCCCAGTCCCTGACGAAAGACTCGGGCGAGGACATGTCGAACTTCTTCTTCATCCCCTTCTTCGCGAGACGGTGCTCCCTCACGAACTCCATCGAGCTTACGCTCAGGCAATAAAGTTCGGTATATTCGCAGTCGGGCATGTCCAAGGCAGAAAGTGATTTCGAGTTCGAATCGCAAAGGTCCACCAGCTCGCACCAGGCCGGCGCCGGGAGGCTGACCTCGCCGAACTCCGAGAGCCTCTTCGCGAAGACGGCCTCCAGCTCTCCGGGCTCATATCCGTCCACAAGCTCCGCCCGGTTCCTTACCCCGACGATCTCCTCGGGGCTGAGGGATGCCGCGTACCGGTCGTATCTTCCGAAGGCCTCCCTGACCGCTCTGCCGTACTCGGGAAGCCCCCTGACCACAGGCAGGATGTCGATCACGGCATCCCCGGCCTTAAGGGATATCATTTCTTTGTGCTCCTCGTCATGACCAGGTCTGTGAGCTCGTCGCTGTCGTCTATCTTCCTGAGCTCTTCCGTCGATATGACAGCGGTGGTCTTGATGTTGTTGCGGTCCCTGGTGCGCTCGACTATCACCACAGAAGGCCTTCCGGCCAGGCTGGAGACCTCCGAAGTAACGGAGGCCCTCTGTATCAGCTTCTCCTCGTCCGATCCGGTGCCGGTCAGGATGATGATCTCCTCCACCCTCGAAAGGGCATCGAAGGGGCTCTTCATCACCGGCGTGACGCTGAAACCTATATCCAGAAGTTTGTTCAGCACTTCCGATCCGGTGCGGGCCGCGCCGGTGATCTCGTACTTGTTGGCGGTGTCCTCCGTCTTGTATGCGAACGGGTCCAGAGGCAGGATCATCGGTGTGTTAAGGAACTCCTCGATGCGGAGCGCGGCGTCTATCATCGCCCCCATGCCCGATTCGTACATCTGCACCGTGCGCCTTGAGACGCCTGCCATCTCGGCTATCGCGCCAAGGCTGAGGCCCTCCCTGTTCCTGATGCTCTTCAGAAGTTCGCCGTCCAGTTTGACGTAAAGCCCGCCGGGCGCCGCGAATATCAACGGAGGGACCTCCTCTATCGTATGGTCTGCCAGTGTCTCGTTGGAGATGATGGGGATGTTGAACCTTGAATATACGATCCCCAGCTCCAGAACTCCGGAGCTGGACCTTTCCCCTATGAGCAGCGGACTGGCCTTCAGAGCCTCGGCTAGGACCTTCATCTCCTCGGCGTTCTCCCTTGAAAAGGCATCGACGTTGCTGAGTATCTTTATGATCAGCAGTTTGTCGTCCCTGCGGGCGACTATGTCGAAGCAGACGCTCCGCAGATTCAGGGTGGAGGACACCTCGTAACCGGCGCCTGTCAGTATGGCGCGGGTGGATTCAATAAGCTCCGCTCTGCTCACGGTAATAAAGTGGTAGTTCTTCTATAAAGATTCACTCACATTTTATTTAAGGGGGGAGGCCGGCCGCCCGGGCCGGCTTAAAAAGTTTTTGAGGGAAAAACAACCCTTTAGGTATCATCAGTCGACTTCTATGCGCCTGCCCGACTTCATCTCGTCTTCAGACCTGAAGCTGACCTCCAGGATGCCGTTGTTGTACTCCGCCTTCGCGGAGCCAATGTCTACTTCGCAGGGCAGGGCCACCGTCTTGCGGTATTTCTTGTTGCCAGCGTCCACGGAGATCGATAACGAGTCGGAGGTTGCATCGAGCACGATGTCCTCTTTCTTGGCTCCCGGGACCTCCGCCACGACCCTGACGACGTCCCCTTCCCGGGTCACGTCGGTGAAGGGTTCCCTCACCGTATCTGCCGAAGGAAGGCCCAGCTCCCCTGCGGCGTTCCCGAATTCCTTGACGTGGGCGACCCCGTCGGGACCGCGGTACATCGTGTACCCGTAGGTCTTGACATCGGGGCCGCTCAGATCATCGAATCCGGAGAGCATCTCGTCCATCCTTCTGTTGAAGTTCTCGAACTCCCTGAACAGTATGTTCCAAATGTCTTCGCTCATCTCTATCACTCCTTTTTTCATGTCTTCTCTTTTCTTTTTCAGTACCCGCTGTATTCCTTCAGCCTCCTGGCCGCGGCCGGTCCGAACTTATCGACCGCGCCCTCGAAGTCCTTCATGGCAACCTTGCATGCGTCGATGGCCTCCTGGTCCGGAACATCCCCGGATGCCACGAGGCGCCTGACCGAAGTCATGACGGCCTCGTTGCATATGGCCGCGATGTCTGCTCCGGTGCATCCCTCGGTCATGCCGGCGAGCTTCTTCAGGTCCACATCGTCCTCCAGAGGCTTGCCTCTGGTGTGTATTCCGAATATCGCCTCCCTGGACTCTTCGTCGGGGGGAGCCACGAGCATGCTCTTGTCGAACCTTCCCGGTCTGAGCAGCGCGGGGTCGATCATGTCGGGGCGGTTGGTCGCCGCTATGACCACCACGTTGTTCAGGGCCTCCAGCCCGTCCATCTCGGTCAGCAGCTGGGACACCACGCGTTCGGTCACGTTGCTGTCGCAGCTCCCGGACCCTCTGTTGGGTGCTATGCTGTCGATCTCATCCATGAAGACGACGCAGGGCGACGCCTGCCTAGCCTTCCTGAACGTCTCTCTCACGGCCTTCTCGGACTCCCCGACCCATTTGTTGAGGAACTCCGGTCCCTTGACCGATATGAAGTTCGCCTCGGACTCCGTCGCAACGGCCTTGGCGAGCATGGTCTTTCCGGTTCCGGGCGGACCGTAGAGCAGGATTCCCTTGGGCGGCTTCGCGCCCATGTGCTCGAACACTTTCGCGTACTTCAGAGGCCATTCGACGGCCTCCTTGAGGTCCTGCTTCACCGCCGCAAGTGCGCCGATATCGTCCCATTTCACGTTGGGGCGCTCGATAAGCACCTCCCTCATGGTGGATGGCTGCATGTCCTTGAACGCATCGCGGAAGTCGTCCGCGGTGACGTTGATCTTGTTCAGCACCTCTCCGGGGACCTCCTCGTTCTCGGTGTCGATGTCTGGGAGCACGCGTCTGAGGGATGCCATCGCCGCCTCTTTGGTCAGGGCGGAGATGTCCGCACCCGCGTACCCGTGGGTCCTGTCGGCCACTAGCCCCAGGTCGACGCTGTCGTCTATCGGCATCCCGCGGGTGTGTATCTGGAGGATCTCCAGCCTTCCGTCCCTGTCGGGTATGCCTATCTCGATCTCCCTGTCGAACCTTCCGGGCCTCCTCAGGGCCTCGTCGATGGAGTTCGGCCTGTTGGTGGCCCCTATGACCACGACCTTGCCGCGTGCCTTGAGCCCGTCCATGAGGGCCAGCATCTGTGCCACGACGCGGCGCTCGGTCTCTCCGGTCACCTCGTCCCTCTTGGGTGCGATGCTGTCTATCTCGTCGATGAATATGATGCTGGGCGCGTTCTCCTCGGCATCCTTGAAGATCTCCCTGAGCTTCTCCTCGGACTCGCCGTAGAACTTGCTCATTATCTCGGGCCCTCCGACGTAGACGAAGTTGCTGCTCGTCTCTCCGGCGACGGCCTTGGCGAGCATGGTCTTTCCGGTTCCGGGAGGACCGTGAAGGAGGACCCCCTTGGGGGCCTCTATGCCGAGCCTCTTGAACAGTTCGGGGTGCTTCAGCGGAAGCTCCACCATCTCCCTGATCTTGTTGACCGCGTCGCCAAGTCCGCCGATGTCGTCATAGGACACCTTCGGTATGTCTCCCGACGTCGCGTCCGCCGGCTTCTCGCTGACCTTGACCTGCGTGGCCGAGGTCATTATCGCGGCCTCGCCCGAAGGGGCGAAAGACGTGACCACCAGCTCCATCTTGTTACCCATCACGTTCAGGGCGATGACGTCCCCTTTGGAGAACGCACGCCCCTCGAACACCTGCTTGAGGTATTCGTCCCCGCCCTGGAGCCTCAGCTGGTCCGTCGGCGAGAACGTTATCTTCGCGGCGTTCTTGGCAGTTACCTTCTTTATCGCGACCTTCTCGTCCATGGAGGTCCCGGCGTTCCTTCTCGTGGTGCCGTCCATTCTGACGATTCCGCGGTTGGCGTCCTCGGGCCCTCCTCTGAGGACCTTTGCAACCGTCCTCTTGTCTCCGGATACCTCTACTATGTCCCCGACCCTGATGTCCATCACGGTCATGAGCTCCGGGTCGAGCCTGACCACGCCTCTCCCCGCCTCTCCGGGCTTGAGCTCCGCGACCTTGATGGCCTTGTCGGACCTGTCTTTCATTGCCATTTCTGTTACCTCCTGATCTTGATGTCCTTACCGTCCGGTATCTCGTTTCAAATAGCTGAGAATACCGAATCTTTCCGCTCGGACTTACACTATTATTAGTTTGTCCTTCTATATAAACATATTGTTATTTGTTCAGGTAGGGAGCAATGCACTACTATGCGATAGAGTATCATACGCCGGAAAAGTATACTAAATCTGTCTATCCAAAGATAAAAAATTGACTGTCTAAAAGCAATATTTGTGAAATTATGTAATTTTTTATATTACAACGGTAATATACATACATGCTCATCGATTTTTCCGTAAAGAATTACGGTCCGTTCCGTGACAAGACGAGGCTAAGCCTTCAGAGGACCTCTGCGGACGAGCATCCCGAGAATCTTATCGATTGTCCGGCAATCGGTGAAGAAGCACTCTGTTCGGCAGCTATATTCGGTCCGAACTCTTCTGGAAAATCGTATATCCTCCGTGCCGTGAGTGTTTTGATAGATATGGTCAGGATGCCTCGCATCCCGAATATGAAAATAACTCAATACCAGCCGTTTCGTCTGTCATCCAAGACAGTGAAAGAGCCAGTGGAAATGGAGATCAGATTCGTTACCGACGGGGTCCTGTATCATTATTCTCTTTCATTCGACAGCAACAAAGTTGTTTCCGAGTCGCTTTATCATTATCCTAATGGGCGCAGAAGCAAAGTTTTCGACAGAGAAGGCTCCGAATTCACGTTTACCAAGGTCATGAAGAACCAGAAAGAGATTTCGGAGAAGACCGCTCCCAATTCTACCTATATATCTGTGGCCGCACAGTTCAACAATGAAATATGCCTCAAGGCCCACAGAGGCATGGTCGAGGACATAATATTCATAGCTGGCGAAGCAAAAGGTCTTTTTACTCGGGTCGCACAGATGATAAACGACTCTCCCGATGCAAAAAGACTCATGATACGCGCAATGAAGATCGCCGACTTCGGCATTTCTGATGTGATAAGCAATGTCGAGAAAAAAGACATCTCAGAGCTGGAGCACGATATCCCCTCGCAGCTCCTCGACTACGTCAAGTCAATCTTGGCCAAAAAAGTAACATCGGTCGACCTTGCACTAAAACATGATTTTAATGATTCGGATGCTGACGAGAAAGACCTCTATTTTCCTATCGGTATCGAATCAAACGGCACCATGCAGATGCTGTGCATAATGGGGCCGATTATTGACTCGCTGCAGAACGGCAAGACGATAATAATAGACGAGTTCGGATTATATCTGCACTCCGACATTTCCCACTGGATCATATCGCAGTTCAAGTCAAATCAGAACCCCAAGGGGGCCCAGATAATCGTAAGTACTCACGATCAGATGCTTATGGACACCGCAGAACTGTTCAGAAGGGATCAGATATTTTTCACAAGAAAAAATCCATCTGACGGTTCTTCCGAGCTTTATTCTCTGTCTGATTTCAAAGGTGTGAGAAAGGATACAGACGCTCGAAAAGGATACTCCATAGGGAGGTATGAGGCTCTGCCATTCATTTCACCGGAGGACTTGATAGGATGGGAAAGCAAAGAACCATAAGTCCCAGGTCAAGGGGAACAAGGGAGATAAGCAAAAAGTTTCTGATAATGGTCGAGGGCACGTCAGAGAAAAATTATTTTCGAAGGTTTATAGGACGAAATTCAAAACTTAAGGTAATACCCGTTCAATCCAGTAGGCACGATGCCGTCAGTATCGCAGAGGCATCCGTAAAAAAGTGTGTAGAATACGGCATCTCCAAGAACAATGGGGACAGGTGCGCGGTTGTTTACGATGTAGACCAAAACCCGCGTGACAAAATATTTAGTTCGGAAAAAATTTGCACGCGAGCCGAGGCCGAGATGTACATATCCAATCCATCCTTTGAATGTTGGTTGCTAATGCATTTCAGAGGGGTCGACGGAAACTGCACCCAGGAAACACTTGAAGATGCTTTGACCGAAGCGATGGGTCGCAAGTATGAAAAATCCGGGAAAATCAATGAAAAAATCAATGACAAAATGGTCCTTGAAGCGATTCGCCGTTCTGGAATGAAGATATGCACCCGCGAAGAGAGGAACAGGGACTGCCTGGACAAGTACCCGAGCAGCGCCCTGCATTTTCTCGTCGGGGACATTCTGGACATTTGACCGGGACCATCACAGGGTCGTTTCCGTATTGTACCGCCAGATCGTTTTGGAAATCACGTTAATCATTTAAATAATGTACATTAGTATTCATCAATGTACATAATGATATATATGTTGAACATGATAATACTTTTATGTCGCTACCTAAGGACATAAGAACAACTCTCGATGTCGAAGACATTCCGAAAAAATGGTATAACCTGGCCGCAGACCTGCCGAAACCGCTGGAACCGCCGATCAACCCCAAAACGGGAAAACCCGCAGGACCCGAGGAGCTGGGCTCCCTTTTCTGCAGGGAGATCCTGGAACAGGAGATGTCTCTTGAACGGTACATCGACATCCCCGAGGAGGTCAGGGACAACCTGGTGTACCTCAACCGCCCCTCTCCGCTTCAGAGGGCGTACCGCCTTGAGAAGTATCTCAAGACCCCGGCGAAGATATACTTCAAGAGAGAGGACCTGAGCCCCCTCGGAAGCCATAAGGGGAACACCGCGCTGGCACAGGCATACTACAACGCGGAGGCCGGTATACACACGCTAACTACGGAGACGGGAGCGGGGCAGTGGGGGACGGCCCTTGCGGCGGTGTCCAACCTTTTCGATATCAAGACCACGGTGTTCATGGTCCGCGGAAGCTACGACCAGAAGCCGACCAGGAAGTCGCTCATCGAACTCTACGGGGGAACGATCTACCCGTCGCCGTCGGCGCACACGGAGTTCGGCAAGAAGTATCTCAAGGAGCACCCGGGGACCGTCGGATCGCTCGGAGTGGCGATAACCGAGGCCTGCGAGGTGGCATCGAAGGACCCCGGCACATGCTACTCTCTGGGAAGCGTGCTTAACCACGTCATGCTCCACCAGACCGTGATAGGGCTCGAGGCCATGGAGCAGATGAAGAAAGCGGAGATAGAGCCGGACATGATGATAGCATGTGCCGGCGGAGGTTCGAACTTCGGAGGGTTCTGCTTCCCCATGATGGGCGAGAAGATCAAAGGCCGCACGGAATGCGAGTTCGTAGCCGCCGAGTCCAAGGCCGCACCCAGCATGACGGAGGGGGATTTCAGGTATGACCTGGGGGACACCGGCGGGTACACGCCTCTGCTGATGATGTACACCATGGGGCACGATTACGTGCCGTCGTCCGTGCACGCGGGCGGCCTGAGGTACCACGGCATGTCCCCCCTCGTATCGGCCGCGGTGAACCAGGGCATCGCGAGGGCGGTCGCCTACGACCAGCTCGAGACCTTCGAGGCAGGGGCGATGTTCGTAAAGACCGAGGGCATTGTTCCTGCGCCGGAGTCCACGCATGCGATCAAGGCGGCCATCGACGAGGCGGTCAGATGCCGCAAGACCGGGGAGGAGAAGACCATAGTGTTCTGCCTCTCGGGCCACGGCCTGCTGGACCTGAAGGGGTACTCGGAGTACCTGGACGGCAGCATGAGGTCGTCGGCCAACTAAACCTTTCAAAAAACATTTTCCTTATTTTTCAGATATCAATAAATACGCCCGCTCGGTACAAACCGATATGCCGGGCGAACTGAAGGGGGACTCTGTAATAGTCTCCGACCAGAGGGAGGGCAGCCAGCTTTACAGCAAAGGCAACTACGGCTATCCCCTGAGCGGCGGCGGCCTGGAGCTCGACCTCACCGAGGCGGTCTACCTGGCGGAGAGCAACCGTCTCCTCGTGGAGAGCGAAGGCAGAAGGGTGGGGTTCGACGAGCTGTTCGCCCAGGCCTCGAGGCAGAACGAGGGATTCGACGTCAAGTACCTTGTCTACAGGGACATGAGGTCCCGGGGCTTCGTGGTCAAGACAGAGACCGGCGGTTTCGACCTGTCGGTGTTCCCCCGCGGAAAGACGATGAGCAACTCCCGCCCGGAGTACATGGTCAGAGCGGTCTCCGAGCGCACGGTTCTGGATATCAGCGACTTTTCCGCCGAGATCACCCACACGGAAGGCAGGGGCCGCGAGCTCCTCTACGGGGTGGCGGACGAAGAAGGCGACGTGACCTACTACAAGATGTCCATGAGGGACCCCAGGGGGTCCGTCCCCGCCTGCCGGTCGGGGAAGATCGTCGAGGGGGTGCTCATCAGCGACCGGGTGTTCGTCTTCGACCCCGAGGACTATGGGAGGCTGAAAGAGGCGGGTTTCTTCGGAAAGGACATCGGCGGTGCGCTTCAGCTATCGCTGATAGAGAGTTGCTTCCTCTCCGAAAAAGGAATGCTGAAAGTCATCGGTAACGACGGGAAGTCCGTCGGCCACGGGGACCTCAAGAGGTTCGGTGCGGAGACCCAGAGCGATTTCGATCTGCGGATTTCAGCTTACTACGACCTGAGGTCCCGCGGGCTCGTCGTAAAGACCGGCTTCAAGTACGGCACGCATTTCAGAGTTTACGAGGGGTCGCCGGACGAATGCCACGCCCGTTACCTCGTCCACGCCGTCCCGGCGTCGGACACCGCGATGTGGCCGGAGATATCCAGGACCGTGAGGCTGTCGGGAGGCGTCAAGAAAGACATTCTCTTCTGCCGTATAAGCGACGGGACGGAGTACCTGGAATTCAAATGGTTCAGACCCTGAATCATTCGATGTCTTCCGGCCTTCTCTTCTTGAAGAACCGCGAGTAGACGAGCCTTGCAGTCTCGAGTTTCCATATCGAATGGAACTGCTTGATACGGTCCTTCTCGGTGCATCCGACCAGGCCCAGGACCTCGGGCAGGCTCACGGGCTCGATGACGCTCCCGTTGTCGTGGCCTGTGAAGTCGATACAGGTCTTCTCCAACGCCTTTCTGATCTCCAGGTGCCTGTCGGGGTTCTCGGGTGGGGAATCTATGTCGTATCCGCCTTCCAAGAACTTCTCCTGCGTCATGCAGTGGACGAGCTCCTTCAGTCCGTTGAACCTTCCGGGGAAACTTTCAAGGTCCAGGTCGAGGAGCGCCACCGGCGTCCCCATGGAGAGCGAAGGCAGGGCGGCGTGCATCCTCCTCGTGACAACGCAGTGGGCGGAGCCGTAGAGGTACAGGAACGACTTGGCGAAATGGTTCCTCACATCCATGTCGTAAGATTCCCAGAATTCGTGGGACAGCTCGAATATCGGCCGGTCGGTTATTTCCCTCATGGCCGCCACGGTCTTCTTGGGGAGGTCAACGGCCAGGATGTAGTCCTGCCTCTCGATCGCCGGGTTGGGGAGCAGCGTAAGGGTCAGACAGCCGGAGAAGTATGCCGGCACGTCGTTGTCCTGCATGTACTTCAAGGTGCTGTGGTCCCTGCATCCCACTGGTCCATGCTCCAGGAGATATTCCTTCCCCCGCCTCATGAACCCCTCGCGCCATACCGGAGTGACGTGCATCGATACCAGCAGAGGGTCTATGCCCACCGAGGGAGGGAAATGCTTCGACGTGTCCATGTAGACGCGTTCATTATCATCTTGGTCTTAGGGCCGTCGTACCGCCACATGCTCTCCCGGTTGACGAACCTGTCCACCTTCGGGAGGAACCTGGATGCCGCGACGCTCTGTATGTCGTCCCCTATGTTGTTGGTCGAATACCCCATCATGGAGTAGTCGTTGCCTGAGGTGCCGTTCATTAAACGCCCTCAGAGCTGGATGACTATCCCGAGTTTTTCCGTCAGCTCCTTGTACCTGTTCCTGATCGTGACCTCGGTCACGCCGGCGACGTCTGCGACCTCGCGCTGGGTCCTGCGTTCGTTGCACAGGATCGAAGAGATGTATATGGCCGCGGCCGCGACCCCCGTGGGTCCGCGTCCGGACGTGAGCTCCTTCTCGGAGGCGTCCTTTAGTATCTCTGCGGCCTTGCTCTGCACCTCTCCGCTGAGCTTGAGCTCCGAGCAGAACCTCTGCACGTAGTCCTGGGGCTTGGTGGGCATGAGCTTCAGCTTGAGCTCGCGGGTCATGAAACGGTAGGTGCGTCCGATCTCCTTCCTTCCGACGCGGCTCGCTCCGGCCACCTCGTCGAGGGTCCTCGGGACGCCGCACTGCCTGCACGCCGCGTACAGCGATGCCGCGACCACTCCTTCGATGGAGCGGCCCCTGATGAGGTTCTTGTTGACGGCCTTCCTGTAGATCATCGCCGCGGTCTCTCTGACGTTGCGCGGAAGCCCCATGGCGGAGGCCATCCTGTCCAGTTCCGACAGCGCGAACGCAAGGTTCCTCTCGGTGGCGTTGGATACGCGTATCCTCCTCTGCCACTTCCTGAGCCTGTAGAGCTGGGCGCGGTTCCTGGTGGGTATGCTCTTGCCGTAGCTGTCCTTGTTCTTCCAGGAGATCTCGGTCGAGAGGCCCTTGTCGTGTATAGTGTAAGTCATCGGGGCGCCGGTACGTGCTCTCTTCTCGCCCTGCTCGACGTCGAAGGCCCTCCACTCAGGTCCCTGGTCGATGAACTGGTCGTCAAGGACCAGTCCGCAGTCCTCGCATATCAGCTCACCGCGCTCGTAATCCCTCACAAGGTGATGGCTGCCGCATTCCGGACAGACCTCTATCTCTTCAGTGCCTTCTTTTGACTTTGCCATTTTGTTTCACCCCTTGGGTGTATAGGTCCGCACCTGCCAGCTCCGAAGGTTCCACGCCCTCGAGCTCGACGGACACATAAGGTCCGTCCACCGGTCCGAACATACGAACCACCTTACCGATCCTGCGTCTGCGGGAGTCGAAAACCGAATCTCCCGTTTCCGGAGACGCGGAGGCCGAAACCACCGCTCTGCCGTCAGAAGTGATTTCTGCAACAGTCCCCAAAAAATCCATGTGTAATCTTCCCGTCTTGGCAGTCGGTTGTCAAGTATCACACTCTATATCAGTTCTCTATTTAAACATTTGGGTTTTCTTTATTATCTTTAAGAGTTTGCGCATATTTCCGCTCAAACTCATAGTATCTAAAAAGAACACACGGACGGATGATTCATCCATGCTAAAAGACGTCCGAAAAGGAGTTCGACCCCGTCATTTGGCATCGTGCATTCTGCTGACGTTACGTGAAAAGTTTAATAACAAATAGGGTGTATGCGTGCCCAATTGATACGCCACTGGCGAATCTAGTAATCAATGGAGGTAACAAATGACTTGGGACTTAATGTCTTTCCTGACGATAGTGATGTTCGTATTTTCGATAGTACTGCTCATCGCAGGAATCTTCTCAGCCTACTTCGGCAGCGGTAAAAGCAGGACCTACGGCGCAATAATGCTCGCGGTCGGAGCGGTCGTCCTCGTACTGTGGGCGTACCTTGTCGGATACAGCGACATCGCGCTCTTCAGCGACGTGGCGGCCTGGGACGTTATGTACAACACGCTCATCTCTCTGATCGCGGTATTGATCGGAGCTTTGGTCGCTGTCGGCATATTCCTTGTTGCAGTTCTCAAGAGCTGATCCCCGGTATTCCGGGAATCTCAAATCTTTTACCCGCCTTCTCGGTGGGTTTTTATTCTTTTATCATGTGACCGTGGTCATGCCTAAAGTATCCATCATCCTCGGGAGCAAAAGCGATCTCCCGGTGGCAGACAGGGCGATCAGCATTCTCAGAGAGTTTTCCGTCACTTTCGAAATAAGCGTGGCTTCGGCGCACAGGACCCCCAAGAGGGTCGAGGAATTGGTGGAGGGGTCGGATGCCAGCGTGTTCATAGCGATAGCAGGGCTGTCCGCCGCGCTGCCCGGCGTCATAGCGTCCTTCACGACGAAGCCGGTCATCGGCGTGCCGGTGAGCGGCAAGCTCAACATGGATTCCGTCCTCTCGATAGTGCAGATGCCCGCCGGGGTGCCCGTGGCGGCGGTGGGGCTCGACCGCGGCGACAACGCGGCGATACTGGCCGCAGAGATACTGGCGGTTTCCGACGAGAGGCTTGCCGCCGCGCTCCTGGAGTACAGGGAACGGCAGGCCGAGAAGGTAGTCGAGGATTCAAAGGAGGTAGTTGCAGGTGTTTGATGCCGATAAGTTCATTGAAGAGGCCGTAGCCTCGGTCAAAGAGAAGACCAAAGGGAAAGCGATCATAGCGTGCTCGGGAGGAGTCGACAGCTCGGTATCGGCAGTGATAGCCGGGAGGGCCGTCGGCGACCGTTTGCTCGCCGTGTTCGTGGACACCGGACTTATGCGCAAAGGCGAGGTCGAAGAGGTGGAGGCCATGTTCCGCGACACGGGGATCAACTTCAAGGCCGTGGACGCTTCGAAGGAGTACTTCGAGGCCCTGAAAGGGGTAACCGAACCCGAGCATAAGAGAAAGGTCATCGGCGAGAAGTTCATCCGCATCTTCGAGAGGGAGGCGAAGGAGTTCGGCGCCAAGTACCTGGTACAGGGGACGATCGCCCCGGACTGGATAGAGTCGGGCGACGGCGTCAGGGACACGATCAAGTCCCACCACAACGTGGGAGGTCTCCCGAAGGACATGGACATGACTCTGGTTGAGCCCCTCAGGGACCTCTACAAGGACGAGGTCAGGCAGGTCGCGAGAAAGCTGGGCATCAAGTCCTCCGAGAGGCAGCCCTTCCCCGGCCCCGGACTCGCGGTCAGATGCCTCGCCGAGGTCACGCCGGAGAACATCGCCGTCGTCCGCGAGGCCTGCTTCATAGTGGAGGACGAGATAAGGAAGGCCGCGGAGGCCGAAAAGATGAAGCTTCCGTGGCAGTACTTCGCCGTGCTCCTTCCCGCCAGGTCGGTGGGCGTTCAGGGGGACAGGCGCGCTTACGGCAGGACGATCGCAGTCCGTGCGGTGGAGTCGATCGACGGCATGACGGCCGCCCACAGCGACATACCCCTCTCGGTCCTCAACTCGATCTCCCAGCGCATAACCAGCAGGATGAAGGACGAGGTGAACCGCGTGGTGTACGACATCACAGACAAGCCTCCGGCGACCATCGAATGGGAGTGAACGGGCGAAACTTCAAAAGGGAGCGGCCGGGCCGTCGACAGGCGCCGGACGGCCGTTCCCGATTCCGCGCGGGTGCGGATTTTTATACGTTATCTGCGGATGGGCGTACGTGAAGGTCTATATCATAGACAACGGAGGGCAGTGGACCCACCGGGAATGGCGTGTCCTCAGGGACATGGCGGACGCAAGGATAGTCAGGAACGACACTCCTCCGGAAGACATCGCCGACGCGGACGCGCTGGTTCTGTCGGGCGGAGCCCCCAGCGTCGCCAGCGACGCGGAGAGGATGGGACGGAATTCGGACTATCTCGAGATGGACGTCCCGATATTCGGGATATGTGCGGGAATGCAGTTCCTGTCCGAGCATTTCGGAGGTACCCTGGGGCCCGGAGACGACCCCGAATACGGGGCGGTCGAGCTGACCATCGAGTCCCATGACGATATTTTCCGGGGCATGCCCCCCACGATCGAGGTGTGGGCATCCCACAACGACGAAGTGAAGACCGTTCCTGAAGGCTTCGACGTCACCGCGTCGTCCGCGCGTTGCAGGGTCGAAGCCGTGAGATGCAGGGACCGTCCGATATTCGGCGTCCAGTTCCATCCCGAGGTGGAGAACACCCAGTACGGGCCTGAAATGTTCAGTAATTTCCTCGGGATAGCTTCTCGTTACAGAAGAAAGTAATGTGTTTATCTCGAGCCGGCCGCCAGCCCCTCGAGTTCGCTAGTGGCCTTCCAGATGAGGGTCCTTGCGTGAAGCGGGGTGTTGTTGTCGTTTGCCAGTTCGTCGAGGATCATCATCGCGCTCGTCGCGCGGACGTCCATGGCGTCCTTTTCGTCCAGGAGCCTGGCCTTCGCATCCGAAGCGCCCCTCCTGATGTTCTTGGGAATCGAGTCATCGCCGGCCAAGAAATCCAGCACGTCTGTTATGTTTTTTATCTTGCTAGCCATAATCACACCTCTGATATCAGAAGGATTCGAACTCTTCCTGGAGATCGATGACGACCTGCTCGAGGACCTCTTCAAAGCTGGGAGCTTTGTATTCCCTGAGCCCGCCGAGATCGCTCTGAATCCTGGCGACGAAATCGTTGTTCTCCTTGACGAACACCACGTTACACAGTTCTTCTTCCATGGGTCAATACCTCTGGATGAAACCCGAACATAGAACCACTATAAAGGCGTGTCGGATACACATCTGTTATCCCTCTGCGTTGCGGATAAAAGAAAAGCAACCGAAACGTTTATAGTAACAACCTATCTTTAAGGCTTATCTTCGGTCGTTATCTTCAGCGGTAGCGAGCAAAGTATGCGCCGCCCGCAGAGGGCGGAAGAAGGAACGAACATGGCTGACAACACTCCCCCGTCGGACGAAGGACAGGAGACCAGGCAGTCCGGGCTGGGTTTCGGCAGATACTCCAGGATAATGAAGATGGCCCGCACCCCCACCAGGGACGAATACAAGAAGACGGTGTGGATAACAGCTCTGGGCATAATCATTCTGGGAGCCGTCGGTTTCGCCATAATGTGGCTCATGACGTACCTTCCGTCATACTTCTGAAAATTAGGAGAATAACAATGTCAGATCAGTACTCAGGTCCATGCCTTTCCGGTGTTAGCGATGTCAAGAAGGCCCGTGCAGGCGAGACCGTAAGCTGGAAGTTTTCGCTGTCCGGCGACGCGGCGGAGGCCAAGCTAACCTTTTTCGAAGTCGCGGGCCCGGACGCCGAGACGGCGCCCGACTGGACACTCACTGTCACAGACGCCACTGGCGCGGAGCTCTGGAGCAGCTACCGCAGCAAGAACGACGTGGCAGTAGAGGTACCCGGCAAGAGGGACAAGGAGCTCGTCCTCCATGCTGAATGCCCCAAGGGTGCCAGGTACGGCGACGAGGTCGCGATCACAGTCAAAGCCGAATGCGGAGGGGCGAGGGACTCGATGGAGTTCAACGCTTCCGCCATACAGTCGGTTATGATACTCAAGACACAGATGGACCAGGAGAGGTCGGCCGCCGACAGTCTGGCGGCCAAGGCGAACCTGGGAGAGAAGGACATATACGCAATACTGAGCCCGGCGGGCCTCAGGGGATACGTGTTCGTGGAAGGCATGAACACCGACCGTCTCCGCGAGAAGATCAGGGACATCAGGAAGGCGTACTCGTTCATTCCAGGAGAGACATCTTTGGATGAGATTAACCACTACCTCACGCCCGTGTCGGCTGTCGTCGGCATCACCGAAGGCGACATCGTCGAACTGGTTAACGGACCGTTCAAGGGCGAGAAGGCAAGGGTTCAGCACATAGATGAAGGTAAAGAAGAGATCACCGTCGAGCTGATCGAGGCCATGGTCCCGATCCCCGTGACGGTGAAAGGCGACAGCGTTAGAGTCATAGACAAGGAGAGATGAACAATGGTAGATACTGTTGAGGCATTGGTTGACGGGGGCAGGGCCTCCGCAGGACCTCCTCTCGGCCCCGCACTGGGACCGAAAGGGGTCAACATCGGCCAGGTTATCGCGAAAATAAACGAGAAAACGAAAGCCTTCTCGGGAATGAAAGTCCCGGTGAAGATACTGATCAACGACGACAAGTCGTTCGACATAAAGGTCGGAACGCCTCCGATGTCCGCGCTCATAAAATCTGAGCTGGGCGTCGCAAGCGGTGCACACAACGCCAGGACCGAGAAGGTGGGCAACCTCACCCTCGACCAGGCGAAGAAGATTTCCGACATGAAGCACGACGACCTACTCGGCGCGGACCAGAAGGCCCGCGTGATGGAGGTCGCAGGGAACTGCATCTCCGTCGGAGTGACCATCGACGGGAAGGACGGGAAGACGTTCCAGAAGGACGTCAAGGCCGGCCTTTACGACGACAAGTTCTGAAAACAATTAAAGGGGGCCCCGCCCCCTTCTTATATATCTCGGCGAAGGCGGAGCCATGCTTGTACACAAATACATGATGAAGGTCGTTTCCAACATCGTCTCCGCCGTCGCATCCTTCCTTTCGCTGATGGTCATGACCCGCTACGTGGGCCTGGAGTATGGGTCCATGATGTGGGGCTGGGCCTTTGTGGCGATGTTCAACGCGGTGGTCGGGCTCGGTTTCGAGACGGCGCACATACGTTTCATAGCTTCGGGCAGGAACCAGGACAAGTGCTTCTCGACATATCTGGTTATCCGTGTCTCGCTGACGTCGCTGATGGTCCTGCTGACGATCGCGTCCCTCGCCATGGGGGTGTACAACGGCACCATAGAAAGCGGACTGGCCGCCCTCGTGCTTATTTTCATTGCATATTATGCGATCTGGGACATACAGGGCGCGCTCACGGCGACGTTCGACGGGCGTCTTGAAAGCGGTAAAAGCTCGATCGTCAGCATGGTGGACGCGATAACCAGGTCTGTGATACTGATAAGTCTGGCACTCATGCAGGTCTCGGCCACGGTGCTGAGCTCCGCCTATGTGATCGGGATAATCGCCTCAGCGTCAACGGCGCTTCTGCTCACCAGGAACCTGAAGGTACGGCTCGTGCGTCCCACGATGTTCCGCGAATACCTCAGTTTCGCCGCGCCGCTGATAATCTCCTCGCTGTTCCTCACCGTGCTCGACTTTGTGGACAAGGTCATCATCGGTCTGTCGGGAAGCACCCTCGAGGTGGGCTATTACACCGCGGCCATGGGGGTGGCCTACGTCTTCATATCGCTGGGGGGATCCCTGAATAACGTGATCCTTCCGCAGCTCTCCAAGCCCGAAACGGTCAGGACGCCGTCGAAGATGGAGGGCCTTATATGGATGTCCCAGAAGTACCTTATGATGTTCCTCTTCCCGGTCATGGTGGTGATGATGGTATTCGGGGAGGAGATCGGAGGCGTCCTTTTCGGTGCGGGGTACTCCAAGGCGGGAATAATGCTGTCCATACTTTCCGTCACCATGACCCTCAGGGTCCTGTCGGGCACGCTGACCCAGGTGCTCTATGCGTCAAACAGGGCCGCACTGTACACCAAGGCCACGATAGTTTATGCCGCGGTGGTCTCAATAATGTTCGTTCTCCTCATCCCGAACACCGGGATACTGCCCTGGGACGGGCTCTTAGGAATAGGCGCCGCGATCTCCCTGAGCACAGGATACGTGGTTCTGACGACGGTCCTCCTGTACTACGTCAGGCGCGCCACCGGCATCAGGCCTTATAAGAACATCTGGAAGCATCTCCTCGCCCTCGCCGTCACGGCGGCCCTGCTGGTCCTGATCGACCGTCTGTTCGAAACATCCGGACTGCTGGAGGTCGCAGGGGTGTCCATGCTGGGGCTGGGCGTTTACCTTCTGTCCCTGGTCGTCCTGCGGGAGCTCCAGAGGTCGGACGTAAGCTTCTTCATGGAGGCCATAAATCCCAAGCATATCAGGGACAGTTTGGGCGACGAGCTGCGCTGACATCAAGAAAACTTATATACAGGTCATAGATTAGCCAAACTGCTTGTAGGAGGGTACCAGCCCGCTATTACTACGAGGAGGAATTGTATTGGCAGAAAAACCAACCGTAACAGCTGTGCAGAAGGCACTCGAGAGTGCAAAGAAGCGCAATTTTGTCGAGACGGTTGAGTTGGCCATCAATCTCAGAGATGTTGACCTTTCTATCCCGAAGAACCGTATCCAGGAGGACATAGTCCTTCCGGCTGGCCGCGGGAGGATTCTCAAGATCTGTGTTATTGGTGGCGGCGAACTAGCCTTGAAAGCCAAAGACGTTGCCGATCTTGTGATCAGCCCCGACGAACTCGGAGCCCTCGCAGACGACAAGAAGCAGGCCAAGAAGGTCGCGAACAGTATCGACTACTTTATCGCCGAAGCGCCGTTGATGGCGGTCGTCGGTAAGAGGTTGGGTACCGTTCTCGGCCCGCGCGGAAAGATGCCGAAGCCCATCGCGCCGGGTGCAGACCCGACCGCGATGGTCGACCAGCTCCGCAGGACTGCGACCATCAGAACGAAAGACAGAAAGACCTTCCACGTGCCCGTCGGAACGGTCGATATGAAGGCTCAGGACATCGCCGATAACATCGACGTCATCCTGGGACGTGTCGAGGGCCGCCTTGAGAAAGGCAGGCACAACATCGCGTCCGCCTACGTAAAGACCTCAATGGGACCGTCGGAGAAGGTGATGTGAGGAGGTCTAAGATGGCACACGTCGCAGCATGGAAGAAGGATCTGGTGAACAAGCTCGTGGAAGGAATGCTCAGGTACCCTGTCGTCGCGGTTGTCGACGTGCACGGTATCGCCGGGCAGCAGATCCAGGGCATGAGGGCCCAGCTCAGGGGTCACGCTTACCTCAAGATGACCAAGAACAAGCTTATGTTCCTGGCCATCCAAGAGGCGGCGAAGAAGAAGCCCGGGCTGGAGGGACTCTTGGACGCGGTCCACGGTCAGTGCGCTCTTATAGCCACCGACAAGGACCCCTTCAAGCTCTTCAAACAGCTTGATGCGACCATGACCGCAGCCCCCGCGAAAGCGGGTCAGGATGCACCGATCGACATAGTGGTCCCGAAAGGGCCCACTCCGTTCGGCCCCGGTCCGATCATCGGAGAACTTCAGAAGATAGGCCTTCCCGCATCCATCGACGCGGGAAAAATAGTGATCAAAAAGGATACGACCTTGGTCAAACAAGGGGAGCCGATCCCCGGACCGGTCGCGGCCATGCTACCCAAGCTTGGAATACTTCCGATGATCGTGGGAATGGACCTCAGGGCCGCCTACGAGGACGGAACCGTATACCACAGGGACGTACTGGCTATACCCGATGGTCACTATAACGGAATGTTCGCCGCGGCAATCTACAACGCACGCGCACTTGCGATCGACATCGCCTACGTCACAGACCAGACGATCGGAGCGCTTGTCGCGAAGGCGTACAGGGAGGCGATGGCCCTCTCGGTAGAAGCCGCAATCCCAACCAAAGACAGCATCGGAGCGCTCATGGCCAGGGCAGACAGGCAGATGCTTGCCATAGCCTCGGCAGCAGGATACCAGGACGAACGCATCACCGCAAGGTTGAATGCCGCCGCCGCAGCGGTACCGACTGCAACAGCAGAGCCCAGCAAAGCCGATGAGAAAGGGGACGAGAACAGCGAAGAGATCAGCGAACAGGAGGCCGAGGATAACGCGGCTTCCGGAATGTTCAGCTTGTTCGGCTAAATTAAGGAGATGAAAAATATGGAGTATATCTACAGCGCAATGGTGCTCTACTCTGCAGGCAAAGACATTACCGAGGACGCGGTCTCCGGTATTCTCAAAGCCGCAGGTGTCGAAGCGAATGCAGCCAAGATCAAAGCTCTGATCGCTTCTCTCGATGGGGTCGATATAAAGGAGGCAATTGCTAACGCCTCCGTAGCAGCAGCCGCACCCGCGGCCGCCGCCGCCCCCGCCGCCGCTTCCAACGAACCTGCAAAGGAGAAGGAAGAAGAGGAAGAGGAAGCAGTCAGCGAGGAAGAGGCTGCAGCCGGTCTCAGCGCCCTTTTCGGATGAATACGGGCACGGAGGACTGACAACACAAACCTTTTACATCTAATTTCTTTATTTTCACACATGGAGTCTGACGTTCCGATGGAATCCACAGAGAGAGTGACCGTGAGGCTCAGTTCAGACAAACTTGCCGTTCTGAGGACGCTTATCGACAGCGGCGAGTATCAGAACCTTTCCGACATCTTGCGCGAGGCCGTCGACGAGTTCGTCGCCCTCAGGTTCGCGCCCGACAACATATCGAAGATCCTGGTGGAGATCCCCAAGAAGAGGGCCACGGAGCTGGAGAGCCTGGTGAAGGAGGGCGACGCGGTCTCCATGGACGATGCGGTGCGGAACGCCGTCACCGAGTACATCAGGTCCAAGATGCGCCCGGAGGACAGGGATTGAAGACCCTCGCGGTAGGATGCGGCGGTGCCGGGAGCAAGATGGTCCGAGGTATCGCTGCAGACAACGTCGACATAGCGTTCATCAACACCGATTCCCAGAGCGACATAACGATGGTGCCCGACGACATCAGGGGGTGCAAGGGGGACAGCTCGGTGGGCCGCGCCCTGGCCGAGGATTATTCCGACAGGATAGACAAGATGGTCTCCGGATACGGGAACGTGATCATAGCGGCCGGCCTCGGGGGCGGCACCGGTGCGGGGATGGCGCCGTTGCTGGCGGAACGTTCCCGCGCGGCGGGTGCACGCACGGTGTCTGTCATATGCGCGCCGATGGAGTTCGAGGGACGGGGGAGAAAGGCGTACGAGTCCCTCGCGGAGATGATGGGCCATGCCGACAGGGTCGTCCAGATAGACTTGGACCTGGTGGCGTCTGGAAGCCCCTCGTCTTCTTTCGACGAGGTGATAGCCGTTGCGGACAGGATCGCGGGAGAGGCGATATGCCGTATCGCGGAGATCATGGAGGGACCGTTCTTCAGCATCTTCACCGAGAAGGCATACACCGTCGCGCAGGTACGCGACGGAGCGCCGGAGGAGAAGGTACCGGAGGCGATGACGGACCCCCTGTGGAAATCCGACCCGGCATACGGAAAGGCGGTCATACACGCCGACGCCGCGACTTACCGCATGAGGAAAGAGGTCAACGACGAAGTATGTTCCATGACGGGCATCATACCCGAGATAGCGGAGAGCGGACGCCCGGGGACGATGGTGTTCATTCCGGTTCCTTTCCGCCCTTGAGACCTTTGGCCGCGTCGCCGAAAACTCCCATTATCGTGTTGTATTCGTATTTGGTCGGTATGGAGCGCCCCATCATCTTCCTGAACATCAGGGCCGTGCGCTCCCTCCTAACCTCCGGATAATCGATCGCGTCCAGCAGATCCTCGAAGAATCCGAACATCAGCTCCTTCTCGCGCATGTCCGCGGGCTCCGGGCTGGGCGTGGTATGGCACGTCCCGAAGAGCTCGTACATTATTATGCCGGCCGCATGGGACAGGTTCAGGGTCGGATACGTCTCGCTGGAAGGTATGTTCACGAACACGTCGCAGCGGTCCAGCTCCTCCTGGTAAAGGCCTATGTCCTCTCTTCCCAGCACCAGGGCGATCTTCTCCCCGTAGTCCTTCACGCTCTCTGCGAATTTTTCCGGAGGCATGGGAATGCGGGCGTAGTTGGTGGGTCCCCTTGTTATCGTGCCGCTTGTGCCGGCCACCAGGAAGCAGCCGTCCAGCGCCTCCTCCAGCGAACCGAACGTTTTGGAGTTCTCAAGGATATGGGAGCCGTGCTTCGCGCGTCTGAAAGCGTCGTCGCCGATCTCGCACGGGTTTACCATGCAGAGGTCGTCAAAATCGAAGTTTGCCATCAATCTGGCTATTGCACCTACGTTTCCCTCGAACTTCGGTCCCACGAGAATGATGCGCACATCAGGCATGAACTCCGGTTATTCGCAGAAAATACTTAACGATAGTCATTAAATCAATGATTGCAGTTGTTCGTCCATGACCGTACCCAAGGACCATCCCAGATACAGGTCCCTCGTGACCCGCGAGAGGCTGGCTGACATGGTCGCCCGCGGCATCGTCAATCCCACAGGCCTGATATCCCACGGAAGAGGAGAGGCATTCGATTATCTCATGGGGGAAAAATCCATAGTGCCAGCACTCAAGGCCGAGAAGGCCGCAGCAGCGTTTCTGCTGAGCGCTTCGAATCCCGTAGTGTGCGTCAACGGTAACGCGGCGGCCCTGGGAGCGAAGGAGCTGATCGCCCTGGCCGAAGAGGTCGACGCAAAGATAGAGGTCAATATCTTCCACAGGACCGAGGATAGGATGGAACTCATCATCGGATACATGGAGTCGGAAGGCGCCGAGGGGGTCCTGGGACGCCGTCCCGACGCAAGGATCCCCGGCCTCACGTCAGACCGCGCCCTGTGCACCAAGGAAGGGATATTCGACTGCGACGTCATACTGGTACCTATCGAGGACGGTGACAGGGCCGAGGCCCTGGCGGCCATGGGGAAGACGGTCATATCCATAGACCTGAACCCGCTTTCGAGGACGTCAAAGAAGGCAACGGTCTCCATATCCGACGAGATGAACAGGGCCCTGGAAAACATAAAAGGTTTTGCGAAGGAGCTCAAAGGTAAAAAGAGCCAGACCGCAGAAATAATAAGAGATTACGATAACGGCGCGGTACGCAGGGAAACGGTACTTTCAATATGCGGTGCGCTGATGGAAGAATTCAAGGAAGGCGAGTGAGATGGACGAACTTAAGCAAGGAATACTGAAACTAAACTGGGCAGAAAACCATATGCCGGTGATGAAAGTGCTGAGGAAGCGCTTCGCCGACGAGCAGCCTCTGAAGGGACAGAAGATCGGGATGGCCCTCCACACGGAAGCGAAAACAGGCATACTGGCTATTTCGCTGGCGGAGGCCGGGGCGGACATAAGGCTGGCGAGCTGCAACCCTCTTTCGACGGATAACTCTGTGGCGCTGGCACTTAAGGAGGAGTACGGCCTGAACGTGTATGCGAGGAAAGGGGAGACGTACAATGAATACTGCACCAACCTGAACAGCGTGCTCAACATGGGCCCCGACTACGTCATAGACGACGGCGCCGACCTGATAGCGATGCTGCACACGACCCGCAGGGACGTGCTCAGGAACGTGAAGGGGGCCAACGAGGAGACGACCACGGGTGTACTTCGCGTCAGGGCGATGGAGAAGGAGGGGAAACTGGAGTTTCCCGTCATCGCAGTGAACGATGCGAAGATGAAGTTCCTCTTCGACAACCGCTACGGTACCGGACAGTCGGCCTTCGAGGGATGGATGGTCGCCACCAACCTGATAGTCGCAGGCAAGAACCTCGTGGTCGCCGGCTACGGATGGTGCGGCAAAGGCGTGGCGATGAGGGCCAAGGGCATGGGCGCGCTGGTGACCGTCACCGAGGTGGACCCGATAAAGGCCATCGAGGCCAAGATGGACGGCTTCGAGGTGAAGAGGATGGCCGACGCCGTAAAGACAGCCGACATAATCATGACGGTCACCGGATGCAACGGGATCCTGAGCGAGAAGGATTTCAAGAACATGAAGGACGGCTGCGTCATGGGCAACGTGGGTCATTTCGACAACGAGATCAACAAGGAAGACCTGGAAAAGATGGCGGTCTCCAAGGAGAGGGTCAGGGAGCACATCGAAGAGTACGTAATGGCGGACGGCCGCCGCCTGTACCTCATATCCGAAGGAAGGCTCATGAACCTGGCCGCCGGACAGGGCCACCCCGCGGAGATCATGGACATGAGCTTCGCCGTGCAGGCGCTCAGCATCGAGCACCTGGTCGAGAACCATGGGATGATGGACGGCCGCGTGTACTCCGTGCCCTATAAGATCGACAGGATCATCGCGGAGACGAAGCTAAAATCCATGGGAGTGAAGATAGACAAGCTCACCGACGACCAGATATCGTATCTGGGCGGATGGGAGGCAGGCACGCAATGAAACCGTTCCTCACCGTCTACGGCCACGTCACGGTGGACAGCATAATGACGGTGGAGGACTTCCCTAAGCTGAACACCACCGTCGACATAACGTCCAAGAAGACGTTCCTGGGCGGCACCGGGACGAACATAGCCGTAACGGCGGCGAAGCTGGGCGTGCCCACGGCGCTGTGCGCACTGGTCGGCAGGGACCTGCCGGCCGAGTACCGTAAATTCATCGGGGAATCGGGGGTCATGATGGACGAGTTCATCACCGTGGACGGATGGGAGACGTCCACGGCCATAGTGGTCAACGACTCCAACCTTGACCAGAAGGTGCTGTTCTTCCAGGGCCCCCAGGGCTATGCCACCCAGATCGGCATCAGGATGACCAAGATGGCGTCCCAGTCGGAATACGTCCATTTCTGCACCGGCGAGCCGCAGTACTACATCTCGATAATGAAGGCCATTCACAACCTCGGGATGAAGATAGCCATCGACCCGGCGCAAGAGGTCCACCGCCTTTGGAATTCGGTCAACCTTCCAGAGGCCATGAACTATGCGGACTATCTCTTCTGCAACAGGTACGAGGCGGACTCGGTGATCAGGCACATGGGAATCGATTCCATAGCCGACACCGGGAAGGAGCTGACGGTCTGCACCAAAGGGAGGGAGGGCAGCACCGCCTACCGCTACGGCGAAGAGTTCAACGTGCCTCTTGTGAAAGGCGGCAAGGAGGCCGACGCCACAGGTGCGGGCGATTCCTACAGAGCGGGATTCTACGCCGGGCTGTACCACGGCATGAGCGTAAGGGACTCCCTGGTCATGGGCTCGTCCGTAGCCTCGTTCACCGTGGAGAAGAAAGGAGCCATGTCGAACATCCCCACGTGGGAGCAGGCGCTCGAGAGAGCTAAGAACTACCTTCCGAAGGCATGATATGATAATAGCAATTACCGGAACGCCCGGAACTGGAAAGACGGAGCTCGGCAAGGAGCTGGCACATCGTAATGAGAACGTGATATTCCTGAGTGATTTCATAAGGGAGAACGGGCTTCTCGGCGAGTACGATGGGGATATGGGGACTTACAACGTCGAGACGGAAGACCTGGATGCCGCGATGATCGAGTTCTCGGAGTCCCCGGAGACATACTATGCGGAAGGGCACCTTTCCCACTTCCTCACCTGTTCCCATGTGATAGTGGTAAGGTGCGACCCGGACGTGCTGGCCGAAAGGCTCGTTCATAGAGGGTACGGCGAAGAGAAAGTGAAGGAGAACGTGCAGGCGGAGATCCTGGACGTGATACTATGCGAAGCGGCCTCTTCCGACACTCCAGTTTATGAACTGGACAGCACTTCCCGTACACCGGGAGAGCTCGCAGACTCGGTGCTGGAGATAGCAGAAGGAAGAACAGAGGCGTATCTTCCGGGGAAAACCGATTGGACAGGAGGTATTGACAGATGGTTCTAGACGGGCAGAGAGACAAGGTCGATTTCGCGCTGACACCGGTGGCGAAGAAGCTGATCAAGGTAAATCCCAACTACATTTCTTGGGCGGGACTCGTTCTTGCGCTGGTAGCAGGAATTTTACTTTACTACAGCTGGCACTACGAATTTCTGCTGCTGGTCGGAGCCGTCGTGGTGATCGTTTCCGGATATTTCGATGCCCTGGACGGTAAAGTCGCCAAGCTGGCCGGCAAAGCCTCCAGACGCGGAGACTATCTGGACCACGTGTTCGACCGCTATGCCGACGTGCTGATGATCGGCGGTGTGGCCGTAAGCGGGTGGTGCAATCCCTACCTGGGACTGCTGGCCCTGGTGGGCGTGCTCCTGACCTCCTACATGGGGACCCAGGCCCAGGCGGTGGGAGCCCCGCGCCTGTACTCGGGACTGCTGGGACGTGCCGACCGCGTGGTTCTTTCGACGTTATTTCCGATAATACAGTTCGTCATGCTTTATGCGGGGTACGGAGCGATAACGATAGGCGATCTCTCGATAACCTGGATGGAGATAATGGTCCTATACTTCGCGGTCCTCGGCAACGCCACGGCGATACAGAGGGCCATCGTAACGTGGAGAGCGATGAACAGGGAAGACGGGAAGAGCTGACCTTCGCATCATCCCTGCCTGCGGGAAGTACCGGACTTTACGCGATAGTAGGTGAGAGGATGGTTCATATGCTCGCTTCTGCACAGGTTGTCGTCGTTGAAGCATATGCCGTTGGTCTTCATCGTCGAGCACTCGGGAGGCGTATAGCCTTCGGTTCCCGACAGCTCGCCGGTGATGTGCCTTATCTGGTAGGATGATTTGGATTCGTCGAAATCCGGAGACTCCGCGAAAAGTGCCAGTATCTGCGTCGAGTCCATTCCGAGCGCGTGAAGGAAAGACACAAGGGCGAACCTGGCGCTGTGCGGCAGGTTCATCCCGTTATGGGCCTGGGACAATATGGCCTTCATGCAGGGGGGCATGAAATCCAGATCGATAGGGCCTCCGCCGGTGGGGCTGTATCTGCTTTTCGTCTCCGAAAGTATGACGGATATGTGGTCGATGTCCGACCTCATCGATGAAATGAAGGCCTCCGGTACGGAGAGGGGAAGTTCCGACTCTATGCGGTCCTGCAGGGCGTTCTGCAACACGCGGTCGAACTTCTCTTTTGCCAGGACGACGTAGCCGTCATGCACCTCGGTGTTTATGAGCTTCCATTCGGGACTTTTTATTCTGGTGGAGAATCTCAGATAGTCTCCGAAGTGCATCCTCAGGCCGTTCCCGTCCGCCGAAGCGTTGACGCCCAGCTCGTTGGCGACGAACGCTACGGTCTTATCTTCGTCGGAACCAAGCAGCTTGTTCATCCTCACGGATTCGGCAAGGGCGTAACGTTTCGTCAAGAACCGGTCGTTTATGCACGATACTATAATCCTGGCATAGGGATAGGACATTATCTCCATGAGGCGGTCGAAGTCGCTCATCAGCGGCCTGTAGGAGACTTCGCTGTTCTCCAGGGCGTCCAGGACGCGTTCGAGGCCTCTTGACCTGGCCTGTGCATACGATTCGGAGGACACAAGCGATTCGACGTCCGCCCCGTTGTCCTCCGCCAGCTTGGCAGAGTCTCTCAAGAATGGATATCTGGCGGCGCGTACTGTGTCCACGCGACCGTATCGGTCAACGCGGATTTACATTTATTGACCGGAACGGATGCACGAAGGAGGCATCGGGACGAACGCGTCAGGGCCTCAGGGGCCGCAGACGACCTATATGTCCCGGACCATCCCGAAGGCGGCGACGGTTTCAAAAACGTCCGTCTTGCGGTTATCGTTTTCGCCTCCATATTCGGATTCCGTTGAGCCAGGTTATATATAAATAGGATTAATTGATTCTCTTCTTTACAATTCGCACAAATTCTACGATTTTCGTAAAAAGGTGTCAACGAGGAAGAATAATGTCAGACAAGAAGGAGCTAAGCGTTGAGGAGAAACTTGCGAAGGCCAACAAGCCGGGAGAGGATGCGAAGATCCTCCACAAGTTCTACGGAGGAAAGATCGAGACTGTACCCAAGGCATGCGTAAGGTCGTTCGACGACTTTTCCATATGGTACTCGCCCGGAGTTGCCGCCCCGTGCAAACAGATAGCCGCAGACCCGGAGCTGGTATACGACCTCACGTGCAAGTGGAACACCGTAGCGGTGGTATCCGACGGCACGAGGGTGCTCGGCCTGGGGGACATCGGCCCGGAGGCCGCCATGCCCGTCATGGAAGGCAAGGCGATGCTCTTCAAGTACCTGGGGGGCGTGGACTGCGTACCCATCTGCCTTGACACAAAGGACCCGGAAAAGATCATCGAGACCGTGCGCCTCATAGCGCCCTCGTTCGGAGGCATAAACCTCGAGGACATATCCAACCCCAAGTGCTTCGACATACTGGATGCGCTGAGGGACGACTGCAAGATCCCCGTATGGCACGACGACCAGCAGGGGACCGCGACCGTAGAGGTCGCCGGAGCGATAAACGCCCTCAAACTGGTAGGCAAGAAGCTGGAGACCGCCAGCTTCACGATCCTGGGAGCCGGTGCGGCGTCGATCGCCATATCCAGGCTGCTCCTGAACGTAGGCGTCAACCCGAAGAACATGTGCGTGTGCGATTCGACAGGCATACTCAACAACCAGAGGACCGAGCTGAAGGGCTCCTTCAAGCAGAAGTGGGAGCTGTGCGAGAAGACCAACGGCGCCGGAAAGACCGGTGGGATGAAGGAGGCCATCAAGGACGCCGACATAGTCGTCGCCGCATCCAAGCCCGGCCCCGGGACGATCCCTCCGGAATACCTGGACGGAATGGCTGACGACGCGATAGTGTTCGCCACTGCCAACCCGACCCCGGAGATCTGGCCCTGGGAGGCCAAGGAGCACGGCGTCAAGGTGTTCGCCACCGGACGTTCCGACTTCCCCAACCAGGTCAACAACTCCATGGGATTCCCCGCCATATTCCGCGGTGTGCTGGACGTCAGGGCTAAGACGATCACCGACACCATGTGCCTCGCCGCGGCACGCGAGCTGGCAAAGTTCGCGGAGAACTCCAAGGAGGGACTGACGGCGGAGCACATCATACCCAGCATGTTCGACACGGAAGTTTTCCCGCTGGAGGCCGTGGCCGTCGGTATGCAGGCCCAGAAGGAAGGCATCGCGAGGCTCAAGCTGAGCAGGCAGGAGCTCTTCGACAGGGCGGAGTTCATGATAAACAGGTCCAGGGACCTGACGGCGAAGATGATGAAGGACGGATTCATCAAGGACGCATCCGGCGTCGTGGACTAAATCTCTTAAGGGGCCGGAAGGCCCCTTTTCTTTTCGAATAGACTTCTGACAGGAATATGTCGTATCCTGTATCGTCGATGTAAACGGTTATACATCCAAAGATGCATCCGTTGCGAGATATTCAATGAAAGGCATCATTCTCGCCGCTGGAGCCGGGACCAGGCTGTATCCTGTCTCGATGCCCATATCCAAAGTCCTGCTACCCGTGTACGACAAGCCGATGGTATACTATCCGCTGTCGAACCTTATGATGGGAGGCATCCGCGATATACTGGTGATAACGAACGAGGAGGACGACCCGAAATTCAGGAAGCTCCTGGGCGACGGCTCCCAGTTCGGGGTGCACATAGATTATCTGATACAGTACGTGCCGAAAGGGATCTCGGACGCGTTCATCATCGCTGAGAAATGGATAGGCGGGGACGATGTGGTCTTGGTACTGGGGGACAACATATTCTGCGGTCCGGAAATGCAATCTCTTATAAAATCGGCGATCGAGGAGAACGAAGGCGCCACGGTGTTCGGTTATTACGTAAAGGATCCGGAGAGGTTCGGGGTGGTGGAGTTCGACGGTGACATGAATGCCATATCGATAGAGGAGAAGCCCAAGAATCCCAAGTCGAACTACGCCGTGGTCGGACTGTATTTCTACGACGGCAGGGCATGCGAGTTCGCCAAGACCCTGTTGCCCTCGGCGAACAGAAATGAACTGGAGATAACCGATCTGAATATCAGATACATGGAAGAAGGCAGGCTGAAGGTCAAGCTGCTTGGCGATAAAGTCAGATGGTTTGATGCAGGAACGTTCGATTCGCTGCTGGAAGCGGGAAATTTCATCAAGGACGTTCAGGAAAGAACCTCCAGAAACATAGGATGTCCCGAAGAGATAGCGCTGAGCAAAGGGTTCGTCACGAAAGAAGAAGTGATCGAGCGGATCAGCAAGTTCAAGGAAAACAGTTATCAGATTTATGTGAAAGAGATATGCGGTATCAAAACGTCAATCAAAAACACACAATCGTGAGATGTACTCTTCTTTGATTCGGCATTTTAGTTTTATTACTTGGTACAGAAAAGTCCTTTCTGACCTATTCTGATTCCCATTACAGAATCAAAGGCAAAAGAATGGAAATGAAGGGTTACGCATTCTTACGTTTGAAGACATTCCGTCACGATGAATTAGGTCCTCCAATGATTATGGGGTGGGCATTCCCTAGCTCATCTGCATCAAATATTACATCACGGAGTCCAGTCAAAATCTATAACCAGATTTGTCAGTTTTTGATTTAATTCACAATGGCGTCATCACATCGGTCGGGGCCGCCTCCATTACTCAAAATGATGCTCAGCATATTTCTGTGACCTGGGAAATCATATAATAAACCACACCGAATTACACCTGGTTGAAATGAAGGCTGTAATACTCGCCGGAGGATTCGGGACCAGGATCTCGGAGGAAAGCCATCTCAGGCCGAAACCCATGATCGAGATAGGCGAACAGCCGATCCTGTGGCACATTATGAAGATGTACACATCATATGGGATTACCGAATTCGTTATATGTGCCGGTTACAAACAGCACATGATCAAGGAATATTTCAGAGACTACGCAATGCGTTGTAGCGACATGACTTTCGACTTCACGAACGGCGGTTACGTGACGTCCCACAGGGACGATTCGGAACCGTGGAAGGTCACCGTAGTGGACACAGGTCTCAACACCATGACCGGCGGGCGCATAAAGCGGATATCCAGGCACATCGGCGATGAAACGTTCTGCATGACGTACGGCGACGGCGTATCCGACGTTCCGCTCGACAAGGTCGTCGATTTTCATAAGAATCACAAAAAGAAGGCCACCTTGACTGCCGTCCGTCCTGAAGGACGGTTCGGCATGATGGACATGGACGGCGACGCCATCACAGCCTTCAGGGAGAAGAACGCTGTAGATTCGGGATGGATAAACGGCGGTTTCATGGTATTAGAGCCTGATGTTTTTGATATGATCGAAGGGGATTCGACAATCTTCGAAAGAGGGCCGATAGAGCATCTGGCGTCCGACGGAGAGCTGATGGCATACAGGCACGACGGCTTCTGGCAGTGCATGGACACCATGCGCGACAAGGAGAAGCTGCAGGAACTCTGGGATTCAGGTAAAGCACCATGGAAGAATTGGTAATGCTATCGGATCATTTCAAGGGGAAGAAGGTCCTGGTCACAGGACACACGGGATTCAAGGGGTCGTGGCTCTGCAAGGTCCTTGATATGTTCGGTTCGGAAGTGTACGGGTATTCTCTCGAGCCCCCTACGGATCCGAGCTTGTATGAAATAATCGATGCGGATTCGTTCGTCCGTTCCAAGTACGCGGATGTACGCGACCTTCCATCGATGGAGGATTTCTTTTCCGAAGTTCGGCCAGAGATTGTGATACACATGGCGGCGCAACCGCTTGTCAGGGACAGCTACAGAGATCCCAGATACACGTACGAGACGAATGTGATGGGCACGGTGAACGTCCTTGAGTGTGTCCGTTCCAACAATAGCGTCAGATCGTTCCTCAATGTAACCACCGACAAAGTATACGAGAACAAGGAATGGGACTACGGTTATAGAGAGATCGATCCCCTAAACGGGTACGATCCATACTCTAATTCCAAAAGCTGTTCCGATATCATCACCAGCAGTTACAGGAAGAGCTTTTTCGCAGATGGAAGATGCGCAATATCGACCGCCAGGGCGGGCAACGTTATTGGAGGAGGGGATTTTGCCCTCGAACGTATCATCCCGGACTGTGTGAGGGCGGCGTATTCAGGAACGCCTATACGGTTGCGTAATCCCTCGTCAATACGGCCTTACCAGCACGTATTGGAGCCTTTGTTCGGTTACCTTGAGATAACGAAGTGTCAGTCCGAAGACATAGGAAAGGCCGGAAGCTACAACATAGGTCCGGAATATTCCGACTGCATAACGACCGGAGAACTCGCTACGATGTTCTGTGACATGTGGGGCGAGGGTTTGAAGTGGGAGAGCTTCAAGGAGAACGGGCCCCACGAGGCGACATTTTTGAAGCTGGACAATTCCCTTTTGAAATCGAAGATAGGATGTTCTCCGAAGTGGAATATCGAGACGGCCGTAAGGAAGACGGTCGAATGGACCAAGGTCTGGACAGGCGGCGGCGATGTGGTCGGATGCATGGATGAACAGATTATGGATTATATACAGAAGAATATATATTGAAAACCAATGGGATAAACAGAATAAGTTGTAAGAGCAGCCGGTATTGTGAGCAGTGTGCCCCTAAGCCCAGCAATGATTCTTATGGTTTTTTTACGATAGATTGCCTTTACATGCATCAAGAACAGGAAGCCAAAAGCATTTTATTCAACTCAATTTTTAGCCTAGGTAACGTTGTTGCGGCCTTTGACATCCATTCAATTGCTACATCCATATTTTTTTCAACACCCTTTCCATCGCGATATGCAATACTCAATCTCTCCATTGCTTCAGCATCATCCTTTTCCACCAATGGGGTCAGCATTGTTATGGCTTTTTCAAGGTCCTGGAAGCTACTACGTTTCCACAACGTGTCAACATATTCTATTATTGTCCATTTATTGCCACTCTCTGCCGCTTTGCGCATCCACTCTATAGCCTTGTCGAGATCCTTCTCGACACCCTTGCCGTCGCGGTACATGCGGCCGAGGCGACCCATCGCGCCGATGTCTCCTTCCCCGGCGGCCGTCTCGGCGACGCTTTTCATCTCTTCGAAGTCCTCGGGAGTTCCGCGTTTCCACAGCATATCGACAAGCTCGTTCCTCGACCAGCCTTGTATTTTTTCTGCAGTTTTACGCATCATATCTATTGCCTTGTCGAGATCCTTCTCGACACCCTTGCCGTCGCGGTACATGCGGCCTAGACGAAGCATCGAATCAGCATTTCCTTCTCTGGCATACTCTTCTGCTACTGTCTTCATTTCTATTAAATCGTCTGAGTTGCTGCGCCTCCACAATAAGTCAAATAATTCAAATCTTGCCCATTCGATTCTACAGTCCGCGGCCCTTCTCATCCACTCTATAGCCTTGTCGAGATCCTTCTCGACACCCTTGCCCTCACGGTATAATCTGGCAAGTGAGCCATAACCCAGAGGGTTCTTCTGTTCAACCAATTTGAAACAATCTGAAACAGTTCGTTCAGAATTAATGTTAGTTTTTCCTTTTATCATCGCATCTACACGCGCGAGTGTATTCTTTTCCGATGCCCAGTTGCCTAGTAATATATTGCCAATGATAAGATCATATTTTGCTATTATTTTGTTGTGGATGCGGTAGTCAAGAAAGTCGCCATTTATTATGGAGTCCACAGACTCCTTTAAGAAATCATATATCTCTGCAACATAATGTACGTTAATATGATCCCTATTTAACCAATAGTCTCTGACTGCGACTGCTGGAATCGTGATGTATTGGCAATCAATCCTATTAATCAGCAATTCTACCATTTTGTTACTTCTCTGTTGCCAATCCATTTGTATCGTGGCATCCCTCTGAAGAATGCCATCTTCATTCAATTCGATGAACGCGAGCGGTAGATTAATTAATATTATTTTGTTTCCCCAATTTTTTTTTAAAAATCTTGCCACCTCCTCGATATAATATGTCATGTTTACGGAGGCATCAACTGGTTCGAAACTACAATTTTTGAACTTTATATTGTTTTTTAGTGTTTCATTAACACAATGAGCAAAACAGGTGTCGTACTGCAATATCCTATTATTGCCTTCTGGGTACCCCAATACTGCACAAAGTTGTGAAGAGTAATATGTGTCAATAACAATCCACTCTCCTTTTCTCGCGAGCAGTTGTTCAGGTCCGTCAGAATTTAATGTTGTGCACATCATCCGTCTTGCAAACCCATGTGGCGATACCTTACTTACTTCTGGCTCATTTATTTTATAATCTGGGTGTACATTAAAGAAAAATGTGAAAATTGAGTTTCTGTGGATATAGGCTTTCACATCATACTCATTGCCTTTTTTTCGATTGAATATCTCACGGGATACGCAAGATCCAACGATGTTGACCGTGGTTTTATTCTTGATAGCGGTCTTCTCTTTATGTGCGTTGGTGCCATTAGCAATCATCTGGTTAGTTTTGTCAACCATATGGCTCCTGATATGAATACATAACTATAAATGCAATGGAAGGGGAAATAAGTGGCGATGATATAATAACAAGACAGATCGAATCACGACAAAAATTGAATATGTTTTAAAGAGATAATAATCACTAAAACACTGGCAGTTGTTTTTACTATTTAATAGCCATTCATCCTTTCGTAAACAGGTAGAAATATAGACAAGAACATAAACAGGAGGCAGATTTACGTATGTCAAGTGATTTTACTTTTAAAAAAACTCCAATCGATGGACTGTTAGTCATAGAACCATTTGTTGTGGAGGACGAAAGAGGATATTATATAAAATCATACGAGCGCGACATATTTATACAAAATGGAATAAATATTGGAGTACAGGAGATATGTGGGTCCATATCCAATGGGGGCGTACTTCGGGGGTTGCATTTTCAGAAAAGAGAATCACAATCAAAAGTAGTCCGTTGCGCATTTGGGCGACTGTTTGACGTATCCGTTGATTTGAGGAAAAACTCCAGCTCATACGGACGATGGTTTGGCACAGAAATTTCCCACGATAACAAAAAAATGATATATGTGCCGCCAGGTTTTGCTCACGGAACATTTGCACTGTCCGATAATGCTGTCCTGCTGTACCACTCTGCTGAGAAATATCTTAGGGATTGTGATGGGGGGATAAGATGGGATGACCCAACGATATCAATCAAATGGCCCTTAAGTGAAGGTCATGTAACGCATCCGATCCTTTCAGAAAAAGATAAGGTTCTCCCATACTTATCTGAAATCAACATTGAATTGAATGAATAAAACGGAAACCGGTTGTTGATTTCTATCATTGTACAATTTCAATTCGGATGGGGTTACGTATTTAACATCATTGTTTGTTCAGCCAGTCAAATGTACGTTTTATCCCTTCTTTAAAAGGCAATTCTGCGACGAACCCTGTATCATTTTCTATCTTTTTTGCATCGAAAGCGCCAATGGGCAAATTTGTTCCACTGAATGGTATGTCGCCATATGTGAAATTCATATCCTTAGCTACAATTTGGTTCATTTCCATGAGATAGTCTTTAAGGGGCTTTGCATTTGAACTACCAATTAAATATTCAGAAAACGGCACTCCCTTCTCACCAATAAGCCTGAAAGCCTTGGCCACATCATCAATATATATAAAATCATAATTTTGAGTTGCAGAGGTAAACCTGGGCGTTTCCCCGTTAATAATCTTGCGTAAAGTCGTATTAACTAAGCGATTGCTTATTTCTCCGGGTCCGTATGCGTTTGTGATTATACCCCAGAGCAAGTCAATATCTATGTCTGAGGCAACACACTTGCACATAATGTGGGCCGCCAATTTAGCTCCTCCGTAAATGTATTCCGTCCCAGGTCT
The DNA here is from genome assembly GCA_002505345.1 of Methanomassiliicoccaceae archaeon UBA370. Taxonomy (GTDB): domain Archaea; phylum Thermoplasmatota; class Thermoplasmata; order Methanomassiliicoccales; family Methanomethylophilaceae; genus VadinCA11. The sequence goes on along the minus strand of DAUY01000010.1, from coordinate 3,257 downwards.
GTTGTTATCCTCATACAACGTAGCTAGCGCCTCATATTCAACCAAACTACCCGAACAAACAAATCTCTTGCAACCGACGGTTTTTGCTGACTTCAAGGCATTAATTGTCCATCGAACATTATTAAGTTGTAACTCTGTATCTGAACGAATCGGCCCGGAGATGCCATTCCAAGCAAAATGATAGAATATTTCACTGGGTTCAAGATTTTCAATTATTGAATCGATCGTCTCCAGGGAAAATTGCACAATCTTAAGATTGGGGTGTTTGCCAATATTACTTATATTGTTATGTACAAGTCCTTGAACGTAGTAACCATTTGAAAGCAATTCCCTTACAACGGCACTTCCAATGAATCCATTAGCACCAGATACTATTGCAGTTTTCATTTATGATACTCCATCTTTCCACTATTGATTCTTATATGTTTCTCTATTGTCTAATTATATTTAACAGACAATGTTGAATGTTTTTCAGGAAACGTCTGGTTATCTAAGATTGGAGGTGACCGATCGTGCATTCTCGATTATCCAATTTTAAAGTCAGAGGTAACAACAGGTATTATACGGTCTCAGTGTGATGCCAACTTATTCTGGTTGTTTAACAGAACTCGAAGGGGCATCAGATGAGCGACGGAGATGGTGGTGCGGTGGAAGTTTTTGATTTTTTTTCCCTTTATAGTGAATAGTTTAACTCCCCAGATTATACAACGCACGATTCATCAAATGATCAATCATCTGATAACAATAGCTTGATGCGTCTATGTATGGAGAATGCAGAAAAAGGAGATTATTGTGCAATGCTGTGGCTAGCGCGGATGTTCCGCGATGGTATTGCCGTCAAGAAAGACGAGCAAATGGCCTTAGAGTGGTATAATAAGTCAAAGAACAATGTTCAATTTTCCAAATTTGAACTACTTGCATTGCTTTCCGCTCAGAATAGAAGGTTCGACAACATACCCGAGGGATTAAAAATAGATACTCATAAAAAGGAGAGATTATACGTATACAATTTTGACAGCAGGTGTATGAATCAGCTGGTAAATTTATTCCCGTTTACACATTATGAAATCGTTGGTTATTCATATATGGACAAGTTGCAATTTGGATATAATGAGAGCTGCCAAGATTATGATAAAATTCTGATAGCGAATATTGAAGAATCCTCCACAATTAGGGAGGAGTTGGTCCTGGGGGGATTAGAATCGGAAAAAATAATTACAATTCACCCGTACATGGGCGAACTGGAATTTGATGGTGAAGCAATAGTCTGCGATTTTGGTGAAGAGCGGCCAACAAAACCAATATGTGTAATTGTTCCAGGCGAATCGAACGGTCTGGTTTGGTTCTACAATATGTTAGGAAAATTCAATGGCCCTGCCCCATCGGAATGTGATTATTTTGTAGATATGCAGAATCATTTCTCTATGATGTTAGAGTATGTTAATATAGGGCGATATAACGCATGGGACTACTTTTTTCAGCAGATCTCTCATCTGTCCCTGGAGGAGATATATAGAAAAAGAGGCGTAATGATTACAAAACGCAATAGAACGCTCAGGGACAAAAGGCAGTTCGACATTAGACCAGTATTATCTGATTCGATAAGCAGAAAAATCGAATTTGAATATAAAAAAATTAAACATAAAAAGGTCTTGGGAGTAATATGTCGGGGGACGGATTACGTTTCCATGCAGCCTTACAATCATGCTGTACCATTAGATGAGTATGAGTTAATTGAGATTGTTGAGGAAAGAATGAAATGCCTGGGATTTACTGGTGTTTACTTAAGTACCGAGGATCAGAGGGCATATGATGCCTTCAATAAGCATTTCGGATCTAAATTGAATGCCGTAGACCAGATACGGTTTAACAGAGAACAAACATTTAACAGCAAAATACTCGATAAAAAAGTTATCAATTCTTTTGGAAAATTAATTCAGGGGGAGCGTTATTTGATAGCAACCCTTCTACTTCTGAAGTGTGACGCAACAATTTTGTCTTCGTCTTCTGCGGCAACCTTAATATTAGACCAAGGCACGAAGGTAAATGAGTTACACAATAAGGGAGTTTGGGGGCAATTCGGTGAGAATCCACTGATTGTTTGTAGTCGTAATAAAAATCATATTTCAATGTTGAATGCTATTCAAAATAACGAATGCGGATTCTGCGTGGACGAAGATGGAATGCTACACACCGGCAGAAGCAAGATAATTGTACTGGAAAATGTTGATGTATATTTAGATGCAAATAGAGATTATGTTAGTTCATTAAATTGTGTTGGTCCAAAAATGCCCACCGTATTTCTGGTGTTATCTTCAGGGGATAAGGAGACGGTAATACAATTGAATCATGGATGCATCTTCAAATTGCCATTCGATGTCAGCTCTGGAAGCATAAAAATTGAAACGGAATCAGTCGAAGATATAACGCTTGGCATTCAAATCGAAGAAGGTTGCACTCCAACAAAATATGCGCCACCCATATTCAGTGAAACGAGAATATGTATCAGGGATGACCATGATAATTTATTTTCCTCTACAGATGTTGACTGTATCGATTTCGCGAAGGGCATTTTTATTGTAAAAGGAGCGAGACATAAATTCAGTCCAAGGGAGTTGGAGCGTTATAATAATATCATATGCTATGACAATGGATTTATAACATATCACAAAGGGTTTACCCGCATATTCAAAAAAGAATCGGGACCTTCAGCTGTATTAACAATTGGGAGCAGTCCGCGTATAAATCCTAAATATATTGTTGGTAGGCCCAAACAACTACGTCGTTTTTCACATACGGTGGAAATGGCAGATTACTTGTTAAAAGGTTGTACTGGAGATGTCGAGGAGGCACTTTGCATTTATAGCTTTCATGCTTCTAACGACAACTTTATTGCAAAATATAAACTAGCACGAATGTACTGTGATGGAAACTACATTGGAAAAGATGAAGATAAAGCGATAGAGCTGATGAGAGATTATGCGAGATTTAAGATTTGTTGGGTGACAAATGAATTTATCGATCTCCTGTGTAAACGTGGATACAACGAAGACTTAATGGAAGCGTTCAATCTAGCAAGCGGATTTTCAACAAAGGGCGATGGAGGAGCAATGGGCCGCCTCGGCCGCATGTACCGCGACGGCAAGGGCGTCGAGAAGGATCTCGACAAGGCAATAGAGTGGATGCGCAAAGCGGCAGAGAAAAACCCTAGTTGGAATAATGAATTTATGGATGTGCTGTGGAAACGCGGAACTCCC
>DAUY01000002.1 GCA_002505345.1 Methanomassiliicoccaceae archaeon UBA370 | reverse complement strand
CTCACCGTCGGATCCGTTCTAGCTAGACGCCTTCGCCACCGGTGGTCCTTCTAGGATTACAGGATTTTACCCCTACCCCAGAAGTACCTCTAGCCTCTCCCGGTCCCAAGTTCGGCAGTCTCCTCGGAAGTCGGAAGGTTAAGCCCCCCGATTTACCCAAAGATTTACCGAACCGGCTACGAACGTTTTAGACTCAATAAAATCGACCACCACTTGGGCTGCAGGTATTACCGCGGCGGCTGGCACCCGTCTTACCCAGCCCTTATTCCTCTAGTTTTCTAAGCTAAAGAAAAGCTAACACAAATGTGCTAGCACTAGGAATTCCCTCATCGGGGTTGCCCCCATTGTGAAGTTTTCGCGACTGCTGCGCCCCGTAGGGCCTGGATTCGTGTCTCAGAATCCAACTCTGGGCTCCCTCTCTCAAGGCCCATACCCGTCGTAGGCTAGTAGGTACGTTACACCCACTACTACCTGATAGGCCGCAGACCGATCCTTAAGCGCCGGAACTTTGAACCATGGGTCATTCCAGATCCCATGATCTATGGAGTATTATCCTCAATTTCCCGAGATTATCCTCCTCTTAAGGGCACGTTATCCACGTGTTACTGAGCAGTCCGCCGAGTCCATTACGACTCTCGACTCGCATGTCTTAATCGAATTCCTATAGCGGTGGCCGCCGGCAGGATCAACCGGAGTCAAATCCTATGACTTTATGTAATCGTCTTGGATGGATGAAATTTTTGAAACTGGCAGTTTACCATGTTTCACCGCTGTCCTGTCAAACGGCTCACTCATTTCGAATGTTCCGTCTAACAGAACATTCGTAGCATCGAACGTCAGAGTTCAAGAGTGCACGCCCGAAGGCGGAGATCTTGACTCTCCATGAATGCGCAACTTTCGGAGCCAGTGTGGTTCCATACCGGCCCACCAAGCCGCGCATTTCCTCGTATTGCGGTTGAGTATATAACAGTTTTGATGCTGTTATTCCTCACCGCATATCGGGGATTTGAACAATACAGAACCCATATAAAAAACCGCGTAATGACTGCCAGCTGGGAGCCCCCTCTTCTTTCGTTATTTCCTGATCTGAACATGAAAATCTGGAAAAATCCTCTTTCCGGCCGTTATCCGGCGGATAATCCAAAACTTTAATATCCCTATCCCATACCCCAGAGCACTGTGGGGGTGGCCCAGCCTGGTAAGGCGATAGACTGCTAATCTATTGTCCCAAAAGGACCCGCGAGTTCGAATCTCGCCCCTCACGCCACTTAACACCTTTTCTGTTCATTACTTCACTGAATGACTAATAGTCTTATACACGCGTGCGCGAAACATATTATAATCACCTTACAGTTTGTGAACTATGAGATTCCTTGTAATCACCGATTTTCACCAGAAGCTCTCAAAGCTCGATCTGATAAACAGAAGGATAGATGAGTACGGGCCCGATTTCACACTTTTCCTGGGGGATGTCACGGACATGGGCACGGGAGAGGATGCCGCCGAGATTCTGTCTTCGATTAATTCGGAGATATATGCAATACCGGGCAACTGCGACCCCAGAGACTTCCCGCAGAAGATATCCGGCGTTGCCCACGACATGCACGGGAGGGGCGCAGATATCGATGGGCAGTACTTCGCCGGGTTGGGGGGCTCCAATATCACGATATTCGGCACGCCTTTCGAACTGACGGAGGATGAGCTCTACAACGGTCTAAAGCCCATTTCCAAAAGGGGCATGGTGCTCATGACGCACGTCCCCTCCTACGGTACGCTAGACACTATTCCCTCTGGAATCAACGTAGGAAGCAAATCGGTGAAAATGATCGTGGACGAATTCCGGCCTGTCCTGGCACTGTCTGGACACGTACACGAGGCGATAGGGGCCGTAGAACATGATGGCACCCTTTTCGTTAATCCCGGTCCTGCGAAACAGGGCAGGTGCGCCGTGATAGATTTAGGGGAGGATGGGGCCAGCGCCATACTTCTGGGCCCCAAGGATTGACGGGCCCGCAAAGCTTTTTATAGGGCACCATGTTTAGTGGGTTCGATTAGAATGGCACTTTGGCAGGGTAAATCCAAAAGAACGTCGACCGGAGGCAGGCGTGTACTGTGCGCCGGCAAGAGAAAATTCGAGATCGGCAGAGAGAAGCAGTTCACCAAGATCGGACCCCAGACATCCAAGGCATTCCGCGGAATGGGCGGAAACCTGAAAATGGGTGTGCTTACTGCAGAGTATGCTAACGTCATCGACAAGAAGACCAACACCGCAAAAAAGGTTAAGATCATCACAGTCAAATCCAACCCGACCGACCCCAACTACGTTCAGCGTAACATCCTGAACAAAGGGGCGACCATATCCACCGAAGCCGGTGAGGCAGTCGTCACTTCCAGGCCTGGACAGGATGGGGTAGTAAACGCCGTTCTGATCTGAATAATAACATTTCAGGGGCCGTCCGGCGAGGCGGCCCCTCCTGCCTTCTACAATCAATTTTAATCGTATCATGCGATACGGTCCGTATCATGGTCTACGACGAAGATAACGCCATAGTGATCTGGCCGGAATATTTTGATATCGAAAGGACGCGTGCCGAGGGGAGAAGGTTGCCCAGGTCCCTTTGTGTAAAGAACCCGGACCTGGATCTGATTGCCAAGGGTGCGATGATATTGGACCTGGAATACCGCATAGTAGACGGCAAATCGTATCCGGGCAACGCATCGTCAAAAAAAGGCTGCATACGTGTTGAGAAAGGGAAGTTGAGCAAAACGGCCATCATCCCGCGCATCGGCGAAGTGTTGGTCAAAAACCAGAAGTGATCCGGATGATATCTCCGAAGGAATCCCGCATCATCGATGTCAATTCCGAGGCCGCCGGTGTAGAAACCATAACCTTGATGGGGAATGCCGGTTCCAAGCTTGCCGAAGTCTTAAAGGAAAGGTTTGAGGGCAGGAAGTTTCTTTTCGTATGCGGGTCGGGCAACAACGGAGGTGACGGGTTTGCCGCAGCGTCCTTGATGACGGAAGAGGATGTCACAGTCTGTCTTATGGAAGACGCCTCCTCGATTCGTTCCGACGCTTCTGCATATTATTTCTCGATGCTGAAATGTCCAGTGACCGATTTTCAAAACTTATCTTTTGATGGGTACGATGTCCTGGTAGACTGTGCGCTGGGCACAGGGGCGTCCGGAGATATACGCGGGAAATATGCAGAATTCATAGCATTGGCACATTCGTTCGCCGGTACGATCGTATCTGCTGACGTGCCCTCAGGCCTCGGTTGCGGGGACAGTATCATGCCTGATATCACCGTGACTTTCCATGACATAAAGTCGGGAATGTCGCCTGAAAACTCCGGAGAGATCATAATCGCCGACATAGGGGTCCCGCCCATTGCAGTGGACAACGTGGGCCCCGGGGACATGCTCAGGTATCCGATACCGGCTCCGGACAGCCATAAAGGCCTCAACGGCCGCGTTCTGCTTATCGGCGGGGGGCCCTACTGCGGAGCTCCTGCCATGGCCGGGCTGGCCGCCCTTCGTGTTGGGGCGGATATAGTCAAGATAGCCGCGCCCGAGAACGCCGCCGGCACGATATCTTCTTTCTCACCCGTGTTCATTACCGACCCGCTGAGCGGGAAATTCCTTAAGTGCGATCATGTGTCCCACTTGATCGGTATTTCGAAAAACTATGACGCTGTCCTAATCGGTCCGGGACTGGGTTCCTGCGAGGAAACCCTGAATGCCGTAAGGGATTTTGTGTCCGGATGCCCTGTGCCTTTGATAATCGATGCCGATGCCATAGGCGCTGTCGGCACCGGATATAAGGCAAAGGTTCCGACTGTGATCACTCCGCACAAGATGGAGTTCATCAGACTGGGGGGCGCTGGTACATTCAAAGAAGAGGACGTCCGCTCCCTGGCATCTTCCTCCTGTTCCGTTATTGTCCTCAAAGGAAAGACCGATATAATTTCGGATGGCGAAAGGACAAGAAAAAATACCACTGGCACTCCTGCCATGACCGGCGCAGGCACCGGAGATGTCCTTGCAGGTATAATTGCAGGGCTCTTGTCCAAGGGCATGGCGCCCTTCGAAGCGGGCTGCCTCGGGGCATACATATGCGGAAAGGCCGGTGAATACGGGTTCTCGGAGAAATCTTACGGTCTGATCGCAACTGACGTCATTGATTTCATTCCAACAGTGATCAAAAACGGACTTAAAGGGTTGAAATGAACCTCCAGCCTATCAGCGGGACTCCCGCTCTGAAATTCGGTGGTACGCTGGTTATCGGTGACCTTCACATAGGGTTGGAGTCGCATCTGCTTTCCAAGGGATTCCATATCATTACGAGAACCTGGGACATGTTCAATTCCATAGCGGCGGCATCCGAGGATTGCAAAAGGCTCATCGTCCTCGGAGACATAAAGGACTCGGTTCCCGGCACGTCAAAACAGGAGTATCGTGAGATACCTGCCTTCTTCGACAGGCTTTTAGAGTATTTCGATGACGTGGACGTCGTTAGGGGAAATCACGACACTAACATTGAGGAATTCCTTCCTGGCGGGGTGAGGATACGTCCTGCCTCCGGTCTCAAAGTAGGCGATGTCGGTTTCGTGCACGGTCATACATGGCCGTCCGCGGATGTAATGGGATGCGAAACGCTGGTACTGGCACATGACCATCCGGCGGTGATGTTCAGGGACGGGGTCGGGAAGATCACCACGGAACCGTGCTGGCTCCGCGGGAGGTTCGTACTGACGGAGAACGAGAGGTTCGACCGCCTCCCTTCGGAGTTCATAGTCGTCCCGGCATTCAACCGCATGCTGGGAGGCTCTCCGGTCAACGTGAGGGGCGAGCCTCTTTTAGGACCAATACTCAACAGCGACATTATAGACCTCGAAGGTGCCAGAGTCTATCTTCTCGACGGAATGGACCTGGGCAGGCGCGGAGACCTTATTCTCGATGGCCGCGACCGCTCCCGCTGGAAGAGAAAATGAAAAAGGAAAGGGGTTGAAGTCGGGGGATCTCTCCCCTTGTTTTTCGCTCAGTTGCGGGTTACCTTCTCGAGGAGAGAGCCGTCCGCGTACCTGATCTCAGCCGTCATGGGCATCTGACCGGGCAGGCTGTGGGTAGCGCAGGAGTTGCAGGGGTCGTACGCCCTGAACGCCATCTCCACCATGTTCAGCAGACCGGGGGAAACCTCGAAGTTGTGAATCAGTCCCTTGGCCACCTTGGCAACGTCGCAGTTGATCGGTCCGTTGTTGTTGGTGGTTCCGACTATCATGTTGCATGCGGTAACGATCCCGTTCTCGTCGCAAGTGTAGTCGTGGGTGAGGGTTCCTCTCGGAGCCTCGACGATACCTACTCCGCGTCCTCCGGGCATGACGTCATGCTGCTTGACATTCTGGTCGAGGAACTTGTCGCTCTGAATGTCGGCCAGGCACTTCTCCGCGGCGTAGATCATCTCGATGATCCTTGCCCAGTGGGTGGCCAGCGTGTGCTGGATCGGCCCTTCGACACCGAGGTCCTTGAAGAACCCGTGGTAGTACTCGAACTCTGCCTGCGCCAGAGGCGTGGATATGCTCTCGGCGACGTTCAGCCTGGACAGGGGGGATGCACGGTAGAGTCCGCTCTCCGGCCCTGCGGTCATTCCCTTGTATCCGACGTTCTTGAGGTACGGGAACTTCTCGTAGCTCCACTCCTCCGAAGCCTCGGAGACATGGTCCAGATAGTCATAGGGCTCGTACTTTACGAACTCCTTGCCCTTCTGGTCGACGACCCTGACAGGCCCGTCGTGGAACTCGAGCTGGTTCTTGTCGTTGACCATTCCCATGTGGTAGGTCTCGTTGTAGTAGAGGTCGGGGTTGGCAATGATGTCGACATAGTCCTTGTTCCCGAGGACCACGTCCTTCAGGACCTTCATGGACGTCTGCGAGAAGGCTACCATGTCCTTTGCCATCGCCTCCATCTCCTTCTGCTCCTCCCTGCTGATGGGCTTGGTGACTCCGCCGGGTACACCCATGACGGGGTGTGTGGCCTTTCCGCCTATCATAGCCTGGATCTTCTGCGCCTTGGCACGGGTTGCGAGGACCGCCCCTCCGAGCTCAAGTCCCACGGCAGCCACGACCCCGAGGACGTTCCTCTGGGCGGCGGGCGCTCCGGGTCCGCACACGAAGTCGGCCGAGGCGAGCGCGTAGAAGTGCGCGATGTGGCTGTGCACGTAGTGCGCGTGGTAGAACGCATCCCTTATGGTGAAGGCCGCCTCGGTGGGCTTGGTGTTGTAGCACCCGTCCGTGGCCTTGGTGGCCGCCATGTGGTGGGCCCCGGGGCACACACCGCAAAGCCTTGCGGTGATCTGGTTCATCTCGGTGACCCTTCTTCCGATGCAGAACTTCTCGAAGCCTCTCAGCTCCGGGACCTGCCAGTACGCGTTCTTCACGTTACCGTTGTCGTCGAGGAAGATCTCGATCTTCCCGTGTCCCTCCAAACGGGTGATGGGGTCGACTTCAATCCTCTTCTTGTCTGTCTTCTGCTTCTCATCCCAAATAATCGGTCCGGCCATTTACTGACCTCCTTCCTTGACTGATCTCTTAATCAGAGATTTGGACATCGAGAACGCATAGAAGTACCCGAGCGGGTCCTTTATCTGGCTCATGATGTCGTCGACCTTGTCCTCGCCCATTATGGGGTCCTCGTCTATGACTGGGAACAGAGATGCGATCGCCGTGAAGGCGCTCGATCCGAGCTCCTGGACCTCGGGGGAGGGGCCGTAGCATCCGCGGCAAGGCTGTCCGACCTTGGTGCACCTTGCTCCGCATCCGCCCATTGTGGCCGCTCCGAGGCATATGATGCCCTGGTCGACCAGGCACTTGTCGTTGTTGGTGTCCACCTGGTAAGGTTCCTTGACTTCGGTTATTCTCTTGTACTCCTTCTTCCTGGGGCACTCCTCGCAGAGCGTCTTGGACGTGACTCCGACCATTGTTCCCTTCGGAGGGAGCGCAACTCCGTTGTATGCGAAGTCAGCCACCGCTTTGAGCAGGTGGGAGATGGACTCCTGCATAGGCGGGCATCCCGGTATGTAGTAGTCCACGTCGATGACCTGATCGAGAGCATATACGTTGTCGTACAGCACCGGGAGCGTCAGCTCTCCCTCGGGGACCGTCGTTGACGTCTGAGGGATCTTGGGCTTGGCGCTGTTGTACTTGCTCTGGAAGGCCGCCGAGCTGGGGACCTTGGTGTAGACATAGTCCAGTATCTCGTCCTTTCCGCCGGGCACGAGGTTGGCGAGGGCGGGGGTTCCGCCGAAGCATGCGCAAGTTCCGTAGGAGACGACGATCAGGGACTTCTTCCTGAGAAGCTTCACCATGTGCTCGTTCTCGCTGTTCCTGACCGCACCGTTGATCAAGGACACGGTTATCGAACCGTCTTCCATTGCGGCGATGTCCTTCTCCTTACCGTCCACCGCGATGGGCCACATCACGATGTTGGCCATGTCGGCGATGGTCAGTACCCTCTCGTTGGTATCGAGCAGGGACACATCGCATCCTCCGCATCCGGCCGCCCAATATACGGCGAGGTTGAACTTGCCGTTCGGGGGTGCTCCGGGGAGGAGCGGCCCGAGGTCTGCGGCCGCGAGCCCGACGGGCTCTTTGTCGGCCGAGCACTCAGCGGCTTCGCACACGGTCGCCTTTGCGGGCGCGGCGGTCTTCGCGGGAGCGACGGCCTGAGCGGCCTTCTGCTCTTCCTTCTTTTTCTTTCTGTCTGCCCACCATCCCATTTACTCAGCCTCCTTTACTGCGTCCTTGCGGTCTACGACCTTCACCAGAGGGGTGGGGCCGAGCTCCTTTATTGTGTTCACGAAGTTCGTGATCGTTGTCTGGAACTTCGCGGCCTCGGACGCGGACACCCACTGGAGGCCGAGCCTCTTAGGGTCGAATCCGTACTGTTCGAGGACCATTCTGAGAAGGGATATCCTTCTCCTCGCCCTGTAGTTGCCGCCTATGTAGTGGCAGTCTGCAGGGTGGCATCCCAGTATGATGACTCCGTCCGCACCTTTGGAGAAGGCCCTGAGGACGAACTCGGGGTCGATCCTCGCAGAGCACATCGTCCTTATAATGCGGAAGTTTGTCGGCATCTGGAGCCTGGCTACGCCTGCTCCGTCGGCGCCTGCGTACGAGCACCAGTTGCAGCAGAAAGCTACGATCTTAGGTTCGAAATCTGCCATTGTAATCACTCTCCTCCTGCAGGGTTAAGGAATGCGTCTATTTCGGCGCATATCTGCTTGCTCTTGAACCCGGCCTGCTCCATCGCTCCGGACGGACAGGAAGCCACGCAGCTTCCGCATCCCTTGCACAGGGCGGCGTTGACCTGGCTCTTCAGCTTTCCATTTCCGCAGTCGACGATGCTGATCGCGTTGTAGTCGCAGCATCCTTCGCACACACCGCATCCGTCGCACCTGTTCGGGTTGGGGGATGCGACTATGCCTTCGGACACGCGCTTGTCCTTAGAGATGATGGTGATCATCCTGGAAGCGGCTCCGGAGGCCTGGGCCATGCACTCGTCCATGAATTTGGGCCAGTGTGCGGTACCGGCGACGAAGACACCTTCGGTGGCGAAGTCGACGGGCCTCAGCTTCTGGTGGGCCTCGAAGTAGAAGCCGTCCTTGCTGATCGGGACCTTGACCATCTTGGCGATCTCTTCCTTCTCCTCGCGGTTGGGCGACATGCCCGCTGCGAGCACGACGGTGTCTACGGGTATCTCGATGTCTGCTCCGAGTGTGGCGTCGAAAGCCTTCACGCACTTTCCGTCATAGGACGGCAGGTCGTTATCGACAGGGTACCTTACGAACCTTATTCCGAGCTGGGAGGCCATGTAGTACAGCTCCTCGCGGAATCCGTAGGTCCTGACATCCTTGTGGAAGTAGGTGACGTCCGCCATCGGGTTGGTCATCTTGATCTTTATGGCGTTGCGCAGAGCGCCCGAGCAGCAAACACGGGAGCAGTACGCCACATCCTTGGACCTGGATCCGACGCAGCTTATGAACGCGATCTTCTGTCCCTTGAAGGAGCCGTCCGCGATCTTCTTCTCCGCCTCGAGGGTGGTCATTACCTTCTCGTCCTTTCCGTAGTTGAACTCGGTAGGCTTGTAGGGGTTGGCACCGATGGCAAGCAGAACTGCTCCGGCCTCGATCTCGGAACCGTCGGACAGTTTCACCATGAAGTTTCCGACGTATCCGGGAATGTCCTTTACAGAGACTCCGGTGTGCACCTTGATCAGGTCGCAGCTGTTGACCTTGGCGACCATTTCTTTGAGGAAATCGGCCACTTCGACGCCGTCTTCCTTGTGGCGGAAGTTGCGTGCGAATCCTCCGAGCTCCTTCTCCCTCTCGACGAGGTGGGTCTCGAATCCCTGGCCTGCGAGGTCGAGGGCTGCGGTCATACCGGTGATTCCTCCGCCTATGACTGCGGCGACCTGCTTGACAGGGACGTCGGAGCCGACGAGGGGCTCGAGGAGAACGGTCTTGGCGACTGCCATCTTGACGAGGTCCTTGGACTTCTGGGTGGCCGCTTCGGGGTTCTGCATGTGGATCCAAGAGCACTGGTCACGGATGTTCGCCATGTTGAAGAGGTACTTGTTGAGCCCTCCGTCCTGGCATGCCTCCCTGAAGAGGGGCTCGTGGGTCCTGGGCGTGCACGAGGCGACGACGACCCTGTTGAGGTCCTTCGACTGTATTGCCTCGGAGATCGCCTTCAGGGCGTCCTGTGCGCATGCGTATGTAACATCTGTAGAATAGACGACTCCGGGCAGGTCCGCGGCGAATTCCGCGACCGCCTTGACGTCCACCGTTCCGGCGATGTTGGATCCGCAGTGGCAGATCCATACGCCCACGCGGGGCTCTTTTCCTGCGACGTCCTTCTCTTTGGGGTACTCTTTGGGGGCGCAGGGCTTGAAGTCCTTGCCCACGATGTACTTGCCGGCCTTGGCGGATGCACCGCTGGCCTCGGCGACCGATGTGGGGATGTCCTTGGGGGCAGCGAATGCTCCGGTGACGAATATTCCCTTCTTGGTCGTCTCGAGGGGGCGGTAGACGCTGGTCTTGCAGAATCCGTATTCGTTGAGCTCGATTCCGAGCATGTCGGCGAACTCTTTGGCTCCTTCCGGAGGCACCAGTCCGACGGACAGGACCGCCATGTCGTAGACCTCGGTCCTTCCGTTGTTGTCAGAATCGGTGAAGTTGACCAGAACCTGCTTGGTGACCGGATCCTCCTCGAGGTTGGACACGCGGGCTCCCCTGATCATTCCTATCTTGTACTGGTCTTCTGCCCTGTGGATGTAGTCTTCGAACTCTTTTCCGTAGGACCTTATGTCCATGAAGTAGATGTCTTCATCGACGTCGGCGATGTGTTCCTTCGTCAGCATCGCTTCCTTGGTCGCGTACATGCAGCACACAGAGGAGCAGTATTTCTTCCATCCGTCCTTCTGGGACCTGGATCCGCAGCACTGGATGAACGCTATCCTCTTGGGCGACTCGCCGCTTGAGGGCATTACGATGTGTCCGCTGCTGCATCCGGAGGCACACATGTACCTCTCGAACTCCATGGCGGTTATGACGTTGGCTATCCTGCCGTATCCATATTCGGTCGCTATGGAAGCATCCCATATCTGGAATCCGTTGGCGGCGATTATGGAACCGACATCGAGGACGATCTCTTCGTCCTTGTCGTCATAGTGGATCGCGCCCTTCTGGCAGGTCTTCTGGCAGAGACCGCACTTGCCCTTCTGTATCATCCTGCAGTTCTCTCCATCGATGATGGCGACCCTGGGGACGGCCTGGGCGTGGGGTATGTATATTGCCTTCCTCTTGGCGAGCCCGAACTCGAAACTGTCGGGAATGTCCTTCACGGGACACTTGGCTATGCAGTCGCCGCAGCTTGTGCACTCGTCAGGGTTGACGTATCTTGCTTTCTTCTTGACTGTAACCTTGAAGTCGCCCGCTTCTCCGTCGATCTTCATTACCTCGTGGTAAGTGAGCGTCGAGATGTTCGGGTGGCCCGCACAGTCCGCCATTTTCGGGGACAGGATGCAAGCGGAACAGTCGTTCGTCGGGAAGGTCTTGTCGAGACGGGACATCTTTCCGCCGATGGTGGGTTCCTTCTCCACCAAATAGACGTGTATGCCTCTGTCTGCAAGATCCAACGAAGCCTGTATACCTGCGATCCCTCCTCCTATAACTAATGCTGATTTGGTCAAATCTTTGCCTCCGTTGTTCTAAGAAGTTTTGGAACGTACGGGAGTATATGATTTCTTATTATTAACTCTTCTACGCAATCCATTTAAATAGATAACCTGTTTGTCACCGAAAGCCCGATTTTTAAAAAATTCATTTCCGTAAAGAAATGTAGTAAATGATTTTTTCAATATAGCCAGACTTCAAAAATTATGTTAGATTTTTATATTATCTTATAAGATAATACTACGTAAATAACTGTATAGGTGTTGATACGAATTCCGAATTAGTGTGCATTGTAATTCCATGCTAAACCTTCTTTCCAGTGCAATATATATACAGAACGTTTATCTACTGAATCATGAACCTCGCCAATACGGTATATCTGCTGGGTATCTTTTCGGCATTGGCGATTTTTATATCCATGGCATTGCAGTCCAGGCTCGTCTCGAAAAGAAAGAACATCGCTTCCACACGGTCGGCGGGCGGAATTGCTACCTATTTTCTGGATGATTGTGAATCTGAAAAGCTTTGCTCCGTATGCCTCGGGAGGATCGGACTGCTCCCTGTTTCGACATGCGGATGCGGCAGGATATTCCATGACGGCTGCGCTTCCACTATGGATGCGTGCCCCTATTGCGCCCGGCCATACGTAGACATGAAGGTGAGCGAGCCGGAGCGTCCCAGATGCCCGGTGTGCGGACGGTTTCTGTTCGGGAGTATATGCTCCTGCGGTGCTGCTTTCCCCAGAAGGGACGGCACGATGGAATGCTCTTGCGGCAACATAGTCGATTGCTCCCGACCGCTCTGCGGGAAATGCGGTTCGCTGTACGAAAAGGTCAATGTCCATCCATGCCGCAGGGGCAAGAATAAAACATAAGCGGACCATTGGCATGGGATGACCGTCAAGAGCAAGCGTGGAAGGCGCAGATATATCGTTTTCCGTGTCGGAGCCGATGCTGACAGGATTTCGCTGGCGCGGGCTACCTTCCGGCCGGGGCATCACGTAAAGGTCATCTCGTGCGACGAGAGGATGGCAGTGATCAGATGTTCTCCGGAAGATAGGAGCTGGGTCTCCGATACCGTGGTGTCATCATTCCCGGGTTCCGAACCCCTCAGGACATCCGGAACGCTGAAGTCCCTCAGGGAACGCTACGGCTCCCTGAAAAAGGAGCCCAGGCCCCCTCGGACCGCCGGTAAAGGCCTGCACTGAAATAATATATACTGAATCCCCTGTCTACCCGCGAGCACTAAGGAGAAGCACCATGCAACCAGGACAAATGGCTTATGACAGGGGGATAACGGTTTTCTCCCCCGACGGAAGGCTCTTTCAGGTCGAATATGCCCGAGAAGCAGTGAAGAAGGGCACGACGACCATCGGGCTGAAGTACAAGGGCGGAGTGGCCCTCATCGTGGACAAGAAGGTGTCCAGCAGGCTTGTTGAGCCGGCCTCCATCGAGAAGATCTATGACGTGGACGAGCACATCGGTTGCGCGACGTCGGGCCTCGTGGCAGACGCAAGGATCCTTGTGGACGAGGCAAGGAAGAATGCCCAGGTCCACAAGATCACCTACGGCGAGAACATATCCGTGGAGATGCTCGTGAAGAAGATCTGCGACTACAAACAGAACTACACTCAATACGGCGGAGCCCGTCCCTTTGGGACCGCCATACTGATGGCGGGAGTCGACGACATGGGCATCAGCCTCTTCGAGACCGATCCCTCCGGCGCGCTTGTGTCCTACAAGGCCACCTGCATCGGGTCGGGTCGCCCTGCGGTGATGGATGTCTTCGAGAAGGAGTACCAGGACGACATGGAATACCAGGACGCGCTCAAGCTCGGCCTTAAGGCCCTCGGCAACGCCCTGGAAGAGAAGCCCGTAGCAGCGAATGTTGAGATCGGGGTCGTGGAGAACGGTAAGAAATTCCGCAGGCTCTCCGAAGAGGAGATCTCCGACCTGCTCAAAGAGTGAACGGGAAATGGTCGACCTCGAGAACGCCATAGTAGCCAGGCTGGAAAGCCACGGCGAAACCTTCGAGATACTTCTGGACCCTGCGGCGATGGACCTCATCAAGCAGGGAAAACAGGTGGACCTCTCGGAATATCTGGCGGTAGAGGATATCTTTAAAAACGCCGGGAAGGGCACCCGCCCCCCCGAAGACAAGTTGAAGGAAGCTTTCGGCACCACCGACCCGGTAGCTGTGGCGAAAATCATCATCCAGAAGGGCGATGTGCAGATAACCACGGAACAGAGAAGGGATATGCTGGAGGCTAAACGCAGGCGGATAATAACCCATATCGCCGCCAACGCGATAAACCCCCAGACCAAGTTGCCGCACCCTGCGCAGAGGATCGAGATCGCCCTGGAAGAGGCCAGGTTCCGTCCTGACCTGTTCAAACCCATGGACAGGGAGATCGATGAAGCGATGAAACTCCTCAGACCGCTTCTTCCGATAAGATTCGAGAAGAGCAGAGTGGCGGTGAAGGTCAACGGAACCGACTACGCGAGGTGCTACGATGATATCGTGCACTACGGCGTCGTCGAACGCGAGGAATGGGGAAGCGACGGCTCCTGGATGGGCCTGATGGAGGTCCCCGCTGGACTCACTTTGGAGCTGTCCGAGAAGCTTAAGCATAAGACCAAGGGAACGGCATCCGTAAGGGTGCTCAATTGATTTCAAGATGTGATATAATGGATAATAATAACGCAAAGAACGCCCGCGAGGTCGTCGTCCCAGGAGATAAATTGGACGGCGGGAACCTGAAAGCGGGGGAAAACACATATGTGCTGGACGGCACGGTCCGCGCCGGCATCCTGGGCGTAAAGATGGTACGCCAGAACACGGTCAGCGTAATTCCGCTCGGCGGACGCTACATGCCCGCAACCGGCGACACCGTGATAGGGATGGTCAACGACATAGGCTCTTCCAACTGGATGGTCGATATCGGCGCCCCCTATCCCGCACCGCTCCACGTCAGCGAGGTCCCTTGGAAGGTTGCCTTCGGCGACACCTCGAAGTACCTCAACGTCGGGGACGTCGTGATGCTGAAGATCCTGATGGTGGACGAGAGCAACAAGATATCCGTGACGATGAAGGACTCGGGGCTCAGGAAACTTGAAGGCGGGAGGCTCGTGAAGATCTCCCACACCAAGGTCTCGAGGGTCATAGGAAAAAGCGGGTCGATGATTCAGATGATCAAGAACATCACCGACTGCCGCATATTCATCGGACAGAACGGACAGATATGGATCGACGGCGACGGCCTGAACGCCGACGTCGCGACTAAAGCGATAAAAATGATAGACGAGGAGACCGTAAGGTCCAACCTGACCGAAAGGGTCAAGAAATTTTTGGAAAAGGAAATCCCTCAGGAAGAGGAAGACGAAGAGAACGAAGAGGGAGATGAGTGATCATGAGCGGACACAGTGACATTGTATTGGTTGACGAGAAAGGAATGAGGATCGACGGCAGGACCGCTGAAGAGCACAGGGCCGTGAAGATCGAGGCCGGCGTACTCAAGAACGCCGACGGCTCGGCCTACGTCGAGATAGGGAAGAACAAGGTCCTCGCGGCGGTTTACGGCCCCAGGGAATGCCACCCCAGGCACCTGCAGAACCCCACCAAGGCCATAGTCCAGTGCAAATACAACATGGAGGCCTACTCGGTAGGCGACAGGAAGAGGCCCGGGACCGACAGGAGATCCATCGAGATCTCGAAGATAACGGCGGAGGCCTTGGAGAACGTCATACTCACCGGCCTGTTCCCCCGCGCGTCCATAGACGTGTACATCGAGATCCTTCAGGCCAACGCAGGAACGAGATGCGCCGGGCTTACCGCCGCATCGGTCGCCCTCGCGGACGCGGGAATCCCCATGAAGGACATAGTGCCCGCCATGGCCGCCGGAAAGGCGGACGGGCATGTGCTCCTGGACCTCAACAAGGAAGAAGACAACTACGGCCAGGCGGACGTGCCTCTGGCCATCGTGCCGAGCACCGAGGAGATAGTGCTCCTCCAGATGGACGGCAACATGACCCGCGAAGAGTTCGACCGCGCCATCGAGATGGCGGTCGGCGGGTGCAAAGAACTTTACGCCCTCCAGAAGGACGCCCTCAAGAGGCGCTACACCGTAGACGGAGAGGAGGATGATTCCGATGAGCAGTGAGATCATTTCCGAGATAAGGCGCGACTACATAGTCAACCTGCTGAAGGAAGGCAAGAGGACCGACGGCCGCGGAGTCGCGGACTTCAGGGACATATCTTTCGAGCTGGGCCTGATCGAGAGCGCGGACGGTTCGGCGAAAGTGCGCCTGGGCGATACAACGGTCATCGCAGGCGTCAAGATGCTTCCCGGCACCCCGTTCCCCGACACCCCCAACAGCGGGGTACTGACTACCGGCGCCGAGCTGATCCCCATGGCACACGCCTCGTTCGAGTCCGGTCCACCCGGAGAGGACGCCATCGAGCTGGCACGTGTCGTTGACCGCGGAATACGCGAATCGGGCATGATAGACGTCGATAAGCTCTGCATAACCCCCGGTCAGGAGGTATGGATGTGCTACATCGACATCTACGTGATAGATTACTGCGGAAACCTGTTCGACGCCTGCAACCTCGCGGCCGTCCTGGCCATCAAGAACGCCACAGTGCCCGCGGAGCAATACGGCAAGGGCGAGAACTATCCCATGCCCGTCACCTGCACTCCCATCTCGGTCACCGCGGCCAAGATAGGAAAAGACTTAATATTAGACCCAAATTTCGACGAAGAGCACATTGCCACTGCACGTCTGACGATTGCGACGGACGATGACGGCAACTTCAGGGCCATGCAGAAGGGCGGCCAGGGTTCGATAACCCTTGACGAGCTCAGTTCCTGTCTCGACATGGCTGTGGAAACAGGAATCAAGATCAGAAAAATAATCGGGTGATATGAATGTCTAAGAGAACCAACAAGGCCGGTAGCTCCGGAAGGTTCGGCGCCAGGTACGGTGTCATCGTACGCAACAGGGTCAAGTCCATAGAGGCCCAGCAGAAGATGAGACACGAGTGCCCTGTGTGCCACCACACGTCTGTGAAAAGAGTAAGTTCCGGGATCTGGGAGTGCAGCCGCTGCAAAACTAAGTTTGCGGCACAGGCCTACACCCCCAACACCAAGAAAGAGATCTCCAAAGTATCGGAGCAGTGAGGCGTCGCATGTACAGGTGCGCTAAATGCAACGAGCCCATAAGGAACGTCAACGCGCTGGGCCTCCAGTGCGAGAAGTGCGGCTCGAAGATCTTCTTCAAGGACAGACCGAACATCAAGAAGGTCCTTAAGTCAGACTGATGATATGCTGACCGCGGTCCTCGTCATAGGTTCCGGAGATGCCGACAGCATAGTCGCGTCAGTCGGGCCCGAGACGGGAGACCTCCCGCGCACCCGGGTGACCGTGCGCTCGGAAGGGGATTCCGCTGTGGTGGAGATCACCGCCGCGGACTCTTCCGCAATGAGGGCCGCGCTAAACTCATATCTAGAATGCATAGCGATCACGGAAGACATAGAGAACATCGTAAGGTGATACAATGAACGGAATCAGCCCCCAGCTCCAGAACCAGATAACGCAGTTCCAGCAGGTACAGCAGCAGCTGCAGAACGTAAGCACCCAGAAAGTACAGATGGAAGCCCAGCTCAGAGAGCTGCAGCGCACTTTGGAGGAACTCGGCAAGGCGACCGGGGACGTATACAAGAGCGTAGGGTCCCTTTTGATGAAAGTTGACGACAGGGAAGCCCTCAGATTAGACATAGAGGACTCGGTCGAGACCATGGACGTGAGGGTGAAAAGCCTGGACCGCCAGGAGAAGAGCCTCCGCGAGAAATACCAGTCCCTCCAAGAGACCATAAACAAGGCAATGGGCAACGCTTCTGCCGTCGCAGAACAGTAAACATATTACGGGCCCCGGCCCGAATACATCATTTTTGGACACTTAACGGCACTCCAATAGATTTAAAAGTACAGTATACTTCAATACATCCATGGATGCTCTGCGCGTAGAAAACGTGCATAAATTGTACGGGAACATCGAAGCCGTAAAAGGAATCAACTTCTCTGTGAAAGAGGGAGAGATCTTCGGTCTCATCGGACCGAACGGGGCCGGGAAGACCACGGCGCTGAGGATGATCTCGACGCTCATAACGATCACTTCCGGAAAGATAACAGTCTGCGGATACGACGTCGCCACCCAAGGGGACGAGGTGAGGAAATCCATCAGCTACCTTCCCGAGGACGCGGGTGCCTACAAGGACCTGAGCGGCCGCACATATCTGCGCTTCATCGCCGGCTTCTTCACCGACAGCGATGAGACGGACAAAATGACCCAGAGGGGAATCGACATCGCCAATCTGGGAGACCGTATCGACAGCAAGGTCAACACATACAGTAAAGGCATGATGAGACGCCTGCTAATCGCCAGGGCGATAATGACCTCCCCGCGCTTCGCCATAATGGACGAGGTCACATCCGGACTGGACGTTATGAACGCCCACGACATACGAGAGCTTATCAGGGAGATCGCCGGGTCCGGCGTCACCGTATTGCTTTCCTCGCACAACATGTACGAGGTCGAATCCCTGTGCGACCGCGTCGCCATGATCAACAAAGGAGAGATCATCATGCAGGGGACGCCCGCCGAGCTCAAAGCCAAATATAACGCTAACAACCTCGAAGAGGTCTTCATCAGGGGGGTGAAGTCAGTTGAACAGTCTGTTTAACCTGGTAAAGAAAGAGCTCAGGGAGCTGATGACCCTGGAGTCGGTGATCTCCATATTAGTCGTCATGATCCTGTTCGTGGGCCTGGGATTCATGATCAGCGACCAGACCGAGCAGGCCATGGAGCCTGTAAGGATGGGAGTGATAAACTATGACGGGGAATCTTCGACATATTACGACACGGTGGATTCCACGTTGGACGGGATGTACGATCCCGCGACCAGAGACCAGTACCTGATAAAGCTGTACCCGTCCTCGATACTGACTGACGACGAGATAATATCTCTGATGAAGGAGAACGGCCTCCCCAATCTGCTTGTTGTGGATCAGAACTTCAGCGAAAATATTGACGGCGGGACCCAGGGCAAGATAAGCGCTTATTACATATCCGAGAACTCCGGTGCATTCGGCGGGATAGATTCCGATTCCGTCCAGGGATTTGTGACCGTTATAAACGGAGCCGTTTCCACGAAGCTCATGGAGAACGAGCTTTCCGTTTCACCCGAGGAGTCCGCATTCCTTAAGAGCCCCGTTTCCTTCAGCATGCCTGACAATTATACATACATCAACGGAAAGCTGTATTCGGACATCACCCCCTCCGCCATAAGCGGAGCGATGATGACCCAGACACTGATGGTCCCGATAATAATCATGATCGTCATCATGGTCGTAGGAAGCATCGTCATATCCTCCATGGGCACTGAGAAGGAGAACAAGACCCTGGAGACCCTTCTCACCCTGCCCGTGAAAAGGACGACGATCGTAAGCGGCAAGATCCTTGCCTCCGGGATAATGGGCCTCATCTACGGAGCCGCATACATGGTGGGCATGTACGTTTACATGAGCGCCATGACCTCCGGCGCGGGTGGCGTCAACCTGGCGGACTACGGACTTGTGCTGGAACCCGTCGACTGGATCATCACGATGCTTATGATGTTCGTTTCCATACTCTGCGCGCTGGGACTCTGCATGATATTGGGCGCATTCGTCAAGAACTACAAGAGCGCCCAGACCATGACGCTGCCCATATCCGTCATCGCGATGATCCCGATGTTCATCTTCATGTTCGTCGGCTGGAACTCCCTGCCGGCCGTAATGCAGGCGGTAATGTTCATCATACCGTTCTCCCACCCGATGATGGTGATGCAGAACCTTATGTTCGGAGACTACGTCCTGGTCTTCGGGGGCCTGATATACTGCGTCGCCTTCGCCGCGGTGACGGTCCTCGTTACCGTGAAGCTCTACAACTCCGACATACTGCTCGTAGGATTCGGACAGACCAGGCTCGGAAGGATCTTGGCAAAGTACAAAAAAGCGGACTGAGTACAGGGTCCATGGGACGATACAAAGAGCTCGCGGAGGCCATGCGGCACGGGAAGAAAGCAATACTGGTGCACAGCAACGCCGACACGGACGCCATCGGCTCCGCCTACGGGCTTTACAGATGCTTTCCCGAATGCACGATCTGCGCATGCGGAGGGGTCGACTACGTTGCCAACGTAGTGGCGGATAAACTGAAGATCCCGATGACCTACGAATACGATCCGTCCGATTACGACCTCACCGTCGTGGTAGATACTTCGTCCCCTGAACTTCTCAGCGTCTCTGTGCCGGACGGGAGCATCGTAATAGACCACCACATACCGACCGGAAAATGGGAGGGCATGAGGGTGTTCTGCGACAGCCATAGCGTGTCCTGCTGCGAGATAGTTGCCGAGATAATCCGAGAAACCGAAGCGAAGTTAGACAGGGAGATCGGGCTTGCGCTTCTCGGGGGAATGCTGACCGACAGCGGACATTTCCAATTCTCGAATTCCGACACCCTCAGACATTTCGCCGAGATCATGGACGAGAGCGGCGTGGCGATGGACGAGGCCATCTCCGCTACGCATGCGGACATCAGGATGTCCGAAAGGACGGCTGTGCTCAAGACCATGGAACGCGTGAAGTTCGAACGCGTAGGCGACATGATTGTTGCTTCTGCGGTCGGAAGCAGCTTCGAAGCCTCGGCATGCAGGGCCATTACGTCGGCGGGCGCCGACGTGGTGTTCGTGGGCACACAGAGGGATGATTTTTTCAGGATAAGCGCCAGGTCGACCCAGGAGATGGCCCGGAGAGGCATAAACCTGGGGGAGGCCCTCGAGAACATCGGTTCCGAGATAGAATGCGACGGCGGAGGCCACATAGGCGCGGCAGGGATCTCCGGTATAGGGGACGTGGAAGCCGTGCTGGGGATGTGCGTCTCGAGAACTATGGACTCCTTCCGTCGCATAAAGGAAGATATGGGCTGCGGGCCCGAGCTGTGATCACATCTTCCCGAGCTTCACCAGCACCTCTTTCAGAGCATCGAAGTTTTCGGGCTTACCCTCGAAGTAATCGGAAACGGGCTTCAATGTCTCTGCCAGAGCATCGGACACCCCGTTCTTTAGGTCCAGAGGGAAGAGCGATCCGCCGAAGTAAGCCTCGGTAAGCTCCTCGTAGCTTTCGTATGCGACCATGCCTCCGAATTTCTCGGGACGGTCGATGACGAGCCTTCCCATGCGCGGGAATATAACGTAACGGCACAGCATGAGCACCGGGTTCGTGTCCTCGGTTTCTTTTTCCTGGGGGCAGAACGCCTTCTTCATTTTTCTTGAGATGTCTTCCTTGGTGTCATGGATCGTTATGTTCCGGTCCGGCTTGCTCTTGGACATCTTCGACTCCGCAGGGTCCATCCTGTTTCCTCCCCCGAGGCCCGGCAGCAAAGGAGTGTGCAAAGCTATCGGCTTCCTCCATCCCAACTTGTCGGCCGCGTCCCTGGCGAGCATGTGCGCCCTCCTCTGGTCCATGCCCGCATATGCAAGGTCCACATCCATGCAGAAGATGTCTGTGACCTGAAGTATCGGGTAGAATATTTTGGAGGTATCGACCTCGGCCTCGTCCTCGGTACGTCCCATTATGGTCATTGACCTTTTCACCCTGCTTAGGGAAGTGGCCTTTGCGACGACGATCACCTTCTCCCAGTAGCCGGTGTCGCTAACAAGGTCGCTTGCATACCTGTATTGGACCTTGTCCGACGGGACTCCCAGCGCCGTGAAGCAGTCCTGCATGTATCTGGCACATGTCCGTATATTCTCGATGTCCCCGCCCAGCTTGTCGTTGATGGACGCATGCCAGTCCGCCCAGAATATCGTTACTTTGAAACCCGCGTCCGCAAGGTCCCTGATCTTGGATGCGACCAGCACCCAACCCATGTGAACAAGGCCGGAAGGCTCGAACCCGATATAGGCGGTGGGGTGCTCCTTCGTTCTAAGAAGTTCCATGAGCTCCTCCTCCGTTACTATCTCTTCCGCGTTCCTTGTTATCAGTTCGTACCTTTCGGTGGCATCCATTTTATCATTGCTGTTATCGTACCTTCCCTTAAATACATCTCGTCCTCAGAACAGGTTAATAGTTTCACCTCGATGTGCCTTCAGTGTACGAGCTTCTGAAAAAGAGCTTCTTGGACAGCCCGGTGATCGAAAGGAACGGTTACCCTTATTTCATCAATCCGATAAGCGACGGCGTGCCGCATGTCGACCCCGACCTCATGAACGAGGTCGTTGAAGGAATGATGGCCATGGGGGATTTTGACTGCGATATGATACTTGCCCCGGAAGCTATGGGCATCCCTCTCGCAGTGCCCATATCTCTCAGGCTGGGCATCCCATACAGCATCGTACGGAAACGCGGCTACGGTATTCCGGGGGAGATAGCAGTAGACCGGAGCACCGGCTATTCGTCCGGAAGTATGTACATAAACGGACTTTACGGGGGCGAAAGGGTCGTGATCGTCGAAGACACTCTGAGCACCGGCGGGACCGCAAGGGCCTTGGCCCTCGCTCTGGCCTCCCACGACATAAAGCTCGTGGAGATCCTGGCAGTCTTCGATAAGACCGAGGGTCCCGCCGATGCCGTGCCTGGGGTCCGGGTGAAGTCGATGCTTCGCGTGGGAGTGAGGGACGGGAAGCCGTTCCTGGATTGCTAACTGTAGCTATCCGCCTATAAACGGCACCATGGCAGATTTTGAGCCATGGGTGCGGACCTCCTGCTGCTTGTGTCTTTAATGAGCATGGCCGGAGCCCTGATGGGGGCGTTTACCGGGCTGGTGCCCGGCATCCACGTCAACACTCTTGCCACGATGATGTTGGCATCATATCCCTCCATCTCTTCATTGGTTTCAGGGTTCGCAGAACCTGAGGCTGTGCCCGTCCTGGTCTCCGCATGCATCGTGTCGGCATCGGTGGTCCATTCTTACCTGGATTTCGTCCCTTCGGTCTTCATAGGCGCACCTGACCCCGACGAGGCTCTGACCATGCTGCCGGGCCACAGGCTGCTGATGGAGGGAAGGGGCATGGCCGCTGTCAGGGCCGCCGCCGCCGGAAGCGCGGTAGGATCCTTTTCAGCTGTGATTCTGGCGGTGCCCGTACAGTACATAATGCTTAGAGGAGGGGCGGAAGCAATGGAGGCCGTGACCCTGGCCGTTGTGATATTCGTCTCCGCGGTGGTGATTTTTTCTGCAGATGGCCTGAGGGGAAGGCTGCTGGCCGCAGCCCTGTTCGCGGCGTCCGGGGCCATGGGACTGGTGTGTGCTATGCCGGAGCTGCCCTCCAATGGGATCTTCGGAGAAGGAACTCTGCTGTTCCCCCTGCTGACGGGCCTTTTCGGGATTCCTCCGCTACTTGCTTCCGCGAGTTCCGGGAGTTTCCCGGAACAACGTGACTGCCCGGAGCGCTCGGTAAGCCCGCTGCCCGGAATCAAAGGGGTGATCACAGGCTGTATAGCCGGATGGTTTCCGGGGATAACCGCGACTGCAGGGGCCGCCCTTTCTGCCAGCGTGTGCCGCGAGGAGACCCCCGAGAACTTCATATCCCTTGTGGCATCGATAGGCACCGTCACATCCGTTTTCTCCCTGGTCACTTTGTCGGTTACGGGGAGCGGGAGGTCCGGCACGTCCGCAGTGGTAAAGGAGATAATCGGGGATGGGCTCGAGGGCTTCTGCTCAGGCGGTTTCATGCTCCTTCTGTTGTCCGTTTGCCTGGCCTCGGCCATGGGGTATGCGATGACGATCGCCTCCGGGCGTTTGATGTCGAAGCTGGCAGATGGCCTGGAACCCCGCAAAATTAACCTGGCCGTCCTGATCATCATATTATCTCTGGTACTGTTGATGACCGGTACATGCGGGATCGCCGTCCTTGCCACCGCCACCCTTCTGGGACTCGTGCCCCAGTCAGAGGGGTCCGGCCGAATACCTCTGACCGGGTGCCTGATGGTCCCTGTAATAATAGGCGCCCTTTTATGAATCAGAGGCGTGCTTTAGCTTTGCCCAGGAACTTCTCAATATCGACTATCACTCTTTCGTGCGTACCTCTGGCTATTTCACCTGCGCCGTCGCTTACCGTAAAACTGAACTTAAGGCGGCGACGGTCTATTTCGACGAGTTCGGTCTCACATGTCACATTGGAACCCAGAGGGGTCGGGGCTATGTGATCTAGAACCGTACGGCTTCCTACCGAGCATGTTCCAGATTCAAGAAGGCTCATCACGGAGGTGTATGCTGTCTTCTCCATAAGAGCGGAGAGCGCGGGGGTAGCATACACCATAAGGGTACCGCTGCCGACATACATTGCCGTCTTGTCATCTTTCACCGTTTCTGAAGCTTTTCCCTTTATTCCTGCCGACAATCTCTGGTTTCCATCTGCCATTTTTTCACCGAAAGTACAGCATACTATAGGTTTTAATTATCACTCGTAGATTCGGGTCCGATGGGACCAAACGAGTTAGCTTTAGCGTTAAGCAGCCTGAGAGAAAAGATAAGACGGGAGGAGACCGCAGAGGACGGCCGCGTTCCTGAGATATGTTCCGATGAAGCTCTGCGGGACATTGCGTACAGGATGCCTTCTTCCCCCGAAGAACTGGAATCCGTACAAGGGCTGGGATCCGAATTTGTCGACGAATATGGGGGTGCTTTTCTGGATCTGCTTGAAAAGTATCGCTCCGGCAACGGAGGCGGCTCCGATATTGGCAAGAAGACGGTCGAAACGCTTCGCGAGCTCGAAAAGAAATTGGTGAACATCAACAAGAACAACAGGATGCTCTACCAGGGAAGGCTGGGTAAAAGCATCACTTTAGACCTGACCGGAATAATAGGGCCGGTATTCTCCGATATCTTGTTCGGTAACAAACGTTCCGTTAGACTTTGCGACTCCGCCTCGTCCCCAGGGCAGATTAAGCTGTATAGGGCCCTCAACGACATGATCAGAGAAGTCAACCGTAGCAGCAGAGATACTGGACAATACGACCTTTTCATAGCCTACCCCTTCGTCCAGGGTAGGATGCCGGGAGAGGATTTCGACATCAGGGCGCCTCTGGCACTGTTCCCGGTACGCCTGGAGAGAGACTCCCGGTACGTCACTATGACCGTGGACAGGGACCGCGATCCCGTATTCAACGGCACTCTGGTCCTGGCCTACATCAAATTCGCAGGCGAGAACAGGCCGATGCCGAACCTGGCGATTGAAGACTGCAACGAGGAGGACTTTTTCAAGAGGATCATGGAATTCTATTCCGGCCAGGGGATCTCCATGGAGCCCTGCGAAAGGGATCCGATACCGTTCAGAGAGTACAGGTCCGGAGAGTTTCCGAAATATCTCCCGGGCGACCTTAAGATGGTCCCGAACCTCGTGCTGGGACGTTACTCTTCGTACTCGAGCTCCATACAGCTGGACTTCGACCGCATTATCGAAAGCGGCGACATCAACGAGGTCCTCGACGACCTAATAACCGACCTGGAGCCCGGCGACTTCTATGACGAGGGGAAAGCGCCCCTGTCCGAGGTTCAGATCCGAGAGAAGGGCCTTGAAGCGTCGGAAAAAGATCTATTCTACGTCAACCCGCTGAACAGCGCACAGGAGAACGTGCTCACCGGCATACAGAAAAGCAAGGAGCTCGTCATACAGGGCCCGCCGGGTACCGGCAAGTCCCAGGTTATCACAGGCCTGATAGTTTCCGAGATCATGCGGGGAGGCAACATCCTCATGGTGTCCGAGAAGAAGACCGCACTCGACGTTGTCTATTCCAGGTTGGGCACCCTCTCCAAATACTGCATAATGGTCGACGATGCAGCGGACAAGGAGGAATTCTATTCTCAGATAAGACGGATCCTTACGCCATCTCCGCAGCGCCGCGGAGCCGACCTCGCGGAGGTCTCCGATGCGGTCGACAGGGATGTGGGGATACTCAGCAGCATAGCCTCCCGCATGTACGAACCGGATTCTTTCGGCATAGCGCCTTACAAGCTCTATTCGATGGATCGTTGGCTCGACCTCTCAGACAGACACCAATATGAAGAATACAAGGAGCTGAGGGATGGGGTCCCGACAAAAATCATGTCACTGGCATATCCGGAGGTAAAAAGACTTCACAAGATGTTCTCCGACCCCAACGTAATGCGCGGATTCAGGGAATATCATGAATGCGTCGCTCGCAACCCTTGGATCAAAGATATGAAACCGGACCTCTCCGAATATGATATCGGAGAGATCAAAGTTATGCTGTCTTCTTTCATAGACAGCACGAAGGCATGGAGGTCTAAGAACGCGATTTCGCGTTCGATGGGCAGGAAGAAGATCGAGCAGGAGGCCGAGTCCATACTCAAACGCGGTTTCACTTCCTACGGAGAAGCGATGCTCGAGAATCTTGTAGACAATCCAGAAAAGATACTTCTGGCTCTTGACGATTACAACATGTTCTCCGAACGCGGCACCTCGTACAACCGTATGACCGACAATGAGAGGAGCTACGGGGACACTCTCATGAAATTAACCTCCTCCATGAAGTATCAGCCCCAGCAGTGCAACGACCAGATATTGAAATACATCCTGAACGAGCGCCTCCAGAGGTTCGATGCCGAGAACAAGGACCTTATGCAGAACATCCAGGACTTCGACCGCATAGTCTCGGACATGGGCTCCAAGATAGGGGAGAAGATGGAGATGTCCAAGTCTTACGCCGAACAAAAGTTCCAGGAATGCCTCGGAAACGTTATCGGGTCCAAGAGGCGCGGAGATATATCCAGGATAGCAGAGAGCAAGCGCAAGTGGAACATCAATAAGTTCGTTGAGCGCTACAACTACGAAATCTTCAAAGGCATCAGGGTTTGGCTAATGACGCCCGATGCGGTATCTGAGATACTTCCCCTCAGAATGGGGCTTTTCGATCTCGTGATCTTCGACGAGGCTTCGCAGATGTACGTGGAGAGGGGAATACCCGCCATCTACCGTGCAAAGAAAGTCGTGATCGCAGGAGACCACAAACAGCTGAGACCCAGCAGCCTGGGTTTCGGCCGCATCGACTACGAGGATGGGGGAAGCGAGGAGGACACGGCCGCCCTGGAGGAGGAGAGCCTGCTGGACCTGGCAAGGGCAAGGTACGATTCGATACTTCTCAACTTCCACTACCGCTCAAGATATGAGGAGCTCATTGCGTTCTCGAATTACGCCTTCTACGGGGGACGCCTTTACGTTTCCCCTAATATTTCCGAGCCTCCCAAACCTCCCATAGAGGTCCACAGGGTGAACGGGATCTGGGACGACACCAGGAACATGGCCGAGGCCAAGAAGATAATGGAACTGCTGAGGGATTTCTTCATGAGCAGGCGCAATAACGAGACGGTCGGAGTGATAACCTTCAACGCGGCCCAGAGAGACCTGATAAACGATATCCTGGACGATGAATGCGCCAAGGACCCCGCTTTCGGACGGATAATCAATGACGAGATGAGGAGATTTGACAACGGAGAGGACGTGGGCCTTTTCATAAAGAACATCGAGACCGTTCAGGGTGACGAACGCGACGTGATAATCTTCTCGATAGCCTACGCGCCCAACAGCGAGGGCAAGATGATGCAAAGATTTGGCTGGTTGAACAACCGCGGAGGGGAGAACCGCCTCAACGTGGCGATAAGCCGCGCCAAGAGGAAGATCCACATAGTCACCTCCATCGAACCTGAGGACCTCAAGGTCGAAGATACGATGAACGTAGGCCCCAGGATACTGAAGAAATACCTTCAGTACGCGAGGGCGACAAGTGACGGGGACAGGCATATGGCCGACAGCATCCTCCGCTCGTTCAACGACGACCGCTGGAAGGAAGCGCCAATAATCGAGACGGAGAGCGGAATAGCTGACAGGGTGTACAACTCGCTGGTCCGCAAGGGCTACACTGTAGACCGCCATGTGGGCATAGGCGGATACCAGATAGACCTGGCCGTCAAGCAGAACGGCAACTATATCTTGGGAATAGAGTGCGACAGCCATCTGTATGAGATGTCCCAGTCGACCAGAGAGAGGGACTACCACAGACAGAAGTATCTGGAATCTAGCGGGTGGAGCATCCACAGGGTATGGACCCCGGGAATGTGGAAGGACCCCGAACGCGAGATCTCAAAAATCGTGAAGGCGATCGAAAACCGTAACTGAATTTCAAATACTCCGGATTCGATGCCCGATCATGGCTAAGACCATCCTCAAAATCCAGGGCATGACCTGCGAAATGTGTTCCAAAAGGGCAGAAGAGTCCCTCAAGGCCGTCAAAGGGGTGTCAGAAGTATCTATAGATCTGAAGAAGGGATTGGCCACGGTCGTTCACGATGGGGTTTCCGAAAAGGACCTCATCAGGGCCGTGGTGGATGCTGGGTACAGAGCGGAGGCGAGGCGTGGTCTCCTCGGCTGAGGGCCGCGAGAGAACGACCTTTCGCATCGCTGGGATGTCCTGTTCCGCATGCGCAGGAATCATCGAGAAGTCTCTCCTATCCGCCGAAGGGGTTTATGAAGCGGCGGTCAACTTCGGCAACAGCGTGGCCGCCATCAGCTTCGACCCCTCCAAGACAGACAGGGACAGGCTGGTAAAGATAATAGAGAAAGCAGGGTACTCTACCATCGAAGACGACCCGGAAACCATCGCCAAAGCCGAAGCCGAAGAATCCGGGCGCATGAGACGCGACCTTTCCGTTGCGGTGCTGTTCACGGTCCCGCTGTTTATTTTGGCAATGGCCGACATGTTCGTCGGCATACCCTGGCTTTCCGATGAACGCCGGCTGCTGGCAACGATCGAGCTTCTGATCTGCATACCCGTGATATATGCCGGGAGGAGATTCTACATACGGGGTTTTCCCGCCCTGATTGCGGGAACGCCTTCAATGGATTCCCTTGTGGCACTCGGTACCTCGGCATCATTCCTTTACGCCCTCTGGAATACGGCCATCCTTATTCTAGGCCAGCCTGCGGACGGCCTCACCTACGAGTCCGCCGCAATGATAATCACGCTAGTCTCGGTCGGGAAGTACCTGGAGACGCGTTCCAAGATAAAGACGGATTCAGCCGTCAGGGGGTTGATGGACCTCCAGCCCGAGACCGCAACAGTGGTCAGGGGCGGTGTTGAGATCGAAGTCCCCATTTCGGAGGTCGTCAAAGGGGATAAGCTCTCGGTGAAACCGGGAGATCGAATACCTGCCGATGGAAAAATAACATCTGGCACATCATCTGTCAACGAATCCATGCTGACAGGCGAAAGCATGCCCTCCCCCAAATCGGAAGGAGATGATGTCTTCGCAGGCACGGTCAACGGAACCGGGGGGTTCCTGATGGAGGCCTTCGGCACAGGAAAAGACACCGTGCTCCATCAGATAATCTCCATGATCGAGACGGCACAGGGCACGAAGGCACCCGTTGCCAGGATAGCCGACCGCGTCGCCGGGGTATTCGTTCCTGCGGTAATAATCATCGCAGCGGCCGCTTGTGCGGCCTGGCTATTATCAGGGAAGTCGCTGGAGTTCTCACTTACGGTACTCATCTCCGTCCTGGTGATATCGTGCCCCTGCGCCCTCGGCCTCGCGACCCCCATGGCCATAACCGTGGGGGCCGGCATGGCCGCGGACCGGGGAATTCTTTTTAAGAACGCGTCCGCCCTCGAGAGGGCAGCGGACATAGACACCGTCATACTTGATAAGACTGGCACGATCACCATTGGTTCGCCGGAGGTTACGGGTGCAGTATCAGGCAAGGACAGGGACAGGCTGATTGCACTGGCTGCCTCGGTTGAAAGCGGTTCGGAGCATCCCATCGCTTCAGCGGTGGTATCCTACGCGAAGAAGGAGGGAATAACCGTACCCGGACACAGCGGCTTCTCCTCAGTAACGGGAGGAGGTGCCAGAGGTACCGTAGATGGAAAGGAGGTCGTCATAGGGAGCCGGAAGCTGATGACCGAGATCGGCTGCGATGTCTCTGAATACGACGAAGATGCAGAATCGTTCGCTTCCCGTGCCATGACCTTCTTCTTCGTGTCGGAGGACAAAGAGCCCATGGGAATCATCGCTGTGTCCGACCCGGTCAGGCCGGAATCGAAATTCGCAGTGTCACGCATAAAGGCCAACGGAGCGGAGGTGATCATGGTCACCGGAGATAACAAGGCCACTGCCGATGCGGTCGCCAGGGAGGTCGGGATAGACAGGGTCGTATCCGGGGCCGCCCCGGGAGATAAGCTGGAGGTCGTGAAGGAGCTTCAGACCGAGGGCAGGTACGTGGCTGTAGCGGGCGACGGCATAAACGACGCCCCGGCTCTGGCACAGTCCGATATTGGACTTGCGGTCCGTAACGGTACAGACATAGCCATGGACTCGGCGGACGTTGTCATGATGACCGACGACATAAGGTCCATACCTGCAACTATAGAGCTGGGGAAGGCGACCATGAGGAACGTCAAGCAGAACCTTTTCCTGGCCTTCGTGTATAATGTGGTGGCCATCCCGGTCGCCGCAGGCGCACTCTATCTGTTGGGGATCGGCGAAATATCCATGATGCCGATGATATCCGCGGCGGCCATGTCCGCATCCTCGCTCTTGGTCGTCACCAACGCGCTGAGGCTCAGGGGCCATGCTCCCGAGAGCCTTTCACCAGCTTTATGACGTCGAGGGTCCCGGAGTTCCGGCCGACTTCAGTGTTATACTGCGAGATCTCCAGTGGATGCTTGTGCATCGGCGAGTCGATCACGAATGTCTCGTACTCTCCCCCCTCGCCGATGACGCTGATGCCGTGTTTCCGGTTCAGAAGCTCCAGGTCGCGGATGGCTGTTTCGTCGATCTCCCTGCCCAGCCACTCGGGCCCGAAGCCTTCGGCATAATAGCCGATGACCACGGCCCTTATCCCGGAGGAGACTATTTCGCGGAGCATCATGCTCTGTTCCTTCCTCCACATCGGCGAGAACACCGACAGGCCCAGTTCTCCGCACACGCGGTTGACGCGGTCCCATTGGTAATCCGACCATACCGCACCGACCACGACTCCGTCGATGTCAAGACCTGAAAGAGCGTCCCTGAGGCCGGCCATGTCCCCCTCCTCGGTTCCGTCGGTAGAGCCGGCGATATGCTTCCTTTCCATCGCCTCTGCCATGGCCGGGACGTTCCCTATGTTGGGAACATGAAATATCCATGACGTGCCGCTCAGGGGCCTTATGCTCACCATATACGGCACCTCGTGTCCGGACTGTAGCATTGCGTACATGGAGAACGCCGAATCCTTTCCTCCTGAGAAAAGGGAAGCTAGCCGCATGCTCCTGCCAAGCGCTCAGATTAAATTAACGTATCTCCATGCTCGGACATGAAAGTAGCAGAAATCACTCGCGACAAGTTCGCAGAAGCCGTCAAGATGGACCCGGTGGCGGTTTTCGTGATAGGCGCGACCGAAGCTCACGGGCCCCACCTGCCTCTAAACAGCGACACCGTACAGCCCATGTGGGTCGCCGAGGAGCTCGACCGCAGGTTCGACAACCTTCTGATACTGCCGCCCATGAACTACGGGGTCCATTCGTCCACGAGGAACATGCCCGGAACTGTGGCAATCACGTTCGATACCATGAGGTCCGTGACCTATGACGTACTGACGTCCCTATTCGAAAAGGGGGTGAAAAAATTCCTGGTCATGACCGGACACGCGGGGAGCGCCCATATGACAGCTTGTTCGGAGGCCTGCAAGCGCTTCGTGAGAGAGACGGGATGCAAAGTGATATTCCTAACGGATTACGACGTGGCGGAGGAACACCCAGATGTACGTGGCATCAAGGGCGACGGTCATGCCGGCCTACTCGAGACATCCCGCGTCATGGCGATATGCCCTGAACTGGTGGGCCAGGCGCGCCCGATAGGATTATACTCGGACCACGGTTTCCTGGTCCTCGCAAATGCAGAGATCTGCTTCCCTGAAGGACTGGCAGGCGACACGACTGATGCGTCTGCGGAGCTGGGAGATGCTGTCAACCGCTATGTTGCGGATAAAATCGAAGAGATGATCAGAAATGACCTTGTCTGAAAGCGATGCGATGAAAAAAGCTGCGGCCGAGATGGCGGCCGACGAATACATCAAGGACGGTATGACCGTAGGGCTCGGAACAGGCTCCACGGCATTCTTCGCGATAAAGAGGATAGGCGAGAGGGTGGCGGAAGAGAAGCTCGCCCTCAGTTGCGTGTCCACCTCCGAGAAAAGTGCACAGCTCGGCAGGTCCTTCGGACTGAACGTCGTGCCCTTCGAAGGCACAGGACCGATAGACGTAACCATTGACGGCGCGGACGAGATCGATCCCCAGCTCCAGCTCATAAAGGGACTGGGCGGTGCCCTGCTGATGGAAAAGATCATCGCCGCCGCGACTGAAACGGAAGTCATTATCGCCGACCGGTCGAAGCTTGTGGATGTTCTCGGCACGACCTCCCCGCTCCCGGTGGAAGTTCTGCGCTTCGGTTACGAGCGCACCAAATATGCCCTCGAAAAACAGGGATGCGAGGCGACTCTCAGGACAAAGGACGGAGAGATATTCATCACTGACGGAGGGAACTACATATACGACTGCGACTTCGGCCCCATCGAACGCCCCTTCTTCCTTGAGTCCCGCCTGAATATAATCCCCGGAGTAATAGAGAACGGACTTTTCCTGAACACGGCCTCAGTGGCGATCGTTGCGAGGGGACCAGACGAAGTAGAAACCCTCAGGCGAGCCTGAGATGCTTCAGACCGTCCTCGATCTCCGATATCCTGTTCCGTGCCATCCTCTCGATCTCGTCGGCGATAGCCTCGAAAGCCTTGGATAACCTGTATTTGTGCTTTGGCCTGCCCTTGGTATCAGAACGCATCTGCTCGGTTGTAAGCCACCCCAGTCCATCCAGGTCTTTTATGGCCGCCGAAACGCTGGGCTGACCGATTCCGAGCGCGGATTCCAGATCATCGGACGTGGCCTCGCCGTGACATGCCATGTAGATAAGGACCTTGGCGCTGTTGCGACGTATGTTCAGGGCCACCAGCAGGCTTTCTGCGGGACCACCGTTTTCTCCGGACATGTATTTTTTATCTTGATTTGCGCATATATTAATGTTTGCAGCCGTATATATTTGATGGATATAACTATTCACAATATACATCCAACGACGGGATGACAGACAGAAATTTCATCTTTATTATGCTAATAATACGATAATATGAAATACAAGAAAAACGATTGCCCCTCTATATTTCTGGAGCATCTCTTTTTTCCCGACGATATACTCGCGTAATAGTATAGGCTGGAGGGTGAGCTTATTTATATGTCCTCGATATTAGCACGTTCCGTCCCAACAGACGAGGTGACTTGATAATGAAAATGCCCAGGGCTATCAAGACTTACTGTCCTTTCTGCAAGACCCACACCATGCACGACGTGGAGAGAGTCAAGAAGAAGAAGGCCAGTGAGCTCAAATGGGGTCAGAGGAGATTCAGAGAAGTAACATCCGGTTACGGAGGTTTCCCCAGGCCTAAACCAGAAGGAAGAGAAAAACCGACCAAGAGAGTGAACATCCGTTACAGATGCACCACGTGCAAGAAAGCACACCTCACAAGCTGCATCAGGGCCAAGAAGTTCGAACTTACGGAGTGATTTCATGACCGGTGATTTTGTTAAAATTAAATGTCCGGACTGCGGAAACGAGCAGGTCGCCTTTAGGAAGGCCGCCACCGAGGTCAAGTGCCTCGTTTGCGGATCCACCCTTATCGTCCCCAAGGGAGGGGTCGGTAAGATCAACGGCGAAGTGCTCGAGGTGGTCGGCTGATGTCGAGGGCCAAAGGCTTTCCCGAATACGGCGAGTTAGTAGTCTGCACCGTGACAAATGTAAAAAACTTCGGTGCTTTCGTAACTCTTGACGAATACGACGACAAAGAAGGATTCGTCCATATCCGGGATGTTGCCACTGGCTGGGTCAAATACATCAGAGACTACATTAGAGAAGGTCAAAAGATCGTCTGTAAGGTCCTGGGCGTGGACTCCAAGAAGGGTCAGATCGACCTTTCGCTCAAATCGGTGAACGAACACCAGAAGAGAGAGAAGATCCAGTTTTGGAAGAACGATAAAAAGGCCGAGAAACTCGTTGAGATAATCGCCGAGCGCATGTCGATTACCGAGGACGAGGCCTACCACATGTTCGTCGACGAACTTGTGGAAACTTATGAAACCCTTTACGGCGCTTTCGAGTCCGTCGTAGCCGACCCCAATGGATTCCTGGAAGACTTTTCCGGGGAATGGGTCGAGACGTTCATAGAGGTCGCGAAAGAGAACGTCTCCGTATCGTCCGTTCAGATAGACGGCACGCTGGTTATGACGTCCGCCGCCCCTAACGGAGTGGTGCTCATCAGGAAGGCCCTCGAGGCCGGACTTGCGGCCGGAGACGGTCACGACGTAGGTATCAGCTGCATAGGCTGTCCCAAGTACAGGATACTCGTCAAAGCGGGAGACTACAAAGAGGCCGAGGAGATAATGAAAAACGTATCCGCGGCAGCTGTGGACAACCTCGTTGCCGCAGGCGGTTCCGCGGTCCTCAAACGCGAAAGCAAGTGAAGGACATGGACGGGGACATGAAGCGTTGCGGCGCGTGCGGAAGGTACACGTTCAAGGAAGAGTGCCCTGTTTGCAAGAGCCGCACTTCCACGCCCATCCCCCCTAAATATTCTCCGGACGACCGTTACGGCGCATACCGCCGCAAAGCCATAGAAGAGGAGTACGGAGAAAATGGAAAGTATCATAAGGTATGATTCCAAACCCGAACTGGACAGACCGATCGTTATTGAGGGTCTTCCAGGCATCGGCAATGTGGGCAAGATCGCAGCAGACTATCTCGCCTCGGCACTGGGCGCCAAAAGGCTCGCCTGCCTGTATTCTCCGGATTTTCCCCCCCAGGTGAGCGTGGACTCGGAGAGCGTCGCGGACTTCGCCAGGAACGAGCTCTG
Organism: Methanomassiliicoccaceae archaeon UBA370; assembly: GCA_002505345.1. Classification (GTDB taxonomy): domain Archaea; phylum Thermoplasmatota; class Thermoplasmata; order Methanomassiliicoccales; family Methanomethylophilaceae; genus VadinCA11. Next base: position 178,576 of record DAUY01000002.1, on the reverse strand, counting down.
GTTCGCTAAGGCGGGAAATAAGGATATAATATTCATCAGCGGGAACTACCAGGGGTCCACTCCTGAAGGCCAGTTCCTTATATGCAGCGACATAATGGAAGTCCTGATGGGATACGATCCCTCGGAGATCATCACGCTGGGTGGCTACGGAACCGGCGGGATCGTCGAATCCCCGCGGGTGCTCGGTGCCGTATCCAGAAAGGAGGTCAGGCCGGCCTATGAATCCCTCGGCGTCGTTTTCGAACCGGGGGAGCCCAAAGGAGGGATCGTCGGCGCAAGCGCCATGTTCCTGGCCCTAGGTCAGATCTACGGCATCGATTCCATATGTCTCATGGGCGAGACTCCCGGATACTTCATCGACCACAAGAGCGCCGGAGCGGTGATGGCCATCCTGGTGAAGAAGCTCGGCGTCGAAGTGGACACCAAGGAGCTTGAGACTCATTCGGCCATGATCGACGAACTTAACCAGAAGGTCAGAGAGCTGGAAAACAGCCGCGGTTCATGCGAAGACCTGAATTATTTCGGTTGAAAGCCGCCGTACCCACCCAAATGGTTTTAAGTAATGTGCATATAATCCCCAAACGTCCCCACCTAGCTCAGTCTGGCCAGAGCGGCTGACTGTAGAGAGTTTCCGGATTTATCCGGTGCAGCCGCCGATATCAGCAGGTCCCCTGTTCAAATCAGGGGGTGGGGACCACTTTAATCTAGCTCGACCGGTTAACGGCACTAATTTATTCATAATTTATTTTCGGCGAAAACGTCGCCGAGTGAATGCGAAAAAGGAAAATTCCAACGAAGGTCGGGCCCGGATGTGGACCGGTGTCATCCTTTCTCATCAAGCCGGCACGTCATGCGCGGCCGTGTTGGAGCTCGCAGAATCAGGCCGTTGTACCGGTTGCCCGCTTCTTGACCGATGTAACCGGGCCCCCTGTATTGCGGTTTGCGCCGTGCACGTCGAAACGACGCTCCGACCCCCAGTTGGAGGCGCCCACATGATGTGCCCTCACTCCGATCGCATCTGTGAGCTCGTTCCCGGCACAGATTGCGCGTGCGGCTGTGCACTGCCCGAAACGTGCGCACATATCACAGATCGATTCCGGCAAATCTTCTACAGGAAACCGAGTAGCATGTGTAAACTATCACTGCTGCGACTGCCGCAAGAGCCAGTACGACCAGTGTCAAATCTCCGAAGGCCTCTGCGGCAACCATGGACAGCGTAATCAGAGCGCTGATGACCACGATATTAGCCACCACTGAGATATATTGTGTCTTGACGCTGTTGCCTGTTACATAGTAAACCGCAACCGAAACGCTCGATACGATGATGCCGATGATGAAACCCAGAGGGCATGCCGTCACCAAAGACGCAACATATCCAGAATCATAGACGTAGGACATCGAGATGGATATGACCAGACCGATGGCCGTCCCGATCAGTGCGAGTATCACGCCCGTGACGAACTTGGAACGTACGATTGTGTTCCTGTCCACACCGATAGACACGACATATCTGTCCCAATTGCATTGTTCGTCCCAGCGGATGGACGCTGAGGCAAGAGATACCAACAAAACGGCAGGCAAGATGTACGTGACCAAAGGGACCCTGAGCAGGAAGCACAGCACGGCTGCGAATATACTGAGCGACACTATGCTGGACTTGATGAGAATCAAATCCTTGCGGACCAATGTCGTCATGCGGCATCACCCCTGACAATGAGCACCATGATATCATCCAGGGATGCTGTGTCGACCGTCAGTTCCGGGAACGCCTCTTTCACGGCGTGACGATCTCTGACGAGGGCCGAGACTGAATAGCTTTCCCGTCTGAGACTGGCAATATTCTCGCGGCCTATCGCCAGAACCTGCGCCTCGCCACCTTTGACCACCCCGTACCTGTCCAATATCTCATCTTTAGGTTCGCTCATAATTATCCTGCCCCCGTGAAGAAACACTATGTAATCGGCGACCCTCTCCAGATCTGACGTTATGTGCGACGACATCAGCATAGAGTGCCTGTCATCCTGCATGTATTCCATCACTATGTCCAGGAACTCGTCCCTGGAAGCTGGGTCCATTCCCGCGGTGGCCTCGTCGAGGATGACCAGATCGGCACCGTGGGACAATTCCACCGCGACCTGGATCTTCATGCTCATCCCACGAGAGAGTTCATGGACCTTCTTGTCCAGGGATATCCCGAACTTTTCCATCAGGAGCTCATAACGGGATTGATCCCATTCAGGATACAGATCCGCCATGAGATCTCCTATCTGCTTCCCTGACATCATCTTGTGGAAACAGCATTCGTCGAACACGACCCCGATCTTTCCCAGTACCGTCCTATCAGACGATCCGAAGACCTTTATTATCCCGGAATCGCAACGGTTTGCTCCGGTTATGCATTTTATCAATGTGGTCTTCCCTGCCCCGTTCTCGCCTATCAATCCGACGATATAGCCGGCGGGTATGTCCAGGTCCAGACCCTTTATCTCGTAGTCCCCGTAGGACTTGCGGAGGCCTCTTACCTCTACGGCGTTCTCCATTCAATCAACCTCATACAGGATGTCGAGAATCTCCTTCAGCTCCTCCTTGGTGATATTGCCACGTTCAGCCACCTCTACGGCGCGACAGAGGTGATCCTCCGCCATCCTCAGATTGGCCTCGTGAAGCAGTGCCGGATCCTGCGTAGCAACGAAGCATCCTTTTCCTGCGACCGTCACAATGAAGCCCTCGGCCTCGAGTTCGTTGTACGCCCTCTTGGTCGTTATCAGGCTTATCTTGAGATCCTGGGCCAAAGAACGCATGCTGGGTAGCGGGTCCCCTCCTTTCAGGACCCCGCTCACGATCTGGTCACGAATCTGGCCCTCGATCTGCTCGTAAATGGCCTTACCGCTGGAGTTACTGATGATGATCTCCATTCTCTCGATCATGAATGTAGATACTGTATATAACTGTATATGTTTGATATACACAGTTAGTTCTCATGCGAGTCGCGTTCGTTTGTATTCGTTCGGATATATCGCCTTATAATCATTTTTTAGAGTATGATGACTGTTTTTTCACAGAGCTTCCCTGATCCCGCATCGGGTGGCTTGATCTTATCGCCTGAACTGTTGTCGGTTGGTCTCCCTTCTCCACATCCTTAACCCGGCGGTATAAAAAATCACGTCGATTATGGAAAAAACGGAGATCCTGCTCGACCGTGAGGGCCTTGGTAAGGCCTTACCGGGATTCCGGCAGATCTTCCTGTTTCCTGTATCTTACGACCATGACCGGGCAGTTGACCTCTCTAACTGTTTTTTCGGCCACGCTGCCCATGCTCAGACGCTTCCATCCCGTACGGCCCATCGTCCCCATCACTACCATGTCATAGTATGCGGACATTCCGCCTATAATCTGGCTGGGACTTCCGGGCACTATCTTCTTCTCGACTTCCAGACCTAACTTGGAGCCTTCTTCGTGCACATAGCTCACGGCCCTCTCGCAGGCGGCCTCGGTGTCCGCGTTGCCTGATGCACGCGACATGGTCTTGTTGTCGAATACGCTGAGCGCTGTGATCTTGGTCACTCCCGGCGTGACCTTGGCCATCTCGAGGCCCCCCCTTACCGCAGGTGCTGTGTAATCGCTCCCGTCGGTGGCAATCAACATCTTCTCCATCCTGAATGGCGCATCCGGGTCGAGGTTCCTTACTGCGATCACGGGGCATTTCGAATATCTTATGACTTTCTCTGTCACGCTTCCCAGCAAAAGGTGCGCAACGCCCTCCCTTCCGGCCGTGCCCATTACGAGTATGTCGAAATCCGACGTCTTCCGGATTATCTCGTCCGCGGGGATACCGTCGACAGTCATTGTCCTCACGGTCATTCCGAATTCGCTACCTTTGTCGGCAATCCAGCCTAGTGCGTTCTCCCCCTTGATACCTGGGGCGCCGCATGCCAGGTTGTTGACGTAGTTCGTGGAATCGTTCACATACATGACCGTGACGCTTCCGCCGACCGCCTTCGCAAGCTTTAGGGCATATATCGCAGACGCCTTGCTCTTATCGCCCGTATCCGTGGTAACCAAAATTCTGTATGCCATCTAGTTACTCCTTCGCGTTGGCACTCTCTGTTCCGGCCTTGCTCCTCTTACGGAGGGTCTCGTAATATGGCTCGATCTCGAAGTGGTCGTTAAGCAGCGTACCGAATGCCTGAATGAACGTCCCCGTTATTATAGCCATTACCACCGTCCCTATTCCTATTCCCGCAAGATCGCCCAGGAACAAAAGTGAGACTGCCGCGGATATGGTCAGGCAAGTGACGTCGAACATCGTCTTGATCCTCCTGAAGGACGTATGATAGTGAGATGCCAGACTGTTGGAGAACATCTCCACTATGGTTAACGGCATCTTGGACGTTATCATCATGGATACTCCGAAGCACATGAGGAGGAAGCTCCCCCCGAACAGGAGCACCCTGAGATATACCTCGTCAGGAACGTCCCCGATCATCGCATCCGTGATATCCAGCATGACAGCGAAAAACAGGACCATGGCGAAAGAGACGAGATATCTCCTCTTGAACTTCCGGGTTATGGAAACAAGTATCACGAAAAGAATCGTCTGGAACACGAGGTTCCATTCTCCAAAGGACAGGAACGGCATTATGAGATGGAGGGCATAGGCCAGCGACGATATCGTCGATATTCCGAATCCGAGCTTGACCATAAGGGAAATGGCGAATGCTACAGAAAATAAGCCGATGGCCATGAATATCTCGCCGGGGACCTTCAGCTTGCGACCTTCCATTCTATTCTTTTTTCTCCTTGTGCAAAGGCGCCGATTTTCAGACTTATATTTAAACTTACTTCGAGTAAAAAGAATCGGATCGTCATTCGGGGGAGGGGACGGAGGTTCCGGATCCTCTGCCGACATCTTGCTGGCGGTCCCGCCTTCCGACATGCCATGCCGGAGGTCAGCTTTTTTGCACCGTCTCCTCGGCGGGCTCCAAAGGCTCCCCGAAGAATGCACGGGGAGATTTCTCTTCCCCGTCATCATCGTCCTTGAAATACCGGTGGTAGTGGCTGAAACTATGCATTATGCCTCCTCGATGGAGGATGGGCTTGATCTCCAGATCTCCTCTGGCCAGCGCCATCGCGTTCTGCTCTTTGTAGGTATATAAGTTCAGGGACCCTTTGCTGCCCTTCCCGCGTCTTATTCCCATTATCGCCCTTGCAGATTCCATAGTTATAGGGGTTTTGGAGATCATGGCTTTTCTCGGTCTTTGTTTCTGACCCTCGGCGATGAAAACCAGATACACGCCGCCATTCTTCCTGGCTATCGCTTCTTTCGCCGTGAGTTCTAGCATTTTATGGGCTGCACCGCCGAACTCCTTCGCGAGCTCGAGCTCGCCGTTCTCCGGATTGTAGTAGCATCCTGTGGACGACATCTTCCCGTTCCACACCATTCTCTTGAACGTCTGGTTACTTCTGCTGAATTCACGCCTCAGAACCCAGATGACGAGCCCCACGAGGGCCAATACTATCAATACGGCAAATAACAACAGGGCGTCCACGCTGGATAATACATGTCTGGAACATATTATAATTACGGTGTTTAGTCTAGTTAACGAAGTTATTATAGTCGCCCATGTCAATCCCCCTTCCGAGGTAAAAAAATGAAAAAATGGCGTTGCACGGTCTGCGGTTACATACACGAAGGCGATGATCCTCCGGAGAGTTGCCCTCAGTGCGGAGCTCCGAGAGAGAAGTTCGAACTCTACACAGGCCACGGCGGCGCCCGTAAAGACAGCGCTCAAGGCGTCGGAGACCTGACCGCCGACGTGGTGGTGGTCGGGTCCGGGGCGGCGGCGTTTTCCGCCGCGATAACCGCCAGAAGCATGAGTTCCGATGTCTTGATGATAGAAAAAGCATCGAGGGTCGGCGGAACCACATTGCGCTCGGGAGGAGGGTATTGGATTCCCAACAACCATCTCCAGAAGGCGGCCGGATACAGCGACGGCAAAGACGATGCCGTACGGTACATGGCACGTTTCTCTTTCCCCAACCTTTACAACCCCAAGGCTGACAGGTACGGCCTGACCCCGCAACAGTTTGATCTGATCAACTCCTTCTATGACAACTGCTCCGAGATGGTGGAATATTTCGAGAAGATAGATGCGGTCCATTCTGTCATGGACATAGGATGGAACGGCAAAGCCCAGGTTGACTATGCAGACCACCTGCCCGAGAACAAGGGCATACGCGGAAGGATATTGTTCTCGAAGAGGTCCGATGGCAAGAAGGGGTACGGTGTAAACCTCATAGAGCTGTTCGAAGAGTGGTCGAAAAAGAACGGCATCAGGATCGTCACGGGCTGCCGCGCCACCGACCTGATAATGGAGGAGGGCAGGGCAGTAGGCGTTGAAGCGGCGTCTCCCGAGGGAAAGGTCAGGCTTCTCGCCCGCCAGGGCGTAATGTTCGGAACCGGCGGCTATTCGCACAACGCCGACCTGATGCAGAATTTCCAGCCCGGGCCGATCTACGGTGGATGCTCGGTACCCACGAACACGGGAGACTTCATACTCATCGCAGGCAGACGCGGAGCCAAAATAGGCAACGCCCATGGCGCATGGAGGTCCGACAGCGCGATAGAGCTCTATCTGGAGAACCCGGACGGCATGTCCAACATATTCTTCATGTCGGGCGACAGCATGATCCTTGTCGATAAGTACGGGAAGAGGTACGTTGACGAAAAGCGCAACTACAACGACAGGGGAAGGATGCATTTCGAGTGGGATGCCCAGGACGCGGAGTACAAGAACATGCTCACGTTCCTCGTCTCCGACGAGCGCACCGCATCCATGTGGCAGGGGCAGATGCCTTATCCCAGAAAGGGGGACCCTTTGCCCGGCTACCTTATCAAGGCCGACGACCTCGACGCGTTGGCAGACAGGATATCCGAGCGCCTCAGGAAGATTGGAGGCAGCACCGGCAATTTCTCCCTGGCACCTTCGTTCAAGGAAGGGCTGAAAGAGACGGTGGAGAAGTTCAACATATACGCCGCGGAGGGAAGGGACCCGGAGTTCAGACGCGGTGATTTCGACTATGACAGGGAATGGGCATCGTCTCCGCCTTCCGACCCCGAGGCCGAATGGCCCGAGAAGGGTTCCAAGAACCACACCATGCATCCCATCGAGAGGCCGCCGTATTACGCCGTTATCCTGGGCTCCGGAACCCTCGACACCAACGGAGGGCCCGTCATCGACGGCAAAGCACGGGTGCTCGACTGGAACGAGAAGCCGATAGACGGGCTGTATGGGGCGGGAAACTGCATCGCTTCTCCGACTTCGGACGCTTATTGGGGCGGAGGAAGCACCATCGGCCCTGCCATGACTTTCGGATATATAGCAGGAAAACAGCTGGCGGCAAGGGATAAGATAGAAAGGGGCGTTTGATTTGACCGACGAAATGATCATAAAGATTGTCAAAGGAGGGCCCTACATCGTATCTGGAGGGGTCCCAATATCGGAAAAGGTCATAACCCCCGAGGGGGAAGGGTACGTGTGGACGGACGGAGAGGAGATCGAACAGAAGGAGCGGTACTCCCTCTGCAGATGCGGCCGCTCCAAGGCCTCGCCGTTCTGCGACGGCAGCCACTCGAAGACCCTCGCCTTCGGTGGCAAGGAGAAGGCTGACATGGCACCTTACGAGGAACGGGCGAAATTGCTCGAGGGCGAGACCTTGGACCTGAAGGACGACGGGCGCTGCGCCCTGGCACGCTTCTGCCATACGGACCGGGGGAAAGTATGGTCCCTGATCAGGAACTCGGCCGACCCGGAATGCCGCGAATTGGCCATCAGGGCCGCGTGCGAATGTCCGGCCGGCAGGCTGACCGCCTATGACAAGGACGGTACCCCGCACGAAGACGCTCTAGACAAGGAGATCGTAGTCATCCAGGATCCGGAGAAGAACTGCAGCGGCGGATATTACGTGAAGGGAGGCATCAGGATCGTCTCTTCGGAAGGCCATGAATACGAAGTGCGCAACCGTTACGTACTGTGCAGATGCGGACACTCGAGGAACATGCCCTTCTGCGACGCAAGCCATATAGGATATCGCTTTAAATCCAGGAATTGATGTGCTCACATGACCGATGGCAACTATAACAGACCGGTTTTGTTAAGCGTTTTCGCGGTATTGCAGATTCTTGGCGGCATCGTGGCCGCGGCGATAGGAGCGTTCGTGATCCTGGGGGGAGCCGTCACCGTTCCTATCGCATTGCCTGCAAGCCTGACCGTGGTTGTGGCCGGGGGGATCTCGCTGGCGGTAGGGCTATTAATGGTACTCGTAGGTGTGGCCCTGTTCTCCGGCAAGAAGTGGGGGTGGTGGTTTTCTGTCATAATGACTGCACTGGCACTTATATTCAGCCTGATATCCCAAAACTGGTTGGGGGTGGCGTTCGAAGCCATAGTCCTGCTGTACCTCAACACGAAGAACACGAAGGGCTGGTTCGAAATCTGATCAGAAAGGGTCCAGCGGAGCGAATACTTCGCTGGACCTTACAACCATCACGGGGCACTTGGCGTACCTTATGACCTTCTCAGCCACGCTTCCAACGCGTATTTCCGAGAGTCCGGTGCGCCCTAGGGTACCTATGACCACCAGGTCGTATTCTGAAGAGTGCTCTGCTATCTCTTTGTGAGGCACCCCGTCCTCTATGATCGGGTCCACGTTGAGGCCCAGGAGGCCGCCCTCGTGTATCACCTTGGCCACCGCCTCTTTGCTGATGTCGTTGAGCTCCGCCCTCGCCTCGTCCGCGTGCGTCCGGGGGATCTCCCTCACATCGTTGATGCTGATCGTGCTAACCTTCATCCCCAGGCGCGATGCCAGGCGAAGTCCGCTACGCACAGCCGAATCGTTCGCAGGGCTGCCATCCGTCGCTATAAGCATATTTCCGAACCTGGTGTCCGTTTCCTCGTGCTCCGGTTTGCGGACCACGATGACGGGACAGTAGGCGAGCTTTATCACCCTCTCGGCTACGCTGCCTACGAGCCAAAGTGAAACGCCGGACCTGCCTATGGAACCCAAGACGATTGCCTTGGCCCCTATTTCTTCGGCCTTTTTGACTATCTCTACCGCCGGTATTCCGAACTCGATGAATGATTCGACGCTTATACCTCTGGCATTCGCCTCGTCCACGGCATACTTCACTGCGGCCTCTCCCGGGGAAAACTCGTGTTCCCCGTCTTTAAGAGGTTCATCGCTAACATAAATTGCAGCTATCTCGTATTCAAGGGCGGATGCCAGGTCAAGGGCGTACTGCACCGTTTCCTCGCTAACCCTGCTGCCATCCGTCGCTATTAGGATCTTCGACAACTCTTTATTCCCCGTTTGCAACCGCATGGGCCGCGGTATTCAATGATGTTTTTAATTGAAGAACCTTGCGATATCCAGAAGCCTCATGGATGAAAATTGGTGTAAAAAGTTTGGTTTTATGTCCGTGCCTCTCAGGCTTCCTTTCTGAGGAAGATCAGCCAGCCCGCCAGGAGCGGCACCGCTCCCCACAGGAAGAAAGTGATGAGCGACTTGGATATCGGCATGGCCGGACCGATGATCGAAGAGATGCTTCCCTCGGCCACGTTCAGAAGATACCAATAGTCTCCACCCGGCTGAACGACCCAGAGGATCCCGTACAGTATCGAAGGGATCATCAGCACCAGGAAGAATGTCATGAGCGCGGATATGCTGCCTTTCTTGGATATGGTGCTGAAGAACACCGCCAGACCGGATACCGCGAATATGTCCGCCATCGCCATCCCGATGGATGCGAAGGTCTTGGAGGTGACCGTGCCCTCCAAAGCCAGGGAATGGGCTGCGGACACGCCGTAGTAAATCAGGACCACGAGAAGCGTGATGGCATAGCATGCCAGGAACTTGCCCGCGAATATGGTGGTCTTTTTCACCGGCCTTGTGAACAGGAGAAGATATGTCCTCTCCTCGAACTCGGACACTATCGTGAACGAAGCGAAAAGGACGGCCCCTATGAGCACGATGAAAGATACATTGCCGGCATTCCAGGACATGATCTCCTCGGGGGTCGAGAGATAGGATCCGAACTGGTCCCAATATAAAGCGGGAAGGGCTATATTCAATGCAAGGAACAGAGCGGCGAGCAGTACGAAAAGAAGGATCTTCCTTCCCCTCAGGAATTTCCGCATCTCGTTTTTGGCTATTACGAGAGACTGCCTGAGGTCGTCGCCGGTGACGCTGACCTTGCCTCTTCCAATCTTGTAATCGGTATCGAACATAGTGATCACCTGGACTCCTTGATGAGGCTCAGATACGTCGCCTCGAGCGATTCGTTCTCATAAAGATTGTAAGCACCGATTCCGAGGTTTGAGACCGCCTTAAAGAGTTCGGGGCTGCGTGCGCATTCCGATGACATCTTTGCCTCGATCTCGTTTCCGAGCCTGGAAGCGGACAGGGCCCCGGGTATGGCCGCGACCTTTGCCACGTCATCAGCGGTGGGAACGTGGTCCAGTTTGATTATGATCTGCCTTGTGCCGGACCTTGAGGTTACTGCATCGATGGTGTCGTCAAGTATCAGCTTCCCGTGGTTCAGGATCGCCACATGGTCGCAAAGGTCGCTTACCTCATGCAGCATATGGGAGCTCATGACAACTGTCACATCCCTTCCGTTGCGGATGTTCTTGAGGACCTCTCGCATCTCCGCCATGCCCCTCGGGTCCAGTCCCGACGTGGGCTCGTCCAGGATTATGACGCTGGGGTCGCCCAGGAATGCCTGCCCAAGAGCTATCCTCTGTCTCATCCCTTTGGAGAAGGTACCGATTTTCTTGTCCGACCACTCTGTCATCTTGACCATTTCCAGGATCGAAGACGTCTGCGCGGAGATAGCCTCGCCGCTCATGCCGATCAGCTGTCCCAGGAGCTCGAAGGTCTCGACAGGTGTGAGATATGTATAGAACTCGGGGGTCTCTACGACCGTACCGACGCCTGTGAGAGCGCCCTTGGGGTCACGGGTCACGTCCACCCCGTTGATATATGCCTCCCCGGAGGTTGCGTTGATCAGATGCGTCAGCATCTTCAATGTGGTGCTTTTTCCGGCACCGTTGGGGCCCAGAAGGCCCGTAAAACTATTCTTTTTTATGCTCAGACTCAGATTGTCGACGGCGGTGAAATCACCGTATCTCTTTACGAGACCGATGATCTCTATTGGGTTTCCCATTATAAACTCCCCTCCCTGACTTTGTCATCCTGGGTGATATACTTATATGTTGCTAGGTGACTTTATTTCGCCATACCTGTCTCACATAGCATCGCAGCATCCCTTCTTTGACAAAAAACATTAAGTCGACCGCACATCGGGGTATGATGCGTAAGGATTTCCCCCCGGACAGCTTCTTCGGAAGGATATATGCAGGCGAAGAACTCAGCACCGAAGATCCAGGCTATCCGGAGTTCGCCGAAGCCCTAGAACGTGCGAGACGCATCTGCGAGGAATACAACACGGGATACAAGACCCCGGACGAACGCAGGGAGATACTCGGACGGTTGCTCATGGACGAAGTCGACGAAGACGCAATGATCAATCCTCCGTTCAGATGCGACCTCGGCTTCAATCTGAAGTTGGGGAAGCGCGCCCTGATCAACAGCAACTGCATGTTCCTGGATTCTAACAGGATCATCTTGGGGGACTATGTCATGATAGGCCCCAATGTGACGATAATCACTCCGGACCATTCCCGAGACCCTCGGAGCAGACGGGCGGTAGGGACGGTATCCCGACCTGTCGTGATCGAGGATGATGCCTGGATCGGTGCAGGTTCGATAATCCTCCCTGGAGTAACCATAGGAAAAGGCTCGATCGTAGGGGCCGGTTCGGTCGTTACAAAGGATGTGGGGCCGGGCACCACCGTCGCCGGAAATCCCGCAAAACCGATAGGTGTCGTAAGATGTTCGGAATAGTGATACCTGGAGATTATCTCACGGGCAGCCTGTCGGGAGACGTGATGCTGTTCATCATCCCAATAAACCTCATTTTCGTCTTCACGATGATGTTTTGGGAGCGTTCCAACCCGAAGAGCACGATGCTTTGGCTGCTGGTCATGTTGCTGTTCCCGCCTCTGGGTTTCGTGCTTTATCTGTTCTTCGGGCAGACGTTCTATTCCAAATACGCGTTCAGGTCAAAAGCCCACGAAGACAGGAGAATACAGAGGACGCTTGAAGGCCAGAGGGTCCGCCTCAGGATGGACAGCTCCATCCTTGAGATGGAGCACCCCGGAAGCAGCGAGTTCATAGGCGCAATGACAAGGATGGGACATGGGTATACCAACGACAACGAAGTAAAGGTCTACACTGACGGGCGGGACTATTACAGGGACCTTTTCGATGATATCCGCAACGCAAAGGAGACCATCAATTTCGAGTTCTACATCATAAGGGACGATGAAATGGGGTCAGCCCTGGTCAACCTGTTCACGGAGAAACTTAAACAAGGGGTCCAGGTCCGCGTGATGTGCGACGCCTACGGTTTCGGGAAGGGGCCCAAGAAGAGCATGAAGGAATTCGTCAGGGCCGGAGGACAGTTCACACTGTTCCACAGCCGCGCCACATGCATGCTCACTCCCCGCAAGAACAACAGGAACCACCGCAAGATAATGGTCGTTGACGGCAGGATCGGTTGGACCGGAGGACACAACATCGGCAACGAATACATCGGAAAGGGACCTCTGGGGAACTGGAGGGACACCAGCGTAAGGATCGAGGGCGGAGCGGTGCTTGGGATGCAGATAAGGTTCCTTACCGATTGGAGATACGCCACAAGAGTGGACATAACTACCGAGGATATTTTCTACAAGAATGTGCCAGGTAATGGGAATAAAATAGTTCAGATGATCTCCGGAGGGCCCGACGTCCTAGAAAACAGCCCTGTCCACGGCCAGTATATGATGCTGTTCACCAGGTGCAGGAGGACGCTGTATATCCACACCCCGTATCTGGTGCCCGACGAGGCCGCATTGTCAATGTTGAGGATCGCCGCCCTTTCGGGCGTGGACGTTAGGATAATAATACCTGACAAACCTGACCATCCTTTAGTTTACTGGGCAAACCTGTTCTACGCCAATTTGCTGATGCAGTCCGGGGTCAGAGTATACCATTATAAGAACGGGTTCATGCACTCAAAAGCCATAGTGGCAGACTCATATTACTGTTCGGTCGGCTCCGCGAACCTGGACGAGCGCAGCATGAATCTGAACTTCGAAACCAACGCTATGATCTATTCCCATGAGATGGGAGAACTCCTGTCCGAGGAGTTCCTCAAGGACCTGGAGCAGAGCGTCGAATTCACCATTGAAAAATATAAAGGCAAAAGGCGGATCGATTCTGTCAAGATCGCCTTTTGCAGGCTTGCCGCCGGTCAGCTCTGACGTCGTTGTCCTCCGGAGGCCTGCGATGCCTTTTGATGTTCATCATGGTCTGTTCCAGCTGTACGAAACCTACGGAAGGGGTGTGCCTGCAGAACTCCGTTAGCGAGGTCAGTCCCATCAACGCCTTGGTCGTGAGAGATTTCTCTTTTCCTATGACGCCGCTTTTCTTTTTCGCGATGCTGTCCAAAAACCCGTCCAGGTCGGAAGAGTCTGATACTGTCACTATGTTTCCCAGTTCTCTCAGGAGATGTCCGTCCGTCCCCCCGGTTACCCCCAGGCCGTACCTGGAGGCGGATTCGCATGCGGCGATGTTAGACTTGCGGGAGATCCCTCCGCTTATGACCTCGAATGCGTCGAGCCTCTTGGCCTCCGAGACGGGGATGTAGTCCTTCCTGATGCACACCTCCAACCCTTTGTTCGAACCCAGGTATCCCATGGGGTGGGCTGCCGATACGATGCAGTTCTCGTTCTCAAGAATGTCCAGAAGCCTTGAGGTCGGCATGTTCCTCAAAGCTATCCACTGGCACTATCTTATGTTGTCCTTTATGTTATTGTCCCAGAAAGATTTCAGGTCCCTCCACGAATAGAAATAAGTCAGAATGTGAGGGCCGTCGGAGGTGCTAACCTCCATTCCAGGTACGATCAGGGCTTCGCTCTTCATTTCCACCGCATCCAGCACCCCGCCTATCTGATTGTGGTCCGTTATTGCGACTCCCGCTCCTTTTCTCAAGGCGAGCCGTATGACGTCCTCGGTCCGTGTATAGCTGTCCGAATAATGAGTATGGAAATGCATGTCCGCGCACATCATCCCGGAAGCAGCGATCGAAGCCATGTCAGGCCTTTCGAATATTATACTCTGGGTCATCTCAGGCACAGTTGCCTCCATACCTCTTCGGACTCGGCCAGGACGGAGTCCTTATCCAGTGTCTTTATGTCCCGGTCTTCCATCACCAGATCTCCCTGGCACATCGTATGTTTCACATTTAGGCAAGATGCCGAGTACGCGATGTTCCCGATTATGTTCTCGGGAAGAAGCGGCCTCATATTGGGGTCCTTGCCGTCGAGAACTATTATATCGGCGTATTTGCCGGGCTCCAGAGAGCCTATTCTGTCTTCCATCCCCACCGCCTTGGCACCGTTTATGGTGGCGAAGTCGATCAGCTCCTGCGCCTTGGCGACCCTGGCGTCCCATCTGCTGGACTTCTGAAGAAGTCCCAGCGTCTTCATTTCCGAGAACATGTCCAAAGAGTTATTGGTTGTGTTACCGTCGGTCCCGATGGATACGTTGACTCCGCTGGAGCAGAACTCCGGTATCGGGGCCACTCCCCCGGTCGCCAACTTCATGTTAGAAACGGGGCACGTGGATACCGAAAGGCCTGCCTGTCCCATGAGCCTGACCTCGTTCATGGTCAGCCATGCGGAGTGCGCCGCGACCCCTCTGTGTCCCAGTACTCCCAGGTCGGCGAGCCATTCGCCGGGCCTCTTTCCGGTAGATCTGCGGTGCTCGTTGACTTCGCCTCTGGTCTCCGACAGGTGGAAGTTCATCGGAAGCTTTTCTCTGTCGGAAAGCTCCTTCGCCCCGATGCATGTCTCCTCGTTGCAGGCGTACACTCCCTGAAGCCCCACTCCCGGCACTATTTTTCTGATATCCTTATGAGTACTGCAAAATCTGGCACAATTCTTCAGAGGATTTCCCGACTGCGTGGTCTTGTCTTCATCCAGCACGCACCAGCAGAGTACTCCCCGTATCCCCGCCTCGCGGACGGCCTTGGCTATGACGTCCTCCGAATAGTAGAGGTCCATGAAGGTCGTGGTGCCCCCCCGGATCATCTCCATGCACCCCAGCTTTGCTCCCACATCGATATCTCCGTCCGTCCTGTCGGCATCTATCCTGAAGCTGGCATTCAGAAAGTCTGGGAATAGGAGGTCGTCCAGAGAACCTTTCATCACGGACATCGCGACATGCGTATGGGTGTTTACCATCCCGGGCATTACTACGTCGCCTGAGGCGTCGACCTCCCGGTCTGCGGAGCCCTCGAACTTCGGCCCGACGTATATTATCTTCTCGTCTTCGACGGCCACATCTCCCCTGAATACGTCCCTGTCACGATTCTGGGTAACAACCCATCCGCCGCGAAAAACAGTTATCATGTAAGTTGTAACCTTCTATTCGACTTTAACATTTTCCGGTTTTCAAAAAACGGATATATTCATAAGACATAACCCGGGACATGTCGACTCGCATTATTTTTTTGGGGACCGGGGGCGGTCGGCATACTACGATGTACCAGACCCGGTGCACCGGAGGTTTCCTCATAATGAGGGGCGAGGACATAATCCATGTAGACCCGGGGCCCGGGGCATTGACTCAGATGCGCAATATCAGATACGATCTGACACGCACGGATTCGGTGATAATCTCCCATGCCCATCCCGACCACTACGCGGATGCCGAATCTGTGATCGAAGGTTGCGCTTTCGGGGGATGGAAGAAGAGAGGGCACATCTACGGAAGCGTTACCGTGCTGAAAGGCCAGAATGAGCTGGGGCCTTGCATTTCAGGATATCATCAGAGGATCGCAAAGGACTGCACCGTCCTATCACCGGGAGACGTTGTCGAGATCGAGGGCATCAAAACCGAGATATGCCGGTCCCTTCACAGCGACCCCACCAACATAGGATTCAGGTTTCACACTCCCGACGGCATAATCTCATACGTAAGCGACACCGAATATACGCTGGAGATTGCGGATCAGTATGTCGGGTCAAGGGTGCTGATCCTTCCTGTTACAGCGCCCGACGACATGCGCATCAAAGGCCACCTGTGCACCGACCAGGCCATATCCTTCATCGAGAGGGTCAGGCCCGAAGTCGCCCTTTTCATTCACCTGGGGATAGTGATGATCAGGACAGGTCCGGAGCAACAGGCGGAGAAGACAGAGAAGGCCACAGGCGTAACTACCATCGCCCTGCGCGACAGGACGGTCATGGACGTGGGCGAAGATATCGTGTTCCACGAGGCCCGGGTCTACGAAGAAGAATGGATCCCGGACAGCTCCCCGTGATCATATGGGATAAAATCCGTTCATACCGGTGGGAATGCCGACCCTATAGGTATCCATATAATCTGTGAGCGGGTCGTAGTTGTATTCGACGCTGGTGTAACCCATGTGGTACTGAGAGTCGGTGGTTGTCTCGCAGCCGTAGTATGTGGTCGAAACCCCGCCGACGGTCAGCGTCTGATATATTTCGTATTCGCCGAGGTAGCTGGCAGTATGGTAGGAGTACGGGTCCGCAGTGAGCTCGACGCCGGCCATCGCGTGCCCCGGCAGCAGGGCCACGGCCGCGTCGTAACCGGCCGCCTTGAACAGCATGGCGCACAGGAAAGATGTGTCTTCGCAGTCCCCCGCACCCTGCATTATCGTCTCCGTAGGGAACGCCCAGTACTCGCTTTTGCCATAAAGCAGCTCGTCTGGTCCCCAATCTTCGCCGTCTGATTCCGCGGTCGGATAACTGAACTCCTCCTGGACGAAGGCAAGGAGGTACGAGGCGTAATCGTAGTTTCCCGATGCGGGCGTTAACCCGGTCTCTTCATAGTACAGTGTCCTCAACTGATTTTCCAGCTCGGTGATCGCTTCGTTCTCCGAAACGAACGGTATTATGAGGTCTTCGATATCCTGAACTTCGCTGATTCCGCGCGCACCGGTGTATTCGGCCGCCGCTAAACAATCGCCGTACTGGAAGATGAATTCGAGATCGAACGTTACGGATGATGATGTATTGTCCGAATACGTAGGGTCGAAAGTCCAGGAATAGCTCCTGACCACCTCTCCCTGGAGAACGAATGTTCCGGAGTAGGTCTTTCCGTTTACCTCGACGGTCACAGAGTAATGTCCGGGTTCAAGGGTGCAGGCAAGGGTTTTTCCGCCATCCCCCAGGACCGCCCCCTCGGGCATGCTGTGGCCCGTATATTCGTATGTATCGACACCGTCGTAGACGTAAAGGGGGGCGTCGAGGCACCTTATGCCCCAGCTGTAGGTGCCCAGTGTTTTAGCGTTCATCGTGAGGACGATGCTGCACGACCCGTCGGATGGATCCGTGTCCGAAGAGTCGGAAATAATGGATATGTAGCCCGAACCGACGTCGCCGTCGGCGTATAGGATGTACTCGTCGGCGGCAAACGGATTTCCATCGGGAGAGGTCCAAACTGCAAATCCCACGATTCCCGCGGAGAGAACAGCGATGATGGCGAATATCGCGATGACTGCATTCCCGTTCGCCTTGCCGCCGGCCTTTGGGGGACGCGACGGGGCAGGGCCGCTGCTGATAAAAGTGCCGCAACTGGTGCAGAAGCTTGTATTCTCATCGTTCACGGAACCGCATTGCGGACAGTACACGACCTTACGATGATTATCAGGTTATAATGTTTTGGCAAAATGAATGCAAATACGGGGAAGCGACTGCAGGAATCGGGGACATCCTTAAACGTGGGATGCCGATTTCCGGGTCAATGAGCGTAGAGTCGGAAGTATTGGAAAAGATCAAGCCAAAGCAACAGGAGATCGAACGCATATCCGATGCGGCGAAGAACCTGAAGGAGAAGGCCGAGGCATACATCCAAGAAAACGGCCTTGCGGCCACAGAGGTCAGGTTTGTCGGCTCTTATGCAAAGGATACGTTCCTCTCCGATCCGGACCTCGACATATTTCTCTTGTTCCCTCCCGAAGTCTCACGCGAAACACTTGAGAACGAAGGGCTGAAGGCAGGAGAGGACCTTCTTCACGGAACTCGCATGTATTCCGAGCATCCGTACACCCGCGGAAAGTTCATGGGACTGGACGTGGACATGGTCCCGTGTTATCTTCTTGAGAACACCAAGAAGCTGCAGTCCTCGGTTGACCGCACGCCGTTCCATACGGAGTATGTGCGATCCCATCTCCGTTCCGAGCAGAAAGACGACGTGAGGCTGCTGAAGAAATTCATGAAGGGAATAGCCGCATACGGAGCGGAGCCCAACACCCGCGGTTTCTCGGGATATCTGTGCGAGCTCCTGGTCATCAAGTATGGCAGTTTCAGGAAGGTTCTGGAGGCGGCGTCCGAGTGGAGGGAGGGCACCGTCATCGAGATCGAGGGCAGAGGGCCCGTTTCGGTCGCCCCGATGACCGTCTACGATCCCGTCGATCCAAGGAGGAATGTGGCCTCGGCCGTTCATCTGGACACCATGTCGCTGTTCATAGTAGCCTCGAGAGCGTATCTTCAGGCTCCGGACTGGAGATTCTTTTTCCCTGTCGACCGTCCGACGATGTCACAGGGAGAGCTCAGGGCCAAGGCCGAACACCACGGCTCTCGCATTTTGACCGTCGTTTTCAAGAGACCGAACGTCGTCGAGGACAACCTATATTCCCAGCTCTGGAAGACCCAGTACGCCTTGGCCAGGAAGATGAACGAGTTCGATTTCACTGTCCTGAGGGCGGTACACGAGATGGACGCCTACGAGATGAGGATAGTCTTCGAGCTCGAACGCGACCTGCTTTCAAAGACCTTCAAACATGTTGGTCCGCCGGTTGGAGTCTCGAACGCCGATTCTTTTCTTAAGAAATGGAAGAGCAACGAATACGGAGAGCCGTTCATTGAGGACGGCGGCTGGAACGTTATCGCCGAGAGGATGTATTTCTCTGCAAAGGAGATGCTTTCCGAGGAGGCGGCGATAGCGGGGATCGGGAGGGAGCTGGACCCTGACACCATGGCTATTAGGGACCATGAGGATTCCATACGCTGCACCCCTGCGGACCTGCTGACAGAACTTCTCGACCCTAAGATGAGCTGGGAGAACTGATTCAATAGAACGGTGCGTTGATCAACAGAATAGTTATCCCCAGCGCGAGCAGGAAGTACATGGCGTAATTGGCGAACATGCTTTTACCGTCGATCATCTCGACCCTCACCTTGAAAAGTGCCAGCAGCCTCTTCATGAATACTATCAGAAGTATGCATACAAGGAGACCTACCAGCCACATGTGTGTGCCAAGCGTGTATGTGAAAGCCCATATCACACCGGCAAGCAGGGAAAGCATAATGACTACAAAGAACACCTTGGTGTTGAATAGTTCTTTGAGAATGAACTCCTTCTCGTCGAACTCGGTTGGAGTGAACTCGTATGTTTCTTCGGGCTCCTCCTTTATTCTCCGTTTCTTCTTTGCCATCCCGTGTTAATCCTGGAACTTAGATATAAAGATTTATAGTGTCATTTTCGGAAAAATCGGTGACCCCTCACGCTTCGGGTTAAATATCGACGCTCTGTTTGAGTGTCGGAGAGATACCAATGGTCACCAAAACTCTAGAAGACATACCAGGAGTAGGACCAGCCATTTCAGAAAAACTCCGCGAAGCAGGATACACGGATCTGATGGCCATTGCTGTTGCCCCTCCCAAAGAACTTGCGGAACTCTGCGAGATCGGAGAGAAAAAGGCGGCAGACATCATCGAGGGCGCAAAGCTTTGCGCAGACATCGGTGGGTTCGAAACAGGAGACGAGATACTTGAAAGACGCAAGCTTGTAACCAAGCTGACGACAGGCTCCAAGGCCCTTGACGAGCTTATGGGAGGAGGACTCGAAAGCCAGTCCATCGTAGAATTTTTCGGCGAGTTCGGGAGCTGCAAGTCACAGCTTTGCTTCCAGCTTGCTGTGAACGCCACCATGCCGGAAGAGATGGGCGGTCTGGATTCGGATGTCATCATCATCGATTCGGAGAACACCTTCAGGCCTGAGAGGATCATACAGATGTCCACATATCTGGGCCTCGACCCCGAAGCGACACTCAAGAGAATTCATGTTGCTAGAGCGTTCAACTCCCAGCACCAGGTACTCCTTGTCGGGAAGGCCCTCGAGCTGGCAAAGGAACTGAAGGTCAGACTTCTGATAGTGGATTCCCTTACATCGCATTTCAGGGCCGAATATATCGGCAGGGGAACGCTTGCGGAAAGGCAGCAGATCCTCAACAGGCACATGCATGACCTGCTGAACTTTTCGACCGTGAATAATGCCGTGATAGCGGTCACCAACCAGGTCTCCTCGAAGCCGGATGCGTTCTTCGGAGACCCGACCAGACCCATCGGAGGCAACATCGTCGGACACACGGCCACTTTCCGCATATATCTTCGCAAAGGTAAAGCCGGAAAGAGGATAGCCAGGCTGATCGATTCGCCGAACCTTCCTGAGGGGGAGGCGGTCTTCATGGTCACCGAAGACGGTATTAAGGACTGAAACCAATGGGGTTCCAGTGAACCCCATTTATTTTTTTGAACTTTCGGGCGAGCTCGGAGAAATGCCCAGGGCAGAAGCGGTCAGCTGCTCGCTCGCCGAGTCCGACGGCGACTGCATCGTCTACGTATCGGGACCTGGCTATGTCGCACTCGCCGTGCCGCCGGAAAGCATACCTTTTATTGCCGGCAGACTGGCACTTACCCACGGAATCGGACGATATATTGGGTCTTTCGACCCTGAAAAAATCTCGGACCTCGCTCCCTTCGACCTTCCCTTCGGCAGCTTCGCGGTAAAGGCGAAAAGATTCAAAGGAATGATGGAGGATGTCGATTCGCAGAAACTCGTCAGAGAAGTGGGTGCCTTGTTCTCCAAGAAGAACAGCGTGGACCTGAAGCACCCGGACATAGTCGTAAAGATGCTGATGAGCGACCGGGTGCACCTTTTCATTGAAGAATACAGGACAGAGGCCGACCTCTTCGAAAAAAGGAAAGTGGGGGAGAGGCCGTTCTTCTCCCCGATCTCATTGCACCCTAAATATGCCAGAGCGCTAATTAACCTGACCGGGGTAAAGCGTGGGGGGACCGTTCTTGACCCCTTCTGCGGAACCGGGGGGATAGCCATCGAGGCTGCTGAGATGGGTATGAAAGCCATTGTCTCCGACTTCGACCCGCAGATGGTGGCAGGAACGGAAGAGAACATGGATTTCTATGGGCTCAGGCTGCACGGCACCGGGGTCATGGACATCGGAGAAATATCCCAGCACTGGTCTGATATAGATGCGGTTGCCACCGATCCTCCCTACGGACGTTCGACAAAAACTGGAGGCGAGGACATTGACCGCATATATGCCAGATCTTTTATTTCCATATCCCGCGTCCTGCGTCCCGGTGGATCTGCGGGGGTGGTATTGCCCCATGAGATGGACACTTCGGAGATGAAACTAGAGAAGTTGTTCCCGCAAAGGGTCCACGGTTCTCTTACAAGATATTACCACATATTCCGTGCGTGATTAACTATTTCAACGTCGAGAACATCAGTCGCCCGTGAACAAGTATCTGAGATTGTTCAGATTCGGCAACGGCGTAATGGGCATTGTCGGCGTGGTAGTCGGCGCATTCATCGCTTCGGGTTTTGACATCGCAGATTACTGGCCAGGGATCATGGTCTCGTGCCTCATCGTCTTTATTTTCATGGCGGGCGGAAACGCCATAAACGACTACATCGACAGGGAGATAGACTTAACGGCCCATCCGGAAAGACCTGTTCCACGCGGGGAGATAACTCCCGGTACCGCTAGGAACCTGGGTGTACTGATGATGCTCTCTGCAATAATCCTCGGACTTCTGGCACTTGTAGTTTCAGAGCTCCTGAGCATAAGCTTCTGGGATTCGATATCCGCAGTGACGGTTGTATTGGCCGCTGTTCTGATGATATCTTATGAGGTATTTCTCAAGCAACGCGGTTTCGTCGGGAACGTCACTATCGCTGTGCTCACAGGGATGCTGTTCCTGCTCGGCGGAGCTGTCTGCGGAGACGTTATGGCGGTCGTACCCATGGCCTTCATGGCCATGCTGGTAAATATCGGCAGGGAGATTTCAAAGGACATCGAGGACGAGGACTCCGACGAGGGCAGGAGGACGCTCCCCATGGTGATCGGCAACAGGAATGCAGCCATCGCATCGGCAGCATTCTTCCTCTCCGGGGTGGCACTTAGCGTCTGGCCCCTGCTTGCTGACCTGCTCAACGATTTCTACATGCTGGTATTTGCGGCTGATGCAATGTTTATATATGCCGCCATTATTGTTTTCAGAAGCGCGCATAAGGCTCAAAAGGCTGCAAAGGTTGCAATGGCTATTGCACTTGCGGCCTTCGTTATCGGTGTGATATGATGAACGTCGGACAATATCTCTCGGACAGGATGAAAGAAGGGACCATACACATGGCATTGTTGGACCCCGACAAACAGAGGCCCGAGGATGCAGGAAAGCTTGCGACCGCCGCTAAAAGGGCGGGCAGCGACGCAATAATGATCGGCGGCTCGACCGGCGTGACTTCAGAGAACCTGGGCGCGACCGCCAGGGCCATCCGGGAGATGTCGGGGCTTCCAAGCATTCACTTTCCGGGAGGACCGAATGAGCTTTCGGCCGAAGTGGACTCAATATTCTTCATGAGCCTGGTTAACAGCACCGACCCCCTCTGGATATTCAAGTCGCAGGCGTATGCCGCCCCTTTCGTTAGAAAGCTTGGCATCGAAACATTGTCCATGGGGTACATCATCGTCGAACCCGGAATGAAAGTCGGGGAAGTTGGGAAAGCGGACCCAATCAAGCGCAACGAGGTCGATAAGGCGGTGGGCTATGCCATCGCCTGCGAGATGTACGGCATGAAATACGTCTACCTCGAAGCAGGCAGCGGGGCAGACAAGCCTGTGCCTCCGGAGATGATACGTGCGGTGAAAGATTCAATTTCGATTCCTCTGATAGTCGGAGGAGGCATACGTACCCCCGAGGCCGCTAAAGCGGCGAGAGAAGCGGGTGCCGATGCCATCGTTACTGGCACATTCATCGAAGAATGCTCGGACATCGAACGCCTTAAGAATGTGGTGGATGCGGCGAGGGGACGCCCATGACCGAGGAGCAGTCCCCAATATCCCCGCAGGACCCCATGTGGCTAACTCCCGAAGAACGCGGCGCTGGCATCACAAAGGACCTGAAAGTTGCCGCACGCAGGTTCCTCTGCCCCGTCTGCGGACATGAATTCAGCCTTTTCCAGTCGAGGGCCGTTGCATGTATCGCCTGCCCGAAGGCGAACCAGAACTGCCCGTATGTCAGATGTCCCTTCTGCGACAACGAGTTTCCTATAAGCGGATTCATCGTCCCCGACAAAGTGGACGCCGTTCACATGAACAACTATGCAGACGGCGTCTTCGACAAATGGATGGACTCTTTCGGAATCACCAGGCGCTGATCATTCGACGGT
The DNA here is from genome assembly GCA_002505345.1 of Methanomassiliicoccaceae archaeon UBA370. Taxonomy (GTDB): domain Archaea; phylum Thermoplasmatota; class Thermoplasmata; order Methanomassiliicoccales; family Methanomethylophilaceae; genus VadinCA11. Next base: position 154,909 of record DAUY01000002.1, on the reverse strand, counting down.
AAGCAACCCGTAGCCGGTCTTTTTGTCTTTTTTTTCTGACGGGACCGGAACCTTTCATCTCGGTGATCACAACTTCGGTGACCAGCCATGCGATGACGCCCTCGCGGAAACAGCCGGTAACGGACCTGCCCTCCCTGCCGATCGAGCCGTGCATGTGGAAGGTGGGCCTTCCCGACTCGTCCGGGAATATCGTTCCAAAGCCCGTGACCTCGCTGGGCGCGTCTATTTCGAACTTCAGGGGCTCAATCTTCTTATCAGCGGGAATTTTCGGCCCCACCACCAGCACCGAACCCCCGTCCACGCCTCCGACGACAGAAACTGTGCCGTAGACGATCCCGTGTTCCAACGAAAAATTCTCTATCTCCTCGCTGATTATCTCCCCAGGATCCAGGCTCATGACGAACATGCGTCCCGGGCGCATCTCGGAATACTTCATGGTATGTCAGCGGTATTTGCCGTATTTATCAAGGAGCCTGCTGATACGGTCGAACTCCTCCTTGGTGAGTTCACCGGAATCGAGGAACGTCCTAACAAAATCCTTCGCTTCCTTGGTGGATGTCCTGGATGCCTTTGCAATGACGCTCGCTAAAAAAGAAGAAGCCTTATCAGGGTCCATGGAAGACGCGGTCAGGATCTCGTTCATGTCGTACTTGAACGGACTCATCTTGTGCATATTGAGCATCGACTGTCTTTTAGTCGTAACCTTCGTCTTCGGCTTGAATCGTTTGCTGTTCTTTTTCACATTGCCGCCGGGACCTTTATTGGTGCTACCAGTTTTTTCGGTCCCGGGCTTATTTACCGCATCTACCAAGAATATAACTCCGACCGAATGACTGAGTCGTATTATTTAAAGGTAGCTTATCAAACCATATAGAGGCAAGAAATCCAAATACACTGAGGCGCGGAAAAAAGTTAATCAATAAAAAATTGTTTGCCGGCCGGTGCGGCCGTAATGTGTTGACCCTTGTTCACTCTTCTTTAACGATCTTTGATTTCGCCTTCTTCAGAGAGTTTGCGATCAGGATCGTGAAGATTATCGCTACGAAAGTAACGATTATCGCGTAAATGAACAGACCCATAAGCTCTCCGTCCGAAGAGAATACAGTTGCGATCGCTGTCTTGATCGCCTCGTTCCATGCTAGTGCCGCTACCAGTCCGAAGGCTGCCGTGATCAATGCGGCAAAGGTCTCGAGGACCTGTACCTTGAACTCATCTTTCGCTCTCTGTTTGTCTACTGCATCTGCCATTGAGTGCCTCCATAGGTTCTGCGAACCCACGTATATATTTGATGCCGAGTATAATATCCTTTTCAAAAAAAGAATCGCGTGAATAGAAAAACGACCACTGGGTATTATTCGGCTATGCTCGCTTTATATTTCCCGATGCCATAACCAAACATACGATGACAGAGAGAGCGGTAAAAAAATTGATCAGCGGGATTCCTGCCGTAGACGGGGCCGGAGTGCACCTGGTACGGGTGCTGGGGCACGACACGGTCTATGATTTCGACCCTTTCCTTATGCTTGACTCCTTCGATTCGACCGATCCGAGGGACTATATTGCTGGTTTCCCCAAACACCCTCACAGAGGAATAGAGACCGTCACATACCTTATAAGCGGGGAGATCGATCACGAAGACAGCCTAGGCAACAAGGGCAGGATCTTGTCCGGCCAAAGCCAATGGATGACGGCAGGAAGCGGAATATTGCATCAGGAAATGCCCCGCCCTGCCGATAGAATGCTGGGAGTGCAACTTTGGATCAACCTGCCGCGCAAGGACAAGATGACCGAGCCCAAATATTTCGATATCACCGGAGATATGATCGGAAAAATGATCATGGACAATGCTACGGTCCGGGTCATATCGGGGAACTATGAAGGAGTTACAGGCGTCAGCCCGCACCATGTGCAGGCGACGTTCTTGGATGTTGAACTTAACAGGGGTTCTTCGATATCGTTGTACACGAAACCGGAGGATAACACTTTCATTTTCCTCATTGAAGGCGATGCGATCGTTCACGGCGAAATAATACGGGAGAAGACCGCCGTGCTGTTCGGCAAAGGAGACAGAGTAGCAGTATCTGCCCCTGAAGGAAAGAAGTCCCGTTTCCTGTTCCTCTCGGCGGAGCCTCTCAACGAGCCAATATCATGGGGAGGCCCGATTGTGATGAACACAGATGAAGAGCTAAGGCACGCCTTCGAAGAGCTCAGATACGGCAGGTTCATAAAACATGCCCCTGTATGACCGATAAAAGCAGATTCTGATTCGGCGCTTTCGAATTCCTTGCTTCCCAGATATATCGATCGCCATCCACGCGAAGGTTGAAGAAGATGAGGTGCGGGGGATGGGATTCGAACCCATGAAACCCTGAGGTCTAGGATCTTAAGTCCTATGCCGTTGGCCGGCTTGGCTACCCCCGCCCGGACGAAATAAACGCTTACTGTTGATTAATCTATCTGAAATGAAAACATATTATCTTTGAATGAAATACCCAGCATGAATGGCGTATAAAATCCCTGACGAGGAATCCGTTGCGGACTCTGTGCTTATAGTCATGCATAAGAACCCTCAGGTCAGGTCCCAGTCCGATCTTACCTCCCTTGTAAGAAAACAGCTTTACGCCATGGACCCAGATTATAGGGTGAGCGGGGAGCGCATAAGGAGGATAGGTATCAACCGGGGAATAATCGGCGTAGCTATCGATTACAACGCCTCCGGTGTTTCGAGGATACCTGAATTCTGCCCTGTATGCAGGAACGCAATGGTCGCGATAAAGAACAGGACCCTTGACGGAGGGGTGATCGAAATGAGAAGGAAATGCTCCGTTTGCCCCTATACCCTGGGTTCCAATCCAACTGTTCCAGGCAGATATTATTTTACAAAGAGGAGGTGATTCTTCGGGCACCTTCGAAGAGAGAATGGAAAAGCTGAGGGATGCCTCAGATATGCTTGTAGAGGCTTCTGAGCTTATCAGAAGTGCACTGCGGATGTCCGGACTTGAGAGGCGCGCCGAGGAGGCGACCGGGGCAATACTGCATTACACCTATCTTAACAGCGACCCCTGCAGCATTCCGAACATAATCAGAGACTTGGAAAGCGACCGTGACGACCCCTGTTGGACCCGCCCCCTGGCATCTATCAAAAATTCGGACCGAAAAGATATATGATTGTTGGAACCTATCGGGCCAAGGGCTCCTATGAAATTTTGGGAATTCGCAAAGGTCAAGGATACTAAGATCAGGGTGGATCAGTGGCTTTCCGACACGATGGGACTTGTGGATGGCGGATGCGTATACAGCACGCTTTTCAGATATCCGGCGGAAGGTCCCAAGGACTATGAGATAATGCTCTCCATGTTTCCTCAGGAGAACTACCGCACTCTTACCCACATCACGATGTACATGAAGGACGTGCCCGGGTCCAGCGCGCAGGCGGCAGGGTTTCTGGCCGAACGCGAGATAAATATCCTGAACTCGGTGTCGCTCAACGGGATATCTGACACCGTCATAATCTGGAAGATTATGGCCGACCTCAGCTTCGCAGGCGAGGCAGACCTTCTGCTGGAAGATTTCGAGCAGAGAAAAAGCAACAACGACCCTTCCGTGTCGCTTATTGACCACATTACCACTAAACCGGCCGAGATAGGGCGCCTCTTCCGCTCCGATAAGGAATATCACACCAAGGAAGAAGTCCGCCGCGCTGAGCCTTGCACCCTGAAAGGGGGCGTATTCGATACTGCTCCGGGATACGGGGACATTTTGAAAAACATAGACGGCAGAGACGTCATGGTAGTGGCCGATGCGGACTCCTGGATGCTTTCTGTTACATTCTTCAAGCCGGGCACCAACCTGATAAAGATGGTGTTCGAAGTACCAGACAATCCCGGGTCCATGAAGCAGGCCTTCGATCTGCTTGCAGGCAGAAACATCAACCTGATCTCAGTGTTCAGCAAGATAAAGATCTGCTACCAGAGGATGCTTCTCGAGCTTGTTGCCGATATCGGCACCAGCAAGACCTCGGCTGAAGAGCTCCGTTGCATGCTACCGAAGGAGTTGGAAAGCCTTAACGGCGTATTCGTCCTTAAGGAACTCAAAGAGCTCAGCTGATATGAGTATAGGTGACATCCTTTCGGAAGGGGCAGGCGGAATAGGCGGATTGAAGGCAGGGCGCGATGCGCTCGTAGTAATGGCTTTGGATCTGGCACTTTCGGTTCCCGGGGACCGGGTGCTCGAGTGCAAGGGAACATCGTTCGGAGTTCCTTCGGTTCATGCCTGGAAATTCCCGGGACCCATAAGGGCATCGGATGTCGCCACACTGTTTTCTGAAGGTAGCGATTCGGGGATCGACGATGTGTTAAACCTTGGAATTGACGCTTCGATGGCCTTCGAAATAATAGCAGCGATAAACGGCGACGCAATAGTTCCAGACAGCTGGATGGATTCCTACGGAACAGAGCTGCTGGACGGTACTGTACCCGGAATCGCACTTTTTCTCGGAGAGCCGAAAGAGGCCTCCGTTTTTGAGATTACAGAATGCGTTGGTAGAGGGTTGATTGCAATCCTTTCCGGAGGATACTCCAAAATCGAAATTGTGGGCGAAAACATTCTGAAGATCGGAGCCGAAGAAGCGCTGGGCATTAACGGTCTGGTCTCACGTGCTGCACTGAAATACGGTGGCGCGGTGGCTGGAAACAGGACTTCGATGGGGAAATACCTGAAAAAGAAACCCAAACTGGCGGTCATCCACACCGGAAAACTCACCGTCTCCGATATCACCGCGATGTTCTCTGCTGCGGCCGCCGGCGCGTTCATCGTATCCGACAGCCCGGATCTTCCAAACATACCCAGGATCTGTGAGACGTCATCAAAAGAAATGGTGGCGAAGGCAATAGCCAACCGCGGGATCACCTTTGGAAATAACAAAGGGGTCCGCTTCGTGTCCGCCTCCGAGAACCAACGCATCAGGAAAGCTGACGCCCGCCTTGAATTCGGGGGCCCTGATGCTCCTCCTTCCTGCGAAGTCGCGATTGCGTGCGGGCATGCGGAGGACGGAAGAACGACTACAACGGGAAAGGACATTCAGGAACTGGAGGGCGGAGCTCATTCTTTATCGATAGAAGTTCTGGTTTCGGGGGGCGTGGATTTTTCAATGGAGCAGGCGATCGAACGTCGCATACACTTCGCCCTTAGCCGCACCGAGGGAGTCTGGCACAGCGGTCAGAGGGACAATTCCTGGATCAGAATAAGCAGTTCTGCTGTAGAAAATGGTCTGACGTTCGCTGACCTGGGGTCGAACATCATCTCAGACATCAAGGAAAACTTCCCGACTGTAGCCGAGGCGGTTGAAGTCGTTTTCACCTCCGACCCTTCCTCCGCCTCTTCCAAGATATGCGGCGCAAGGGAACGTTACGGAATTCGGGACAGGAGGTTATCGGAAATTTCCGACCGGGATGTGGATTGTTTCTTTACCTGCACAATATGCCAGACCTATGCGCCCGGCCACATATGCATCATCTCTCCCGAGCGTCCCAGCGTATGCGGGTCGGTTACCTGGACGGATGCGAAGGTTGGAAGCGAGGTCAACCCCGGCGGCCCACAGCGCCCGTTCCCAAAGGGACATATCATTGACGCTGAAAAAGGCGAATGGACCGGTGCTAACGATATTGTGAGAAGAGCCTCGATGGGCTCCATACAGAGGATCTACATGCACAGCGTCGCAAAATATCCAATGACCGCCTGCAGCTGCATGGAGGTGGCGGCCATCGTCTCGTCTGACCGCAGGTCCGTGATTCTGCTCGACCGCTCCGACACAGGCAGGAACCCTTCCGGTTATTCTTTTTCCGAGGTCTCTGACATGGTCGGAAGGGGAGAGCAGCATCCCGGTTTCATGGGAATCGGGAAACATTATATCCTCTCGCCCGGTTTCCTCAGGGGAGACGGGGGTATCGCACGCATATCTTGGATGAGTTCCCGTCTTAAGTCGGTACTTGGCGAATCTCTGCGCAAAGCATTCTTTGACGCCGGCATATCGGAAGCATACTTCAAAATCGCCGATGAGAACGTCGCGGAGGATGCTGGGTCTTTGGGGGTCTGGCTCGAGGAGAATGAACATCCGGCGATGCTGATGGACCCGATCAGACTATGAGTGCCAGCAATTTCAGCACGGACTTTCCGAAAGGAGTGTCGTCCGGCACCTTGAGCACTTCTGATTCCATCGCAGAATCTGTGATGAAACTGTCGCGGGGGAAGGCCAGTATCTCACCGAAACCTGCTTCGGCGGCCGCATGGGACAGTTTTTCTGTCATGTTGCCGTTAAGATTGTTGACGATGAGTATCTTCCTGCCTATCTCGATGCCTACTTCCTCTGCAAGTTCTGAAAGACGCCCGGCGGTCTTGATGCCGGTAACCGTCGGGTCGGAAACGAACAGGAATACGTCGGCCTGAGGCAGCACCTTGCGGGACATGTGCTCCATTCCCGCCTCGTTGTCGACCACGGTGAAATCATAGTTCGGGATGAGTTTGACAAAGCATTCCTTCAGGGCGCTGTTGATGAAGCAATAGCACCCCTCTCCCTCGGGCCTTCCCATGACCAGGAGGTCGACGGAATCCGTCTCCGTCATTGCCCTTTGCACCTGATCATAAACATACTGCTGCTTGCTCACGCCCGAAGGTACCCTGCCCGGGTCCGCTATTATTTCGTCCCTGAGCTCGCCGATGGTCCCTTTCGTTTCGAACCCGATCTTGTCGCTCAGATTTGAATTGGGGTCCGCATCCACGGCCAGGACCGTTCCTCTCGCAGACAGCCTCCTTACGATCTGAGATGCGATCGTGCTCTTGCCCACGCCGCCTTTTCCTGCTAACGCTATTATTGTCATGATATCATCTGAACAGCTTTTTCTTAACGGGCGGGAACAGGCCTTTTTCCTTATTGGGAAGATACAGTGCGGCGCGGAACTCCGCATCGTATGACTCGTTGTGGGTGTCCATTGTCTTTATCTTCTTACGGACATCGTCCGCACGGTTCCTCACATCCTCGGAAAGAAGGATGTTCTTGGCGTATGTCATGGACGCGTTGCCCAGATAATCGTACTTTTCGCGGTCGGCGTCCGGCAGCATACCTATCGCTATCGCGTTATCCGCATTTATGAAGTTACCGAAGCTTCCGGATACGACTATCTTCGATATGTCCCGGGGTTCGGCCTTATACTCTCTCATGAGCGACCTTACGGCGGCGAACACCGCCGCCTTGGCCTTCATGACCGCGGCCATGTCGTTTTCCGTGACGTACATATCGTCGGTCAGCGCAAATGCTGTGCCATTGTCCGACAGGAAGGTCTTGGCCTTCCTTGTGAATCTGCCTTCGGCGTCCACCATGCCCTCGCGGAACATATTGGCTAGGAGGTCTATCAGCCCAGACCCGCATATCCCGCTCGGAGGGACTCCCCCGATAACCGTGTAGTTGATCTTTTTGCGCCTGAACATCACACTGTCTATTGCTCCGATGGACGGCGTCATCCCGAAAATCACGTTGCCTCCTTCCAGGGCGGGCCCGGACTCGGATGCGCAAACCGTCACTCCTTCCCTGTTGCCGATTGCCAGCTGCACGGTGGACCCGATATCGATCAGGAGGATCTTCTCTTCTGAAATATCCATCCCGGATCCGATTATCCCGCCGATGATATCTCCGCCTATCTCTTCGGAAACGTCCTTGACGGCGTATATCGGACCATCTTTCGCCATGTTGAGGCCCAGCTCGGTGCCTCCTAGGCAGAATGGCCCTCCGGTCATGCTGCATACTTCCGTCAGCGATTCCATAAGGAAGGGTTTGCCGGATATCACCGCCGCCTTGACGTCCTCCGGATCGTCTACGAATATGTACATCAAATCGTTGATGCGGTCTATCGCCGCTTTCCTGAGCACCTCGTCTCCCATTTTATCGGCGTATGCCCTTCTGGACTCGAGGTCGTCCCCCGCAAAGGACTGCGGGTTGTCTCCCACCGTGGAATAAAGCTCGTTACCTTTCTTCAGGTCCAGAACGCTTACGGCTATGGCCGCGGTCCCGAGGTCAACAGCAAGGCCCAGCTGTGTTTTCCCACGGGCCTTGACGACGGGCGCCAGTTTTCCATCGTATGCTTTCCTGCGGTCCTCTCCGGCGACTATGCGGCCCTCTTCGTCGAATGGCACGAACACATCGATGTCCGTGGTCACATACTTCTGACATGCCAGAACGCGCTCCATACCGTTCGGGTCCGGGGCCCTTTTGTCATCAGGCGTTTCGGTGATATAAACTCCGCAACGTCCGCAACGCCCTTTTCCTCCGCAAGGAAGTTTGATCTCCACGCCCGCCAGTTTGGCGGCTTCCACCACTTTCTGCGTCTCGTCGACGACTACCTCTTTGCTTATCGGGAAGAAACGGACGGTTCTGGGAGCCATGGCGGATTATTGCGGTTCCCTTATTAATCACTGACCCGGACACCGTAACCGATAATATGACGGGGGTCCATGTCGAATGGATGAAGATAGGGGGATTCGTAAAAACCACGCTTTCCGACTGGGACGGAAAGGTATCCTGTCTGATCTTCCTCGCCGGATGCAACTTCTCCTGTCCCTACTGCCACAACCCGGAAATTGCCAATGGCGTCTGTGACGGGGAGGACGAGAAGAAAATTCTTGAGTACATCGAAGAGAACAGCGACTTCCTCGAGGGGGTTGTAATTTCCGGGGGGGAGCCGACCTTGGACCGGGACCTTTACAAGTTGCTCAGGGAGATCAAGAAGACAGGCCTTCTGATCAAGATAGACACCAATGGAAGCTCACCGGAAGTGCTTGACGACATAATCGGCGCCAGGCTCGTAGATTATGTGGCCATGGATATCAAGGCTCCGCTTCACTCAGAACGATACGGGGCCGCCACCGGCGGATACGGCAACGTGGAGACCATCGGGAAGAGTATCCGGACCATAATGGACTCGGGAGTCGAATACGAGTTCAGGACCACAGTTTACCCCGGAGTACTGTCCCCTGACGACGTGACCGACATTGCACGTTCCGTGAGAGGAGCGGAACGTTTCTGCATCCAGCAGTTCCGGCCCAAGGTCACCTTGGACCCTGAGGCCGGGAAGGTCAAACCCTATTCCGTGAAAGAGCTCAGGGCGATGCACGATGCTGCTAAGCCTTACGTTAAGAGGGTCTCCGTCAGAGGGATCTGATCAAGCAAGGAAATTGCGCACTTCCGCATCCATCGCCGGGAGCATGTCCTCGGTGCCCTTGTTTATGTTCAGGTGGGGCGCATCGGCGAATTCTTTGAATTTGGCCACCGCATTGGAGTCCTTCGAGAATATGGAAGCAGACAGCCCGCACTCGGTGTTCATCAGCTCCTCGATGGCATCATCGAAGTTGGGTACAGATACTATCGTCAATATCGGAAGCCCTGTGTCGAAGCTTCCCAGCTCGCAGTCGTCGGTCAGACCGACGACGACTGCCGGTGTGACGTAACTTCCGTTCTCCAGGCCGGACGCACTTGCCTTCCTGCCCCCGAACACCACGCTGGACCCTGCTTCCCCGATGTACTTCTCAAACCTCATCAATTCTGTCTCGTTCATCAGCGGGCCGGCCGTGACACCCTTTTCCGCCGGGTCTCCGACCTTTACTGCCTTGACCGCCTCCAGTATCGCCGAGACGGCCTTCTCGCGCTCTTCGTTGGTCACTATCACCTTGGAACATGAATAGATCCTTTGGCCGGAGCTCCTGAACGCCGATTCCGCAATGCTCGAAGCCACGCCCTTCATTTCCCCGGGCTTATAGACCACGATCGGGTTCATCCCTTTGATCTCGTTTATGAATTTCAGCCCGTCGTCCACAGGCAGGAAGATCAACTCCTCCATCCTGTCCCCGCTTCCCGATGCCGCCACTCCCCTGACGGTCATGTCATCGACCAGCTCCCTGTCTGATTCCGGGCCGCGCGCAACCGTTATGTTGAACACCCCTACCGGAAGTCCTGCGGCCGAAAGGATGTTGTTGAACATGAACATCGGCATGGGACACTCGTTGGAGGGGACGCTGACGACCGTGTTGCCTGCTATCATCGCGCAGGATGAGAAACCTGCGGGCGAAGCCAGTGGAGAATTGTGACCGGATATCACGCCCCATACTCCCATGGGGGAACCTTTGCTGACGTTTGCATCGCACGCGTTTTCGATTACCTCGGCCAGCCTGTCGGCCTCGGCGAGGCAATCCTTCATCGCCATGCCCGTGCTGATCATCACGCACGCAGCGAGCCTGTACCTCTGCGCCCTGACTCTTTTCAGAACATCCCTGAACAGTTCCGTCCTTTCGGAGGAGGCTTTCGAGGACCAATTCCCTGCGGCGCTGCCGGCGGCGCTTACCGCCGCGGCCACTGTCCCTTTTTCCGGCATCTGGAAATTGCCGAATATTATCGACTTGTCTATCGGGCTCCTGAGCTCGTAATCGTTGCCCGATGCGACCATCATGCCCCCGACGAAGCTTGGATACCCCTTCTTCTCTGTCTCGAGCAGGCTGTCGAAAGCTCTCTGAAACAGTTCGTCCTCGTTTGCGGCATGTGCGTCCTTCTCGGAATCTGGCATGTTCCTCGTAACGGGATGCCCTATGTTAATCTTTATTCCGCGTATCCGCGAGCGTTAAATACAGTAACGATATTAGTCGGAACGCTGGACTCGTGGTCTAGTGGTTATGACGTTGCCTTCACACGGCAAAGGTCGCCGGTTCAAATCCGGCCGGGTCCACCACTTCTATCATACTGCCTTCAGGGAATCCTGCCGTTTTTTTAAAAAGAGTGGATTTGGCCGGGGGTCGGAAGGAGGAGGACCGAAAGCGTACAGCGTCCCCCGGCGATGTCCTTTCTGTTTGGACATATCATCCATCCATCAATTAACGAATATTTAATTATTTGCACGAAAAGCCTTCAGAGAAAGTGGGCCCGGCCGGAATTGAACCGGCGATCTTCGCCTTGTAAGGGCGACGTCATAACCACTAGACCACGAGCCCGCGCGACAATGAACATTGCAATAGTATTAAAATGACACGGAAGCCGAGAGTCAGCTTTATTAGTGGAAAGAGGTATTGCCGTTCCGCGCGACCGTAGTCCAGTGGTTAGGACGGATGCTTCCCAAGCCTCTGACCCGGGTTCGAATCCCGGCGGTCGCACCAATTATATTCGCCGTAATACGGTTAAATCTTTATCAAAGCCAGGATATGTACCGCCGGTTAATTATGTTGGAGATCGACAGTTCCAGGGGAGAAGGAGGCGGGCAGATGGTCCGTACCTCGGTCGCCCTTTCAGCCGTGACCGGCATAACCGCACACCTGACCAGGATAAGGGAGAACCGACCGACGAACGGACTTTCCAAGCAGCACTGCGCCGCGATAAGCGCCGTTGCCGAGATGACGGGCTCCCAGGTCGAGGGCAATTTCACCGGGTCTTCGGAGCTGATATTCAGACCCGGCACCGAGCAGAAGAATAGCATATCGCTCAACATAGGCACCGCTGGCAGCATCACTTTGGTCCTTCAGGCCATACTGCTCGCGGCCAGGAACCACAGGGAAGGGCTGACGGTAGACATAAGAGGAGGGACGAACGTCCTGTGGGCGCCGCCGATCGACAGCTACCAGCAGGTGCTTTTTCCGCTTCTGGACAGGATGGGCGTGCACACCGAGGTGAGCATCGAGGAAAGAGGATTCTATCCCCGGGGAGGAGGCCACGTGGTTGCCTCCCTCGACCCTATAGGACGGATATATCCGATGAACCTCGATGAACTGGGAGAACTTATATCGATACGGGGAGTATGTTTTTCCCAGAACCTTTCGGAGCATATCAGCAAAGAGATGGTACGTTCGTGTGTAAGGACCCTGAAGCCCGTCGCGGACGCGGAAGTGGATATACAGATTACGCACGGGGATTCGAGGGGGGCGGGCATATGCCTGGTGGCCGACTTCGAAAACGGCAAATTGGGAAGCAACGCGCTGACCACCCGTGAATATTCAGCCGAAAAGACAGGAGAGGACGCGGCCAACGACCTCATACGAGAGATTTGGAGCTGTTCGACCGTCGATGTTCACACAGCCGACCAGCTGCTTCCGTATATGGCTATGGCCGAAGGGAGGAGCACTTTCAAGGTTTCGAAGATAAGCAGACACCTACTGAGCCAAATGGACACGCTGGAGTCCTTCCTCGACGTCAGGTTCGGAGTAGAGCGTAAGGACGAGATATATCATTTCAGCGTGAACCCGGGGGCGAAAGATGAGACCGTATGTGCAGATTAACTGCGCCATGTCGGCTGACGGGAAGATAGCAGGCAGCGACCGCAAGCAGGTCACCATATCTTCTGCAGAGGACAAAGAACGGGTTAAAGGGCTGAGGAGGGAGTTCGATGCGATTCTCGTCGGCGTAGGTACGGTCATGGCGGACGACCCGCACCTGACCGCCAAAGATCTGGACTACGACACCAACCCCATCCGGATAGTCCTTGACCCACACGGGAAGACTCCCGACTCGGCCATGGTCTTGGACGAGAGGGCCCCGACCGTGATGGTGACTCTCGACTCGTGCAAACGCGAATGGGATTGCGAAGAGACCATACGCACCGGAAAGGACAGGATAGACCTTATGGACCTTATGGACCAGCTTTACGAGATGGGGATTGATAGGCTACTGGTCGAAGGGGGCGGAGAGACCATATCTTCCTTTTTCAGAGCCGGTATCGTCGACCGCTACACCGTTTTCGTCGGAGGCCTGTTGATAGGCGGAAGAGAGTCCCCGACGCCTGCGGATGGAGAGGGGTGGGTTGCGGACGGAGGCATAGCCCTCAAGCTCGAAAAAGCCGAGACGATGGGCAACGGGGTCCTGATGAATTTTGCCGTCGCCCCGAGGTCCTGAGCCTGTCTCAAAGCGATTTGTAGTCCAGAACGAACCTGAAATAATTGTTCTCCGAACCGAAGACCTCGCTGGACGAGAGTTCGAATGGCGTTCCGTAGACGATCTCCAGAGCTTTGGAGAAATATCCTATGGGATATCTTCCCATGGTCTCGGCTGCCCCCTTGCTCAGTTTGAATTCGGAATCGACGATGAGGGTCAGAGGATTGAAGGAATAGATCGTCACCTTGCCCATGTTCGCGAACGTGTAGTATTTTCTGATCTGGTCCACCACGTCTTCGATCGGCCCTTTCTGTATTTTGCCACCGATGGCCTGGGCGTGTATGCTGCCGATTATCTCTGCGAGGGGGCCGACAGAAAGGCCTCTGCTGTCCATTATAGTATAGAGGAAATAGATCATGTAATTGCCTATCTTATCAGGATAGTCGACCATGTCTGCGAAGATCTCTCTGGCCTTTTCAAAGGATTCCGAGTCGGGAGTTTTCGTCTCGGCGACTCGCAGAGACGATATTGAGTAGATCTTCCTTCGGTTGTCTTCCGGGTCTTCCCGGGATTTTATAACACCGTCATTGACCATGCTCTCCAGATGCACGGACAGGGTGGACTGCGCCTTTCCTGTGAGATCGACCAGCTCGGTGAGAGAAAGGTTCCTCTTTGAGAGCTCGTCCAGAATCCTTACCCTCACTCCGTTGGTGATGATGACGATCCCATTGTCAGTGTTGTAAAGAACAAAATTCTCAGGTGCAACATCGCCCATAGTTTTGATATGACGTTATGATGTAATAATAGGTTTCCAGTTTGCTCCTGGAATTCTGATGCTAGCAATTGATTTAACGTAGTCCGAGCATGTGGCGATGTGGTAAAATGAAGGTCAGATGCAGTTCCGAAAAAAAAGATGTCCGCGCGGTCTGGTTCGAGGACGGGGACGTAAGGATGATAGATCAAAGGAAACTTCCGAGAAACCTTGAATTCGTGTCCTTCGACAATTATGTGGATGTTGCGGAGGCGATAAAGAACATGACCGTCAGGGGGGCCCCATCGATAGGAGCCTCGGCAGCTTACGCCATGTGCCTGGCATCGCTGAAGGGGGCGGACCTGAAACGCGCTGCTGAAGAGATAAAATCGGCAAGGCCCACCGCCAACGACCTATTCTACGCCGTGGACTGGATGTACGGTTTGCTCATCGATGGCGAGGACCCGGTAAAAGCCGCAGACGCATATGCGCAATCGATGGTGGACAAATGCACTGCAATAGGAAAGTATGGCGAGCCGCTTATCAAGGACGGGGCTAAGGTCATGACGCACTGCAACGCCGGGGCACTTGCCACTGTGGATGTGGGCACCGCGCTGGCCCCGATGAGGGCCGCCCGTGATGCCGGAAAGGATTTCTTCGTTTATGTCTCGGAGACCCGCCCGCGCCTTCAGGGCATGCAGCTCACGGCATGGGAGCTCGTCCAGGAAGACATCGGACATTCGATCATTCCCGACGGGGCCTCGGCCCATTATATGTCAAAGGGAGTGGACCTGATAATAACCGGGGCCGACCGGATAGCCGCCAACGGAGACTTTGCGAACAAGATAGGGACTTTGGACAAGGCCATCGTCGCAAAACACTATGGCATACCTTTCTATGTGGCCGCCCCTGTTTCAACGTTCGACTTCTCGACCAAGACGGGAAAAGACATCGTGATCGAAGAGAGAAGCGAAAAAGAAGTGACCGAAATCTGCGGTTGCAGGATCGCACCCGAAGGCTCGAAGGCACTCAATCCCGCATTCGATGTGACCGAAGCGGAAATGGTGACCGGTTTCATAACAGAGGAGGGGATTTTGAAGCCGAGCGAGATAAAGAAGGTGCTCAGGTGAACGAAGAATTCGGACGCGGGCTGCTCGTAAATTTCTGCAAGATGCTCTATGAGAGGCAGATCACCGTGTCTGCGGGCGGAAACATGAGCCTCATGATAGGCGATAGCGAAATACTCATCACTCCCAGCGGAAGGAACAAGGGCCTTCTGGAGCCGGAGGACCTCATCCTCATGGGCACGGACGGGTCCGTGATTTCGGGAGGAAAGCCCTCAATAGAGAACAAGATGCATCTTGCGCTTTACAATCTCAATCCTGAGACCAGGTCGGTGGTCCACTGCCATCCCCTGTATTGCACGTCCATAGCTGTCAAGGGAAAGGAGCTCAAGACCGAACTGACCCCCGAGGGAGTTATCTTGTTGGGAAAGGTTCCGATGATCCCGTACTTCACCCCTGGATCGCAAGAACTTGTAGATGCGGTGGCGGCCCATCACGACGCCAAGGCCATGCTCATGGCACGCCACGGGGCAATAACCCAGGGAAGGACCATCGAGGAAGCCTACAACAGGATGGAAGAGCTGGAATTCCAAGCGAAATTGCAGACTATAACAGGAAGGGCCAAGGTCCTACCGTCTTCGGAGATAGAAAAACTGTCGAGGATGTGATACGATGGCACTACTGGTGACTAAGTGGTTCGGAGTGTTTCTTTGCGATGAGAAGTCCGACAGGGTGATCGACAGCATACTCATGCCCAAGGACCCTGAAATTACAGCCGAAAAACTGGCACTCGTCCAAAGAGGGTCGATACTCCAGGAGGAGAGGGACCTTGCATCGAAGGCGGGGAAGATATCGGTATCCGAGAGGAGGCAGTCCGAGCTGGGAAGACCCGAGATGTACGACTCTTCTTTCATAAAGCCCGAGAAGTACGGCTTCACTCCGGAGATGATGCACGAGGTGATGATACGACTGGGAAAGCTGAGAACTTCGGAACCGGTTCCAAGGGACAGAAACCTGGTGCAGGCGATAAGGTATCTTGACAGCCTATACGAGACTTCGAATCTTATCGACGAAAGGCTTCATGAGTGGTACGGGATGCATTTCCCTGAGCTTGCTGACCTGGCCTCCGACAGGAAATATTCCGACCTGATAGCCAGGCACGGGGAGAGAGAAGGAATATTGGAAGAGCTGGATCTTGAATTACAGTCCATGGGGGCCGACTTCGAGTCGGCTGATATGAATGCCGTGAGAGCTCTGGCACAGAACCTTTCCGACATTTACGACGAAAGGGAGAGGACAGAGGAATATATCGAATCTATAGTGAAGATCGCATGCCCCAACATGTGCGCCCTGCTAGGGGCTACCCTGGCCGCGAGGCTGGTTTCTCTGGCCGGTGGGTTGGAGAGGCTTTGTTCGCTTCCTTCATCCACATTGCAGCTTCTGGGTGCAGAAAAGGCCATGTTCAGGCATCTGAGGTCCGGAAAACGTCCGCCGAAGCACGGCGCCTTATATCAGCATCCTTCGGTGCACAGGGCGCCATACTGGCATAGGGGCAAGATAGCCAGATCCCTTGCCGGAAAGGCTTTGACAGCGGCGAAGATCGATTACTACAAAGGAGAGTTCCGCGGAGACGTTCTGGTCGAAGAGTTCGAGGCAAGGGTGGAGGACATTAAGCGCAGATATCCAGAGGCCCCCAAGAAGAAGCAGGGGACGTCCGGCGGGAAGAAAAGACACAAGCCGAAGAACAGGGCACGCTGAAAGGTCATACTCTTACGATGCTCATGCCCAGGTCCTTCATCTGAGCTACGAATCCCGGATAAGAAACGGCCTCGCATCCTGTGTCTTCCATGCGGACGGGCCCTTTGCAGATGAGCGAAGCCACAGCTGCAGACATCATTATCCTGTGGTCGTCCAAATGGTCGACGGTCCCCCCTTCAAGGATTTCCTTTCCCTTTATGATGCATCCGTCGTCTGTCTCTTCGGCATCTGCACCGAGAGACCTCAGCATCTTCACCGTGGAAACGATGCGGTCGCTCTCTTTGAACCTCAGCTGGGGTGCCCCGTAGAGCCTGCTGGTTCCCTTGGCTGTGCTTAGTAGGACTGCGACGATAGGGAAAAGGTCAGGAGTGGAGCCCATATCGATGTCGGCAGCATCAAGCCTTTTTTTACTTACGGTCACCGAGCCGTCCCCGATCGATACTCCCGCTCCCGCTTCCCTGAGAATATCTACGACCCTCTTGTCTCCCTGAGGATCTCCCATTTCCAGGCCCGAAGCCGTCACCTTTCCTCCTAGGGCACCGGCGACCAACGGGAAGGCAGCAGAAGAAAAATCAGCTGGCACTACGTAATCTTTGGGAGAGTAACCTCCGGTGCAGATGTGTATCGACCTTTTAGAAACATCGACCTCGGCACCGAAATGCCTCATCATCGATTCCGTGATCATCACATAGGGTGCGGAAACTAGCTCGTTCCTGATTTCTATGTCCGTATCCTTCTCCAGCATGGGGGACGCCATCATCAGCGAAGATACGAACTGGGAACTGATGTTTCCCTCTATCCTCACGTTTCCTCCCCTGTTCGGGCCCTTTATGGTCACCGGCGGGAGGCCGTTTTTGGACGCGCAGGAAACCCCCAGAGACCCCAGGGCATCGAGGAGCGGGCCCATCGGCCTCTTCCTAATGGATTCGTCACCCGTTATTGTGACCGGAGAATCAAAAATCGAAGCTATCCCGGAGAATATGCGCATAGTAGTGCCGGAATTGGCGACATCCACGGTCTCTGTCGGGGCGTGCAGGCTCCCTCCCTCGACCTTGACCCGGCCATCGTCGTCCACAGCGGATGCGCCTATCGAACATATCGCCCTCAACGTGGCTCTTGTATCGTCAGAGAGCAAAGGATTGGATATCGTGCTATGACCGTTTGCCAGTGCGGCCATGAAAAATGCCCTGTGCGTATGGCTCTTTGAAGGTGGCGGCGAAACTTGGCCCTGTACGAATCCTCCTCTGAACTCCAGCACCCGATCTCACCCGGTCCCGTCAGGACTTCCTGATGTTCTTCATGGCCTCTTCTACGGTGGCGCCTCTGAGCACAATATCGGAAATGGCGCGGGTTATTCCTTCCACATCCTTGTGTTGGAATATGTTGCGTCCGATGGACACGCCGCGGCCTCCGGCTTCGAGCGAGTCCTTTACCATCGTGAGCATATCATAGTCGGATGCCATCTTCGGTCCGCCGGCGATGACCACAGGCGCAAGGGTGCCTCTGACTATCTCCCTGAAGGAGTCGATGTCTCCGGTGTAGCTGCATTTGACTATGTCTGCTCCGAGCTCCGTCGCGACCCTTGCACCATGAGCTACGTATTCAGGCTGATATGAATTTTTTATCTTCGGTCCGCGCGGATAGGCCATTACCAGCAGGGGCATGCCCCACTCCTCGCACTCCCTCGAGAGGTTGCCGAGGTCCCTGAGCATCTCCGGTTCCGTCTCCGCCCCCAAATTTATGTGCATCGATACCGCGTCGGCACCCATCTTCAGAGCCTCCGAGACCGTGGCCACGAGGACTTTGCTGTTGTTCGTGTCGCCCATGTCTGTGGATGCTGAAAGATGCAGGATCAAACCGATGTCGGAACCGCTCGCACGGTGGCTAAAACGGATCAGGCCCTTATGCATGAGAACTGCGGTGGCTCCCCCGTTCGCCACGGCATCTACGGTTTCTTTCATATCGTAGAGGCCTTCTGTGGGCCCGATGGATATACCGTGGTCCATAGGAACGATCACACAGTTCCCGGTCTTCCTGTCCATTATCCGTTCCATTCTTACATTCTTTCCGAACATCATGGTAAACCGCGCCTGTCAATTATCCGATATGCTATTAAAGTTTCCTGAAGGTACATTACTTATGATAACGGCCTTTCGTATATGCCAGAGAAATAAAATTTGATTATGTCTCAAGAGCGCATCTCCGCCCTCATCACATCGAACATGCCGCTTATTCCCGTCCATAGCTCGAAAGCACGTGCGCCCTGCATAGCCAACATATCTTCTCCTCTGGCGATTCTGCATCCTTTCGACGTTGCCTCCCTGATCAGTTCCGTATCGGTCCCGTAAACCATGTCCAGGACGGTGTGCTCGCCCGTCAGACCTCTTATGTCTGCCGGATACTCGCCTTCCCCGTACATCCCTATCGGAGTGCTGTTGACCAGAATGTCGTGTTCGGAAAGGTCGGCAAGACCCTTTCCGATAGATTCGATTCCGAATTCCGATGATAGCCTCGATACGGTGAGACTGTTTCTGCCGGTTATGGAAACTTCAGCACCTTTCCTCATCGATGCAATTATGCACGCTCTGGCTCCCCCTCCGGAACCCATTACAAGAACCCTTTTTCCTTTCATCTGGCACTTTATATTCTCAAAAGCGGCCTCAATTCCGTGGATGTCGGTGTTGTATCCCTTCAGCATTCCCGATTCGTTCACTATCGTGTTGACCGCGCCCGCGTTCTCGGCATCGGCGTCCAATACATCCAGGTGATCTATGATCGATTCCTTGTAAGGTATCGTGACATTCATACCGCGGACGTCGTAACCCCTTATGCAGTCCTCTATGCGGGCGAGGGACGGGGAACGGAAAACCAGATATTTTCCATTTACACCGCTCGCAGCATAGGCCGCCGCGTGCATCGCCGCCGACATTGAATGCTCCAGCGGGTCGCCTACGATGCCGGTGATCATGCATTCGTCCCCCAGTTTCCTCATCTCTTTGAGGCTCAGCTGCCCGGGGGCGGTTGGTTCGCTGACGTACGCGAAAGTGAAGATGTTGCCCATGATCTTCTGCCTTATCCTCGTCACGGTCCCAAGGGCGCCCATTCCTAAGATGACGTGCTCTTTTTTCGTTCCCCTGGATGCTTCCAGAAGATGTGCCAGATCTTCAAAGTTCCTTACCATGTAGGCTCCCTTCGATATATCCGACGACATTGCGTTCAGAGTTTGGGATATTGTTTGACCGGACGGCGTATTGTCGTAATCGTGTACGGAAGAAATGGTTCTGAACGGTATGTCGTCAACCTTTTCGGTACCGGCATCGATAATGCCGCTGAAACCTTCCGGAAGCAGAGAGGCGTCGAAACCGTCTCTGAACGTAACCACTGTCTCCATGCCCTTGGTGTCGGGGACAGAACCCAAGATGTCGGTCCTCACCTCCACCATGTCGGCCCCGAGGGCCTCGAGCATGTCCGACGGCCTGCCCAGTGAGGCGCAGATCTTCATCTCAGACTTCCCTCAGGGTCTCCTCGATCTTCATTCCGAAGTGGCGGCCGCCGCTCTCGATCTTCGCGAGCACCTTGTCGCCCGGCTTTATGTCCGTAACCGATATTGCTCCCTCGGAAGATACGAGCTTGACCGTCTCCGCATTCTGCAGTATGGTTGTGAAACGCCTGCTGCCTTCCGCCGCCTCGACCAGGACCATCGGCCTCACTTCGATTTTGCACCTGCCGACTGAAGAGATGCGTGTTCTGCCATCCCTGTTCACTATGGCCACGGGCTCTCCGGACTTTAGCTCGCCCAGGTATCTGGTCTTCCCTTCGGGGGCCATCACGTATGCATGTACCGCCCCCGCGTTTACCCTGAACGGTCTGGACGCCACATATCCGCTGTCCTCGCTTTCCGACTGGACCAGGAACAGGCAGTTGGCCTGCGATCCTATGAGCATCCCCTCTCCGGGTACCATGATGCTTACCGTGTCGACGCAGACGCGGTCTCCCATCTCTATGTTTTTGACTCCGACCACCTCGACTTCCTTGAGTTCGACGTCGGAAGAACTTGAAAGCAGGTCTGCGAACAACCTCAGCTTGTCCGGGTCCGATACTGTGACCGCTATGCCGTCGACGCCTTTTTCCATGGTTTTAAGGTATAGCCTGGCGCTTTCCACGTCCGAAGCGGACGCGAAGACCTTGGTTCCCGTGCCTGAGAACTTGGCGATGAGATTCTCGAGAGGAATTATAGTCCAGTCAGAGGACGAGAGGATTACCGCCGAGCATTTTCCCGCCAATGCCATCGCCCTGTCCTGGTCCTTCGGCGAGCCGATATCGACGATCTTCACATCTTCGCCGGCAGTTATCAGCTCGATCTTGCCCAATGACGAGAAATCGAGGTCCTCCTGTCTGACCAATGCTGCGGTTATCCCCGATTCGATCGCACTGATGAGCATCTCCTTCCTGTCCTCCTTGGACTCAGGAATGTCCGCCCTTACCCAGATCTCTTTCTGCATATGTTTTCCTCCTCTATGTCCGCGTATTCAATCGCTTACCGGCCCGGAACCATGTCAGCACGCGTTAAAAAACTTATCAGCACTTAACGGATTCCAGAAGCGCAAAGTCGGTCCAGTTATCGGGATCGTCCTCTACGTTCTCTTTCAGGAGTACAAGCCCGTAATGGAGACCTGCTGCCATTCCGCATATTACTGCGGTATCTTCGGGAAGCCTGCCGTCCGATAGCATCTCCGCCGCCAGCGCGGTGTCTTCTACCTCCAGCCTGTCGGCGCCAGGGAACAGCTGGCTGACGTTGCGGTACGTCTGGCCCAGGGCCTGCACATGAGAAGCCACGGCAGAGATCCTTGCTTCCTTTCTCCTGACGAAAACACAGTGGTGGATCGGCATGCTGAACTCTTCGATGTTCCGCAGTTCTCCCAACTTCATCGCCTTCTCCGTCTCCAACACCGGTCCTGCGACCATGTTTCTGACCGCGACCACCCCGTAGTCCACACTCCCCGATAGGAGCGCCTTCACTACGCCCTCCGAACTGACCAGCGGTATAAGTTCGGCCTCGATGTTTCTCTTGTTCGCTATGACCCGGGCGGCTTTTTCCGAATTGGATAACGGTATGCCCATGTATCCTATCTTCTTCATCGGACCCGAGATAAAGATGATGGATTAAAACTTGACCCATTGCCGCTCTTCTTGAAAAGTATATTAAATTGAAAGGTCGTCGGGGGGTCCAATACTATGCAGTCTGTCGACACCCTGTTCTACGTCCTCCCATGCCGGAGAGAGATAGATTGGCGGCCGACTGGCTGACTGGAGGAATTTCAATGTGGGAGAGCAAAGAGATCAGAGAACTCAAAGAAGGCCGTTATGTCAACATCGACGATGAGCCCTGCAAAATAACTTCTATAAGCATGTCCAAACCCGGAAAACACGGATCCGCCAAAGCAAACATAGAGGCCGTGAGCATATTCACCGGCGCAAAGAAATCCCTGTTCGGACCCGTGGGCACCAAGGTGCAGGTACCTGTGATCGACAAGAGAAAGGGCCAGATCCTGACGATGCACGACAACGAGATCCAGATAATGGACCTCGAGACCTTCGAGACGTTCAGCATGCCCATAAACGAGGACCACACCGGCACTCTGGAAGAGGGCGGGGAGATAATGTACCTCGTGGCAATGAACAGATACAAGCTGATGTAAGGCGGTTGGGATGCCTTACGGGCTTTCGTATGCCGGAGCGGATGCTGAGTACGGCGAAGCGGATGCTTTCCTGTTCGGAGTGCAGTACGACCATACCGCGTGCTTCAGAGCCGGGGCCCGCGAGGGGCCGGGGGCGATCAGGCGCGCTTCCTATAATTTTGAGGAGTTCCACTTCGAGCACGGCCTGGACCAGCACGTTCCCGCTGTGTTTGATTACGGCAACGTCGATGATTTCGTTATGCCCGAGGACATGTTCTCGGAGGTCGAGTTTGCGGTGGGGCCCGCCGTAAAAGACGGCAAGTTTATCATCGCCCTCGGAGGGGAGCATTCCATCAACATGCCGATCGTCAGAAGCTTGCCCAAGGACACCGCCCTCATCTCCATAGATGCGCACCTGGACTCCAGGGACGAATATCTCGGTACTCCGTTCAGCCATGCATGCGTCATGCGCAGGGCGGCCGAGCACCTCGGCCTGGACAACGTTTTTGTGCTGGGGGTCAGAGCGGTCGGGATGGAGGAGCTTGACAGGGAGGACCCCGTTCCTTTCGTAAGTTCCTACGAAATACTGGAGAAGGGCATAGAGGGTGCGGTCGAAAAGGCTCTCGACAGCATTAGGAGCGAACGCGTCTACATAACATTGGACATTGACGGCATCGACCCTGCTTATGCGCCCGGGACCGGGACTCCGGAGCCGTTCGGCCTTCTCCCGATAGATGTGAAAAAGGCTATCGGAATGGTGGGCGACAGGCTGTGCGGTTTCGATGTTACCGAAGTCTGCCCCCCTTATGACCCGTCGGGCATAACGTCAGTTCTGGCCTCGAGGTTCGTGAACGAGGCCCTGGCCGTTTACGGCAAGAGGCTGGGCTGAAACCTTAAGGTTCTTCCGCCGGAATATCAAACCGCTTTGTTTTCGAAGCGCGCTTCGATTTGTCCGTTGCCTTGGGCTCGGGCAGGTCGAGTACCGCGTCCGGGTCCAGGAACTTCGCGACCTTCTCCTCGAACTCGTTGGCCCTCTGTATAGATACCACTTCGTCCTTTGATTCGGAGTATATCCTGAATATAGGCTCGGTCCCCGATGGCCTTGCCAGCACCCAGCCGTTATCGAATATTATCTTCAGCCCGTCGGTGCTGTCCATGATCCCGTCGGTGACGGTCTTCTTGAGATAGTTGATCACCGCCGTTTTCATCTTGTCCGGACACTCGATCTTCCTCTTCTGGGTGTAATATACGGGAAGCTTGTCTACCTGTTTAGAGAGCGGCCCGTTCAGTGCGATCGCCTCCAGCATCTTGGCGACCGTCATAGCCCCGTCCCTGCAGTACTGCTGTTCGGGGAATATCAGCCCGCCGTTCTCCTCGCCGCCGAAGATCGCTCCATATTCCTTCATCTTCCTGGCCACGATCGGCGAACCTACAGCGGTATACTTCAGGATCCCGCCTGCTTCGTTGACTACCTCTTCGACCATCGATGAGGAGCTCACCGGCGTGACTACTTTTCCCTTCCTCTTTGAAAGCTCGAGTTTCGCAAGAAGGGCCAGGCTCTTGTCTCCGCTGACAAATTTCCCTCCGTCGGTTATGAAGACGCACCTGTCCGCATCGCCGTCGTGGGCTATTCCGATGGATGCCCTGGTATTCTTGGTCAGCGAAATTAGGTCTGCAAGGTTCTCTTCGGTAGGCTCGCTCGGGCGCCCGGGGAATTCTCCCTGCGCGTTGCAGTTCAATGTGACGGTCTTGATCTGAAGCCTCTTCAGAAGGAGCGGTGCGGTTTCGAATGCCGCCCCGTTCGCGCAGTCCAGGCATGCCGTGATGCCTGCGCCCCTGATCTTTTCGACATCCACGTGGGAAAGCACCGCATCGATGTACGCCTCGCCCGCGTCGTTGACCTGGTCCATGGTCCCGGCCTCGTCCCACTTGCATGTGCGTATCTCCGTGGCGTAGATCTCCTCGATGAGGGTCTCCTCCTCGCGGCTCGCCTCGGTCCCGTCCGCCGATATGCATTTGATGCCGTTGAACTGCGGAGGGTTGTGGGAGGCTGTGATCATCACGCCTCCGCTCACATTCTCGTGTGTCTTAACGTAATATTGCAAGGCCGGCGTCGGGACCATCCCCAGGAACAGGACGTTGACCCCGACCGACATCAGTCCCGCCGAGATGGCCGTTCTGAGCATGTCTCCGGACGATCGTGTGTCCGTCGCTACGGCGACGGCTCCCTTCATTACCTGTCCTATGGCCTTTCCCATCTGAAGTGC
The DNA here is from genome assembly GCA_002505345.1 of Methanomassiliicoccaceae archaeon UBA370. Taxonomy (GTDB): domain Archaea; phylum Thermoplasmatota; class Thermoplasmata; order Methanomassiliicoccales; family Methanomethylophilaceae; genus VadinCA11. The sequence continues at coordinate 130,499 of DAUY01000002.1, read as the reverse complement.
GAGCTCGGAGGTTAGGTCTTCGTTGACCACGCCCCTGACGCCGTTGGTCCCGAACAATCTTGCTGCCAATTACTTCCTCCTTGCTGCTATGAAAATAGATATCATGTCGGCACATGCCTTGACTGTATCCGAGGCCTCCTCGATGCCGTGAAGTATGTCCCTTGATAGGATGATTCCTCTGACGTCCATGTCGGACAGGTGTATCCTTTTGATGCCCTCGAAGTTCATTTCGTCGATGACGCGCTCCTGGTCCTTTACGGACTCGATGCCCCTGACCGCTTCCTCGCTGTCGCGGGAGTGGAAAGCGTCCATGGCGCCAATGAGCATCTTCATCTCGTTCTCCAGCTCGGAGGCCATCTTGAAAATGAAAAGCCATATGTCCTCAGGAATACGGGCCTTGGTCTCCTTGGCCACCTGTAAATGGATGGACGATTCTTTGGACCAGTTAGCCACGTGATCCAATGCCCTGACGAAATTCAGAAGGTTCTCCCTGTCCTGAGCGCTCAGACCGGAGGCGACGCTCTCGGTCGAAAGCCTGTCTTCGATACGGTCGGCATCGCGCTCGCTCATGACGAGACGGTCGACGCATTTCATGGCCTCGGCCTCGTTCTCTTCGCCCATGGCGCCGATTGCCATCTTCAGTTCGATGACCGCGTCCATGACTATCAATGCGTGGTCCCTTGCGCCGTTCTCGACGGAGCCCGCCTTTTTGTTGCCGAACCAATCGAGAAGATCTTTTGAATTGCTCATGTGATGCTGCCTCCCCTGACACTGCAAGGCCTTGCGGACGTGCAGTCCCCAGACCTGCAGAACGGTATCGTCTGCCGCGTATTATAAAGAACCCTCTGACCCGCGACGTCACGCCAGCGAGATGCTGACCACGTTGCTGCCACGGAGGATTATGCTGTTCATGCGCCTCTCCTCGCCGGCTGGGTCCTTGACGGACACTTCATCGAGCACCATGTTCATGTACTCGTCAAAAGAGGTCAGTTTCCCCTCTATGATCTTTCCGTCCTTTAGCTGAAGAACCACTTTCTTTTCCACGGACTTTTCGAGCAGGGCTAGCGGCAATACCATTGTAATCCTCCCTTGCTACACCTTTGTTCGATTTAAATCTATTCGCCGTTTCAAAGACGGACATATGCCGGGAAAGCGATCGGCTGGCCTTTGGTGCATGTTCCTTTATTGGGATTCTCTCGAGGAGTCCTTAGCAATGGGCCTAGCCCGACGGCCTACGGCTACAGCCCTCCCGGCTGCGACGACCAGGACGACGGATATAAGAAATGCCAGCCTCTCCGGGGAATATATCCGGGGGAAGATCATGAACGCGGCGAGGGAAACGGCCGATATCGCTATCAGAAAGAGCGGAACGGTCCAGCCGAACTCTTCGCGGACATTCTTGTGTACCGCCTTGTGTACGATCGATGCGGTGGCCAGGAGCGATATGCCCAAGAACAGGCAGAGCCTGAGGTCGTATACGGCGGACACGGCGATCGATGCCGCTGAAGCTATGGCGAGAAGCGCCGACAGAAGGACCTATGGTTTCATCCGTCCCATCCTCCCGAACTATGACCTCGCAAAAAAACGCATGCTCCCATATCGTCCACCCGGTCCCGATATGCTTCATCCGATGGTCCGATCATGCTGAAGATTGGCTCTCGGCAGGGCCGGGATTACTCCTCGTCCTCCCGAGGGGCTTCTGATTTCGGAGAGTTTCTCGCCTGTGCGTCTATCCATGTCCTGATGGCATCTTTGCCGGAGCCGGTTATCCCGAAATACTCCTTGAAACGTTTGGTGGTCGTCAGCTCGAGGGTCTGACCCTTCTTCCTGCCGCTGACGAAATCACGTTCCATGAGCTCCCTCACATCGTCATATGTGCGCGAGCCCAGCACTTTGAAGAGCTCGGACTGCAGCACGGGCTGGTTGTAGGCTATTGTGCTGAGGGTCCTCATCGTCCCCCCGCTCATGTCCGCTTTGGAGAACTCGCCCGTGAAATCTGCATACTCGGAACGCAGCATCATACGATACTCGGAGCCGAACTTCGCGATGGTTATGGCCGAACCGCGGGAGTCGTAATCCCGTCTGAGGTCCATTATGGCGTAGCGAACCTCTTCCTCCGAGATGCCCGTCTTTGCGGCTATGTCGGCAATCCTCAGATTGCCCGCGCTGGAGAACAGTGCCGCCTCGACAGCGCATTTGACATCCAACTCAGTTCACCGCCTCGGCCGCCATCCGCCTGCCGTCCTCCTTCCCGGATATCCCGTCGATGAGGATCTCCACGAAGATGTCGCCGCGCGGAAGCTCTGACTGCCTGACTTCCAGCTTTCCTTCCCTGACGAGATGCAGGACCGAGCAGAACACCTTCAGGTTGTGCATCACGTCCCTGTCGTATAGGTCGTTCATGCATATTTCGCCCGTACCGAGCTTTTCGATGCTCTTCCACACCGCCTCGACGTCCTTCTCGTCGTCCTCGTCATGGGCCTTGTTATCGAATTTCTTGGGCTCCTTGTCCCTGATGGCCTCCCTGACGCGGTCCCTCTCCTGCTGGACGGCTATATCTTTCCTTGCTTCCTCGAAAGCGTCGATGAGCTCGTACATCGTGACCTGACGGGTAGGCTCCCTGGCGAATGCCTCCTTGAAGGCGACCTGGGGGACGAACATCCCCTCTTCGTCGTAGAAGAAGTCTTCAGGTATCTCCAGGGCGGGTTCGGCGGGCTCCTCGTACCTGCCGCGGGTGGCGTCGGACTGCATCCTCAGCACCTTCCATGCCATGAGCATCAGCTTTCCGGCCACGATCATGTCGAATCTGTTTTCGGCGACCTTTGCGGAATACAGCCTGACGAATTCCGAGAGATCGATCTCCCACGGATCGATGCCGTTCTCTATCACCAGGTTGAAGACGGACCTTATCGACTCGTCGACAGGGTCTCCGAGCTTCTCTCCGCCGTCGGCCTTGGAAAGGATCCTCATGTATCCGTTTATCCTCTCAGCGTTCTCGGCGCTCTCGGTCAGCGCCTTGTGGAACAGCAGGTGCTGCTCCATCTCCTCGTATTGCGTGTTCCCATCCACTTTCATTCCCCCGTTGGTCCCTGTGCCTTCACCGCATCGTCTTCGTATCTCGAAACCTCTGCGAAGTCCGGCTGTATTATTATCTTGCTCACGCCCGATGGCGGCCTTGTGACACCTATGAGGTGGTCCGCCATTGCCAGCGTGACCTTCCTTAGCGACACTTGTATGAACTGTGCCTTAGCAGAGCTCTCCCTGACCCTCCCCGCCACCATCTCCGCGTTCACGGCGTCGAGGAACATGTCTACCTCGTCCAGGACGTAGAACGGCGAAGGCTGGTACTCCTGAATGGCAAAAATGAACGCGAGCGCCGTTAGAGACTTCTCTCCTCCGGATAGCGCCTCCAGCCTCAGCAGTTTCCCGTTCTTTGGCTTGGCGTTTATCGACAGCCCTCCGAGGAATGGGTCTTCCTCCGACTCCAGACCGATGAACGCCTCTCCGCCCCCCGACAGCTTGGCGTATATCTCCCTGAAGTTCTCGCCGATTGCCTCATAAGCCCCCATGAACAGCCCCTTCTTCTGGCCGTTGAGGGATTCGGTGAGGTCCGTGAGTTCCTTGATGTGGTGTTTTAGACGTCCGACCTCCTCGCTGAGGCCGTCGTACCTCTTCTTCTTCTCGTCATAGTCCTCTATGGCGCGCAGGTTTACGTTTCCGATTCTGGACATCGTCGTCTCGCATGACCTTATGGTGCGCCTGATCTCCTCCTCCGAGGGGACTGGCATCTCCACCTCGAAATCTATCTGCGCCATCTCTTCCCTGAGCCTTGCTATGTTCTCGTCGATTCCTATTATCGATGCGTTCATTGACGAGGCCGTGCCCTCTTTCACCTCGATCTTCTCCTGAACGCTTCCGCTCTCTCCGTCGAGACGGTACCTGTTCTCCATCAGAGCGTCCCTCTGGTTCCTCAGGCCTTCGATGCCGGTCTCCATCTTGGACTCGATCCCTCTGAGGACATCTATCTCGGTCTGGGACTCCTTGAGGGAGCTCTCGTACCTCGCCACGCAGTCTTCGTTCTCCCTGATCTTGAGCATAGCGTTTTCCAGCTGCTTCCTCAAGGACTCCGTCTGCTTCCCGAGGCCGGCGATTTCTGCCTCCAGGGCGTTCTTCTCGTCCCTGTGGCCTGACAGCTCCCCGTTGAGCGCGTATATGCGGTCCCTGACGTTCTGTATATGCTCCTGGAGCTCGGCGGGGGCGATCTCCTTGATCCTCTCCCTTATCTTGGTCCTCTTCGCCCTCAGGGACTCCAGTTCCGCGGACGCTTTGGACAGCAGCACCTTCGCGGCCTCCAGTTCCGCGTCCCGTCTGGCGCATTGGGACTTCTTTTCTTCGAATTCGTCCAGGAGGGTCTTCCTGGCCTTGTTGAGCTCCGATATCTGTGCCCTGAGGCCTCCGATCTTTGACTGCGCGTCCATGCCCTGAGCGTTGGCCTTCCTCATCTCGTCGTCGAGCCTGCGGATCTCTTCGCGCACCGCCCTCATCTGACCTCTGAGGGCGTCCAGGGCATCGTTGGCCTCTCCCAGCTTCCTTCCGACCTCTTCCAGGTCCGATTCGGAGGAAGCGCCGAACTTCATCACGGCATCCTGTCTTAGAGTGCCGCCCACCATCGCACCCGAAGCCTCGATCAGCTCGCCCTGCATCGTGACCATCCTTATGCCGCCCATTATGGCGCGGGCGGCGCCCAGGTCCTTCATGACGAGCGTGTCGCCCATGACATACCAGAATACATCCTGGTATCTCGGATCGAATTTTATCAGGTCTATTGCATATCCTTCAGATGATTTGACGGCCATGATGGCCTTTGCCCTCGGCTTTCCTCCGATCATCTTCGTCAGGGGAAGGAACGTCACGCGGCCGAGCTTGTTGCTCTTCAGGAAGCTTATGGCCTCCGCGGCAACCTCGTCGTCGTCCACGACCACCGCGGTCATCTTGCCGCCGGCGGCAACGGAAACAGCGGTCTCGTACTGCTGGTCCACCGTCGCAAGTTCCTGCACCGTCCCATGGATTCCGGCCATTTTGCGTTTGTCCCTCAGGGCGAGTATCGCAGATACTGCCGTGCTTCCGCGGTTCATGTTTTCGGACACTTTCTTCTCGGCAGAAAGGCGCCCGTATTCGGAGTCGAGCCTGCGTATGGCATCGTTCAGCTCGGACTCCTGCCTCTCCATCTCGGCCTCTTTCCTCTTTGCCTCCAGGATCTTCCTGGAGAATTCTTCGACCGTGGGCGCCCCGTTCTCCTGTTTGACCTGCTGGAGGTTCCATTCTGCGTCCTTTATGTCGAAGGAGGCCGACTGTATCCTCTCGTCCATCGAGGCGAGCGCACGTGCCCCTTCCTCGGCCAGGCTCTCCGCCTTCGCCGCGGCCACCTGGGCCTCGTGCTCTTCCGCCCCTTTCGAATCTATCTTGTCTTCGAGTTCGGCGAGAGCGTTCTGAAGTTCGGTGTGCTCCCCGCCGTGCTCGGCCATCTGCCTGCGGATCTTCTCGTCCTCGGCCTTGGCCGGAACGAGCTTCTCCTCGGCCTGCTCTATCGCTATTTTTACGTCGTCGAGCGAATTGTTCAGGTCCTTCGAAGTGTTTTCGTTCTCCGATATGGATTCCTCGATGGATTCACGGTATGCGACCTGCCCCGAGATATCTTCCTGAATGGATTCGATGCGGGCCTTCTGGGTCGCGATCTTGATTTTTACGGCCTCTATCCTGCCCTTGAGCTCTTTGTACTCCGGGCCCACCTTGGCACTGATCTCTTCGTCCTTACGTACGATGGCGTTCTCGTTCTCGGCGTATTCGGACCTTATCTGAAGCTTCCTTTCCCTTAGCTTTGCGATCTCTTCGTCGAGCTGCCTTATCTGGTTCTGGAACCCTTCGCGCTTGGACTCCTCTATCTGCATCTGCCTGTGAGTGAGCTGGGCCTTGGACATCTCCAGGCGGGACTGGGCATCCAAGTACTTTCTGGCATCCTCCCGGTCTTTCTCGAGCTGCCTTATCTGGTTCTCGAGCTCCTCGAGGACGATATTGATGCGGTCCAGGTTAGTCTCCGCCTCCGACCTCTCGACGGCGGCGTTCTCGATGTCCTGGTCGAAGCTGGCGATCCCCGAGATCCCGTCGAGGATCCTCCTTCTCTCCACCGTCCCCATCTGGACTATCTTCGTGACGTCGCCCTGTTGGACCAGGTTGTATCCGTCGGCGCTTATCCTGGCCTTGGTGAGAAGGTCTTCGAATTCGGACATTGCGGATTTGCGGTCGTTGACATAGAAGTACGAGTAGTAGTCGGTCTTCGCATCGTTGAAGCGGACCATCCTTGTAAGGCGGACGATGTCGTCGTCCCAAGGCATCATGCGGTCGGAGTTGTCGAAGACCAGCGAGACCGTCATGAAGCTCGCCTTGTTCTTGGTCTTGCCCCCGTCGAATATCAGGTCGGTCAACCGTCCGGCCCTGACCGCCTTGGAACTCTTAGGCCCCAACACGAACAGTATCGCGTCGGTGATGTTGGACTTCCCCGAGCCGTTGGGACCCGTTATCGCTGTATAGCCTTCCATCAGCGGCACTATCAGTTTACCGCCGAACGATTTGAAATTCTCCATCTCCACTTGCTTTAAGTACACGTCACACCCCGCGCCGGGCAACGTCGGCGCTATACGCGCCTACTGTGCATCCCCATTTGTTCGAGTACGAACAGTATTAAATGTCTTAGATAATATTTAAATACAATTATCCCTGGCACATCTCTGAGCGCCTTCTTTAGGGAAAAATATCGATTTCTGCGACGGAAGGGACCACGTGATCGGGTTTTATCTCCGACGAGACCAGATCATCCTCTGACGTCTCCCCCGTGAGGACCAGGACCGAGCGTATTCCCGCATCGCGGGCCATCCTTATGTCCGTGTAGAGGCGGTCTCCGATCATGATCGTCTTGGAAGGGTCCGCGTTCATGACCTTCGCGGCCATTTCCAGCATCAGGCGGTTGGGCTTGCCGATGACTGTGGCCTTTTTGCCGGTCAGAGACTCGAAAAGCCTGATGAAGGGGCCGATGTCTACATCGTAGAAGTCTTCGGTCGGGCACAGGTCGTCCGGGTGGGTGGCTATGAGCTCGGCTCCCGAAGCGATCAGATGGTATGCCCTGTTTATCCTGTCGTAGCATATTGTCCGGTCGAAAGTGAGCAGCACCGTGTCCGGCCTTTCGTCTGTGACATCGACGCCGTATGAAACGATCTCTTCCCTCACTTCGGGGGACGCCAAAAGGAATATGCGGGCGCCGGGACGGGACTCCCTCAGATATCTTGCCGTGGCGGTCGCGGATGTGATTATCTCGTCCTCGGAAATATCGAAGCCCATGCTGCTGAGCCTCCGGTAGTAGAAGCCGCGCGTATGGGAAGAATTGTTCGTTATGAACGCGAAAGGTATCCCTGCCTCCCTGAGGCGCGCCACGAACCGGGAGGCGCCTTCCACGGGTTGGTCTCCGTGGTAGACCGTACCGTCCATGTCCAGCATTACGCCGGCGACGTCAGTTCCCAGCTTCAAGCTCTTCCCTCGCGGTCCTTATCGTCTCTCTGAGCCCTGCCCTCGCCTCTTTGCTGTATATGCAGGCGGCAGGATGATACGTCGGTATGAAAACGGTATCCTTGCCGCCGATCTCGACCGATATCCGCTTGTTTGCTATCTCGCCCATCCTGCCCTCGTATCCCAGGAGGTCCCTGCATGCGGATTTGCCCAACCCTATGACTATCCTGCACTGGGACAGTTCGCTGTCCAAAAACTTCCTGCATGCGGCCATCTCCTCTTTCGTCGGGTCCCTGTTCTTGGGCGGACGGCATTTGACCGTGTTTGTTATCATGACCCTGGACCGGTCGAGGCCCTCTTCGGCCATCATCTTGTCCAGTATCTTTCCTGACCTGCCCACGAACGGTCTGCCCTGGAGGTCTTCGGATTCGCCGGGAGCCTCGCCGACGAAGGCTATCCCCGACGAGGGGTCCCCGCTGGGGAGGACGATATTCGTCCTTCCCGAGCACAGAGGGCAGAGCGTGCAGTCGGTCGGAGGCCTCAAGCGCGGCCCTCCAGTATCTCAGAGGCTTTGACCAGCGGCCTCAACACAGCTCCCGCTCCGGAGAGGTTCTCCGAGCCGCCTCCCTGACGGTCGATGACGGAAACTACGTCGGTGACCACGCCGCCCGCCTCGCGTATGGTTGCTATGGCGGAGATGCTGGAACCGGCCGTGGTGATCACGTCCTCGACCACCAGCACGCGGTCCCCTTCCTCCAGGTCCCCTTCGATAAGCTTCCCCGTGCCATGGTCCTTCTTCTCCTTTCGGACCATCACGAACGGGATGCCCGTCTCCAGTGAAAGGGCGGCGGCCAGAGGTATAGACCCCAGGACTACGCCGGCTATTCTGTCTGGGCGGTACCCGAGCTCCGACACCTTGGAAGCCATCAACCGGGCTATGAGCTTCAGCACCTTCGGGTTAGTGCTCGCTTTTTTGATGTCTATGTAGTACGTGCTTTTTGCTCCCGATGCAAGAGTGAAGTCTCCGAACTGCAGTGCCCCGCAGTCTATCAGTGCTTTCGACATTTCTCCCATTTTTGTCACCATGGTTCTTTCTTGAGGCCGGCCTTGAATCCGACTATGTTGACGATCCTGTGTATTCCGAACATTATCAGAATAAGGAATATGAGTGCCAGTATGTTCCATCCTTCGATATATGTCGAATATATCCATCCAGGAAAGAACAGAGCCGTAAGAAGCAGTGCCCCCGCGACGAAATCGTACTGGTCCAGTCCGGGCGCCTTTTGTCCCCTTTCCATTCCCAGCCTGCGTTTTATGAATGCCCCGCACAGGTCCCCGAGGACCGCCCCGAACGAAAGCGTGCATGCTATGCCCGCGCACTGCCAGAACGGGCCGTATCCCCAGTGGTCGACGGGATCGAATATATGGGATATCCCTATCAGAATAAGACCTAAGGCTATTCCGGAGAACGCCCCTCCGAAGAAGCCCCTCCAGGATTTTCCGTCCCCGAATATCCTTTTGCCCCTCCAGGATTTTCCGAAATCCATCTTTGCGCCGCCGCCGAACACGACTGCTGCGGAGTTTGGCAGCATGGCGGGCAGAAACACCCAGAGTCCCACGAGCATCAATCCGACGGCACCAAGAACGTCCATTATATCCTCCGTTCTGGATAGGAGTCCATCGTTTAACCTTTGCTTGTCTCATGAGTAGCAACTTTGATAATCCACCGTGCGAATCGGAACGCATGCTAATCATGGACACCTCGGCTTTCTTCACGATGGATTGGATCCCTGAGGAAGATTTCCTCTGCCCGCCCGGGATAGTGGAGGAGCTGCAGAGGTTCGATGACCCGCGCCTAGCCCTTTGGGACGACAGGCTCAGGGTATCGGACTGCACCCGCCCATCGCTGGAAAGGGTTAAGGAAGAGGCGAAGAGGACAGGAGACCTTGGGAGGCTATCCCCGGTGGACCTCACAGTGCTGGCACTTGCGTTGGACACAGGCGGTACCATAATGACGGACGACTATTCGATCCAGAACGTGGCTAGGTCCATGGGTATGCCGTATCGTGCGGTCGGGACCGCAGGAATAACGAAGAAGTACAAATGGAACTACAGGTGCATAGGCTGCGGCAAGTGGTTCAAAGAGAGATCGGACGAATGCCCGATATGCGGATCGCCTATGCGTGCCCACCGTAAGAAATGATCACGGGAATATCCGCATGCATCTCACCAGGTTTGCCATGCGCCTTTGTCCCAGTATGCGCATGCATAGGTCCGTCCTGCGGTCCGAACCGAACGCGAGGGTGTCTGCGAGCTTCTTGTTGAATGCTGCGGTCTTCAAAGGCTTGCCGATGGCCGCCCTGAACCCCGAATCGTAATCCTCCAGCGGCCTTCCTTTGAGTATATGGTCTGCCACCACATTCCCGCATATGCGACCGGATATCATAGCCTGAGGGATTCCGCCTCCGTTGACCGAGGCGACCTGTCCCGCAGCGTCTCCCACGACCAGGCCGTTGCCGGATACCGTTCTCTTGATCGGCCCCTCGCTGGGGACATACTTGCCATGGACTTCCTGTATGATATCCAGCCCCTGCTTCTCGGCGAACTGCCTGAAGTATTCGGTTGGCTTCCCGTCAGAGAATTTGGGTGCGAATCCCACTCCGACGTTCGCGCATCCGGATTTGGGTATAATCCAGCTGTAGGCCCCGGGAGCGATGCCGCCGAAGTACATCTGGATCACGGGCTCGAAATCTCCCTTCGCGATGGATGAGACCGCGGGATATGGATTCCTGTTCCTGGGAAGGCCAAGCTCGCGGGACACCCTGGAGGTCGGACCGTCGGCACCCACGATTACCTTGTACTCGATCTCGCCGCCCTCTGTGACGGCAATACCGTCCTCGATCCTCAGGAAGCTGCAGCCCCTCACGAGCTCCGCTCCTGCTCTGACGGCCTCGGATGCCAGATGCTGGTCGAATCTGTCCCTGTCGACGGTGACCCCTGTGAAAGGGAATTCGGTGACCCGGCCTTTCGGAGATATGAACCTCATCCCCTCTATTTGTCTCGCTATAAGATAGGACGGGATGTCCAGAGTGTTCTCGAGGTCCGGCGCATTGGGAAAGGTTCCGCGGGTCTCCTCCAAGCTGGGGACGAGCTCCCCGCACCTTACCGGCACGCCTACCTCGCCGCGCCTTTCGATGATCTTTACGGACACGCCTTTCTCGGCCGCGAAGCGCGCCGTCATACTGCCTGCGGGGCCGGCCCCTACAACCAGAACATCCACTTTCTCGGCCATGGGATCACTTGTCCCTGGTCACAATGTAATCGCCGAGTGCGAGAAGCGCCCTCTTGTAGATCGAGTCGCCTATGACGTCTAGGTTGTGGCGTGCTTCGCTGAGCACTTCCATCGCCTTTTCCCTGCACCTTCTGATGGCATCTGTCTTCTTGATCATGCCTATTGCCGTTTCCGCGGTCTCCGGATCGGGTTCCTTCGTTTCGAATACTTCAACGATCTGCTTTCCGTAACGGGGATCCTCCATGGCATAGATGATCGGGAGCGTTGGTTTGCCCTCGATGATATCTATCCCGACGAGCTTACCTGTGCTGTCTGCGTCGCCGACCACGTCCAGCGTGTCGTCTATTATCTGGAATGCCATGCCCAGGGCCAGGGCGTAATCGCCTATGGCATCGATGGTCTCCATGTTCGCATCGGAAATGAAGGCGCCGGACTTTGCCGACGCGGAGATGATCTTGGCGGTCTTGCCGTTGATGATCTCCATGTAATCGGCCTCGGTGACCTTTGATTTGTGCTCGAACTTCTTCTGAATGAATTCCCCTGCGCTCATGGATGCCGAGGCTTCGACTATGTACCCCACTATGCCTGGAGACGTGGCGCCTATCAGCCTGAAGCCCATCGCAAACATGAAATCGCCGGTTATTATGGCCTTGCCGATCGTGTATTCCCTGTAAAGCGCCTTGCGGCCCCTGCGCAGCTCGCCCTGGTCGTTGATGTCGTCGTGTACAAGGGTGGCGCTGTGGATGATCTCGAAAGCGGAGCCTATCTCTATGGCCCTCTGGGGGTCCCGACCTCCGCATGCGTAATATGCCAGTATGCACACGGCGGGCCTGATCCTTTTGCCTCCTGAAGTGATGACATACTTGCACATCTCGGTGAGCTCCTGGTTCTCGGACATCAGTTCCTTGGCCATGAGGTCCTCGACCTTTTCCAGCTCATCCGATATGCAGTCGTGCCAAAGGTCGGACATAAACTTGAGTGAAGGTTGTAATCTACTTAATGCTTTTCCAGAGAAGAATATTAAAATAGCCAGAGCACGGGCGTATATCAGAAAATGGATCCTGCCCCCGCAGGGGCAGGTATGAAATTGTTTTGTTCGGCCTTCAAGGCATTACCGCGGCGGCGGCCTGAGAGCAGTAGTAGAGGAAGGGCTCGGGGAATACACCGAGAGCGATCACTCCCAAAACGCACAGCACTGCCGCAACGGTAAAGGCCACCGGGACCTTGATCTTCTCTTCGGACTCCCCCTTCTCGACGTACATCGCCTTGACTATCTTGGCGTAGTAGTACAGCGAGATGGCGGAGTTCAGTATGGCCACGAAGGCGAGCCATATCCACTGAGACGAGACAGGATCTCCGAGTCCGGGGACTATCGCCGAGGAGAACAGGAAGAACTTGGCCGTGAATCCCGCGAGAGGAGGTATTCCTGCAAGCGAGAACACGCACAGGAGCATGATCGCCGAGAGCAGAGGCGCCCTCTTTGCCAGTCCCCTGTAGTCCTTCAGCGTCTCTCCGACACCGACCGTTATCAGCGCGGCCACGACCACGAACGCTCCTCCCTTCATGAACACGTGGGCGAACATGTAGTAGATCGCCCCGGTCAGTGCCCAGTCGCTCAGTATGGCGAGAGCCATGAGCATGTAGCCTGCCTGTGCTATCGAAGAGTACGCCAGCATCCTCTTGACGTTGCCCTGGACGATGGCCAGTATGTTCCCTACGGTCATCGTTATGGCCGCGAGGATCGCGAACACGTACTGGATCGACTCGGTCATGAAGGGCTGTGCGGCCTGAATCGTGACGAACATCACGAAGAATATCTTGACGTAGACGATGAGCCCCATCTTCTTGGAGCCCGTTGCAAGGAACAGAGACACGGGTGTCGCCGCTCCCTCGTACACGTCGGGCGCCCACATGTGGAACGGGGCGGCCGCGATCTTGAAACCGTATCCTGCGATCATCGTCGCGAGGGCGATCACCAGTCCCGCAGTGTATCCCTGGGTGGCGAGGGCTGCCGCGATGTCCGCGATGTTCGTCGTGCCTGTGAGGCCGAACAGCATCGAGATACCGTAGATGGTCAGACCTGAGGAGAGACCTCCGATGATTATGTACTTAACAGCGGCCTCCGAAGCTCTGGGGTCCTTCTTCTTCATTGCGACCATCGCGTACGAGGGGATGCTGACCATCTCAACGCCCACGAAGATCAGGAGAAGGTCCGAAGCCGTTGCGACGAAGGACATTCCCGCTGTTGCGATGAGCATCAGCGAGTAGAACGCCCCAACGTGCATCCTGGTCGTCTCGCTGCTGGGACCTGCTATCAGGATCGCGATGAACGCGACCGCCTGGAACAGCAGTATCATCAGTCCCGAGAACGCGTCGTACGTGAACAGATCGTAATACGTCCCGGTATAGTGCCCCAGGAGGAGCAGTATGTTGAACACTGCTGCAACCAATACGAACGCCAGCGAAACAGCGCATGTCACATTCCTGCTTTTCAGAAGAAGGTGAATGCCCGGCATCAGCAACGCTCCGATGATGACGAGCACCATGGGCAGTACCGGGGTAATGCTCCCGAAAGTATCGGGTATCCAACTGATATCAATATCTACCATTTATCACACCCCCGGTATGGCGAAGTTTGCCACGAAAGTCTCTATGTATCCCAAAGCGAAGTCAGGCCAGATACCGAACAGGGCTATGATCACGCACAGCACCGCCAGCGCGAAGCCCTCGGCCTTGCTCACATCATGCACATGGGACAGGTCGATCTTGGTCGTCTCCCTTCCGAACAGCGTCCTCTGCATCGCCCAGATATAGAATCCGGCGTTCAGCATTATGGACAGCAGACAGAATACGATCAGCCATATCATGCCCATCGCCTCTGCGGCGACATAGAACGAGAATATGACACCGAACTCTCCCCAGAACCCTACGAGACCGGGCAGGCCCAGAGAGGCCATGAATCCGATCATCATGAAGGTCGCATAGGCGGGCAGTTTGCCGGCCAGGCCTCCGAGGAGGGGTATCTCCCTGGTTCCGAGCGCGTGGCCCGTGTAACCGCACACCATGAACAGGACTGCGGTGACGAGGCCGTGGGCGAACATCTGGAAGACAGCGAACATTATCCCGATCTGCGCTATGCTGGCGTCGGGCGATGCGGCGTACTTTACGTACAGCAGCGATGCGGCGATGCCCAGCATGACCATTCCCATGTGGTTGATGGAAGAATATGCCACCATCTTCTTGAGATCGGTCTGCGCGATGCACGCGTATGCACCGTAGACTATGGAAATGAGCGCGACCACGAGGATTATCTCCGCCCACCATAAGGCTCCGTCAGGGAGGGCGTTGAGCGCGACCCTGATGATACCGTAAGATCCCATCTTAAGCATTACACCCGCAAGCAGGACGGAACCTCCGGTTGGAGCCTCCACGTGCGCATCCGGAAGCCATGTATGGAACGGGACGGCGGGCATCTTGACCGCGAACCCGAAGAACAGCAGACCGAACACGAGGACCTGGAAGACCTCGCCGAAGGACCCGGACGCGGCGTTGACTGCCGCGAACGAGAAGTCGGCTATGACACCGGGGTTCACTGCCGCAGCCTCGAACACGACGGCGAATATACCGATCAGCATCACAAGGCTGGCTATATGCGTGTAGATGAAGAACTTGATAGCGGCGTAGTGCCTCCTGGGCCCTCCGTACCATGAGATCATGAAGTACATCGGGATCAGAGTTACCTCCCACATGATGTAGAACAGGAAGTAATCGGCCGACAGGTATACGCCCATCAGGCCCAGCTCCATGGCCATTATCAGTGTGTGGAAGTAGTTCGGCCTGTCGCTCTCGGATGCCGAGAACACGACCACCAGGAACACCAGCAGAGCGGTCAGCAGGACCATCAGCAGGCTGAGTCCGTCCATCTCGAGTATGAACGATATCCTGATGTTCGCGGCGTCGATCCAGAGATAGTTCTCCGAAAGCAGCGCCGTGTTGTCGACGAACATGAGGAGTATCGCAAGTACCAGCGTTACGCCTGAGAAGGCGCCCGCCACATACTTCGCGTACTTCTGTCTCTCTCCGCCCATAAAGAGCGTCGCTACGGCCCCGATGAGCGGGATCACCAGCAACAGCGTCAGTATGGGTATCTCAGCGAATATTTCGTCGAACAACTCACATCCCTCCCATGTAATAGATCAGTACCAGAGCCGCGACGAACACCGCCGCGACCCCGATCATCACGATCGAGGCGTAGTTGCCAACGTTTCCTGTCTGAACATATTTGGCGCTCTCGCCCGATCCCACAACCGAGCCCGAGAGCCCGTTGACGGTTCCGTCTATGACGTTCCTGTCGAAGTAATCGACACCCTTTGCGATGCCGTATCCGAACTTCCAGGATATCCAGTCGTAGAGCTGGGGGAACCACCATCTCTTTTCCAGGGCCTTGTAGAGCCTGGATTCGCCCTCCTTGTTGAACTTTCCGGGGTTGACGGAGAACTTGCTGTACATGAGGTACGCAATGTATATCCCCAGCAACGCCAGGACGATCGTCAGGTAGGTGTACGGGTTGGTGAACAGCTCTTCGATGTAGTGAACCGCTCCGTGGCCTTCGTGCATACCCACTATGAACGCTCCGGTGATCGAGTCAGGAGATATGGTTATTATTCCGTCGAGCCCGAACAGGATCAGGAAACCGGATCCGAAAGCGAATATGGAGAGCAGCATCAGCGGGACCGTCATGGTAGACGGGGACTCGCCGTGCGAGTGCTCTGTCGCGTGGCCCTTGGGACCGGCGAACGTCATGTACCACATGCGGAACATGTAGAACGCCGTCATGAACGCTGTAACAACTCCTAGGATCCATATTATCATGAATATGTATCCCTCGGGGCCGTATTCGGACGCTTTCATAACCGATTCCAGGACAAGGTCCTTGGACCAGAACCCGCTGAAGAACGGGAACCCGGCGATGGACATCGAACCGATGAGCATCGTGATCGAGGTCCACTTCATCTTCTTGCCGAGGCCGCCCATCTCACGCATGTCCTCCGTGCCGCACGAATGGATTACCGAACCGGAACCCAGGAACAGCAGGGCCTTGAAGAAGGCGTGGTTGAACATGTGGAAGACGCCCGCCGTATATCCGGCGGCACCTGCCGCTATGAGGGCGGCGTTGCCTTCCTTCATTCCGATGGCCATCATGTACCCGCCCGCGCCCAGGGCCATTATCATGTAGCCCAGCTGGGAGATGGTCGAGTATGCGAGGACCTTTTTGATGTTCATGTTGTTAAGCGCCATGGAAGCCGCCAGTATCGCGGTTATGCCTCCGATGAGGCCGACCAGCAACATGACGTCTGCGGACTGAACGAACAGAGGGTAGCTCCTCGCAACGAGGTATACTCCCGCCTTGACCATCGTGGCTGCGTGTATCAAAGCCGAAACGGTCGTGGGGCCCGCCATCGCGTCTGGCAGCCAGTCCTGCAGAGGGAACTGTGCGCTCTTTCCGATCGCACCTCCGAACAGCAGAAGGGTCGCCAGCACTATCAGGTTCGTATCGACTGCCGCTATTGCCGCAGGGTCGAACAGGTTGACGTAGTCAAGGGACTGGAACGCGTACAGGAGTACGAACAGGCCTCCCATGAAGGACACGTCTCCCAGACGGGTGACGATGAACGCCTTCTTCGCCGCGGATGCGGCGTTGTCGGAAGCAGCGTCCCCTTCGGGGTGCCTGAAGCTCCAGAACCCGATCAGCAGGTACGAGCAGAGTCCCATTATCTCCCAGAAGACGAAGGTCATCAGGTAGTTGTTCGAGATTATGAGTCCCAGCATTCCCGCCAGGAACAAGCTCACTTCGGCGAAGTATCTCCTGCTCCTCTTGCCCTGGTCATGCATGTACCCTATGGAGTATATGAAGATCAGCAGGGAGATCAGGGAGGAGAACATCAGCATCACGCATGTGAGCCCGTCCACGTAGTATCCCAGTGTGAGGGTGAACCCGCCCGGGATGGAGAACCATGTCACCGCATCGGTCACATAACCGACGCCGCCGTTGTACGCAGGTCCTGTAAGGAACTCGTACACCACCAGCACTGAGAGGACGAAGGATGCCAGGGCTCCTATTATAGCTATTAGTCCCCCTTCTTTGGGGGTCTTGTTTCCGGTCAGACCGATGATAACGAAGAAAATCAGCGGAATCACCGGTATGAGCCATGTGTATTCAATGAACATCTTACCACCTCAATTCCGTAAGATCGTCTATGACGGTCGTTTTCTTCATCTTGTATGCGTTGAGCAGTATCGCTATGCCCACTGCGACCTCGCATGCGGCGACGGCGACGGTGAACACCACGAAGACCTGACCCATTATGTCGCCGTTGTACGCGGCGAACGCTACCAGGTTTATGTTGGCAGCGTTGAGCACCAGCTCGATGCACATCAGCACGACTATCGCGTTGTTCTTGGCCATTATCCCATAGATGCCTATGACGAACAATATGGCCGAGAACATGAGGAAGAACTCAATTGGAATCATCGTCGTCCACCTCCTCTCTTGCAACGCATATAGCACCGACCATCGCACCGAACATGATCAGGGACAGCAGGGCCACTATGGGGCCGTATGTCTCGAACATTACGTACGTGAGGGAGCTGGTCAGGATGTTGCCGCTTCCGTCGATCGGGTTGAATGTCGGAAGAGACTGGGGCCAGCTGTTGGAGACTATGTCCCCCCATCCGGTGGCGAAGACAGCGAAGGTGAGGGCGGCAAGCACTATCACCGCTGTAACGATACCGTATATCGTCCTCTTACTCATCATCGTTGCCACCTCCGGACTTCATGATGTACCTTCTGGTGAGCATTATGCTGAACGCGAACAGGATCGTTATCGCACCGACGTATACGAACAGCTGTATTATCGCCATGAACTCGGCCTCCAGGAAAAGGAAGACCACTGCCACGACGACGAACACAAGGGCGAGGTAGAATGCGCTGTGCATGGCCTCTTTGTCGGTGACCACGAAGAGCGCGGCGGCGATTCCGATGGCCGCTACGGCCAGGAACATCACCATGTCGCCATTGTCGCCGAGATATCCCAGATAGTCGGTGAACATGGTCCATATGTTTTGTATTGTAGACATCAGAGCACCTCCTCGATGTGAATGGCGTCCTTGGGACAGTCAATCACACAGTTATTGCAGCATATGCACTTCTTGGGGTCGAACAAGGGTACGAGCTTGGGCTTGCCTTTTGCGTTGAGGCCCTTCTCCACCATCTCTACCGCATCGACGGGGCATACCTTCTGGCATTTCTTGCATCCGATGCAAGCATCCTCGTCGACCACAGGTTTGTCGATCTCGTGGGGGTGGTACCTCTTCTCCGGGGATCCCGCATCGATGTCGGACTGGAGGGTGACTTCGAGATGCACCTCCATTCCGGGGGTCGTATCCTTGAAGTTGAGCCTGCGGGGCCCGTAGAACATGTCCTCCTTGAACAGTTCCGCGAGCTCGTACTCCGGCGTGACCGTCATTGCGTTCACGGGGCAGTACTCGGCGCAGTATCCGCAGAAGGCGCACCTTCCGACGAACACCTGAGGTCTCATGACCATCTTGCCGTCGTCGTCCGCAACCTCGACCATCTTGATGCACCCCGTGGGGCACATCCTCGAGCATACTCCGCAACCTACGCATTTGTCGAACCTCAGTCCGGGGCGTCCGCGGTAGTTGTCGGGGATCCATTCCTTCTCATAAGGATACAGGATGGTGACCGGCCTGTGTCTGACGGTCCTGAAGAACAGCCTCAGACTTACCCACATCGGCTTGAGGACCCAAAGGCTCCTGGCGGGGTTTTTCGGATATTTGTCGAGATATTTTATAGGCATCAGAAGACACCTCCTACTTTGAGAAGCACCGCAATTGCCAGGTTGACAACCGACAGCGGCATGAACACCTTCCATCCAAGGTTGAGTATCTGATCTATCCTGACACGGGGCAGGGCGACCCTGACCCAGATCATTATGAAGAAGACAAACCAGCCCTTGAGCAGCTGCACGACCTCAGGAAGGAACCCGTTGACCGCATCGGATGCGAACGGAGCTACGTTCCAGCCTCCCAGGAACATTATGGATATCATGGCGCATGACGCGAATCCCCTGAGGTAGTCGCCCAGCATTATGAGTCCCCATTTCATTCCGGCGTACTCTGTCTGCCATCCTTCGACGAGTTCGGCCTCCGCCTCTGCAAGGTCGAAGGGCGAGCGTTCGGATTCGGCACAGGAGCATGTGAAGAACACGATGAATCCTACGAAGAGCGGAATGATATACCACATCGATTCGTTCTGGGCGGCAACTATTCCGCCGATGTTGAACGTGCCGGAAAGGACCGCCACGGAACAGACGATGATCAGCATCGGGATCTCGTAGGAGATCATCGACTCCGCGGCCCTCATTCCTCCGATCAGAGAATATTTGTTGTTCTGGGACCAGCCCGAGACCAGGATGAAGAACGGCGCCAAAGCGTAAAGCGCCATGACTATCAGCAGTCCCGAGTCGAAGTTCACGATGAAGAACCTGTCCGACAGGGGAAGCATGCATGCCACCAGGACCGAGGTCCCTATGATGAGGGAGACCGTCCACATGTAGGTCATCTTGTCGATCTTCTTGGGCATGGTGTTCTCTTTCATGAAGGTCTTGAGACCGTCGGCCACGCACTGCATGAAACCCTTCATGCCTACCATGGTCCCTCTTCTGTCCATGAACCTTCCGAGCACCTTACGCTCTTCCCACAACGATATCAGAACACCTACGAATATCACCAGGAATATCACGAGCGCCAGGATGATTATCGAGAAGGCGTTGACCACGGCATCGGACATGAGCCACTCCGATACCGGGTTCCCGGGCAGGATGAGATCTATGAGCCAGGCCACAATTCCTCCAAGGAACTGGTAGACCTCGAAACCTAAGTCGTAGACCACGTTGTACGTGTCGTACGGGTAGTACGGGTTCGACATCGGGTCTCCGTATTGCATCCAATCTTTCATTGAAGACACCATGTTATCACCTGTCCGTCTCTCCCATGCAGACATCTATCATAGCCATCACCGCCGGTACGTCGGCGACCCTTACACCTTTGACCATGGGCCTGGAGGCCGAGATGTTGGTGAACAGGGGGGCGCGCACCTTGAGCCTGAACGGTTTGTCCGTTCCATCCGAGATTAGATACATCAAGGACTCGCCGCGGGGATCCTCGAGCTTACAGAACGCCTTTCCGGCCGGCACCTTGGAGGGCACCTTGAGCCTGTATGGGGCATTCTTGCCGAGAGCGTTGATCTTGCGGACCGCCTGCCTTATTATCTCGCAGGACTGGAACATCTCTTCGATCCTGACCATGTATCGGGCATATGTGTCCCCTTCCGTGAGGACCGGGACCTCGAAGTCGATGTTCTCGTATTTTCCGTAGGGGTCGTCGCGGCGGAGGTCGAAGTCGACCCCGCAGCCCCTCATGGCGGGCCCGGTGACACCGAGGTTGGCGCACTGCTCGCGGGTGAGGCGGCTGATGCCTTTCATCCTCGAAACGTATATCGAGCTGCTGTCGATCATGTCGATGAGGTCCCAGAGCGCCTTCTCGAAGCGCTCGGTGCATCTCATGACGTCCCTGTCGAATATGTCGGTGGTGTCGTTTCTGACCCCTCCGATACGCGGATAGTTGGTAGTCATCCTCTGGCCGCACAGCCTCACGTTGAGGTCGAGCCAATACTCCCTTTCTCTCATTCCCCATAGGAATATCGTCAGGTTTCCGAGGTCGGTCCCTACCGCCGCCAGCCACATTAGGTGGGACTGTATGCGGCATATCTCGTCGGCCACGA
This sequence comes from Methanomassiliicoccaceae archaeon UBA370, assembly GCA_002505345.1. GTDB lineage: Archaea > Thermoplasmatota > Thermoplasmata > Methanomassiliicoccales > Methanomethylophilaceae > VadinCA11. The sequence continues at coordinate 109,788 of DAUY01000002.1, read as the reverse complement.
TCCTGATGTACTCCGCCTTCTCGGGGACCTCGATTCCAAGGGCCTTCTCCACCGTCATGCAGTAGAGGTGGGTATATGTCATGGATGCCGAATAGCATAGACGGTCGGCCATGGGTATGATCTTGGGGTACTCCCTGTTCTCGGCCTCCTTCTCCCAGCCGCGGTGCAGATATCCGATGACGGGCTCCGCATCCGTTACTATCTCTCCGTCGACTCTGACCTTAAGGGTCCAAAGTCCGTGGGAGAAGGGGTGCTGCGGACCCATGTAGATCCACATCGCATCCGTTTGGTACCTGTCTTTGGCGATCCTCTCCTCGGAAGGCGAATCGAATGTGTCTATTGTGTTCTCGACTACCATCATTCCTGCCCCCTGAGCTTGTAGGACTTCCTGAACGGGAAGAACGTGTAGGTGTCCGGGGTGAGGAGCCTCTTCAGCTTGGGGTGCTCATCAAAGATGATCCCGAAAAGCTCGTAGGTCTCCCTCTCGTGCCAGTTCGCGCCTTCCCATATGAGTGCGACAGAGTGTACATGAAGGTCGTCAAGAGGCAGCTTGGCAAATATCTCGATCACCGTTCCGCTGTAATAATTGGTGAGGAGATAAATGACCTCCAGATGGTCGATCATGTCTGCCCCCATGACTATGGAGCAGTGCTCGAACGTGAGGTTGTCGTGGATGTAGTTGCATACTTCGAAGACGTCCTCTTTGTTCAGGATCTCCGCGTGAACGCGACGTACCTCCGTCTTGCTTACAGTCACCTTCCCCTTGAACTTGTTCTCGAGGAGATGTTTTATTTCGGAGACCGAAGGCTCCTGGTAGATAGCTTCTGTGTCCATCATCTTCAGTCCTCCAGGAAAACGCCTCTGTTGAAGTAGTCGCCTATCTTCTTCTGGAGCAACATGAACCCGTCGATCATCGCGTCGGGCTTCACGGGGCATCCGGGGATGTAAAGGTCGACCGGTACGATCTGGTCGACGCCCTGTACGCAGTTATAGGAGTCATACCAGGGTCCGCCGGAAATGGCGCACTCCCCCATGGCAACGACCCACTTGGGGTTGGGTATCTGTTCGTAAAGGCGCCTTATCGAGGGCCTGACCTTCTTCCCGATCCATCCGTTGATGAGCAGGATATCGGTCTGCCTCGGGGAAGAACGGTAGATTATTCCGAGACGCTCGGCGTCGTGCCTCGTGGTCGAGGCGGCCGCCATCTCGAGGGCGCAGCATGCGAGTCCCCAGTGCAGGGGGTGCATGGAGTTCTTCATCGCCCATGTCCAGACAGGGCCTGTGAGCTTGTCGACGGTCTTCTTTGTCCCGGCGCTCAGAAGGTCGTTGATGACCAGAGTGGACCAGTCCATGAACTCTTCGGCGCTCATGGCGACCGCGTGGGGATACAGACTCATATCCATATTTTTTCCTCCTTTTTGAGCGCATACGATACGCTCAGAATTATCACGCCGAGGAATATGAGAACCCAGATGCGAGCCATGGTCGATAGACCGGAGAATCCTACAGCCCACACCATCAGGATGGTCGCGACAAGGTCGAAGACCACGAAAATGATAGCAAAAGCGTAGTATTGGAACCTGAACTGGACGTGTGCGTCCCCTATCGGTTCCGACCCGCACTCATAGGTCGACTCCATCCACGGCGTCGTTTTCGTAGGTCTTATGAACCTAGACACGAACCACGCTAGCGGCGCGAAGCCCATACAGACCACGCCTAGTACCATCAGCGGAATGTAGTACGTTATCAGTGACATTGGGGCGTCGCGACGTCTTAAAAGTATATAACGGTTGAGTCACGCATTTTCTTATTTACACGAGCGCGGGAACAAGTTATTATGGGGGTAGTCGATTCGCAATAGATTGCAATGTCAGCAAAGATCGGTTTCATCGGCGCCGGGAAGATGGCTTCCGCCATGATAGGCGGGATCATATCGAACGGCCTCTACACCAAGGACGAAGTGGTCGCATGCGCCCCGAGCGATTCGACCAGGAGAGAGGTGGCCGCCAAATACGGCATCAGGACCTACAGGACCGCCGCCGAGGTGGCGGAGATTACGGAGTTCCTGGTACTGGCCGTGAAGCCTGTCCAGCTAAAGAGCCTTTTTGCTGAGGAGGGCCTGAGGATCGACGGATCGCACCTGGTGATGAGCATTGTCGCAGGGGTCAAAATCGCTGATTTAGAGGCGTATGTGCCAGATAGTAAAATTGTTAGAGTTATGCCCAATCATTGCTGCCTTGTGGGAGAAGGTGCGGCGGGCTATTCCCGCGGAACCAGGGCCACGGACGACGATGTAGAGAAGGTACGCATGGTCCTTTCCTCTTCGGGCATGGCGGAAGAGGTCAAGGAATCTGACCTGGATGCGGTGACCGGACTCGCAGGCAGCTCTCCCGCCTTCATGTACATGGTGATCGACGCGATGGCCGACGGCGGCGTGCTCTGCGGCATCCCCCGTGAAAAAGCGATCAGGCTCGCGGCCCAATCGATGCTTGGATCGGCGAAGATGGTCCTGGAGACCGGAGAACATCCCGATAAGTTGAAGGACACGGTGTGCTCCCCGGGCGGGACGACAATAGAGGGCGTCCGGGTGCTGGAGGACTCCTGCGTGAGGTCGGCGTTCATCGCGGCGGTGGAAGCTAGCACTTTGAAGTCCCGCGAGATGGGCCGGAAGTGACCTTCGCGCGCCCTTATATTACTAAATAATGATAATTACTCGCGCCTCAGCGGGAACATGAGTCCCCTGAGCGCCCTTGGCGCGCTAGCCCATACGGGTTTGGACTCCCACACGAGGTCGTCCTTCTCGCATACGGTGGAGTTCATCATCTCCATTCCCTTCTCTTTTATCCCCCATAGCAGTTCATCGCGGACGGCGGGGTCCTTTAGGGCCATTATCTCGTCGACCTCATGCATAAGGGAACGTGCGACCTCCGTCCTCCCGGTGCGGTTCTTCAACCTTTCCCCGGATATCCGTCCCGCCTCGAATTCACATTGTGCCAGGACATTGGCCGCATCGTAGGATGCCTCTGCAATCTGGTCACGCGTCATGAGGTTTGTCTCGTATGAAAGGGTCAGCTTCCAGGAGGGGCTGTCCAGAAGAAGCCTGTGCTCCTCGAGGGTCCTCGCGAAGAATTTGTAACCCCACGCCTTCGGGTCCTCGAAAGCTCTGCTCCCGGGGTCTACGAATGGTGAGAACGGCGAATTGTAAATGAAAAGAGGATCCTTCTTATCGACCAGACCCCACAATTTTTTTGATGCTCTGGCACTGCCGATCGCCGAATCGTATGACTGGAACGGGAGCCCGTTCATGTAGAAAAGGTCCATGCGCATGCATCCGCCTTCGAAGGCATTCTGAACTGTTTTTTCAATGTCATCGTTGGTATATCCCTTTCCGAGGGCGAAACGCACCTCCTCGTCATGGGAATCCGGTGAGAACTCTATGGTGTATCCGCCGTCGAAGGCGTGGTCCAGGGACTTGAAATAATCTGCACTGGCACCGTTGAATAGCTCGATGACCACGTGGTTCCCTATGCCGCGTTCTTTAACCGACCTGAGGAACCTTTCGGAATATCCCTTGCCGTTCTGCCTGATATCCCCTACGACGAATATGGGCGCCTTCATGTAGCTCTGTATGGACTCCAGGTCCTCTGCCAGTTTCTCGGGGCTCCTGAAAGCGGGTCTGCTCCTGCATACCACTCTTCCGTTTGCGAAGTGGGAACCTCCGCATTCTGCGCAGTTGAGCGAACATCCGCGCACCGACAGCGCCATGGTCAGAGGTTCCGAGCTCCATCCCGCCCATGGAAGCGAGCTCTTGATATCCATTGTCTTCAGGACGCCTTTGATCATCGTCCCATAGTCGAAAATTATATCATCAAGGGTGTCTGGCACAAATGATACTTTGTTATCGTGAACTTTCCCGTCCCTGTCTTTCCACACCAGGTTGGGAACAACCGAAAGGTCTCCTCCGGACTCCAATACCTGCATCATCCTTACGGTCGGCTCCTCGGTAGAGTCTCCGCGCATGACCATGTCCACCTCGGGACGGGCGATAAGCTCCTCCCAGAAGTAAGAGGACGTCAGACCTCCGAGCTCGACCTTCGCTTCCGGATGGTGCTTCTTCACCAGCTTGGCGAGTTCCAAAGCGCCATGGGCATGGGGCATCCAATGGAGGTCGATGAAATACACCTTCGAGTGGAGCTTTCTGATCGCCTTCTCGGCGTCGTACCTGTCGCTCATCAGCATCCTTACCGCGATGTTGACGGTCCGCGTACTGAACCCCGCCCTCTGAAGATGGGCGCTGATGGTCATGAACCCTATCGGATACATCTCGAACACCGGCGAAGATGGTATGACATCGCTCACCGGGCCGTAGAAGATCGGCTTCTTCCTGAAGTCGTATACGCTGGGGGCGTGTATGAATACCGCATCGTAGTTTGTCATGGTTCACTTCCCGTAGCGTCTTCCTCGTTGTTGATACGTCCTTACGGCACGCAGGAAGTCGATGTACCTGAAACCCGGCCAGTATACGTCGGTGAAATAAAGCTCGGAATAGGCCAGCTGCCAAAGGAGGAAGTTCGATATCCTGACCTCCCCGGAGGTCCTTAGCACCAGGTCAGGGTCCGGGGTGTCGGATGTGTACATATGTTCCGAAAGCACGTTCTCGTCTATGTCCTCCACATCCATCTCTCCGTCCGCAACCTTCTGGGCGACGGTCTTCACAGCGGCGATGATCTCCTGCCTGCCACCATAGGCTATGGCCATGTTGAAATGGTAGTCCGAGTAGTCTTTCGTCTTCTCGTCGGCATAATCTGCGGCCTCTCTGACGTGTTCGGGCAGCATGGTCACATCTCCAAGCACCTTCAGACGGACTTTCTTATCGTGGACCCTGGGGCTCTCAGCGAACTTGATCAGGGACTGCCTGAGCAGATCCATCAGGTATTCCACCTCGCCTTTCTCCCTGTTGAAATTCTCCGTGGAGAAGGCGTAGACCGTAAGGAATTTGACCCCGTCCTCGACGCACCAGTCCAGTACCTCTTCGAGTTTCTCGCTGCCGAGCCTGTGGCCCTCCTCTCTCGTCTCCCCTCGCTCCTCCGCGTACCTGCGGTTGCCGTCCATTATTATAGCGATATGGTTCGGCAAGGGGCTTGCGAGGACCTCTTTCCTGAGCCTTGCCTCGTACGCCGAGTAAGCTCTGTTTGTAAGGATATTGGAGATCGACATTTCATCACTCGAAATCACTGGGAACGCCTGCGGAACGGACGCCCATGTCGAAGCACCCTATCGCCGCGACAGCGCCTATGACGCCGCCCATGCCTGTGACGGAGATTATCTGGACACCGTTCTCCTCGGCCACTTTTATGGCCGTCTCCCGTTCGTAGAGCACCGTTTTCGCACTCCATCCGAAATCGCTGAGGGGCCCGGGTATCTTGAGTCCCTTGTAAACAGTGACGACCGCATCCTCGGAATAAGACTCCTTCCTGACGAAATCTACCGCGAACTCGACTATCTTCGGGATCTCCTCTTCCGTTGCGGCGAAAGATATCGCGGTGGAACAGCAGTTGGTGGTCTTGTTTGGCGCGTCCGGGTTCAGCTGTATTATCTTGTGCTCGATGAACTTGCCGTAGGGACATGACCTTCCCAGCTTCATCCCGACGACCCACGTTGCGCCTTTATCCTTGGTGTCGGTGTCGTCGATGCCTATGACCAGACGCACCATCTTTGGTGTGACGATCTCCACGCTGGCGGCATGCGCACCGCCCAGTTTGAAATCGTCCGGATATACGGTCTCGATCACGTCCGGGCACTGGGGTATGCAGGCACCGATCCCCACCGATGCCCCCGCGAGACCTTTCCATACCGTGCGTACGCGGTCGCCTTCGACTTTCAGCGAAGATACGCCCTGGCCGCCCAGGTTTGCCGAGACGGGCCCGAACCTGAGCTCCTTCTCGCCGATATCGACGTCCATTATCAGCGTCTGTCCGTCCAGGTCTATGTCTTTGATTATGCCTCCGGTACGGCGGCGGTTCACGATGTCCCATTCGGCCGGACCTCTCGAAGAGCAGACCTCGACGATCTGGGCGATGCCGTTCTCCTCGTCTACCATCGTATAGAATCCGCGGCAGAACAGGGGTCCGTACTTGGCCTTGACCTCGTCAGGCCTGAGGATGGTGGGCATTCAGTCCTCCCTCTCCTCGTCCTTTTCCTCTTCGGCATTGCTGTCTTCTTCGTAATCTTCATCGTCGTAGTCGTCTTCGGGCTCCTCAGCGAGGTACAGGCATTCCGCAGGTACCTTTTCGCACAGGAACACGGTCTTTGCCGCCTTCCCTACGGGGAATCCGGCCTCTGAGCAGGCGTATGTGTCCACCGCTATGATTACCGGGTCCTCGCTGCGGACGGACCCGGCCGTAACGGCATCGTCGTATGTCAGAGACAGGTGCACCATCGCACGGTCCGTTGGCATTAGGCCTGCTTCCAGGATCAATTCGGCCTCCTCGTCTGTGGCAGGATAGTAAAGCTCTTCCGGGACGTTGTCGGTCGGAAGGTTCAGGTCCAGTTTTATCGTGTGGCCGTAGGTCGCCCTAACGTCTGCCCCGGATATCTGGTATCTCCCCTTGGGGTCGGTCTCGACCATCGCCTCGATGTGGTGGGGCCTGAGCCATTTCCATCTGTTCTGGTCTCTTCCTTTGACCATTGAAACTATATCGCGTATGTCCACGAAACCCTGCTCGTCCATATCTGGGTCCCCGTTTCCGTGCCTGAGGATGGCTGCCATGCTCCTTCCGAGCTTTTCAACCTCGTAGTCGCTCATTATGAATTTGCCTTCCTCGCCGCATAGCGGGCATTCCTCGCCACGGAAATAACCGTGTTCTTCGCACTCATGTATCATTGACTGCACTTCCTCTCGTAAGCCCTCTCCGCCGCATGGACGGTGTTGGACATGAGCATACAAATCGTCATCGGACCGACGCCCCCCGGTACGGGGGTCATGGCCGAAGCTTTCTCTTTTACATTTTCGTCCACGTCCCCTACCAGGCGCGTGCCTTTCTTGGCCGCGGGGTCGGGTATGTGGTTGGTACCCACGTCTATCACGACGGCTCCCTCTTTTACCATGCCGGGAGTGATGAAGCCCGCCTTTCCTATGGCGACTATGAGTATATCCGCCTGACGTGTTATAGACCCTATGTCTTCGGTCCTGGAGTGGACCACCGTAACGGTAGAGTTGGCGCCTATCGCCTTCTGGACCATCATCGCCGCCATGGGCTTTCCCACTATGTTGCTCCTTCCCACCACAACCACATGCTTCCCGTCCGTCTTGACGCCTGAACGGATGAGAAGTTGCTGAACTCCGGCAGGTGTCGCCGGAAGGAATTCCGGCTCCCCTATCAGCATCCTGCCGACGTTGAACGGATGGAAGCAGTCCACGTCCTTAGACGGGTCGATGGAATTGATGACTGCCTGCTCGTCGATGTGCTTGGGCAACGGCAACTGGATGAGGAATCCGTGGATGTCAGGGTTTTCGTTGAGCTCGGAAACCCTCGCGAGAAGCTCCTCCTGGGTCGTCGTCTCGGGCATGATTATCGTGTCCGAGTGCATACCCAGCTCCTGGCACATCTTTCCTTTCATGCGCACGTAGGTCTGCGACGCCGGGTCGTCCCCGACGAGTACCACTGCAAGTCCCGGGGTTATCCCGTTCTTCTTGAGCCTGTCTATCCTGGCATCGAGCTCTCCGTATATCTGCTGGGATATTTCCTTGCCAAGAATGAGATCGGCGGTCATGATAACCGTGAGCGAACCGCGCTTTATATTTATTACTTTAGCGCACGCCGAAACGTTCCGCGGCATCGGGCAAAGTCTCGGCCTTGAAGCCCATGTCCAATATCCCCGCGATCACCTCGCGAAGGTTGTTTTCGTTTGCTTTGGCGTCCTGTTTCGTAACGTATCCGCCGTCTATGCGCTCAGACATGTGCCAGCTGTGGGTTGCGAGTGTGAATATGCCGTTTTCCATGCGTGAGGCCATCCGCACATAGTCTCCGGGAGGACGTTTGCCCTCGTGCATGGGCCAAAGATATCCTACTATCTTCTTTTCCGAAGCGTCCCTGGTTACGGGTACTGGCACCTCCACGACCCCGCCCAGGACATATGGCATGACCTCCTTATCCATGTCCTGATACTGTGAAGAGTCGTACCTTATACCGATCTCTGAAAGTATGGGCGGTATGTCCTCCGAGATCTTCATATAAGGCATCCTTGAACATCTGGGTCTTTTTCCCGTGAGGTCCTCTACAGCTTCGCACGCCCTCTTCAGCAGCTCCTTTTTTCCTCCTGGAGGGAAGGTGCCCGTGAAGTCCTCGTGATCGAAGCCGTGTATGCCGACCTCGCGACCCTCGAGATGTTGGGCGCCTATTTTGGAAAGTGTCCTGGCCTCAGCGAAATACGTGGCCCTCACGCCCATCTCGTCAAGTATCCCGGTAAGCGTTCCTATGCCTTCCCCCGACGACCTGAACCTGGGTGCGGTCCCGAGCCCTCTGTTGTAAGAGCCTGCCTGGCTCATTCCCGGTACAGGTATGTTGGCATCCCTGTCGACATCGACTGTGAAGCAAAAGGACCTCATATCATCATTTTACATTAGGAACCGACACGCGTCTGATCAGCATACCCTGTATGTCCACCGGCTGGTACCTTTCCGCAAGGTTCACTGCACGCTGCAGTTTGGACTCGTTCTCGGCGTAGATCTCCATCAGTACATCTCCCGACTCCACCCTCTGTCCCTTCTTGCGGAACAGGATGAGTCCCGCACCTTTATCGTTGGGGGAACCTGCGGCCTTCGCGACGGCCACTATGTCCTTGTTCTTTATGCCGTGCACATATCCGCTTTTGGTGGACCTTAGCTCCGCCATGAATTGACCGGGCTTCAGGTCTTCCGACTTCACATCGCGGCTGCCTCCCTGCGCCTCCACGATCTCCCTGAACTTCCTGAGCGCCGCACCAGAGTTGAGTATCTCCCTGGCCTTGATGTTGCCGTTGGATATCCCTCCCATCTCCAGAATTATCCCTGCCAGCTCACATGCCTTCTCGGCGACGCTCGCAGGATGTCCCTCGCCCTCCAGTATGCGGATGCATTCCCTGGCCTCGAGGTTGGGCCCCACTGCGCTTCCGACCGGCTGGTCGGCGTATGTTATAGCGCACTCCACATGCATGCCCAGCTTGTCCCCCAGGTCCATGAAGTCCCTGGCGTACGCACGGGCGGATTCTATGTCCGGGACCTTGGTCCCGACACCCATCGGAATATCGATGAGCAGATACTCCGCACCTATGGCGAGTTTTTTGCTCAGTATCGAAGCCAGCATCTGGGCGCGTGGGTTGATGCCGAGCGGGTGCTCGATCTTTATCACCAGGTCGTCCACGGGCGCCAGGTTTATGGCTCCGCCCCATGCGAGAGCGCCACCAGTGGTCTCGGCCACGTCCTTCAGCCTCTCGGCGGAGAGCGCGACGTCGCAGAACGTTTCAACGAAATCGGAAGTCCCGCACGCGCTGCTTATGGCGCGAGAGGATGTCTTTGGAAGCATGAGACCCGCGGCGGCGACTATCGATACCACGATGGGAGTGACCTTGTTGCCCGGGACGCCGCCCATGCTGTGGAAGTCATAGACCGGTTTTCTGTCGAAGACTATCCTCTCCCCCGTGTCGACCATTGCGGTGGCGAAGTCCGCTATCTCCTCGATGCACATCCCGTTGATGTAAAGCGATGTCAGCCAAGCAGAGATCTCGATCTTGGACAGCTTCGTGTCCAGAATGTCGCGTACGATGCCGAAGATCTCGTCTTTCGATAGCACCTCCCCGTCCATCTTCTTGCGTATGCTCCTTACCGACTCGGGTGCGGGGGCGAACTCGACGGAAATGAGGGACCCCTCTTTGGCGTCCGTCACAGCCATCGTCTTGGCAGGGACCATGATCGTGCCGCGCTCTACCAGGGTGTCCGTCCTGCTGACCAGCGCCGTGGCGGTCCCTTTGGCCTCCAGCCTCACGCGGTCGTTCTCCTGGACCCCTATCTCCTCGCAGTCGTCGTCGTGCATCAGGACCGTCGGCTCGGACGCGTCCACATCGAAATACTTAACTTTCAGCTTCATTCTTTGAGCCCCCATTTCTCCAGCGCCTGGGCCAGTTCCCTGTGGTTCTTCGCATACTCTTCGAGCGGTACCTTGTTGCAGATGGCGTCGACGGCCTGTGACATCGCCATCGCGCCGCTCCTTACCCCTCCTGGGTGGCCCGCCACGCCCCCTCCCGCCTGTATCTGGACGTTGAGGCCCGAAGCGCGGACCATCTTCTCCAGCATTCCCGGATAGACTCCGCCGGAGCATACCGGCATAACCGTCCTGTAGGGAGATGACGTGTCCAGGCACGCATCCAGATTGTCGTGGTCTCCTTTGACGTCGCCCGACATCTTGCCTGCCCCGAGCGTGCCTATGTGCAGAGCGTCCCCGCCGCACATCCTTATCAGCTTAACCATCGGGAGCATGGCTATGCCGTGCTCCGGATCTTTGGTCATGGCACCATGCATCGTCCGGTGCACGTGTACGGGCACCTTCACAGATGGGTCCTCGGCCAGAGCCTGAACCGCTCCGAAACCGCATGTGATGACGTCGACCATCAGCTGTTTGGCCCCCCAGCTCTGCGCCCTGTCTGCCACCTCCAGTATCTTGTCGCCGTTCGTGCTGATGTTTATCGCGTGTATCATCCTGTGGCCTTCTTCCGCCAGCCTGTCAAGGGATTCGGCCACTGCGACGGTGCGGTCCTGCATCGGACAGAACTTCTGGTCGACGAGGGTCTCGTCGTCCTTGCTGTTGGTCAGACCTCCTGCCCCTGCCTCGTAGACATAATCGGCGGTCTCCTTGGGAGAGAGCCCTATCTTGGGTTTGACTATTGTCCCGATGAGAGGCTTCTCCGGGCGGCCCAGGATCTTCCTGAGACCGTCGGCTCCGAACCTTGGCCCCCTGTACATCGCCGTGATGCTCCTCGGGAACCGGACATCTTCGAACCTGACGGCTTTCAGGGCTTCCAGGCCGTAAAGGTTCCCCGACACGACGCTTAGGATCTGGGGTATGCCGCCCACCTCGATGCTGAAGTCGACGTCCGGGAACGCTATCGTCACAAGGTCCCCTTCGATGGCCAGCACTCTGGCGCCATAGTTCTTGAGAGTGTTCTCGGTAAGTGTCGATATGCCTGTCCAGGTCCCCGTGGACTGCTCCGCCGCTATAGCCTCGGCGGCCTTCTCGATAGGCAGGTCGGTCTTGACACGATATTTGCAGACCACATCGGTTGCGGGGTCCGCCTCCTCTCCCAGGTGCATATATGAAAATCCTGACACTTCGTTCACTCCTCGAAAAGACTGTCGCCGAGCTGCCTTACCATAACGTCGTAGACCGAACCGGGATGGATCATCCCGACGTCGGTGATTATCGCATCGATGTAGGCGGCAGGCGTGCTGTCGAAAACAGGGTTGAAAATCTTTACAGAGTCCGGGACCTCGCCCTTCTTGACGACCTCTTCGATGCTCCGCTCCTCAATGGTGACCATGTCACCGAATATCGTCGCGGAAGAGAACTTGTATGTTTCGCTGCAAACGTAGAACTGCACCCTTGCCTCGTGTGCAGCCAGAGCAAGCTGGGACGTCCCTATCTTGTTGATCAGGGCGCCGTGCGACGTTATAGTGTCCGCGCCCACGAACACCTTGTCTACTCCTTTCATGACTGTACGCACTGCACTGTCGATGATCAGCGTGGTGTCGATCCCCGCCTCGGCCAGCTCGTTGACTGTCAGGATCCCCTGCCTCCATGGGCGGGATTCCGTTGCGTAAACCTTGATGTCCTTTCCCTGGCGGTGGGCCTCCTTGATGACCCCGATGGCGGCGCTGCTGTTGCAATGGGTCATTATCACATCGCCTGATTTTATGCGGTTGGCGCCGATCTTTGCTATAGTCGCCACGGCCCTGGAGGATATCTCGACGAACTCCTCGGAATTGGATACCACCAGGTCCTTGGCCTCCTGGAGGGTCGATACGAAAGACAGCCCCCTCATCGTCGCCCTTACTCCGTTCCAGAGAGAAACGGCGGTAGGTCGCGACGCCGTCAGGATTGCGGCGTTTTTCTTGATGTCGCGGCGGAAATCGTCCAAAGAAGTCCCGTTATAACCTGCGGCGAAATCACCCATCGCCGAAGCACCGGCGCGGGCTATCCTGCCGGCGCCGCGGATGGTCATGTCCCTGATGGATTCAGCTGTTTTTTCAATGATCTCTGCCACGTTTGATAATGGCCATTCCCCATTAAATACGTGCCTAACACGCGACCAGGACGTCCCCCACTATCCTCCTGACCTCGTCCATACCATATATCAGGTAGACGGCGGCCAGCATAGCTTCGAAGGCATCTGCTCTCATGTTCTCGTTGACGATCGGCCTCTTCGTTATCGGGTCCACGTGACCGCCGCCGACAAGCAGAGCGTCGTCCAGGCATATGCCGTACGCCAGAACGGCATCCGATATGCTGCGGTTGCGGACTATGTCCTGCTTCATGCCCGTCATCCCGCCCTCGGTCATGTCGGTATTTCGATAGATGTGCTCGCAGGCCACGAACTCCAAGACCGCGTCTCCCAGGAACTCCAGGCGCTCGTTGTTCCGTATGCCGCCCGCCTCGTTGGAATAACTGTCGTGGACCAGTGCCGAGGCGAAAAGCCCGAGGTCTTCCTCCGGGATGTTCCTGTAGCCGAACGGAGGCTTCGCCAGAAGCTCCCTGGTCGCCCGCTTGTGTTGCTCGAACGTGTCCACGGCCCATAATCCCTTTCGGAATATTTGTACTGTTCACGGCCCGCATTAGTGTTATTAGCCTGTACGACATTATGCGCTAGCATGGCAGGCAAGAAGCGCGTAAGGATGAGGGGGGTTAAGCATGCCTCGAAACGGCTGGAGGACGAGCTTCTGGACCGCTCCGCCGAGCTGGCGGCCAACCCCGGGATCCTCAGGCCGATGTGCGCAGGCAACTGCCGTAAATGCCATTTCGACAAGACATTCAAGGACATAGACGCCGTTGCCAGGCACTCCGGCAATCCGGATGCGCTGCTTAAGGATGCGACCAAAGGCAGCGATGACATGGTCCGCGCCTATGCAGGGACCGTGTCCCTGGCCGCCGCCGGGACCGTGCCCTTGCTGGCCACCGCCAAGCTCGGCGACGAGAAGATATCTTACGCTGTGAGGGGGACCGTGGGGGCGGATAAGCTCATCGGCTGCCAGTACTACAACGACCCCAGGATCAGGCTGCTCCTCTACAACACGATGATCAAGAAGAACCGCCTGCACCTGTACTCCTTCGGGGAGAATATTGTCTGCTCGGACATTCCGAACATGCCGGAAGATTATCTCTACGACACATTCTGGGAGTCCCCCTACGAGTTCGCGGACGACGCCCTGGACTGCGGACACGAAGCCCTGGCGGCATTGGAAATAAAGATCAGATCCCTCCGTCAGAGCATACGGATATGCTCCGACTGCGCCAAGGAAGTCTCGTCCCTCCAATACCTTATCTCGCGCATAGCGACCATAGACCCGCTTGACGACATGGATGTCTACATAACCCACAAGTATCGCGGGGAGGGGGACGACGGGAGGGTGAAGATCGAAGGCGACACCCTGAAAAAATATGCCGGAGGGGCGGTTACCGACAGGTCCCTGCTTTCCTCGGTCATGAGGGCCAAGGCGGACGACCTCAAGAGCGGTAGAACTGCCACCTACATCGTGGGAACAAAGAACTACGGATCCGACCTAGGTTCCTTCCTCGCCTCCCTAAGAGGGTCGGATGAGGACAGGGATTCGCTGAGACGCTTCCTCGAAAATGTACCTACGCCGGTCGTCATAAGAACAGAGAGGCTCAACGAGGCCCTTTCTGCAGTCTGGGAGTCCAACTACAAGAAGATCATCGAGCTTTCCACGTCCAAAGAGACGGCGGAATCCATGGGCGATGTATCGAAATGCGTTCCCGCGGACACTTTAGCCGATGCCCGCAAGAAGTTCGCACTGGCGGACGTGATGGGTTCGCTTCCTGCGTTCAACAAGGCAGGGCCTATAACCCAGATGTGCGACAGGCTCGCCAAGTCGGCGAGGGTCGGTGGCGCCATGATGGTGCTTTCGTCCCTTGAGCGCAGCTTCGCCAAAGACAGCAAATCCAGATCCATTTCGGCTTCTTTCCTCGCCGCCTGCGACAGGACGGCGAAATACCCCTTCAAGCTTTCAAAGGACGAGACGGACTACATGGAGTACCTGATACCTTTCGCAAAGGCTCTGATAGATTCCGAGCCCTCGAAATATGCCAGCAACATGAATACGATGCTCACTGCATGCAGTTCAGGCGAATCTGTCTGATATCCTGACATCTGCCACGTAATGGGAGACTGATGGCGCGAAGGACTTCACCTCGCGTATATCCAGCACCTCGAATCCGTCGCATGCTTCTGTGAAGATTTCATTTATCCTTTGTTCCTGCTCCCCTGCCGGGAATGTGTCGTGATAATGGATTATGCCGCCCGGACGTATCATCGATATGGCTTTCGGAAGGAAAGTTGCGGTTGTTTGAACGTATCCCATCAAAATCCTGTCCGCGAACCGGGAGCCTGGGATGCTGCGATTGTCTCCAAGCATGGGGATCACTTTCCCCACGACGCCGTTCAGTCTGATATTCTTAAGAAGAAAGCCGTAGGACTCAGGATTCTTTTCACATGCGAAAACCTTCCTGGCACCTGAGAATTTTGCTATCGGAAGTGTGAAGTATCCTATGCCCGCGAACATGTCGACTACCGTTTCGCCGCTGCAGTCCATGCTCCGCATCCTCATCCTCTCGTCCGTGTTCCCCGAGGCGAACATGACCCGTGTGACGTCGAAATCGTAAAGAATTCCGTTCTCCAGCCTGACCGACTCGGGCTCCGTGCCATAGATAATCTCGGTGCTGGGTCTTCTGAATTCGCCGGATATTCCGGATACGTCGGCACATACGGTCTTCACGCCGAGAACGCCGGCGTAAACCTTCCCGATGTCCTCTTTGTAATCCTCGCATGCTTCGGGTAGCCTGATCACTGCGACATCGCCGACGAACTCCCATTTCGAAGGGAGGGCCGCCCTGACGCTGTCCGGGAGATGGGCGAGGCCCAGGATTATCCTTTCCTGGGGCTTCATCCTCTCGATCGAGTGCGCCATCGTCTCGCAGAGATGGAACATTTCCCCTGCCTCCCCGATCCTTTCGTCGACTATAGGGACGAGCTTGTATCCTCCTTTCCTGGATATCTTGGCCGTCCTGTCCGCGATCCCTCTGGAAACAAGCTCGGGAATTACCGAGTGTGCGGAAGCCTCGGGAACCATCGCGGCGATTACCTTTTTCACAGTAAAGCCCTCATCAATATCGGCATGAGGCTCGCGAGGTCCCTTTTCCTCATGCGGGAAACCACCGAGCTGGGTCTGTCGAGGTTTATTTCGTCCAGGACGCTCCGCACCGACTCGCGCGAAGCGATGGCGAATGCTCTGTCCAGGTCGACATCCCTCAGTTTCAGATATGCATTCCTGAGCCTGTACCCGTTCCGCATCTCCCTGCCTGCCGCGGCCTTCCACTTTTTCTCGTATGCGGACAGAGCCTTCTCAGAGAAATCTCCCGATACGAATGATGACTCCGCGGTCTCCTTCAACGCGTCCGCGGACTTGAAAGCAGGATAGAGCCCCCCTCCCGATACCGGTTTGACCTGGCCTGCGGCATCTCCTATGAGCATTAAGCGCTCCCCATATGTCTTCGGTCGACCTCCCAGAGGTATCTTTCCCGAATACTTCCTGATGACCTCGGCGTCTTCCAGACCGGCCTTCTTCAAAAGCGTCTTCATGTATAATGCTGGGGGCCCGGCAGGCCATGAAGTGCACAGACCGACGCGAACGTTGTCCCCGAACGGGATCTCCCATGAGAAGAACCCGGGGGCAACCTCCGATCCCAGCCTGATGTTTATCATGTCCTGCTCATCGTATTTCTTACGCAGGTCCATCTGGAACCCGCGGACATATTCCCTGGGGCCGTTGCCGGGGCCCAGCGACATCGCCGTCGAAGAAGAGTGCCCGTCCGCCCCTACAAGAAGAGAGCATTCCGTCTCGCCCCCCGTCGACCGTACCGTCACATTACCGGTCGCCGTGTGTCCGATGTAACGGTCGTTATATCTGTATTCGGCCCCGGCGTCCGCCGCCCTCCATGCCATCCTGCGGTCCAGGTCGGCACGGTCTATCACATTGGCCTTCGGCCAAGATGACCTGACGGACAGTTCGCCTCCCCCCGGAAAGAATACATTTGCTCCGTGGAGCTTGTTTATGATGTCGGGACGGACCCCGGAAAGCGTTATGACGTCGTCGGTCACCAGCCCGGCGCATTGGACGGGAAGGCCGGACTCGCGATGTTCCTCGAGGACGAGTACATCGCGGTCCCTGGCCAGCAACTCGGCGGCCTTGCTGCCCGCTGGTCCGCCGCCGATGACGACGACATCTCGCATGATCATTTCTTCTTGGTCTTCTCGTAATCGGAGATGAACTTGGCTATGCCTTCGTCCGTCTTCGGGTGGGCGACCATCTTAAGAAGGATGTCGTATGGGATCGTTGCGATGTCGCATCCGGCAAGGGCCGCGTCCAGAACGTGGACCGGGCTCCTTATGCTGGCGGCTATCACTTCGGTGTCGTAGCTGTAGTTGTCGAAAACCCCGCATATCTGGTCGAGGAGGTCGGTACCGTACATACCTATGTCGTCCAGACGGCCGATGAACGGGGACACGTATTTCGCTCCGGCCTTGGCGGCCATCAGCGCCTGCTGTGGCGAGAATATCAACGTCATGTTGACATCGATGCCCTCGGACGAGAGGACCTTGGTAGCCTTCAGGGAGTCGATGCACATCGGGAGCTTGACGTTGATGTTCTTGTGTATCTTGGAAAGCTCCCTTCCCTCTTCGACCATATCTTCCCATTTAGGGGACATCGCCTCGGCGGATATGGGACCGTCGACTATTTTCGCGATCTCCTTTACCCTTGTCCTTACGTCGGTGCCTTCCTTCGCGATGAGGCTGGGGTTGGTGGTTACTCCGTCGAGGATGCCCCAGCTGTTGATCTCCTTTATCATTTCCAGATTTGCGGTGTCTATGAATATCTTCATGTCATCATCTCTTCTTCATTGCTTTCCGGGCGGCTTTAGCTATATCGCCCGATGTAAGCTTGTATTTCACGAACAGCTCGGCCGGTGACCCCGACTCGCCGAAGATGTCCCCGGTACCTATCCTGAAGACGGGTGACGGCAGCTCTTCCGACAGCAGCTCCGATATGGCGGAACCTAGGCCGCCGATGATGCTGTGCTCCTCTGCGGTGACGGCGCATCCGGTCTTCGAGACCGATGCGAGGACGGTGTCCCTGTCGAGGGGCTTTATCGTCGAAACGTTGACGACTTCCGCGGACACGCCCTCTTTTTTCAATTCCTCCGCGGCCTCTATGCAGTTGAACACCATCTGCCCTGTTCCGAACAGTGTGACATCCTTTCCTTCCCGGAGCGCTTTGGCCTTGCCTATTATGAATTTCTCGCCCTCTTCGCTGACGGTGGGCACCGGAGAACGTCCCATCCTCATGTAGACCGGGCCGTAGTGATCCGCTATCGCGATGGTGGCCGCATAGGTCTCGTAAGCATCTGCGGGAGATATGACGGTCATGTTCGGCATTGTGCGCATAAGCGAAATGTCCTCAAGCGCCTGATGCGTCGCTCCGTCCTCGCCAACGCTGATCCCGCAGTGGGTCGCGACGATCTTGACATTGAGCTCGGGATATGCCACGCATAGCCTGACCTGCTCCCAGCATCTTCCAGTTGCGAAAACGCCGAAAGTGGTTGCGAAAACGGTCTTCCCTTCGGCAGCGAGTCCCGAAGATATCCCAATCATGTTCTGCTCGGCTATGCCTATCTCCACAAATCGTTCGGGGCAGACCTTTTTGAATTCCGATGTTTTGGTGGAGCCGGCGAGGTCCGCATCCAATACGACGATGTCTTCCCGTTTTGCAAGGTCCTTCAGGGCCTTTCCGAAATAGTCGCGCTGCGCTATCTGGCTCATCTGCAGAACCTCATCGCTTCCTCTAGTTCGTTCTCCGCGCAGACTTTTTCATCGGCATTGCAGCTCTTACCGTGGAATCCGACATTATTCTCCATGAAAGATACGCCTTTGCCTTTAACTGTGTTCATTATTATGACGGTGGGCCTGGTCCGGGCCCTCTTGGCCCATGTGCAGGCTTCGATCAGCTTTGCGATATTGTGGCCGTCCACGGTGATGGCCCTCCACCCGAAGGCCTCCCATTTGCGTTGAAGGGGCTCCAGGCCCATCACGTCCTCGGTGCATCCGGATATCTGGAGGCGATTGCGGTCAACGAAGAGCACCAGATTGCTGAGTTTGTATTGGGATGCGAACATCGCCGCCTCCCAGTTCATGCCGCTCTGCAGCTCGCCGTCGCCGACAAGACAGTAAACCCTGTGCTTCTTGCCGTCCATCTTGGCGGCCATCGCAAATCCGCAGGCCATGCTGAGGCCCTGACCGAGGGATCCTGTGGACATCTCTACGCCGGGCAGCTTCCCGCGGACCGGGTGGCCCTGCAATCTGCTGTTCATCTTTCTGAGGGTTATAAGCTCCTCTACCGGGAAGTAACCGGACTCGGCCAGCGACGCGTAGAGAATGGGCGCGACATGTCCTTTGGAAAGAATGAACCTGTCCCTTCCGTCCCATGAGGGGTCGGAGGGGCGATGGTTCATGACCCTGAAATAAAGCACGGCCATAAGGTCGGCGGACGACAGGGATCCTCCAGGATGCCCGGACCCGGCCTCGGATGTCATCTCTATAACGTGGAACCTGAGCCTGTTTGCGATCTCCTTAAGCTCCATTTCGCTTTTTGCCAACCGCATCACCGGAATCAGTCGCTCTCTATCCTCGGAGCCAGGAGGTAATCCACTCTGCCTTTTCCTTCCGCGATCTCGAACCTTATGTTAATAGGGTAGTCTTTGTCGAGCTCGATGTTCACGACCGTGCCTGCGGGAATCGCCTTGACGAGGTTCGCGAAGTAATCGAGGGGGAAGAGACTGCAGTATGTGCCTTCGGCCTCGAGTCTTTCGAGCTTGTCCTTCGGCACCACCAGGCTTGCGGAATCCGTGTCGCCTTCGCAGGAGAGTTCGAACCCTTCGGGGCTGGCCGTGAGGGCTATATGGTCTGATATGGTCTCGGATGCGCGGATGCCCTGCTGGAGCTCGTCCACTGCGATCCTCACCTTGGCAGAGAGGGAGAGCTGCGGGACCTTCGGGTCGTTGATCCCCGATGTGTCCACGAGGTGCATGCGGCGCGTGATGTTACCGACCTTGAAAACCAGTTTGCCGTGGTCCTCGTCCTGCTCGATCGTGATGATGTCGCCCGACGATGCCAGTTTGAGAACGCCCTTCACCTTGTCGAGGTCGAGTCCGATCTCCGTCTCGTCGGCCGCGTACGATTCGAACGCACCCGCCTCCACGCGCAGCTCTATCATCGCGACATGTGCTGGGTCGACGGCCTTTAGGCTCATTCCCTCCGGGTCCACGGTGAATTTGACCTCGTCAATGAGCGTGGAAACGATATTTACGAGCCCCTTCATCGTATCGGACTTAATCTCTGCCTTGAACATTGTTTCACCTTTTGGCTTGCTCAATATTCTCTCCAGGAATGATTACATTTGCAGCAACGGTATATCCTGGTTTCGGGTTCATCGGCGGCGCGGGTCTGCCTTATGACGAAGTAGGCCTCCGTATGGGCGCAGAGAGGACACGCGATGCGGGTCTTGGGAAGCGTCGCCACATCCTCCTTTATCACGGTCGTTTCCTTATCGTTGGAGCCGGTGACTATAACGTGCGACGTTCCGATTTCCTTTTCTTCGCCGCATGAACTGCAGACGTACTTCCCGTCATTGGGGAACATCAAAGATCCGCACTGAGAACAAAACAAGCTATCACTGGTATCCCCATTGGATGACGATATTAATAAGTTATCACGCGCACGAGCAAAGATTTTCTTCATCTCTTCTGTACGCCTTCTCTGCCGTTGTTACGGACCTCGGAGCGCCTGAGAATGTCTGAAAACGGACTCTGGCTCTTTTCGGAGGAAGAAGAAGGAGAAGAAGATGTCGGGGTTGCTCCCTCGCCCACGGTCGTCGTAACGGCCTGGATGGTGGTGACCGGTTTCTTCTTCATGGGCGTGGCGGCGGTTCGCTGCCTGGCATCCGGTACGGCGTTCACCGCCAAATCCCTAACCGACTCACAGTCGTTGTAGGACTCGAACCCAAGCTTCTTGCCCTTCTCGTAAAGCTCCACGGACCTTGCCATTGGCCTTATCGCCGAATATACCGCACCGGAAGCTATAAGGGAAGTTGCTTCGCGGCGGTAAAGCCCGGAAAGAGAGCCGCCGATGCAACCGAAGGCGACCATGATGCCCAGGGGCGTCAGGGACAGCTCCGCGGTCCCGGGGTTGAAAAACAATTCGAGATAAATCCCGGCCCTCCAGTATATTCCCGTCAATGTGCCGGCTGCCGCATCCACAGCCGTGTTCGGAAACCCCGCAGGGCCGAGAAGGTAATAAGTAGCGGCCATTACGGCCAGCATGAGGCTGCCTCCCCCTATGGAAGACGAAATGGCCCCCTTGATGAAAGATCCCGATCTGCGTCCGGCGTAATATCCGGCTATCGCGGGGCCGATGAAAGGGATCCACCACAGCACCGCGGCCAGAGCGAAACCTCCGGCTACAGATCTGACCACGCTATACGGCGAGTTGCCGACTGCGCCGCCGGTATCTTTGGCCGACGAAACCTTACGAGTAGCTTGCATCCCGATTCCCCTTATTCCTTATGCATTTAATAACTTTGGGTCCGAATATATTCAAAGTGTATCAGCTAGCGGATTTCCCCCTATACCTGGCTCTCTGTTTTTCGGACTTTCTGACGGTTGCGAGTATCTCCTCGCCCTGGATCGAGCCGTCCGTGACGCTTTCCTCGCTGTACCTGAGGACGGCCCAACCCTCGGACCTGAGCCTGTCGTCGAGGGAATCGTCGTAGCCCTCCGGCTGAACGAAAACGGCCACCCTGGGTGCCACGAAAGCGATCTGTATCCCGTGCTCTCCGTAATTCTTCCTGCACCTGAGACCCTTGTTGAACGCCGCCCTCCTGACGAGGGCCTCGGGCGAGTTGTCGGTATAGGTGTCACGAAGGTCCTGGGTCTCCTCCTCTGAAACCGTTCCCGATGTCTGCCCCACGCCCCTTCCGACCGGAGAGGTTTCGCCCGGCCTTTCCGAGGGGCCCTCTGGGAGGTCTGAGGAGACTTCGGGAAAATCACCAGTAATATCGGATGCCGGCAAGCATGCGGAGACCGTCCCGCCGTCAGGACCTGGGCCATCGGCCGTAACCTTCGCATCACGGGTCTCCTGTCCGGGGCCGCACACTAACATGACGACCGAGGCGGACAAAACCCATACCGCCGATGCGATGATGAACCCCAACCCGTAAAGTACTTCGAAATAATAGGTGGCGGCGATCAGGAGTGCCAGGACCGATGAGATCACGGACGGGATGTATTCTCCGCCCGCCGATCTTGCGAAAACGTCCGCCAGGGCCACCAGGGAAATCAATGACGCGAATACCCAAAAGAAATCCTCCCCGACACCTGTTCCCTCAATCCCCATGACAACAAGCATGATGCCCGCGAGGACGGACAGCACGCAACCGGCCAGGTTGGCGGGCCCACGGCGGCGTGCCGCAAAACCCAACCCAAATATCGCACCCAGAGCCCCCGCCGATACGAGGCCGGCCCTGTATATGCCTTCGGCCAAAAGCTCGGATGTGCGGCTGGTCCCCGCCGTCCATGTGCCGATGTAGTCCGATGCCGCTAAAAAAGAAATCGCGTAAACCGTTACCGCAAGGATTCCGAAGAACCCATAATAGCTGGCGCTGCTTCGAGTGTATCCCATGAATGTTGTAACGCATTCTCCTATATTTTAACTTGTGGCACATTGATTTTTAGCGCTATCGCGACATATGACCCGAGTATAAGGAAACTAAATATACAGCGATAGAATAGCCAGTTTAAGGCGGGTTCTTCCCGCTCCGATTCACAGTCAAAGGAGAGGCGTTAGGCCCCTTCTTTTCACAGCCTATGGCAAAATAACAAGGAGAATGACAATGAAAGTAAAATATCAATTCTTGGGCGGTGCAGACATAGTCGGCCGCATGGGGCTCATAATGGAGGGCCCGAAGAAGACGGTCCTGATCGAATACGGCATGAGCCCTTCGAAGCCGCCCGAATATCCTATGCCTGCACCCCGTGTAGACCACGTATTCCTGACCCACGCCCACTTGGACCACTGCGGGATGGTCCCGGTTGTCTGCGGCAGGCAGAACTGCGAGCTTTTCACCACGCCCGTTACGGCAGAGGTCGGGGAACTGCTCATGAACGACTCCCTCAAGATAGCCAAGGCCGAGGACTATCCTCAGCCGTACACCGCAAGCGACGTGGACCGCACGATGAGGAACGTGGTTCCTTTGACTTTCGGAGATACGATCGAAATCGGCAGGACCGATGTTACGCTCTACTCTGCAGGACACATCCCGGGCGCGTCCATGTTCCTTTTCGAAGGCGACACGACGATGCTATACAGCGGCGACATACACACCGCGGACCAGCGGCTGGTATCCGGAGCGAAGCCCGTGGACTGCGAGACGCTGTTCGTGGAGGGAACCTACGGCGGGCGCAACCACCCTCCCCGGAGCGAGACCGAGGTCCGTTTCCTGAACAAGGTACGCGAGGTCGTGGAAAGAGGCGGCAAATGCATCATACCGTGTTTCGCAATCGGTAGGACGCAGGAGATCATGCTTCTCCTCAAGGACCTCAAGTACGAAATGTGGGTCGACGGCATGGGCCGCTCGGTCACGCGCATGTTCCTGGATTATCCTGAATACCTGCGCGACCCCAAGAAGCTGAAGGCGGCGAAGAGGAACTTCAATACCGTCAAGAACTCCAACATGAGACGCAACGCGTCGAGGGGGCAGGTCATCGTCACCACCGGCGGGATGCTGGACGGCGGACCCGTCCTCGGATACGTGAACAACGTCAAGAACGACCCGAAGAGCGCGATCCTCATTGTCGGCTACCAAGCCGAAGATACGAACGGAAGAATGCTGCTCGAGCAGGGCAGCATGGTCATCGACGGCGAATCGTACAAGATAGAGTGCGAGGTGGAGAGGTTCGATTTCTCTGCCCATGCGGACCACAGCGAGATAGTCGACTTCATCCAGAAGTGCGACCCCAAAAACGTCGTCTTCATGCACTCGGAGGTCAGGGAGCTTTTCCTTCCGGACCTGCAGGACTATAACGTAATACTGCCCGAACTGGGACAGAATTTCGAACTGGAAGTGTGAAAATGACCGGTCTTGAAAGTTTTTTGAAGGAGGACGTCGGGAGGGGGGATGCGACAGCAGACCTGTTGCCGGACGTTAACGGAAGAGCATCGATAGTATGCGAGCAGGACGCCGTCGTCGCAGGGCTCGAAGAGGCATGCGACATATTCTCGATGGTGGGCGCCGACGCCACCGCCTTGGTCAAGGACGGTTCCCGCGTGAAGGCCGGCACCAGGGTCATTTCGGTCAGCGGCCCCGTCAGAGGGCTTCTGACCGCCGAACGCACAGCGCTCAACTTCATGATGAGGATGAGCGGCATCGCGACCGCCACCTCCGAGGCTGTGGAGGCCCTCAGGGAAAAGGACCCGGACATAAAGGTCTGCGGCACAAGGAAGACGACCCCGGGATTCCGCAAATACGAGAAGAAGGCCGTCAGGCTCGGAGGCGGGGCGGAGCACAGGTCCGGGCTCGACGACATGATAATGATCAAGGACAACCACATCAAGGCCTGCGGATCCGTCCGCGGCGCGATGGAGAGGGCGTCGAAGGCACCTTTCAACCTGAAGGTGGAGATCGAGGTCTCCAGCATCGAGGATGCCGAGACCGCGGCGGAGATGGGGGCCGATATAATAATGGCCGACAACATGAAGCCGGCGGATGTGAAGAAGCTCCGCTCCGCAGTCCGCAAGAAGAACCCCGGAGCACTCGTCGAGGCGTCGGGCAACATTACCTTGTCGAACGTTGCGAAGTACGCCGGATGCGCCGACATGGTCTCCATGGGGTCCCTGACCCATTCTTCCGGATCGGTGCAGTTCTCTATGGACCTGGATTAAAGCTTCGTACGGTGGTATCTGGAGGTGTCTGCCTCCCATCCCATGGAGCGGGCCACGACCTCGGAGATATGCATCACCGGATATTTCGCGGATATGTCCAGCCTGCGGAAGCAGAACACGCATGACACCACAGCGAAATCCGCCCCCGCGCCACTGAACTCGCCGACGGTATCCTGGAGTATCCCGGCGGCGATTCCGTCCTCGACACCCTGCAGCCCTCCGCCGCAGCACATCGGCTTCTTGATAACGACATTCCTGCACCCTGCGGCGTCGAGGACCTCCGACATCATCACGGACGCATCACCTCCTCTGCTTTTGTAGGCGAACTCCCCGTGGCATCCCGGGAACACCGCCCCCGTTCCGGCAACGGGAGCCTTTGACAGCTCCCTTATGCCATCTATGTTGTCGTAAAGGAGCTCCAGCAGGCCGCGTACGTTCGCGATCCCGAACTCCATCCCGACCTTCGAGAGCCTCCCCGCCGCGTCATCGGCACCTTCCTCGGTCCACAGCATCCTCTCCGACGACGAAAGGGACAGGTTGCACCCTTCGCACAGCGTTACCAGCGACTCCCCCTTGTTCATGGAGTGCACAATGCTCCCTACGGACTTCCACATGTCCGGGTCCACGGACCTGAGGCCTGTGGGCTCGAAACAGCACATGCCGCACTCGGAAGGCGAGAGATCTATCTTCAGACGTTCCGCGATGTATCTGACGGCCGATTCGACGAATGGCATCCTTGAACTTACGGTGCATCCGGGGAAGAGCTTCATCGCACCGCCTTCCCGGACATCTTGTCCAATTTGCCGGGTATGCTCGGGTCCCTGCACAATTCCGTAAGGCCCAGTACTCTGCGCTCTTCGTCTATGGAGCCCGCGATGCTCATCGTATCCCCTGTCTGCCTGAAATTACCGTAGACCCTGCCGAACCTTTCCGGTATGTTCCCCGACTCTGCCTCATTGTTGCGGAGAGACATTACAAGCCCTGCCACTTCGATCCCCTTGGGGCATACCATGCTGCACCTGTGGCACATAAGGCATGTCCAGGGATTCCCGTCGTATCTTGCCTCCCGGACACCGAGTACGACCTCGTTGGGCACTATCCCTCCGTGCTTCGCCGATGGGCAGTTGCGCGTGCACTTCTTGCATTGGATGCATTTCGTCAGTTCGAACTTATCGGCCAGGGCCCCCTGTTCCATGATATCGTATCGATGTCGGGTTAGATAACGCTTGT
Organism: Methanomassiliicoccaceae archaeon UBA370; assembly: GCA_002505345.1. Classification (GTDB taxonomy): domain Archaea; phylum Thermoplasmatota; class Thermoplasmata; order Methanomassiliicoccales; family Methanomethylophilaceae; genus VadinCA11. The sequence continues at coordinate 84,246 of DAUY01000002.1, read as the reverse complement.
TTTTTACCTGAGTTTCGCGATGACCCCCTCATGACGATAAACTTCAGCGATTATCCCTGCGAGTTCTGCGGAAAAACTTCGACCAATTTCGTTTACGCCGCGTTCGTCTGCGACGACCCCGAATGCATAGAGAAGGCGCGCGAAGAGCGCGGAGGTCCGGGTGGACACATGAAGAGGAAGGCCGAAGGTAAACCCATAATCCCGCTGGACTCTGAAGACAGCGGGAAAAATTGAATCAGGTTAAGTCGTTTTACGACATGTGGCACTTTCGTGTCAGTGTCTGAACACGCGGCATCCCGTGAAGACCATGGCGATGTTGTGCTCGTTCGCGGCATCGATGACCTCTTGGTCCCTGATGCTTCCTCCGGGCTGTATTATGGCAGTTATCCCGGCTTCCGCGGCCGTGTCGACACCGTCCCTGAACGGGAAGAAGGCATCCGACGCCATGACGCATCCCTGTGTCGGCTCGTTGGCCTTCATGGAAGCTATCTTGGCCGAGTCCACGCGGCTCATCTGGCCTGCGCCTATTCCTACGGCGCGCTCTCCCTTCACGTAGACGACCGCGTTCGAAGTCACGTGTTTTGCGAGCTTCCATGCGAACAGCAGAGAGTGGACCTCCTCATCCGTGGGTGCCCGGTTGGTGACCACGGTGAGCTTCCCCGGATCGATGACCAGCTCCTCGTCGGTCTGAACCAGCATCCCGCCCTGGACCTTCTTCATCTTGTATTCGCGGTGCCTCTGTTCCGGACCTATCGGCAGTCCGGTCCTGAGTATGCGGAGGTTCTTTTTGGTCCTGAGGAGCTCGAGGGCCTCGGGCGCATAGTCCGGGCATATTATCGCCTCTACAAAGTGCTTCTTGACCTCCTCGGCGGTGGCCATGTCGCAGTCCCTGTTCAGGGCTATGACGCAACCGTATGCCGACATTGGGTCCACGTCATAGGCGGTCACGAAGGCCTCCGCGATGGTGTCCGCGGACGCAAGTCCGCAGGGATTGGTGTGCTTCATCACGACAGCGGTCGGCTTCTCGAAGTCCATGGCTATGTCCAGGGACTTATCGAGGTCCAGTATGTTGTTGTACGAGAGCTGCTTGCCGTGGAGCTGCTCCGCCTTGGGAACCGTCGTGCCCTCCGTGAACGGGTCCTTGTAGAATGCTGCCTTCTGGTTGGGGTTCTCCCCGTACCTGAGGTCCTCCACCTTCTCCATGGGAACGGGGAAGGACGACGGGAACCCTTCGCAGAACCTGCCGTACATCCTGCTGGCTATCATTGCATCGTAATTTGCGGTGGAGACGAAGGCCTCGGCCATCAATCTTCCCATGGTCCCCTGCGACACCTGGCCGCTTTCTTTTATCTCCTTGAGGACTTCAGGATACTGGCTCTTGTCGGTGACGACCGCTACCGACTCGTAGTTCTTTGCCGCGGCCCTGATCATGCTGGGGCCGCCGATGTCTATGTTCTCGACCATCTCCTCGAAGGATATCCCCTTCTTGAGGACGGTCTCCCTGAAGGGATAGAGGTTGATGACCACCATGTCTATCGGCAGTATGCCCATCTCGGCGATGGCATTCATGTGCGCCGGATCGTTCCTGCGTGCCAATATCCCCGCGTGCACTTTCGGGTGCAACGTCTTGACGCGCCCGTCCAGCATTTCCGGGAAACCTGTGATCTCGGAAACCTCGACCGCGTCCACACCGTTGTCCTTCAGCAGCCTGTACGTCCCGCCTGTGGATATTATCTCGACGCCCGCCGACGCCAGCTCCTTTGCAAAATCTACTATTCCGTCCTTGTCTGAAACGCTGATGATCGCCCTTTTGATCTTTACCAGTATTATTCCCCCTCGTTAGAGGTGCAAACATTTACCGTGTGCATTCCCCGAAGGGGTTCGCTCTACAAAAATATATCATCGGGCGGGCCCCGGTGTCACGGCCCGCCCGGAAACGGTTTAAAGGTTTTTCAAAGGAGCTTTCTCATCACGCGGTCTGCCCTGTCCTCCAGGGTCTCGATCCCCGTCACCCTGTTCGCTATCTTGGTGAGCGCGACTATGTCCTCGTTCTCTATCGAGTCCAGAGTGAACCTGCGGGTTCCCGCCATCAGCTGCTTCAGGCCCTCTCCGAGCCTGTCATGCATGTATGTGTAGAGTGCCACTCCTCCCCATGGGATGTCGGTGCCCAGTTCCTTGTCGGGATACATCTTGGCCACGTTCTTCGCGGATATCATGTACGTCTCGGGCTTGTCCCCGTACTGCTTCGAGAAGCCGGCCGGGAGCTTGCCTTCGGCGGCCAGCTCCGAGAAGTGCTTACCCTTCATGGCCGCCGTGATAGGCGCCCTTGCCATGGCTATGGACTTGCATATCGGCCCGTCGCCCATGTCCGAAAGGGCGAACGCCTTGTACATCTGGGACTCGTTGACGAATCCTCCCGCAAAGGAGATGTCCGGAACGTACTTTCCCTTCTTCCTGAGATACCAGGCGCACTGCATGACCTGCGAATAGAGCCAGATGGTGGGTGTGCTCAGCTCGTTCATGTGCATTACCGGCGACATACCCGTTCCTCCTCCGGCCCCGTCGAAGGTCACGAGGTCCAGCTTCGCCTCCGAAGCGACCTTCATCGTGAATGCGACGGCTTCGGGCTTGTATGCGCCCGTCTTGAGGAACACGCTCTTGGCCCCCATTGACCTGAGGTTGTCTATATCCTCGAGGAAAGACCTGCGTTCGGGGAACCCTACGCGGCTGTGCCTCTCGAAGCTCTTGAACACTCCGGCCTTGAACGCCTCCTGGACCGAGGGGTCCTCCGGGTCGGGCATTACGATGTATCCGCGGGACTTCAGCTCGAGGGCCCTCTCGAGGGTGGTCAGCCTGACCTCCCCGCCGATGGCCTTTGCCCCCTGTCCCCACTTCCTCTCTATGACCTCGATGTCCAGCTTGGAGAGCCCGTACTCGTCGACTCCTCCGCGCTGGTCCTCGACGTTCGTCTGTAGGACGATGCGTCCGTTCTCCCCGTCCCAGAAGTCCATGTAGGACTTGACACGGAATGCCAGATCCTTGGAGGACTGGACCTTCCCGTTGGAGTATACCGCGTCCCCGTCCATTCCGCAGACGTTCTCTCCGATGACCTCGCATACGCCCGAGATCGCCGCACCTGACGCCAGCTCGCGCCAGTTGGACTTGGCCACTGCGGTGGACCCGAGGCCTGCGATGTGGAATGGCAGGGCCATCTTGATGGGGTTCTTTCCCCTGGACCCTATGACGGTGTTGATCTTCGCGTTCTCGAAGAACGCCACGTCGGAGCTGGGCTCTATTCCCTTCGCGCCCAGCAGCTCGGCCATTATCTGGAAGTGCGACCAGTCGAGGAAGTAGTCCTTGTTGGAAGCGGCCGTGCTCTTTCCGAAGTGCTCCGGGCTCGGGTAAAGGACCTCTCTGCCTCTGAAAGCGCCCTTGGCAACCTCGCATACGACATTACAGTCCTCCGTACAGACCGGGCACATGCCGCTGACCGGGCACACGTCCTTTACGCGGGTACTCGTTTCGGTCGTCGACTTCGAGTTTTCGATTGTATACATTTTTGATCTCCTTGGCAGCATGGGGGCTGTCTATTCTCGAGTATGCACTTATCGGATATAAATCTAACCGTTATGTGTCGATTATTTTTGATATTATTAGACAAATGTCTATTCAATGCTATAATAGTTAGACGCATTCTTGCCGTATATCGTAACGTGGCCGCGAATATCGTAGACGTGCTTCGAGCGAAGGATATTAACGCAGAACGCATCACAAAGGCCGATGAAGAAAAAGGACCTGGAGATCGCATTGGAAAAGCTGACTCCCTTGCCGGAGCCAGATGCTTCCCTCGAGCAGTACCCCACGCCTGCGGCGATCGTGGCGGACGTTGTCTTCGGGGCCTATGGAAGGGGCGACGTCGAAGGCATGAAGGTATTGGACCTGGGTTGCGGGAACGGAATCTTCGCCATAGCGGCCGCCCTGATGGGAGCCGGCGCTTCCATGGGATTCGATATATCCGAGAAGGCGGTCCGCATCTCCGAAGAGAACGCCCTGTCTTCGGGTGTCGCCGCATCGTTCTCCGTGTCGGACGTGAAAGACGTTAAAGAGGGGGCGGACACCGTATTCATGAACCCTCCGTTCGGATGTCAGAACCGCGGCGCCGACCGCCCGTTCCTGGACAAGGCCATGGATATCTCGGAGTGCATCTATTCCGTTCACAAAGCGGAAACAGCTGATTTCGTAACGGACTACTGCAGGAAGAGGGGCAGGGACGCGTCCCTTTGTAAAGTATATAAGTACGATATTCCTCACACGTTCGAGTTCCACAGAGAGACGAAGCGCAGCATTGAGATAGCTGTTGTTAACATAAGGTGATTTGACATGAAGAACAAGATCGAGGTTTTCCCGGGAGACGAGGTAGCAGTAGAAGAAGAGTATCTTGCGTCGGACGGGACCTTCGCGGATAACGGTAAGATCTACGCGTCCCAGATAGGATATCTGGTTCTGGACGACGAGGAGTGCGTGGCAAGGGTCGTCACGCCGAACCCCCCGAACATCCTGAAGTACGGAGACATCGTGTACGCGATAGTCGCAGACATAAGGAACACCATGGCGACGGCGGACGTGGTGGCCAAAGACGGTACCGAGAGACAGGTGGGCGGCGAGACTTACGCTACGCTCCACGTGTCCAAGATAGCCCCGGGCTACACCGACGACGTGGGCAAGGAGCTGAGAAAGGGGGATTTCATCAGGGCGATGGTGCTGGACACCGAGCCGTCGTTGCAGCTTACGACGAAAGAAGAGCACCTTGGGGTCATCCGCGCACTATGCGGAACGTGCAAGACCGAAATGGTCCGCAAAGGAAAGGGACTGTACTGCCCGGAATGCAAGTACTCCATGCCCAGGAAGCTTGCGGACGACTACGGAAACGTAAAGCTATGAAAGACGGACAGGATATCGAGTCGCTCAAGGCCGAGGTCGTAGCCCTCAGGGCAGAGGTCAAGGACCTCAAGGAGATAATTGGCGGACTCTACATGATGCTGGTAGACGAAGAGGAGTACGAAGAAGGCCCCGTACAGGCGGGGAGGTACGTAACCTGAAGCTCATCGTATTGATGTCCAGCGGCATAGATTCGCCCGTCGCGGCCTACATCATGGCAGAGGCCGGCGCGGAGATAGTGCTTCTGCACATGGACAACACCCCCTACGAAGACGGGAGGTCTTTGGAGAACGTCAAGGAGCTGGCCGAAAGGCTCAGGCAGGCCACCGGCCAGGATATGCCGCTGTATTCCGCCAGCCACGGTCCGAGCCAGACGCGCATCGGCGAGACCTGCGAAACAAGATATCAGTGCGTCATGTGCAAGCGCACCATGCAACGCACCGCCAAAGAACTGGCGGTCAGGCTGGGCTGTTCCGGCGTGGTCATGGGGGATTCCCTGGGGCAGGTCGCTTCGCAGACCCTCCGGAACATACGCGCGGAGAACATCGGTCTGGAATTCCCCGTGCTCAGGCCGCTCATCGGCTACGATAAGCTGGAGATCGAGGAGGTCGCCAAACGCATCGGCACGTACGAAATATCCATACGCCCGGCGGTGGGTTGCACGATGGTCCCCAAGGGACCGGTGACGGAAGCGGAAATACCCAAAATAAAGGCGTTCGACGTCTCCTCCGACATCGTCGCCATGGTCTCCGCTTCGGCCGACTCGGCGGTAAGGATCTCTTGATCAATAGAATGCCGGGCAGTAGTCCACGTCTTCCTTCTCGTACACCATGGACATGGTGACCCTGTTTATGTACCTGGCTTGGACGGCCGAGACGTACAGTATGTTGTCCCCGATCTGTATCTTGATGTCGTTGGGCTTCGGGGGTTTGACGGTTATAGGTACCAGGGCCGGGCCGGTGCACGCGGTGCATACTCGATAGTCTCTGCCCTCGGCCAAGATTTTCTTCTTTACGTCTTCGTCTACCTCGATGGGCATGCGGTTCACAAAGTTAACCTTGTATTAATTTTGTTCCCTGTTCCTGAAAAATCTTAAGATATCGGAACATGGGTCGTCCGCCGGCACGGCATCTATCCCGTCCAGGGCGGATACCCTGCGGTCCAGTATCACCGCGGCGCCCACGTCGTCCTCGGACCTTATCAGCCTCCCGATCGCCTGTCTGATCTTTCTCGTGGCCGGAATCTTCGATGCGTGCTCGAACCCGTCCCCGAACACGATCTCGCAATACCGGGTGAAGGCCTTGTGCCTGGCGGTCGGCCTGGGATAGGGTATTCCGATTATCACGGCCATCTCCAGGTCCTTGTCGGGGAAGTCCAACCCTTCGCTTATACGTCCTCCTGTCACTGCAAACAGTACGCCGTGGGGAGTGCTCCTGAACCCTTCCACCGCCTCCATCAGGTCGGTCTGGCTCATTCCCCTTACCTCGTAGAATATTTCCCTTCCGATAAGTCCGGGGACCCCGTCGCGTATGAAGGTGTCCATAAGCCTGTAGGATGGGAAGAACACCGCGGTGTTCCGTTCGGTGCACCTGATGATGTCCACGGCATGACGTTCGATCCTTCCGACGTTTTCGGGGTCTGACATTTCGTCGTATTTGGTAGAAACGTCGGTGACGTACTCCACCATCAGGTTCCCGGGATCGAAAGGCGACCTGAATATGCGTGTCTCCGCGTCCTCCAGGCCGAGCTCCGTTACGTACTCGTCGAGAGGGGCGAGGGTTCCCGACATGTGGATGGACGCGTGGAACTCGGAAAGAGGCCATGAGGCCTCCCGGGGGTCCATGCAGTAAACTTTGAGCTTGGTGTTTTCGCCGCCGATCACCAGCCTTACATAGAATCCCTCCTCTGTGGAGTACCAGTGCTGAAGGAACCTGCCCAGCGAACCGATGTAGGTGCGCGGGAGCTTCCTCCTCTTTTTCTTCGATTCCGAGACCGTCTCGCCTATGTCCACCAGCGCCCTCTGCATGGCGGATATGGTCCTTGAGCTCACGCCGAGACGCTCCATAAGCTCGTCCTGGAGGAAGTATGGAGGCACAAGTCCGTCCTCCTCTACCAGGTATTCGCCTGCGGCCGCGACGATTATATCTCGGAACACTCCCGTGAGGTCGGTGACCGTGAAGCCTTCGGCCACCTCCGGGTCGCCCCATTCCCTGGCCTCCTTCTCTGCAAGTGCCAGCGCATTGAGGCCGTACTCGGACGTCATGACCTCGCGCAGATAATCCGGGAGATTGTGCGCCTCGTCCACCACAGCGATCATGGAGCTTAGAGGCGTGCCTGCCCAGTCTATGAAATGGTGAAGCACCGCGGGCATGAATATGAACGGATACGGGGCGACTATCACGTCGGCCTCAGGCAGGGCGTGCTTCATCAGCTCGTAGGGGCACAGGTCCCTCTTTTCGCAATACTGGTTGAACTCCTCCTGCGTGGGGTGCGATTCGCGTACATATTGTATCACGGAGGCCATGTCTGCATTCTCTATGTTTTCGTAATACCTGCAGGCGCAGATGCCGTTCTCCTTTCGCTTGTACTCGGAGCACAGCTTTGAAAGCTCTTCCGGGGTCCCGGCAGAAAGATCGGGGTCGTCTGCCATCATGGGACACGTTGAGGACTTCCTTCCCTGCAGCGGAACGCACAGTAGCGGCACCTTCTCGGAGATACGTGCGCATTCTGTGACCACCTGCCTGTGCTGGGACTTCGTCCTCGTCAGATAGATGACCTTGCAGCCGGTGGACCTGGCGGCGTCGATGGATGCTGCCAGGGACGATACGGTCTTCCCCGTGCCCGTGCCTGATTCGACCACCGCGGCCTTTCCCGCGACGGCCGCCTCCCTCAAAAAATCGACCAACTCCCGCTGTCCGCTCCTGAACTGATAGGGGAAGAGGTCCATGCGGGAGTACCCGCATGGGGATAAAAAGCGTTTGGGGGCTCAGGACCTCTTCCAGATCTCGTCCGGAAGGTCCTCGTAGAACGAGTCCTCGGCCTTGCCCTCGGACTCGACCTGCTCGTTGCCCTCGATCAGTTCCTCTATCCTCTTCTTCCTGAAGAGCCAGTAGTGGATCCTCCACTCCCTTCCGTCGTAAAGGGTTGTTTCCTCGCGCTCGGTCGTCAGGATGCCTGCGTCCTCGAGCATGTAGAAGGTGTCGCGGTCCTCCGGCTCCAGTATGTTGTCTATTATCCTATCGGAGCAGCCGAAGAAATTGAGGACGTGGAGCGCCAGCTGGTTGGCGTATTCCTCCTCCATTTCCCTGTTCGCCTGGCGTATGCCGTTCTTTATGGCCTGTGTAAGCTCTTCGACCGTGATTATTACTTCCATACCTTCGCCTCCCTGCTCAGTTGTCCACGAGGTCGATGAATTTCGCTTCCTTCGCCCCTGACAATTCGATCATGTTGTCCAGCACCTTCGAAGGTACGTCCTGGTCGACTATAAGGACCATCATCGCACATTTTCCGGACCTTCCGACCGCCATCTGCGCCACGTTGATGCCTGCCTCTCCCAGCGCCGTTCCGATATGGCCTATGACCCCGGCCGCATCCTCGTAGCGCACGTAGACCATGTCGCCGGACATGGGGACCTCGAAGCTGTACGCGTCGATGCCGACCAGCCTCGGCTGGCCGCCGAATACCGTTCCGCGTATCGTGCGGGACTTTCCTGCCGACACGACCTTGACCTCGATCACGTTCATGTAGTCCTTGGCCTCGTCTGTGGACGATTCCTTGATCGCTATGCCCTTGCCTTTGGCTATGGGGAGGGCGTTGATCATGTTGGCCTGACCCGGGCCTATGATGTTCTTCAGGACGCCGATGACCGTGTAGATCGTCAGCATCTTCGTCTGCTTGGAGGCGAGCCCGCCACAGTAAGTGATCTCCAGCTCGTCGATGGGGACGTTGCCGTTGATCTGGTGCGCCAGGACGCCCATGCGCTCCGCAAGCGGGACGTATGCCTCGGTCTCCGGGTCCAGCTTCCCGCGGGGTGCGTTTATCGCATTGGCGATGACCCCCTCTTTCAGGTATTTCACGACGTTCTCGGCGACCTCGGTGGAGACCCTCTCCTGAGCCTCCACGGTGCTGGCCCCCAGGTGGGGCGTTGTCACAAGGTTGTCGAGCTCCAGGAGCTTCTGCTCCGCCTGGCATATGGGCTCCTCGCACCATACGTCGAACGCGGCGCCGGCTATCCTATTGGACTTGAGGGCCTCGTAGAGGGCATCCTCGTCGACGATCCCGCCGCGGGCCACGTTGGCCATCCTGGCGTTGGGCTTCATCATGTTGAACTGGGCGGTGGATATCATGTTCCTGGTGTCAGGCAGCAGCGGGGTGTGTATGGTCATGAAGTCTGATATCTTCAGGACCTCCTCCAGCGTCGTGAGGCGGACGCCTATGCTGTCAGCCACGTCCTTGGGAAGGAACGGGTCGTATCCGACCATGGTCATATTGAAAGCCTTCAGGCGCTTGGCCACCTCTCCTCCTACGCGTCCGACCCCTATGATGCCCAGGACCTTGCCGTTCATCTCGACGCCCGTGTACTTGGAGCGCTTCCATTCGCCCCTGTGCATCGAGTCGTGGGCGAAGGGTATGTTCCTCGCCAGAGTGAGCAGCATGGCGCAGGTGTGCTCCGCCGCCGAGAGTATGTTGGCAGACGGCGTGTTCATGACGAGTATGCCTTTCTCGGTGGCCGCGGGGACGTCGACGTTGTCGACGCCGACACCGGCACGGCCGATGACGCGCAGCTTCTTGCCAGCCTCGATCACTTTCTTGGTGACCTTGGTCCCGGACCTTATGATCAGGCATTCGTAATCGGCGATCTCCTTGCAAAGGTCGTCCTCCGAGAGATCGGGTTTCACATCTACCGGGAAACCGGAGTCCCTCAGGATCTTGAGGCCCTCTTCGTTGAGAGGGTCGGAAACCAGGATTCTAGTGGTCATTTCATTTCCTCCAGTATTTCGTCCATCGCGGACAGGAGCCTCTTCACCCTGTCTGTGGTGAGGTCTCCCATGTGTCCGATCCTGAACGTCTTCTCTTTGACGCCGCCGTAGCCGTTGGATATTTCGTACCCGCGGGACTTCAGCGATGCGTGGAATTTGTCGAAATCGAGGGCGCCGCGGTTGAGGACGCCTATGGTGTTTGACTGCACCCCCTTGTCGGGGAACATGCCGTTGAGCTTCCCGGACCATGCTCTGACAAGGTCCGCCATCTCCTGATGCCTCCTGTACCTTGCGGGCATGCCCTCGGCCAGCGCCTTGTCCAGCTGGAAGTCCAGGCCGTACATCAGCGATACCGGGGGGGTTGTCAGCGCGTAGTTGTCGTCGCTCTGCTTCTTGATCTTCAGCAGATCGGTGTAAAAGCCGCGGTTGGAAACTGTGGCGGCCTTCTTGAGCATCTTCTCGGAGCAGAGCATGATCCCCAGCCCCGGCGGCAGGGCAAGCGCTTTCTGCGTTCCGAATATCAGTGCGTCGGGCCCCATCTTCTCGACCTCCAGGTCCATGGCGAAAGCGGATGTTACGGCGTCGACTACTACTAGGGCGTCCGAGCTCTGCCTGCGTACCTCGTCCGCTATTGCGGTCGAATCGCTGAAAACGCCCGTCGAGGACTCGTTGCTCACCCAGTGGACCGCCTCGATGTCCTTCTTGACGCGTCCTTCTATGTGTTCGGGCCTTATGCCCTTGCCCATGGGCACTTCGACCTTGTCGACGTTCTTGCCGTTGAGCTGGGCGACCTCGATGGACCTGTCGCCGAACGAGCCGCCGGTTATCCCCAGCGACCTTCCTGCGATCCCGTTCCTAACCGCGCCTTCGATCATGACGGTGGCGGAGCCCGAGACCATGAAGACGTCCATATCGGTACCGAGGGCCTTCCTGGTCTTCTCGACTATCCCCTCATGGAGCTTCTTGTATTCTTTGGATCTGTGGGTTATCATTGGCCTGGCCATGGCCTGGAGGGCCTCTGGCTCTACGTTTACTGGGCCGACCGTGAAAAGTTCTCTGCTCAAATGGAATCCCTCTGCCCATCCTGCCAGATGCAGGCGAACGTGGACGGCTATGCCCTAACCTATATTTATTTTGACGGACGCGCGTACGTTCAGAGGTCGGCGAGGAATTTCTTTATCCTTTCGAAGCCCGCCCTTATCTGATCTTCGCTGGTGGCGTAGGATATCCTGAAGAATCCCTCTCCTGCCGGCCCGAATGCAGACCCCGGGGTCACGGCCACATGGGCCTGCTCAAGGAGCCTGGTCGCAAGAACGGCCGACTTGATCTCCGGCTCGTACCTTGGGAACAGGTAGAAAGCTCCCTGCGGGGAGTTGACGTCCAGTCCCTTCATCTCGGTGATGAGGTCGATCGACAGGTCCCTGCGCTGCTTGAACTCCCTGATGAACCTGCAACGGTCGTCCTGGTTGCCCTTGAGCGCTTCGACGGAGGCCTGCTGTGCGAAAGAAACGCAGCAGGATATCGAATGCGACTGCAGCTTGTTCAGGTTGGAGATGCACTCTTCGCTTGCTATCGCCCATCCGATCCTCCAGCCGGTCATGGCATAGGTCTTGGAAAGGCCGGAGACCGTGATGGTCCTGTCGAACATATCGGGGAAAGACGCGATGGAGACGTGCTTCCCGTCGTAGATGACCTTCTCGTAGATCTCGTCGGAGAGGACCAGCAGGTCGTGTTGGATGGCGATGGACGCTATCTGCCTGAGCACGCTTTCCGGCAGTACGCAACCGGTCGGGTTGGAAGGCGAGTTGATGATTATCATCTTGGTCTTGGGGGTCACCGCCGCCTCTATCAGGGCCGGGTCGACGATGAATTCCTCTTCGAACTTTGTCGGGATGAAGACCGGTACGGCGCCCGCGAGGCGGATGCACGCCTCATAGGATACCCATGCCGGGTCGGGGAGTATGACCTCGTCCCCCGGGTCGAGGTATGCGAGGCATGCCATGAAGATAGCCTGTTTGGTGGGCGTTATCAGAACGTTGGCGCCCCTGCAGGGAATGTTGTTCTCGGCGACGGCCGTCTCGGCGACCGCGCGTCTCAGCTCCGGGATGCCCGGGGACGGCGTGTAATGGGTGAACCCGCTGTTCAGAGAACCGATGCATGCGCCCACTATGTTGGACGGCGTTGTGAAGTCTGGCTCTCCCATCGAGAACGAAATGATGTCCTGGCCCTCCGCCTTCAGTCTGCTGACCTTGTTAGAAATCGCGACAGTCCCTGATGCCGGAATATTCTTGAGTCTCTCTGAAACCATGTAGCGCCTCTCGGTTTACCGTACGGTTATCTTTTAGGTGTATATAATGGACCCGTCGCCTCACGTCAAAATCGATTTCAACCTTCCGTTGTCTGCGGCGTTCTTTATGTCCATCGCCATGCGTCCGCCGGTGCTCAGACCCGGATATACGAATTCGGCGTAGGGCGAACCGGATATGAACGGGTTCGTGCCGGCGACGATCCTAGCGGATATCTCGAAAACCTTGAACTGGAGCTTGTCGTTGACCACCGTCTCGAGGCAGAACGGGCCCCATATCCCGCCGAACATCTCGTATGCCCGGTCGACGACCCTCTGACCCATCTCCAGTGCCTTGGGCAGCAACGACTCGCGCAGGACGACCGGCGTGTTCCCGGTGACCACGAACGACGGGTATAGGCCATGTCTCTTCGAGTCCTCGATGGACCCGAGCTTGTACATCTCGTCTATGTTGCTCTCGTCGCGGCGGTCCATGGACAGGAGCTCGATGGAGCCTCCATGGTCGCACCTGTAGCCGTCGGCCTTGAAGTTGTCGTAGAAGTAGTGGATGTAATATCTTGTTCCCAGGCAGTACTCCTGCACCGTGTAGGGCTGGGTGTTGTCGATGGACATCTTGAAGTCCGGGTAGTCCTTGGCTATGAAGAATCCGCGGCCTCCTTTCGCGCCGTGGTACTTGACCATGACAGGCTCGTGTATCTCCCTGGCATCGGATATCAGACGGGGCATCGGGACGCCGGCGGATGTTATCCACTCCCTCTGCATCGCCCTGTCGGACTCCCATGAGAGGACGGCGCGGTTGCCGTAGGAGGGCACGGCGAAGTCCTCGAACCTCTTCGTGCCCATGTACTCCACGAACGAGCCGTGGGGGATGATGACGGTGTTCATGTCGTGAAGCTCGCCGATGCGCGACTCCATATCGTCGAAATCGGCGTACCTTATGATCTTGTCGGGCTTGGCGAGCGGGAACGCATCGTAGTACTTGGTGTCGTGAGAAATGGTGAGTCCCAGCGTCTTGAAGCCCATCTTACGGGCCCCATGGAAGATCTGGAGAGAAGAATGCGAGCATAGCGTCGCTATTGTTATTTCCGCGGGATCGTACCCGTCGAGAATCTCATCGATCTTCTTCTTGGGAACCATATCCTATGATAGATATGGTGCATTTAAAGATTAGGTCGGGACCCGCGCGGGAGTGATTCGGAATAATCGGCGACCCTTCGGGTTAAGTTTTATAGGCGGCAATGCGTAGGCGGGAACACCGCGAAAGCGGAGGTCGATAAAATGAACGAACAAGAACTAACACCCCACTTTGAAGAACTGAAAAGGGTGCTGAAAGACAAGGTCGACGACGAAAGGATCATGAACGAACTGAAGAAGTACGTCAACGAATTCCACGTGACCCCCCAGGCCGCTATAAGGGGGATACTGAGGAAGTTCGGGGCTCTGGAGGAGTCCCCGTTCCGTTCCTCGTCCTCCCTGGTCAAGAAGATCGGGGAGCTGACCGGAAGCGAGGCGAGCGTGGACCTGCTGGTCAGGGCCATCTTCGTCGAAAAGAAGGACATAACCGTCAAAGGAAGCCCGAAGACGATAATATCCGGTCTCATAGGAGACGAGACGGGCACGGCTTCCTTCACCGTCTGGGAAGGCAAGAACGTTGAGATGGAGAAGGGCTCCGTGTACTGGCTGAGGAGCGCCTACGCCAAGATGTGGAACGAGAAGGTCCAGATCAACATCGGGGCACGCGGCGGCGTGGAGAAGGCCGAGGGCATGAGGGTCGACGTCCCCGACAGGAGCATCTCCATGGAGTCCTCCGAGGCGAAGATCGGAGAAATCGCAGGAGGCATGGGCAACGTCACGGTGACCGGCCGCATAATCTCCGCGGAAGAGCGCAACGTTACCGTCAAAGGAGAGCCGAAGACCGTCTACTCCGGAATGATAGCGGACGACACGGGAAAGATACAGTATTCCGCCTGGAACGACTTCGGCCTGAAAGAGGGCGAGACCGTTCGCATCAAGAACGCCTACATACGCTCCTGGAAGGGCATCCCCCAGCTGAACATGGGCGACAGATGCGAGGTCAGCAGGGTGGACGACACCTTCGGCAACGATATCGCGGACACCGTAAACACAAAAAAGATCGGCGACATCGTCAGGACAGGCGGCGGGCTCGACATAAACGTCGTGGGCACCGTCGTTGACATGAGACGCGGGAGCGGCCTGATAGAGCGCTGCCCCGAATGCAACAGATCTATAATCAACGGGGAGTGCCAGGCACACGGCAGGGTCGAACCTGTCATGGACCTGAGGATGAAGCTCACCCTGGACGACGGGACGGGCGCCATCAGCGCGATAATCAACCGCGAGCTCACCGAAAGGCTCACGGGAGTGACCCTGGGGATGGCCGAGGGGCTCGCGAAGGCCAGGGGCAGCATGGAGCCCGTGGAGAGGGAGCTTGCGAAGACCATGCTGATCAGAAGGCTTTCCCTGACCGGGAACGTCATGAGCGACGACTACGGGCCGATGATGATCGTCAGGGCCGCCGAGGTCGTCAAAGAGGACGTGACCGCAGAAGCTGAGAAACTGCTCAGCGAAGTGGAGGCCTCCCTATGAACGCCAGGGAGACGGCGTGGAGGCTGTTCGCGGGAGAGCTCAACAGTTCTTCGGCCTCGGTCAAAGGGAACGAGGAGATGTCGCCCACCTATGTGGTCACCCGGCTGGGCGCCATGGTGAACAGGGTCATGGTCGCAGGCGTGCTCACCGAGAAGGAGAACATAGGAAGCGAGGACGAGCCGCTCTGGAGGGGGCGCGTCCAGGACGTGGGCGGGAGCTTCTTCATAAACGTGGGGAAATTCCAGCCCGAGGCGGCGTCGGCCATAGCCGAGCTGGAAGTTCCTGCTTTCGTAGCCATCGTGGGAAAGGTGAAGACCTACACCGCGGACGACGGGAGGGTGTTCGTATCCGTGAGGCCCGAGACGATAGTCCAGGTCCAGGAGGATGTGCGCAGGCAGTGGATCCTCAGCGCGGCCAGGTCCCTCTGGGACCGCCTGATCAGGATGAAGAAGGCCATCGCGGTGAACAGCACCTCGGAGAAGGACCTGACGGCCGCCGGATTCGCTCCGGAGGAGGCGAAAGGCATAGACCTCGCCCTGAACCGGTACGGGATGCCTGACTCCTCGCCTTACGTGAAGACGATACAGGATGCCCTCAGGATGCTGCTCCCCGGCAGCGTGATAGACTTCGGGTTCCCCGAGGATGTTGGAGGTTCTCCCGACGAGATCGAGATGGACCCGGAGCAGTCCTCGGCGGACCGCCAAGATATGGAGGACACGATACTCCGCATAATCACCGAGCTGGACACGGACGGCCGCGGGGCGCCGAGGGACGAGGTCGAGAGACGTGCGGAGGCCGAGGGCATCTCCGCCACCGAGCTCGAGGAGATATCCGACATCCTGATGGACAACGGAATGGTATACGAACCGGACCTGAAAAGGCTCAAGCGCATAGACTACTGATGCGCTCCCGAAACCTCTTACATCATTTTCTGTACATGACCGCGGATGCGTATCCGACCACCGCACCCGGATCTCCGCCCAGGGAGTCGTATGAATCCGAATACTTCAGTATCTCCGCGCTGTCCGGGCGGGATGCTGCGATCGCGGCCGCTATGGGACCGTATCCGCATGCCGATATGCCCTTCGACCTTACAGCGTGGAATATTCCGTCCGGGTCGAGGGCGGCGATCCTTCCGATGATCTCCGCATCGAGGGCCGCAGCCCTCTGTTTCGGAATGTAGTGGGACATGTCGCTGGACGCTATTATCACGACGTCCCTCCCCTCGCAGGCATTCGCAAGGATCTCTCCCAGGCGCCGCGCGGTAACGGGGTCCTGCCTGGACATTATGATCGGGACTATGTGCGGGTCCGGGTCGATGTACTGGATGAATGGCACCTGCACCTCCACCGAGTGCTCCAGCATGTGGGCGTTTGCGCTGTCTGGCACCATACCCTTCAACGCACCTGCCACTTCGCGGTCGGTCCTGCACGGCCCCATCGGGGTCAGATAATCGTCGGAGCACATGACGAAATCGAAGGGGACGCCGTGGTGGTCTGGACCGATTATCACGTAGGTATCGGGCAGGCCGTCCTCCTTGATCCGTTTGTAAACGTGGGCGGCGTTCATGCCTGAAGCCATGTACCCTGCATGCGGCGATACTGCAGAAACGATGCGCCTGGCACTTCCCTCGGGGCCAGGCATTCCAGGGCCCAGCCTATGGCGGAAGCATGATTCGATATCTCGGACGAGGTCCTCCTTTTTCAGAGGATAGAAACGCCCTGCGACTGCCGGGTAGCGCATGTATAAGGTAATGGAGTTTGGGTAAAAGGTTTTTTACCGGGATCAGAGCTTCGCTTCGAAGTCCTCTATCTCCATCTTGAAGTCGGCGGGGTCCTTCAGGTCTCCGCGGGCCACAAGCACCTCACGGGTGAGGAGCCAGTACACGCATGCGAGCGCACGCCTTCCCTTGTTGTTGGTGGGGAGGATGAGGTCCACGTTGCGGGTCTCGTTGTTGGCGTCGCACATTGCGATAATGGGGATTCCTAGGTTCAGAGCCTCGTTGAGCGCCTGTTTGTCGGCAGCGGGGTCCGTGACCAGCAGGATCTCGGGCTCGACGAAGCCGGGGTTGACGGGGTTTGTAAGGGTTCCGGGAACGAAACGTCCTGCGAACGCTGGTGTCCCGATGGCCTTGGAAAACTCCCTGGCAGGCCTCTGGCCGTACTGCCTGGCGGAGACCACGAGTATCCTCTTGGGGTCGTAGCGTGCGAGCATCGCGGCGGCGACCCTGATCCTCTCGTCGGTCTTCTGTACGTTGAGAACGTACAGGCCGTCCTGCCTGACCTTGTATATGAAATCCTTCATATCGGCGCTTTTCTGCTGGGTACCGATGTGGACACCGGATGTAAGGTATGTGTCCTCGGGTACAAGCAGTTCGGTTTCGATTTTAACGCTATCCTCGTCGCTCATGTAAAAATGCCTCTTAGTTTCTAACGACAGTGATCGGGATCATGTCCTTGTCATATTCCAGCATGGCTATGTCTATGGGATCGATCAGTTTCTCGGAGTAATCCACGAGCACCGGGGCGCCGTATGAAATCTGCAACGCCCTGGAACCGATGATCCTAGCTTTCTCAAATCTAGTGTACTTCATGTTCACCACACAGGATGTCCCTCTATCAGGGTGACCGATATAAACCTTTTGCAATTTTCGGGGCGCCTATTTTTATTTGTTAGTTGAACACTAATAACGCGCGCGAGAGGCGTGCAAGCATATTTTTACAGCAAGCGACATGGCGTTAAAGATGGCTGACGAGCTTACCGTCTGCGCGGCCGCCTTCTTCCGGAACAAGGGGAGGGACGTGGTCGCCGAAAAGGAATTCACCATGGGCATTTCGCTGGACCTCAGATGGATGTCCGTAAAAGAATCCAAGGCACTTATGGACGCGATGGTGTCTTCCGGGGTCCTTGAACTCAAGGACGGCTTCCTAAGGCCCAAGTTCGACGGTTCCGCCCTCGACATCCCTATGGCCTACAGGCCGTCTCCCGAACTGATCGCATCGGTGACATCCGGCAATAAGGGCAAAAAAGCCGCCGAAGGGCTTTTCCCGGAGATGGTCTCGATGGCGGAAAAGAGCGGAATGAGGAAATCTGGCTATATAGCTGCGTGCAACGCCCTTCAGAAAAAACTAGACGTTGACATTGAGGTTGCAGGAGTCATAGTCCTCAGGGACATCGGGGCGGACGTGTCTTCCCTGTACGGAAGAGTACGCGACGCTGTGCTGAAGAAGTGAGGCTCACTTCTTCTTTATGAAATCGCCCAGCGTCATTTTGCCCGAGGACCCGCCTCCGGTCGACTGCCCCGCTCCCGACGACACCGTTTCCAGGAGTTTGATGTCGAGAGCCTTCTCTATCTTCTTGATCAGCTTGTCGTCCGGAACAAGCCTGTTGGCCTCGATCTTGGCCATCGTGCCTTTCTTCTCTCTTATGGAATCGGAAAAAGCGTCCAGGTCCATTCCCTTGGCTTCTCTGGCCTCGCGTATCGTCTTGCCATAGTTCTCGATTACCTCGACGGTCTTTGCCTGGGCGTATACGTCTTTGGTCCCCATCCTTTTCTCGCGCCTCTCGAGCCTCTGCTCTATGACCGTCCTGCTGCCGCCGGTGGACTGTCCGGAGGACTGGGAGGACGACAACGCCTTATAATCATCTCCGAATCTGGCACATTCGGGACACACCTCTAGTTTCGCGCCGTCGATCATCACCGATCTGGTGGGCGCGCTCTTACCGCACATCTCGCAAGGCATCAGACCTCAATTGTGCGGTCTAATAATTAATAACTGCGATTGCTGACACACGACACGCGTGTTAATGACGAAAAGTAATAAAGAAGAGAGCGTATAGCCTCTGGGATAACATGGTTGATCAGGCCGAAGGAGAGACTGCGGAACTCAAAGCGAAGATCGTGTCGCTGGAAGAAAGGAACGTACGTCTGATGGAAGATCTTCAAAACGCCGAGAACGAAAAGCGCTTCTCGGAAAGCGAGCTGTTCAGGCTCCAGAAGGACCTTACCAGGGTACGTACCGAGCTGGAGAGGCTGAGGAGCCCCCCGCTCATAATAGGCTCCCTACGCGACGTGCTGCCTGACAACCGCGTGGTGGTTAAGAGTTCCACGGGGCCGGATTTCATCGTTTCCGTTTCCGAGTACGTCCCGAAAGAGGACCTGATACCTGGAGCAAGGGTCTCGCTCAACAAGCAGACGCTTGCGCTCATGAACATACTTCCGTCCTCGCTCGACTCCATAGTCACCGGGGCGGAGATAATAGAGAAGCCGGACATCACATACGACGACATAGGCGGGCTGAAGCAGCAGATGCTCGAGCTTCGCGAGGCCGTAGAAGACCCCCTGCTCAGGCCGGAGCTCTACACCAAGGTCGGAATAGAACCCCCCAAGGGAGTCCTGCTCGTAGGTCCCCCCGGGACCGGCAAGACGCTTATGGCCAAGGCTGTGGCCAACGCAACGAACGCCACCTTCGTCAGGCTTGTGGGCTCCGAACTGGTCCAGAAATACATCGGCGAAGGGGCCAGACTGGTCCGCGAGCTGTTCGAGCTGGCGAGGGACAAGGCGCCCAGCATAATATTCATCGACGAGCTTGACTCCGTCGGGGCGAAGAGGTTGGATGCCGCCACGTCAGGAGACCGCGAGGTCCAGAGGACCCTCATGCAGCTCCTGGCCGAACTCGACGGCTTCAAGCCCTCCGGCGACGTCAAGATCATAGGGGCGACCAACAGGCCGGACATCCTGGATGATGCGCTGCTCAGGCCCGGAAGGTTCGACCGCATAATAGATGTCGGGATGCCGGATTCGGACGGCAGGCTGCAGATCTTCAAGATCCACACGTCCCACATGAACGTGGGCGGCGATGTCAACCTCAAGATGCTCGCCGAGATCACCGATACCGCTTCCGGTGCGGAGATAAAGAGCATATGCACGGAGGCGGGCATGTTGGCCATCAGGGATGGCCGCGACACCGTCACCATGAGCGACTTCATGAGGAGCAAGGAAAAGGTCATGGAGGCCGGACGCAACAAGATAAAGGCCGCGCCGGCCTATATGTTCGGCTGATATCAGTCGTCTATCTCGCCCGGTTCCGCGTCCTCGCCGCCGTAGAAGCACAGCTGCGATGCGGCATATATCTCCGCCATGCCTATGGACTCCTTAGCTGAGACTCCCCTCACCTCGCCGAAAACGCCCATGGAGTCCATGGCCTTGAACAGCTCGGCACCTACGACCGTCTGGGGATTGGAATCTTGCTCCATCAGGTCGTAATAGAGGGAGTCCGGGTCGGTGAACCACCCCAGCATCCTGTCTCTTTCTTCGTCGGAAAGCATATCCGACTTGGACAGAAGGCCGAAAGTCGGGAGTTGGAGCCTGAACTGCACCAGCGCTGAAAGGGTCATCGACGTTACGAAGCCGTTGGGATCTTTGCAGAGGGCGGGGTCCGAAAGATAGAGGAGCATGGAGCTTTCCCTGCCGAAGGCTTCGACCGTCATCTTCGAGGACTCCCTGAACGCGAACAGCTCCAGCTGTCCGGGGGTGTCGATCAGCAGATAGTCGGACCTCATCGTGTTGACGACGTCGGTCATCTTTGAAATGTTCATGGCCATCAGGTCGGCCGCCACGATCTGCGCCCCGTTGGGACCCAGACCGTATTCCTCCATGACCTCGGCCGTGTTGACCCATTCGCGGATGTCCACGTCGGGCTCGTACGGGAGGGTGTCGGTACCGGGGTCAAGGTTCAGAAGCAGAGCGTCGAAACCCTGCTCGTCCAGCCAGTTCTTGTAAGCCGCGACCAGGGTGCTTTTGCCACAGCCTGCGGTGCCGACGAAAAAGATGTTCTTCATGTCCACTGAGAGCCCATATACCGATTTAAGGTTGATTGGCCTCCGCAACAGATGCGGGAAGCATTACCGTTATTAACCCCTGGACTAATTCCGTCGCATGATATCTGAAAAAAAGAGCGGTGGCGCCTTCGCCGTACTTAGCATAATGGCCGCCTCCCTGTTCTTCATATTGATGATAATTTCGATCGCTGACATGCCAGGCTGGGCGTTTGGAGAGGACCTCATCGAGGAAATCTCATCATCCGATTCCGGCGTGTACATGAGGTCCGGAATGGCCCTTGGCGGAATGCTCCTCGCTTTCGGTTCCATCGGCATGGTTTTCAACGGAGGCCGCCCCGGCAAGACCGCGGAGGGCGTCCTCCTGATGATCTCCGGAATACTCCTCGTGTGGGTTGCGTTCTTCGAGCACACCGACCCCATACACGAAGTCGCGCTGATGCTTTTTATCATCACTTTCATCCTTGCTGCGATCGCATCGATATACGACGACTTCAAGGATAACCGCAGCATGATCTTCGGTTCGCTGACCGTGCTCCTTCTTGTTGTCTGGATCGGGTCGTACGCGGCCTACGAACCCGCTATGTACCAGATGGTTTGGATCATCGAAGCGGTCATCTGGGTCATAGCGAGGGGCATAAACGGCCTCTGTGAACCAACGATAAATAAGAGGAAGTGAATCCCGAGGTAAGGTAAGTAAAATGACAGTTAGACCTAAGATCGTAAAAGCCGGCTTCTGGTTCGGTATTCTGGGCGCTTTGATTGCGGGCATCGCAACGATAATGGCCTTCGTTCCCGAGACGGCAGAGGCGGCCAACATGTGGCTGGGCGCCCTGGTCGTAGTGCTTTTCTTCGCTCTCGCGGGATTGTTCACGAACGACGGCTCCGTAGGCTGGGGCGTCGTGGTGTTCATGGCCGCCCTCGCCACCGGCGTGGCCGTAGCGGTAACCATGTTCGGGGCGATGGAAATCTGGTTCGGCATCATCATCACTGTCATCGGTGTGATCGAGATCGTGATCGCGGCCAACTCCATGACCGGACGCTGGATAAAGGCGGACAGGCTGGTCAGATAAACAATAAGACCGCCCGGAACTTCTGGGCGGTTTATTTTCTATATAACAAATATATCCCTACCTACAATAAAAACGGTAGATTTATAACTGTTTTTTTCCATCGAGATACGTGGACGATAAATACACATCCGCACTGAAAAGGATAGCTTTGCTGGGCGGTATGGAAGATTATATCGCTGTCTCCTCCAGAGAACTGGGGGATACGCTTGAAATGAGCCAACAATCCGCATCCAAGCGCATACTGGAGCTTCTCGACGAGAAGTTGATCGTGCGCGACCTGGGTGCCAGGAGGCAGCGCATAAAGCTGACCCAGAATGGGATAGACGAGCTTAAGCGGGAGTACAACGAATACCGCAGGATATTCGAGCTCACCGACCACGTGACCCTGAGGGGGCACGTAGCCTCGGGCATGGGCGAGGGAGGATACTACATATCACAGCCCGGCTACATCGAGCAGTTCCAGGACAAGCTGGGATTCAGGCCTTTCGAGGGCACGCTGAACATTGCCGTCAACAAGGAGGACACCGGTAAACTCGAAGTCCTCAGGGGCACCGCCGGGCAGCTGATCACAGGCTTCGAGAGCGAGGGGCGCACCTTCGGGAACGTGGTCGCATACAAGGCCAAGATAAAGAACATAGACTGCGCCATCGTGGTCCCTGAGAGGTCCCACTACGCAGACGTGATCGAGGTGGTGTGCCAGTATCACTTGAGGCGCACTCTGAGCCTTAGCGACCGGGACCCCATCGAAGTCAGGGTCAACATCTGATCTTCACCTTAGGCTGTTCATCACCGACCTGAAGATCATCATGCCGTCCCCCTCTACGGAGCCGGGGTTCCTCGTCCAGTCCGGGCGGGTGAAACGGGTCATTACGCGCTCGGGGTGGGGCATCATGCCCAGGACGTTCCCGGCAGGGTTGCATATTCCCGCTATGTCCGAGGGCGAACCGTTGGGATTCCATGGATATTCAGCGTCGCTTCCGTCGGGGTTGACGTAACGGAACACTATCTGGCCGTTGTCTTCCAGCTTGTTTACGAAATCCGGGTCGTTGCTCATGAGCTTGCCCTCCGCGTGCGCTGAAGGGAACATGACAAGGCTCTTCCTCGGAATCTCGGAGACGAACAGGCATTTTCCGTTGTCGTCGTTCCTGAGGACCGTGGGGCGGCATTCGAACCTTCCGGAGTCGTTAGTGTAGAGCGCGGCCGTCGGGGTCTCCGACATGGTCCCCTCCAAAGCGGGCAGAAGGCCCAGTTCGACCAGGATCTGAAATCCGTTGCACACTCCGAGAACCGGCTTCCCCGACTCGACGAAGCTCTTGAGCTGCGGACCCATCAAACTTTTGATCCTCGCCGCGAATATCGCTCCGGCCCTCACGTAGTCTCCGGCGGAGAACCCTCCGGGGAATGCCAATATATCGTATTCTTCCAAGCTCCGGCCGAGGCCCGCGGGAGCGTTCCTCTCCATCTGCTTAAGGTGTACCTTCTCCGGAACGGCGCCCACCATGCTGAAGGCGTCTGCCATCTCATCCTCGCAGTTCGTACCCTCTATCCTGAGTACGCACACTTTGACGTCTTTCACGATTGTCCCCCCATGATCTTCCAGATAGGGTCGTTCCATGCCTTGCGCATGTCCTCGACCTCTATTATCACTCCGGAGTCCCTTATGTTCATCGAATTTCCGCCCGTCTTTCCTATGTTGTGGGCGGAGCCTCCCATTATCTTCTCGAACTCCTCCGCGTTCTCTTCGGAGACCTCGGCTATCCAGCGCGTGTTGCTCTCGGAATATAGCACCTTGCGGGGCGACATGTCTGCCGCCTTCCTGAGGTCCAGGACCGCGCCGGTCTGTCCGGAGATGCACATCTCCGCCACGGCGACGGCTATGCCTCCGTCCGAGCAGTCGTGGCAGCTTGATATCAGACGCATGTCCATTGCCCTGAGCATTTTTCCGGTGAGTTCGCGTACGTTATCCGCATCGACGGAAGGTACGACGCCCTGTTTTCCTCCGAAGACACGGTAAAGCAGCGATCCACCCCTCTCCTCTTTGGTCTCGCCTATGACATATATCCTGTTGCCCGGGCCCTTGAAATCTGCGGTGACGGCTTTCGATATGTCGTCGATTATGCCGCAGCACAGCATCATGGGCGTGGGGAGGATCGATGCTCCTCCCGGTGCCTCGTTATAGAGGCTCACGTTGCCCGATGGGATGGGTATGTTGAGCGCCTTTGCGAAATCGCCTATTCCGCGGACGGCCTCTCTGAGCTCGCCGAGCCTTTCAGGCTTCTCCGGGTTCCCGAAGTTCAGGCAGTCGGTCAGGGCGTTCGGCATTGCTCCGACGGCGACCACGTTGCGCCAGGCCTCGTCCACAGAGGACATGCCTCCCCTGTACGGGTCCAGCGCGGTGAACCAGGGGTTGCATCCTATGGCCGCGGCCAGCCCCTTGCGGCTGGAAGGCACCGGGCGTAGGACCGAGGCGTCCCCCGGCCCGGTCTTGTTCATCTCGCCGACCATGGGGTGCAGTACCGTTGCGGCCCTGACCTCGTGGTCGTACTGCCTTATCGCCCACTCTTTCGATGCCACGTTGGGATCGGATAGCAGCTTGAGTATCACCGTGCGGTCGTCGGGAAGGCGGGGGGAGCGCTCGTTCTCCATCGAAGAGACCTGCGGAGCGACGTACGGCCTGTGGTAGAGAGGGCCGGTGGTCAGGAAATGCTGGTCCATGTCGAATATCTGCTCCCCGTGCCAGAATATACGGGTGCGTCTGGTGCCCGTGGTCATCGCCACGGGGGTCGCCAGCACATCCCAGGAATCGAAGACAGCCAGGACCTTTTCGAGGTTCTCCGGCCTGCAAGTGCACATCATGCGCTCCTGTGACTCGGACACCCATATCTCCCAGGGAGCGAGTCCCGACTCCTTGAGGGGGACTTTTTCGAGGTCCACGTCGGCCCCGCAGCCGGCGTCGAGGGCCATCTCACCGACGACGCAGCTTAGGCCTCCTCCTCCCAGGTCCTTCATGCCGGTGATGAGGTGCTTTGCGTTCACCTCGAAACATGCATGCATGACCGGCTCCTTGGTTATGGGGTCCCCCAGCTGCACCGCGCCCCTCGAATCTTCGTCGGACGTCTCGGTCAGGTCGCGGGAGGCGAAGTTCACCCCGTGTATGCCGTCGCGGCCTGTGCGGCCGCCGATGAGCACCATGACCTCCCCGGGTCCGCCGGCATAGTTCTTGGCGAGGTCGGCGCGTTTCACTATCCCTAGGCATGCGACGTTCACCAGGCAGTTCCCGGTGTACCTCTCGTCGAAGAACATGCCTCCTGTGATGGTCGGTATTCCGACCTTGTTACCGTAGTCCCTTATCCCCGAGACGACCCCGCTCATCAGATAGCGGGGGTGTTTGGTCCCCGGCGGCAGATCGCCCTTCCTGTCGGGATATCCGAAGCACAGAGGGTCTGCCAACGCGATGGGCTGCGCCCCCATGCACACAACGTCCCTTAGAATCCCGCCTATGCCCGTAGCCGCCCCTCCGTAGGGCTCCACAGCGGACGGGTGGTTGTGACTCTCGATCCTGAGAGCGTATCCGTGGTCTTCGTCGAACACCATCACTCCCGCATCGCCCCTGGAAAGGACATCGTCGCGTCCTATCCCGAATACGAACTCCTTCAGTATGGCCTTGGAGCTCTTGTAGCAGCAATGCTCGCTCCATGCCTGGCCAAGGGACTGGAGCTCTATGTCGGTGGGCTCCCTGCCCTCTTTGACGAAGTATTCCTTTATCGTCTTCATCTCGTCGAGGGACAGGCTGAGCGCCATGTCGCCGGATATTTTCGCAAGGTCTTCGTCTGAAGCTTCTCTCAACGAGACGTCGAAAAGCTCGTAGGGCTTGTCGCGCCTGGTCATCAGGTCCTTGACCATTTGATCATCTCACGGTCACTTTGAAGTTCTGTATCACGGGGTTCGCGAGGAGCTTTTTGCACATCTCCTCTCCCTCGGAGACCGCTTCCTCGCCGGTCCCTTCGACTTCGATGTCGTAGACCTTCACGGTCTTTACCTCGCCGACACCTTCGAATCCTAGGGCTTCCAAGGCTTTCTTGGTGTTTTTGCCCTCAGGGTCTGCCACCCCTTTCTTGAGCTCAATGCGGATCTCTATTACTGCCATTGTTACGAGTAATTGCGCGCACCGATTAATATGTTATGAAAATCAGGGTAGGTGACGCTTCCTTCCGAAGACGAGGTATCCCGTGTGTCCCAGCATCTCGAAGGAAGGGCGGACTCCCCCGGGATGGACCTCCATCCCCCTCTGGAGATTCTCCATGGCCTTCACTCCGGCGAAGCCGCGCTCCCTCAGTGCCAGCACCGAAGACTCGAGCTGGTTGGCGTTTGGAACGTATATGCATATCCTCCCTCCCGGCCTGAGATGCGGCAGCATGTTATCCAGGGCCAGCCACGGGTCCGGCATGTCCATGGTCAGTGCGTCGGCGGTAAATTCGAATTCTACGTTCTTCGCGTCTCCGATCACGCAATCCCAGCACACTTCCGCGCCTGTGCGCGAAACGTTGCGTCTGGCTCTTTTGGCGTTCTCATCCTTGAGCTCGACTGTCAGGACTTTTCCGGACGGTGCCACGGAGTTGAGCAACGCCGTGGTCAGACCTCCGGATCCTGCGCCCACCTCTATTACCGCCGATCCGCTCCTGATGTCGCAGTTGAGTATTATCGTCGCCGCGTCCTTGGGCGTGATGATCTGCGCACCCCTGTCCAAGGATTCGATTAGCTCTATGACCCCGGGTCTGAAAACGGTGAAATCCGCCCCCGCTATCTTGACCGAGGAACCGTCTTCTGCACCGGCGAACCTTGAACCGTCCACCGTCCCCAGCGATTGCACCTTTATCATACCGAAAGACATCTTGAACCAGTATCTCTTGCCTGAGCCGTCCTCTAGATAGACCAGCTCCCCTTCTTGGAACGCCATGGTTGTCCGATGTCCTCCGGATTAATAACTTGTTTCGCTCACATCGTGTGGGCGGCGTAGGCCTGCTTCTCCGATCCCTTGCCGCAGACGATGCATTTTCCAGAGAACGCGGGAGCCTTGTAGGGAGTGCCCAGTATCTTGAATCCCGTGGAGTCCTCGAACCTGTGTCCGCACTCAGGGGACCCGCACCAGCACATCCTCAGGACTCTGTCCTTCTTTGTGTCGTCGAGTTCCGCCTTCGGCACGTCATCAATCGACGAGATGTCTGTGACACCGGACTCCTGGACTGACTTGGCCCTTGCGTAAAGCGTCGCTGAGATGTCGTCCAGAAGCATCCTGATGCCTGCAGACAAAGAGTCCATGGCGATGGCCCCTTTCTCCCCGGTGTCCCTCCTGGCGAAGGATATCACTCCGTTCTCCAGGTCCCTGGCCCCGATCTCTATGCGGAGAGGCACTCCGCGCATCTCCCACTCATAGTACTTGGCCCCCGGCCTCTCGTTCCTGTCGTCCAGCTTAGACCTTATGCCGGACTTGTTAAGTATGTCCGTTACAAGTTTGCATGCGTCCATGACCTCTTCCGGAGATTTCTTGGATATTATCGGTATGATCACTGCCTGGAACGGAGCTATGGGCGGAGGGAGGATCAAACCTTTATCGTCGCCGTGGACCCCGACGACCGCTCCCAGCAGACGCTCGCTCATTCCGAACGTCGTCTGGTGGGCGTGCTTGTGCTCTCCGTTAATGTCCTCGTACGTTATGTCGTAAGGCACCGAGAAGTTGGTGCGGTAGTGGTGTATCGAGCCGATCTGAAGCGTCCTGCCGCTGGGCATGACGGTGTCGATTCCCACGGTGTAGTAAGCGCCCGGGAATTTGTCCCAGTCCGTGCGCACCAGCAGGAAGTGCGGGAGGCAAAGCTCGTGGGAGATCTTCTCCAGCATGTCGATGTCCTCTTCGATCTGGCACTGTGCGTCCTCCTCCGTCGTGTGACATGTGTGGGACTCGAAGAAATGGATTTCTCTTACCCTTATGAACGCACGGGTCTGCTTGGTCTCGTAACGGAAGGTATTGACGATCTGGTATATTTTGAGGGGAAGGTCCTGATGAGACCTGATCCACAGCGAGAACATGGGGTACATCGCAGTCTCGGATGTGGGCCTGACGACCAGGGGCACGTCCAGCTCGTTCTCTCCGGCGCGTGTGACCCAGTATACCTCGGCGTCGAACCCTTTGATGTGCTCCTTCTCCTTCTTGAACTCGGTCTCCGGGATCAGGAGGGGAAAGTTGACCTCGCCGTGTCCTGTGGCGTCGAGCTCCCTGCGGGTATAGGAGTCGATCATGGTCATGACCTTCCATCCGTAGGTGGTCCATACGTTCATACCCTTGATCGGGTACCTTTTGTCGCAGAGGCCTGCGGTCTCGACTATCTCGTTATACCATTCGCTGAAATTCTCTTCCTTCTTCATGGGTTCACCGCTTGAGCGCTTCGGCGATTATCGGTGCGACCGATATGTGCGAAAGCTCGTTCTCGAGAGTGTTGCAACAGAGGATGGAGTCCAGCGAGCTGCCCGTGAGCCTCTCGATCGCATTGTTGACGAAGACGCCGTGGGTGCATGCGACCGAGATCGATTCCGCTCCTGCCTCTCTGAGGGCATGGGCGGCGGCGATGATCGTGCCGCCGGTGGATATCATGTCGTCCACGATCAGCACGTTCTTGCCCCTGCAGTCCATTTCCGCAGGCGCTATCTGGACGTCGGACCCGGAGAGGCGCGTCTTCTGCAGGTGGTCGTATTTCAGCCCGAGCCTGTCCGCCACGTCTTTGGCGCGCCCCAGGGCGCCCAGGTCCGGCGACAGGACGAGATCTATTCCTTTGTCGCTGAAGTATTCGGCGATGGCACCTGCGGCCTTCAGGTCGCGGTGGGTGCATTTGAAGTAGTCAAGTACGGACTCCTTGTGGATGTCGACGGTTATCACGTTGTCGCAATCGAGGCCCAGGTGCCTTATCATAACCCTTGCGCTCTCGGGTTCGCCCAGCTTGAAGACGCGGTCCTGCCTGGCATATCCGAAATACGGTATGACCAGCGTTATCGTCTTCGCGCCCAGGCGCCTGACGGCGTCCTGCAGAAGGAACATTTCGATGAGATTTCCGTCTGGGTATGTGTTCTGGACTATGACCACATCGTCGTTCAGTTCTTTGTGGTCTATCCTTGTGTAGCATTCCCCGTCGGGGAATCGGGTGGTGGCTGCCTGCACATATGTGTACCCGAGAATGGAGGCCAGCTCTTTGGCGAGGTCTCTGGATGACGATCCGCCTACGATTATCATGCTTCCGCGATATCGCTCGGATGATATTATCTTATCTGATTTGAGGCCTGCCGCTCATTAATGTTATATCGGACGAAACGTATCATCTGGGTATGCCTCTGCAGGACGTAGTGACCGAAGATAGGATCGAACGTTATCTGGACATCACAGCGAGGGCGATGGCCAAGCTGAAGGTCGCCGCACCCGAGAAGTCGTTCGGCAGAAGGATGGCGGAGGACTTCCTGAACATGGCCACTTCTTACTACGAGGACGCGAAACATTTCCGTGACGAGGGGGACCTCGTCACTGCGTTCGCGGCCGTGAACTACGCCCACGGATGGCTCGACTGCGGAGCCCGCATCGGGCTTTTCGACGTGGGCGGGGACGACGTCCTGTTCACTTTATTCGAATGATGCCCGCCTCGTCCGGGACTGCGGCGCAGGGCACCGCCCATACGTCGCCTACCAAGGACCTCACCTCCGACACTGGGGCGTTCGTGAAAATGCTGTTGCCGAGCATGCACATGGCTGCCATGAACCCTTTTTCCTCCAACGCTTCGATGGCCGCATCGGTCTCCCTGCTCCTGACCCCGGCCTCCGCGGAGAATCTGTTGGCTATCCTGAACAAGCTTTCCAAGGAGGGCCTCTCCATGTATTCCTCCATGGCCTCCGAACCGGCGTTCCTGATGCCCACGTATTTCTCCCTCTCCGAGAGCACGTCCCTGGTGTTCAGAGGCGGGCCGAGGACGGCCAAAGTGATCCTCCCCACATTGACGTGAAGGTCATCCACCTTCCCGAAGGGAGGTATACCGGCCACGGTCCTTACGGGCTGCTGGCATTTTGCCATTATACCTGCGACGTCACCTCTGCCGCCTCCTCCGAGAAGGTCCGCCACATGGGCTATGCGGTAGGCTTCCATCTTGCTCCTGCCGGTAATATGGCACATGCATATGGCAACTGCGACCGCGTCGGCGGCCGACATTCCGAACCCCTGCCCCACCGGCAGGTCGTGCCTTACGTTTATCTCGTATCCTCCGGAGGGGTCCGTGGACCTTACGACCCTCCTGATGATGTCGTCGCTTGCCGTACCGTCGTTGACCCTGGTGACTATGTCCTTCCCCGGCAGCGGGTTGACCTTTACGGTGGTCCCGAGGCTCAGCCTGATACCGGCACCCCTCGACCCCGCGCTGAGCGGGTCAAGTGACGTTATGGGTTGAAAGAAGCATGTTATGTGTCCCGGGCAGAACGCAGATATCATAGGCTCTCCGAACAGAAGTCCAGGATGAAATCGGATATAGCTATCTTGGTCCCGGATATGTCCGTCGACTTGAACTTGGTCACCAGGAGGGCGGAGGACGAAGACATGCCCGCCGCATCGATGTCGTTGGCGACCACTGCGCTGAGGCCGTACTCCTCCAGGCGGGCCCTGGCACGCTTGACCAGCTGCTCGTCTGTCAGTCCTGATTCCGCCTTGAACCCTATCACCTTGTCGCATTTCTGCCGTATCAGCGGAAGTACCTTTGGCACGGGTGCGAAGTCCGCCTCGAACTTCTCATCGCTGGGTATCTTGCCCCTGAACACATTCGTGGGTGCGAAGTCGGAAAGAGCGGCCGGCACTATGACTATCTCGTGGTCCAGCGATTCGACCATCTTTACGAGGTCCGCCACCGTCTGGAAGCGCCTGGACTTCACGTAGCTCGGAATCTCCACGTTGCACCCGCCCATCCAAAGCTCGACCTCCGCACCTCTTTCGAAGGCGCGTTTGGCCAGGGACACGGACATCGCCCCTGTGGAACGGTTGGTGATTATCCTCATGCTGTCGATGGGCTCCTCGCTGCGTCCGCCGACGATGAGTATGCGGCGACCGTCCAGGTCGTTGCCGCAGAGGAGTTTGAACGCCCATGCGACCACCTCCTCCCTCGAGGCCACCTTGGCCCTGACCCCGTCGGAGTGTGGACCTATGAACTTCACGCCCATCTGCTTCAGTTTCTCAACGTTCGCTTTGACGGCCGGGTTCCTCAGCATGGACTCGTGCATGGCAGGGGCTACCGCGACCGGTATGCCGTTTCCCAGCGCCACGGTGGCCATCGACGTCACGGTGGTGTCGTCGATCCCGTTGGCTATCTTGGATATGGTGTTCGCCGTTGCCGGGTATATCATCAGAAGGTCGGCGGTACGGGTGTCGCCCATCAGCTTAACGTGCTCGGTCTGTCCCGTCAGCCGCGTTATCGGTTTTTTTCCGGAAGCGAACTCGATGCTCTGCTCGGTGACGATGTCGCAGGCGGCCGAGGTCATAACCGGTATTACCGTGGCGCCGTGCCGTATCAGCTCCCGTATGGTGGAGAAACATTCCGTTGCGGCTATGCTGCCTGTTATCCCGAGCACTACTGTCTTTCCCTTCAGCCTGTTGCTCTTCTCACAATAGATCTCTTCAGACGGATGCATTTCACTCACCTAAGATTTTCATCGTTTCTCTAAGTAACTCGTCCCTCGGACGAGAAGCGTCTATTACGCGGAATCCTCTTTCCCTTGCTATATCCAGATAATTGGAGCGCACTCTGCCGAGGTACTCGGTGACCTCGTATTTGCTCTTCGCTCCGCGTTGCCCCACCCGGCGCATCCCCACCTCGGGGTCGATGTCGAGAAGTATCGTCATGTCCGGTTCGACCGTCACGGGACGGTTGATGTCCATGAGCCATTCCTTGCCCGACGCCGTTCCGTCGAGTCCTGCGGACTGGTACGCTACGGTCGAGGCGTAATAACGGTCGCAGAGGACGGTCAGGCCCTCATCCCTCCACCGGACTATATCGGAGGTGTGGCAGGCACGGTCGGCGGTGAACAGCAGCGCTTCCGCGTTCGGGGATGTGCATTTCACCGCACCGCTCCGTATCAGCATTCCTATCGGCCCTTCGGTGGGCTCTGCGGTGACGACGGTCTTGATGCCTGCCGAACCCAATTTTTTTGAAACTTCATCTATCAAAGTGCTTTTGCCCGCACCGTCGATGCCTTCGAAAACAATGAAACGGCCTGCCATCCTGAACGGTTCAATAT
This sequence comes from Methanomassiliicoccaceae archaeon UBA370, assembly GCA_002505345.1. GTDB lineage: Archaea > Thermoplasmatota > Thermoplasmata > Methanomassiliicoccales > Methanomethylophilaceae > VadinCA11. The sequence goes on along the minus strand of DAUY01000002.1, from coordinate 52,198 downwards.
GATTTACTGAATATATTACTTCATGCCGTCTCGAGTCTGTGTACCAGTTCGTCCAGGGACTGCACGTCCTTGATGTCTATCCTGCACAGGTCCGCCAGTCTGCTTCTGACGGATGTGTCGTACTGCACGTCGAGAGCGCTCAGATGGACCTCCAGGTCGGAGGCTATTATGTCGCCTTTCCTGTCCCAGTCGGTCAGTATGACGGCCTTCTTCCCTCTGCCTGCCACATATTCTGCGGCTTTTACCGGACCGCCGGACGCTTGGACGGTGAAGACGTCCCCGAATATGCCGAGATGCTCCAGCGCGGTCACGTCCCTTCGGCCCTCCACCAATATCACCCGTTCCCAGGACATCTCCTCCAGCACACGGAGGGCCTCCATGATCCCCTCGTACCTTTCGGCATCGCTCATAAGGCGCCACCGAGCCGTTCCGCCGCCTCATCGGCGTCCCCCTCTATCAGCACAGTCTTGCGACGGTCGGTGGCACCGCTTGTGACGACGGCCTTCATCCCGGTTATGCCGCCGATCATCTCCTCCACTTCCCGGTTCGCCTTTCCGTCCAGAGGAGGCGACCTGACCCTTACGATCAACCGCTTCCTCCATTCGTCGAAACCGTCGATGCCGGAGACGGACGAGCGGGGCGAAACGTAGAGGCTCACCTCCAGCCCGCCCGCTGTCTTCCGAGAGACATCAGAAAGCCGCATGCCCCCTCCATGGTCCAGGAACATTATCCCTTTTTCCCATCGTTCGGTGGAACGATTAAATAAAATATCGACAGCCCATAGCGCATCGCGATGCAGGCGGGACCCTACAAGCCGATGAAATTCGAGGACCTCACAGAGGTCTACAGGGAGGAAAAGTCCAAAAACCTCCTTTCCGAAGTGAGGAGCGACCTGTATCCCGCCATGTCGTCTCTCCTGGTCTCGCTAAGGGCGGAATACGACCGTTTCCTGTCTAAGGACCCCGATTCCATAATGTGCGAGGGGGCTAACCAGCGCCGCAAGAAGGCGAACCGCCTGGCAAGGGAGATCGTCTCCCTGAGGATGCTCAAGATAAGTTCCATGGCCCTAAGGGCCGCCTCGGGCGCCCAGAGCGTCACGGACGTCCTGACTCCGGAGGAGAAGACCTATTACGCCGTCATACTTGACGCCTCCAACGCCCACATGTCGTCCATCGACAGGATGACGGGGCAGGTGAAGTACGAGATAAGGCCTATCGACGCCCCCCAGGAAGTGATGGCGCCCGTTCCGAAGGCTCCGGAGCCGCCGCAGACGCTGAAGGACGTCCCGGTGTTCGACGACAGGCCGGATGACTTCTTCGACGGGGAGGAGGAAGAGATCATCTCGTCCCCTCGGGAACCCGTACAGGAGGAAGAGGAGAGAGAGGAGCCGGACCGCGTGCTCATAAGGATTCTCGAGGACCTGCCCGTGTTCGCGGGACCGGACCGCGACTACGACCTGAAGAGGGAAGACCTTGTCACCATGCCGAAAAGCATGTCTGACGCGCTCATCTCCAGAAGCAGGGCCGTGCTGGTCAGGCCCTCGCCCTGATCGTCCTGGTATCGCCAGGGAACTCCAGGCAGTCGATGTTGAAGCGTTTCTCGCCGATTATCCGCGCGACGGTGTCGCGTGCGGTGTCCGGCGTGTTGTTCGTCTTGCTGAGATGGGCAAGGAAGATCTTGCGCCCTTCCCGCCTGGTGCGCATTATAGCGTTGGCGCATGCGACGTTGGAAAGATGGCCTATGTCGCTGCCGATCAGCCTCTTGAGGCTGAGGGGATACGGACCATCGGTCAGCATGCGGTTGTCGTAGTTGGATTCGATTATCGCCAGATCGGCGAGTGACAGGGCGTGTTCCACCTGGTAGGTGAGTTTCCCGGTGTCGGTGGCGACCAGGATCCTGGTGCCGTCGACCTCGGTGAGGAAAGCGTTCGGGTCCGCCGCGTTGTGGGATGTCGGCAACGGGGTTATGCTCATCCCGAATAGTTCGAAGGCCGCTCCCGTAGATATCGGCCTGTAGTCGATCTGCCCCAGACTGCAGGACTCGAAGGTGGGGACGTTGCAGTAGACAGGTATGTCCAGTTTCCTCGCCGTGGCCCCCGCCCCGGACACGTGGTCGCTGTGCTCGTGCGTGAGGAGCATCGCCTTCACCGACGAGGGGTCTATGCCCTCCTGGTCCATGAGTGCCAGTATCCTGCGGCAGCTTATGCCCGCATCTATCATTATGGCCTCGCCGTCCGACTCTATCACCGTGCAGTTACCGTCGCTGCCGCTGGCCAGAACGTGCGCTTCGAATAATCCCATCCTTTTTGCCCTCAGACCTTTCTTTTGTAGATGTGGAAAACTATGTCCCCTCTGGAGATTATCCCTACCAGGACGCCCTTCTCGAGGACCGGGACGCGGTTTATCTTCCTTTCCAGCATCGCTTTGAGGACGTCCACTATTACCGCGTCCGGTGTGGTGGTGAGGACGCTGCGGGTCATTATGTCCTCCACCTTGGTGTTTGAGACCTCGTCCGCCGCGTCCTGCAGCGCCACGTTGTCTATCTCCGAGTCCATGGGATAGGAGAGCATCTTGCCTCCTCCCGCCCCCATCTTCTCCTGGCGCCTGACTATGAGGTTCAGGATATCATCCTCGCTGAGTATACCCACGAGATGGTTCCTGTTATCCACCACAGGCGCGCCCGATATATTGTCGACTGCGAACTTGATTGTCGCACGCTTGACGGTGTCTCCCGGTTTGAGCGTGACGACCTGAGTCGTCATGAGATCCCTCACTTTGAGCTGCGTCATCTTCCTTGTTATGGGTGAATTCGGTTATATTCATTTGTACAACCGTCCTGTTTCGCCTGTTATCTGGGGGAAGAAAACAGACAGGTTTATTAATGAAAACAGGTTGTAGAGGTTTCGCAGGGGCCTGTAGCTCAGCTAGGTAGAGCGTTCGACTCTTAATCGAACGGCCAAGGGTTCGAATCCCTTCAGGCCCGCTGATACGTTTCATTCGATTTCTCTGAAAGCGTTCTGTCCGATTCGTTTTTCGCCGGGTTTTCTCGTTCGTATCCTCGTGTTCAGAAAAATCCCTTGGAAAGGTATATTCGATCGACGTGAACAAGATTCTTTATTTTTATTAAAATATATAAATAAAATAAAAAGGTTTGATTTTCGGAGTTGCGGGTGTTGTCATTGCATCTTGCGACAGATGAGCACCGGGCAGGCGGCCATCCTTGCTACTTTCTCGGCCACGCTTCCCATGAGCACCCTTGAAACGCTGGTGCGTCCAACGGACCCGCATACCACCAGGCTATGTTCTGCAGACTCATCGACTATCGCCTCCGCCGGGTGCCCCACCACTATCTTCAGCACCACTTCGATCCCCCTTTCGGCAGCCTCCTTCAGGACGTAGTCCATGGCGTCCTTCGAAACCTTGTTGCTGAGGCTCTTGATGTCCTCCGCTGATGGGACGTTGCCGGTCGCCGATACATAGTATTCCGTATCGAACACAAAGATCGCCGTCACTTTGGAAATGTTGATCCTGGCTATGTCCAATCCCTTCCGTACGGCGAGGTTTCCCGTCTCGCTGCCGTCGGTGGCTATGAGTATACTGTCGTAAAGCGACTCGAACATTGAGGGCCCCCTCTGCCCCATGGCCTTTTTCCTGTCTTCCTTGGCCTTGCTTCCGTAAACCATCGCCGCAACAGCGAACGCCGCACATATAGCCAGCACAAGTATTCCGATATAGATGAAAGTGAGGAAGTATGTGCCTGCGGCGACGATGACCGGAGCGATCACGATCGAGGATGAGAAAGTACCCAGGTTCATGGCCACAGAATAACCGCCCATGACCTTGCCCGAGCCGCCGGCCTGTGAATAGTATGAAAGACTGCCTATGACCGTCATCGTGATGAGGCCCATACCTGTTCCCACGAGGACCATGGCGGCAAATATCGCCAGGATGCTGGAAAGGTTCAGCAAGCAATATGCCAGACCTATCAACGTAAGGGCGAACAAGTATGCGTTCTTGTCATTCAACTTGTTGGAGGACCGGGCGTAAAGGAGGCTGAAAGCGGCCTGAGTGACTCCCAGGACTCCGAGCATCAGGCCACATACGGTCAGGTTGTAACCAAGGTCCGTCATGTGATAAGGAAGGTTGGTGGGAAGGATGAACATCAGGAACAACGCCACGAAGATCATCAAATAGCAGAGCGCCACCTTGCGGCGCCTTTTGGGTATCTCGACGGGGGGCATCACGCTCTCCCCGCGATAGGCCTTGGACGGTTCACGGACCGAGAAAAGAGCCAGCAGCAGTACAGGGACGCCTATGAGATAGATCAGGAAGGGCTCATGCCACCCCATATCGGCCAGCGATCCCCCTAAAGTCTCCAGGAAAAGCACGCCTACGCCCATCGCCGCGGACTGGTAGCTTATCACCTTGACCCTCTCTGTGCCCGAGTAATACTCGGCCGTGAGGGCGGTAGTAGCCGTAGATATTCCTGCGATACCGATGCCTAGTATGAAACGGCCGGCGAGGATCGTTTCAAGCGTGTTCAGGAAGAATCCTGAAAGACCGGCGACTGCGAATATCGCCAGCGAGGCGACGAACACCTTCATCTTTCCGAACCTGTCGGCGAGGTATCCGATCCCCATGCCGGTTATCGCGACTGCCAACGCAGGCAGGGTGACCAGCAACGATATTGTGACCATCGAGGCGTCGGGGAAGGCCTCGCTCATCGGCTTAAGCGCGGGGGCGACCGCGGCGGCCCCCATCAGAACGATCATTGAAGAACAAAGCAGCGTGATCAGCGTCAGCCTGTTGGGTTTGAATCCGTTTTTAATCTCGCTCACAACTCGCTCAATGTGAACTTTTATTTATCTTTATCCGAGAAAGAGATGTCATTTTTAAACCTGGGCCGTCCTCGTTACCGCGGTATAAACACTGTTATATAAACGCATGACATGTTTCCTATCCATGATCAAAATAGACGATGAGTGTCCCGATACGAAGAACGCCGACCCCATCGGGAGGGCGATGGAATACTGCCTTTCCACCGACTCCAGGGATCCGATAAAAATCCTTAAGGCGCTCATGAAGGACCCTGCCGTTCCTTTCCACGGCCCTGTACATCACTCGCTTGTTCCGTTCGCCGTCCTTACTGCATACAAGAACAGCGGCGGAGATATCGACCTCCCCCTCGCCATGAGGAAGGCCCACGAGCGCGGTTCGATAATACCGGGTGCGGTGTGCGGGCACTGGGGGGCGTGCGGTGCGGCGCTCGGATGCGGGATCTCGTTCAGCGTCATCACCGGCGACGGGCCCCTTGCCAAAGAGGTCTGGAGCAGGGACCAGGTCATGGTCTCCCGCTGTCTCGCGAACATCGCCAGGTTCGGAGGGCCGAGGTGCTGCAAAAGGGATGCATATCTTGCGATACCCGTGGCGGCCGAATTCTTCAAGGAGCATCTGGGAGTGGAGATGGATATTCCCGATACTGTCAAGTGCTACGTGTCGGAAAAGAACAGCGTCTGCCTGAAGGAAGCTTGTCCTTTCAATCCCGCGTACAGAGGATGAGCGGCGCCCGTCGGACGGGTATCCGAGACTGCCGAGATCATACTCCGGAGCGGCATTTTCAGCACCGGAAAAAATATTTGCTTCAATCTTCCCGTCTGGTTTGAACTAAAGCCTGTTCAACATCAAAAGAATGTGATTTGAGGGGACCGGTGGCATCATATTCCGATTCATTTTTTTAACTTCGGACTGTCGGTAATTATTTTCATAAATGATAAATAGTAGACATATTGTCGATTAAAGAACAATATGTCATCGATGCCGGAATCAGAGAGCGCTTTCTCGTTCAAGAGAACAAACCGGCTCAGAGGCATGCTAATTTTGGGTGTTTTCCTTTTTCACTTTTGCAACTTTTTCCCCACCGAGATAAAACCAGACATCGGACATACCTTTGTTGGCGCGTTTTTCATGCTTTCCGGCTTTGGGCTTCTCGAGAGCTTTAAAAGAAAAGAGAATTACCTGGATGAATTCGTCGGCAAAAAGACAGCCAGACTGTTGGTCCCTGTATGGATCGCCGGGATTATCGTACTAATTGCCAAGTGGATAGTGTTCGACAACCATTCGATCCTGGGCGAACATACCTATTTGTTCGATATCATCTCCGGCGGAACGACTACGACCGTATCTTGGTTTGTCGTCGAGCTGATTTTTTCTATCTGTTCTTTTACCTTGCCTTCAAGCATTTGAGCGTCAGATGGGCCATCGTTGCCGTTTCCGCGGCGGTGGCATTGCTGATGATATTATTGTCTCAGCAGCAAGGGATGTGGTACGGGTCCGGAATGATGTTCCCGGCCGGGCTGATACTTTCATATTTCAGAGAAAAGATTGAGTCGATCAAACCGCATACTATTTTAATCGTATCGGTGATGATCTCACTTATATTTGCCTATTACATGAAAATGTTCAGATTGCCTTGGTATTCCGGTTTGATATACGGAAATCTGCAGTGCCTGTTCGTTTCACTTTTGGTTATATTGTCTCTTCTCGGCAGAAAAACCGGCGTTGGCAAGTGGCTCGTTTCCTTGCTGCTCTGCAACATAGTCTATTACTCCCTCGAAACATCATTGCAACTCGGACCTAACATTATCACCGTAATGCCTGTAATGACCATATTCCTCGTTTTGGCAGGAATGGACACTATCGCTCCCTTGACCAATCTATTTGGAAATATTTCGTATGAATTCTATTTGATTCATGCGATGATGATCTTTGTTTCCGCGACATGGTTCTCCGATATGCTCCTATGTTTCATATCCAGCTTGATATTGTCCCTGATAATTGCAATTGTGATCAATAGGTTAAGCAAGATCTTCTTCGATAACAAGAAAAAGGGAGCCCGCAATCCGACTGATCCTGTCGGACATTTAGACAAATGACCTGCCGCAGTATTCCCTTTCAAGATCCCAATATCCGCTTAGCGTCGCTGTATATCTTCTCCGCGGGATAGGTGCATGGCCACTTCTTGTCTCCTTCGATTATTTTGAAGTCGTAGGTCTTGGCGAAGTCTTCGGTGGCGCGGTCCATGTCCGCTCTGTCGCCCAGCCCCGTGTCTATCTTCACCACTGTGTCGTATCCGCACAGGTCGAAGATCCACTTCATCATGTCCTTGTCACCCTCGGGCATGCCTTTGAACATCTCGTTGGATGCCATGAAGTCCTCCCAGTTCGTAGCCACCGCGGGCGTGAACAGCATCTGGCCCGTGTGAGCTTTGATGAGTTCGCGGTACTTGTCGAGCCCTCCGACGGCAACGCCGACGCAGTCGTCGCATACCCTGCCGACCTGGTCCCTGAAGACGACCACGGGACAGAGTCCTTTCTTCTTCGCCCATTCGGATATGTCCCACCCATAGTTCCCGCACATTCCGTAATAGACTGCGATCGCTCCGCTTGAAGCCGACGCATCGGCGATCTCCTCCTCGATCTTCGCCCTGAGGTCCTTGGGCTCGGCGTGAAGACCCAGATTTAACATTTTGATGACTATCGAGAAACGCGAGGGATCGAATCTCTCGAGACCGTTGTTGAATGCCAGGCCGTCGATCTCGTTATAGGTGATTCCATATCGGCCGAGCTTCGCCTTCAAGCTCTTCGAAGGCTCGGCCTCGACCAGGTAGATGTCCTTATCCTCGGTATCGTTCCGGAGACTGTATACGAGCTCGTCCTCGAGTATAGGACATCCTATAACCGTCAGCACCCCGCTGGTCATGTTTTCTGATACATTCCGACCTGTATTTATCCTTGGTTCTTTTTCCATCGATGATACGGCAACAGTTTTTATTGCACGTCGGACATCAACGTCCATGACCGACGTTACGTTGCAAACAAGCATGGGCAACATCATATTGAGAATGTACACGGATATGCCGATAACCACAGGAAATTTCATCAAACTCGCAAAGGACGGATTCTACGACGGGATCGTTTTCCACAGAATCATAGACGGCTTCATGATCCAGGGCGGCTGCCCCCAAGGAACCGGCACCGGAGGCCCCGGATACACCATCAAGGATGAGTTCGGCAAAGGTCACTCCAATGTCCGGGGTACCATAGCGATGGCCAACACCGGGCGCCCCAACACAGGCGGCAGCCAGTTCTTCATAAACCTGGTCGATAACACCTATCTCGACATGGAGAACAAATCCACCCCCTACGCCCATCCTGTCTTCGGAGAGGTAGTCAAGGGAATGGATGTGGTCGACGCCATCAGCAAGGTAAAGACAGGAAGGAACGACCGCCCGGTCAAGGACGTCGTCATACAGAAGATAGTTGTTTCGGACTGATGAAAATGTCCAGACACGTGACCGAGTGCCTCGGGAAGACCAGAGTGGTTGTCGAAAACGGCAGTATAGTCGAGGTCGGAGAGCCTCAGATAAAAAAGTGTCCTCTGTTCGGCAAGCACCGTGGCATCGACGAGTTGAACGCCGGGTCCGTACGCGACAACATAGAATTCCGTATGGAGGACTTCGGCCTGTTCTCCGAGGAACGAAAAGTAAGGATGCCGGACTTCCTGTCCTTCGGGATATCCGAGATACTGGGCACGGCGCTCAAGCACGGCGCCATCGATGCCGCAGTGATTGCTGCCGACGGGTGCGGAACCGCCGTGGTCACGGACCCCGAGATAGTACAGGGGATGTGCGGGCGCATATCCGCCATAGTGGAGACGTCTCCGATCGAGACGGTGATCGAAGCCATGGGAAGGGACATGGTCCTGGACCCGGAGACGGCAGAGATAGACATGCTCGCAGGTCTTGAAAAGGCATATTCCATGGGCTTCCGTTCTGTAGCCGTAACGGTATGCGGAGCGGACGACGCCGTGAAGGCGCGGGACTCCTACGGATACAGCACCGTTATAATGGCCGTCCACACGACCGGCACATCCTACAGTGACGCGGTAACGCTTTTCGATAACTGCGATGTGATCACCGCATGTGCATCCGCGACCATACGCCAGGAGGCTAAGTCGAGGGACGTTGTCACTGCAGGGAACAAGGTGCCGATATACGGCGTGAGCGAGAAGGGCAAGGAACTGGTGAGCCTCAGGCTGAAGGAGATCGGAAGGGAGCCCTGGACCGGAAACCCGCCCGAAGACCCCCCTTACCCGCTCATCTGACGTCGATCACCAGATGCGTTCCGGAGCGAAGGTACATGACGGGCACTCCGGCATTCCTCAGCTTTCTCCTGAGATCCTTGTCGTTGGTCAGCACATAAGCTTTGGTGCGCTGTGCCAGCTCGATCACCGCAGCGTCTCCGGAAGATTCCGTCTGCACTATCTCGTAACGCCTTGCGAGTTCGAGCGCCACGGCGGAGAACTTGTTCTCCAGCCTTTTGAGCTCGCCGATTATCGGCCCCGGGACTATGAAATGGACGTCTCCGAGTACCTGCCGTACGGCCAGGTCGAGGTTGAGTTTCACCTCGAAGGGCATCAGAAGCGCGTTCGTGTCTAAAATGACGTTTGTGGCCATAGGCTCACTGTTCTACGATTCCGTATCCGATGAGCCTCCACTTGTTGGAGATCCTTCTGGATATTGCGACCCTCTGACCTGGCATGACGCACACGGGTATCTTGAGGACAACATCGGCGGAACCGTTTCTTGCGCTCTTCACCACGCCTACGGTGGTCGCGGTGCCCACGCTGAGCATGAGAGGCTCGTTGCTTTTTATCTCGTCGACGCTGAGTTCGGACGACGAGCCGACGACACGTTCCATAAGGACAGTCTGCATCGTGAAATCGCTGACGACCGCAGGAAGATTGCCGGGGGCCCCGAGCATGGTTCCGGTCAGACCGTCCGATTTGGTGATGGACGGGTCCAGCTCGGTACCGATGGCGATCAGTCCTCCGGGCTCCACGCTTTCGACCATCCTTCCGCCTGCCTCCAGGGAGATGATGTCGGCCGCGATCTTCTCGTAGGTCATCTTTCCGGCGACCTCTACTCTCCTGCCGGGCACGATCTCCACCCTGTCGCCGATCTTCAGCCTCCCCTGTATCAGGGTGCCTCCAATGACGCCTCCCCTGAGTTCTTTGGGTTTGGCACCCGGCGAGTTGATATCGAAAGAACGGGCCACGTGCATCAGCGGGGCGGACTCCGTGTCTCTTGTGATCTTGTGTATGATGTGCTTCTGGATGGCCTCGATGAGCATGTCGATGTTCACGCCGTGGTTCGCAGATATGGGGATGATCGGCGCGTTCTCGGCGACCGTGCCCTTGACGAAGGCCTTGATCTCCCTGTAGTTCTCCAGGGCCTGTTCCTTCGTTACGATGTCTATCTTGTTCTGAACTATGACGATGTGCTCGATCCCTATGATCGAGAGGGCCATCAGATGCTCTTTGGTCTGGGGCTGCGGGCAGTGCTCGTTGGCGGCCACCAGAAGCAACGCGCCGTCCATGAGGGCGGCGCCCGAAAGCATCGTGGCCATGAGCGTCTCGTGGCCGGGGGCGTCGACGAAGGACACCGCCTGAAGGAATTCGGTCTCGGAGCCGCAGTTCTTGCATGTCTTCTCAGTGCCGTAAGCTGCTTCGCCCTGGCACTGGGGGCATTTGTAGAATGCGACGTCGGCATATCCGAGGCGGATGGAGATACCTCTCTTCACCTCTTCCGAGTGACGGTCTGTCCAGTCCCCGGAGAGCGCTTTGGTGAGCGTGGTCTTGCCGTGGTCTACGTGACCGATCATCCCGATGTTAGCCTCGGGCTGCCTGGGAACCTTCATCACTTCTCCGCGGGAGCTCCGCCGGAGGCGAAGGTCTCCTCAACCGATTTGGGCCCGTACTCTGAGATTGCCATGTTGATCTGCACGATTTCGGCGGAGATCGCGGAACCGCGGACTGCGGTCCTCTTCCTCTCTCCCGGATATTTCTCGTGGAATCCGAGACCGTCCGAAAGAAGGAGCTTTCTCTTCCTCCCGCCGGGGAGGTCCTTCCTCATCGGGGTACCGTTACCGTCGCTTCCGCCTGTGATCTTAAGCTTGTAACCGGGGAGCCCTACGAAAATTCCGTCTACGACCTCTCCGATGTTTTTACCAATCAGAGAGTTCGCGTGGTGGCCCGACACGGCAACATTGTAAGATTTGCCCGTCTTAACGTCATTCACGATAGTTTTGAAGTCTACCATTTGAACACCTGTAGAACCGCCTTAGCCTAGCAATGCTTATATAGTTTCCTATATACGAAATTTCCTCGGGACCGACCTAGTCCCGCAGTCTGGGACCTTGGACGGAGGTCAGGCCTTACCCGAGGGGCCGGCGGAGCGGCTCCTCTTGCGGACCGTAAGAAGCTTTGTTAGACGGGATTTGAACTCGTCGATCGACGCGACGGTGCTGGGGTCCACGCCCGAAATATATGCCAGGTACAGAGATACATAGTCGCCTATCATCACCGACCGTATGATCTTCTCCGTGACACTCTTCCCACGTATCTTCAGCACCAGAGGTTCCACGCCGTAAGATTTCAGGGTATCGATCGAAGCGTTGATGGCGTTCCGCTTGTACCTGCTCATCCGCTCTTCGTAGAGGAATATGGGCATGCACTTTTCCCTGACCTCTCCCTCCGACCATCCGGAGATCTCGTTGTGGCTGAACTCCGGTATCGATCCGGAGAAAGCCATCATCTTGGAGTTTTCGTTCATCTGGCTCTTCCACCTGAGGGCCGAAGAGGCTATGTCCGTCGTAGAGTAGATTATCGGCACCTTGCCATCTATCCTGCGGGCGACCTCCCATGCGATGCTTATGTCGCTGGAGAGCTCGTCCCTCAACGTCCTTAGCTTTGGGATGCTCTTCTGGACCGCGATCTTGGTGGACGGGTCGCCCAGAGCGTCCATCACGTTGATCATGATGCCCAGCGTGTAACCCAGTGCGCACCTGGGCTGAAGCCCCGGGGTGATATTGATTATTGGGTCCCCCTTCGCCTTGGCACGCTCCGATATCTCGCCGCCCGAAGACAGCACTATTATCTGGGCGTTCTTGGCCGTGGCCTGCTCGTACATCGAGAGGGTCTCCTTAGTGTTCCCCGAATAGCTCGATATGACGACCAGTACATCTTCGTTCACCCATTCGGGTATGTCGGGGAAGCGCTGTATCTTGATCGGGTATCTCGCCGAGTCGGCCACGCAGTCCGAGATTATGTCCCCGCCGATGGCGGAGCCTCCCATCCCGCAGAACAGAATGAACTTGAACTTGAAATCCAGACTGAGAGGGACGTTTATGGAGTCCTCGAGGTTGTCGAGGAACGCGTAGATGTCGCCCGATATGTCGCTGGGGTCCTTCTTCAGAACGCTTGTGGCCGTGTGCTTCAACATCACATCCCCCAGAAAACGTCTTCCTTCCTCTTGATGGCGATGAGCTCTTCCATCGCCGCCTTCTCGTCGCTGTTGAGATCCATGTTGGGGAGCTGTTTCACCGATGACTCCAGCAGGTCCACGTAAAGCACGTCTCCCTCGTTGATCTGCCTCCCTGCGGTTACGCCTTCGATACCGACGGCGACCTCGTCCCCCTGGGATGCCTCCTTGAGCGTGTCCTCCCCTGTGTGGATGCTCTTTATCCTTCCGGCCTCCCCGCCGGAAGACGAGACGAGTTTCTGACCTATTCTGATTTTGCCCGCGATGACGCGGACGCCCACTATGGCGGGCTTGCTCACCCTGAACGTGCAGTTGGGCAGAAGCAATATCTTGGCCGGGAAAGCGAACTCCGAACGCTTGTCCGTTTCAGCCTTCCTCTTGGCCTCGTCGCGCCAAAGAACATATTCGTCGATAAGCTGATAAACTATCGGATTCGTGAAAACGGATATCTGCTGGTTCTGGACCTCTGCCTCCGCGTCCTTGGACATCGTTACATTGAATCCTAGGATGACGCTGTTGCTCACGTCGCCGTATGCGGCCTCTACGATGTCCCTGCGGGTTATTTCTCCGATGCCGTATTTCCTGATCGGGATACCGGCCTGCTTGGCCTCGAAGGCCAGAGCTTCCAGGGACCCGACGGCGTCGGCCTTGATTGTTATGCCTGCCTCCACCACATCTACCTTGATCTGCGACTCTTCTTTTATGGATGCGATAAGCGGGTCGTTGGGTCCCTTGACCACCATTATCGGCCCGCCGGCGATCACGCCTTCGACGTTCTGGCATGAGATCTTGACGCCTGCCGCAGCGTTGAGCTCCCTTACGGAGTCGAACCTGTCCCTGGGGTCGCGTATTTCGTCCAGGGGCTTCGGTTTCAGTATCGCCTTTATCTTTGTGACGACCGGGGCGCCCCTTGTTCCCAGCGCAACCGTGTCACCGCGGCAGAGAGTGCCCGAATACAGGATGATGTCTAGGGTCTTCCCGAGACCTTTCTCTTCTTTGATCTCCAATATCGTGCCCTTCCCCGGCCCCTCGCTCTTCTCGAGTCTGGACTCCAAGAAGCGCTGTGCCAGCCCGATGAGGACCAGCATGAGGTCCTGGATGCCTTCTCCTTCCTTGGCGCTTATGGGCACCAGGGCGACGGTCTTGGTGAAGTCGTCGATCCTGTCGTACCTGTCGGCGGATATCCCCTCCTGGGACATCTGCCCTATGATACTGTACATCTTGTCGTTGAAAACCTCCATCGTGCGTTCCTGCTGAACCTTCTCGGCCAGAATGAACGGGCGGCCTTCGACGCTGTTCCATCCCTGTATCGTGTCGATCTTGTTCATGGCGATCACGAACGGGGTTTTGAACTGCCTCAGAATCCTTATGGACTCGATGGTCTGGGGCATCAGGCCTTCCTTTATATCTATGACCAGTACGGCCAGGTCGGCCAGGGAGCCTCCCCTGGCGCGGAGCGTCATGAACGCCTGGTGCCCGGGAGTGTCTATGAAAAGCAGCCCGGGGACGTCGAATTTCTTCTTCCCCAGGATCTGGGAGCACATCTTGTATATGTGGTCAATGGGAACCTCGGTGGCACCTATATGCTGGGTTATCGAACCGGCCTCTCTGGCCTGTACAGACGTGCCTCTGATCCTGTCCAGAAGCTTCGTCTTTCCATGATCAACGTGTCCGAGCACGCTGACGACCGGTTGCCGTATTGCCATTCGAAATCATGCCCCCACCGTCATATATTAAGGAGTTTGAAGTTAAATGGTTTCTTCACTCGTATATCCACTTGTCTGAGTCGCGCTTGTACTCGACGAGCTCATCGGGCCTGAAGAAGATCGATATCTCCCTCTGGGCCGATTCGACCGAGTCGGACCCGTGGATTATGTTCACGCCAGTGACCATGCAGTAGTCGCCGCGAATCGTTCCGGGAGCGGACTCCTGGGGATTCGTCTTTCCCATGAGGTTCCTGCAGACCGCCACGGCGTTGTCACCTTCCAGCACCATCGCCAGCACGGGGCCGGAGGTGATGTAGGATATCAGGGAGTCGAAGAACTTCTTGCCCTTGTGCTCCCCGTAGTGGAACTCCGCGGTGTCCTTGGAGATCTTCATCATCTTCATGGCGACGATCTTCAGGCCCTTCTTCTCGAATCGAGAGACGATCTCGCCGCAGAGTCCGCGCTGGACTCCGTCGGGCTTGACCATCAGGTACGTCCTTTCGACGGCCATGGGATCACTTCTTCTCTTCGGAAGCGCGCTTCTCTTCGAACTTCAGGCGTGCCGCCTTCTCGTCCACGGCCTTCTGTGTCCAAGCGGTCTTTCTGGGGACCCTCTTGAGCTCGACCATGTTCTTGTAGCACTTGTTGCTGTCGAAGAAGAGAACGGTTCCGTCCCTCTTCACATACATCTTGCCGGTACCGGGCTCTATTTCGGTGCCGCAGAACGAGCATTTTCTTATCTCGACCAACGTATCACCTCATTCCCAGTTTCCTGGCTTCTCTCGAGGTCTCTCTCAGCATGAGGATGTCCCCCATCCTGACAGGACCCATAATGTTCCTGGTGATGATCCTTCCCTTGTCGCGACCGTCAAGTACGCGGACTTTGACCTGGGTGGCCTCACCGGTCATCCCGGTGCGGCCGATAATCTCTACTACCTCCGCGGGGATGCTGTCAGTGTCAACCATTTCAGATCACCATCATTTTTTCAGGTTCTTTGCTGCCTGGGCAATCTCTTCGCAGAGCTGTTTGCCTTTGCCTACGTCGATAATGGCGATGGAGGCTGTGGGCTTCTCGAGGCCTATCGAGTTTCCGAGCTCGGCCTTGCTGGGCACGTAAACGTACGCGACTCCCCTCTCCTCGCAAAGTGCGGGGATGTGGGCCAGGATCTCGGGCGGGTCGACGTCGACGGCCATGACGACCAGTGCCGCGTCTCCGCGCTCTACGGCTTTCGTTACTTCGTTGGTTCCTTTCTTGATCTTGCCGCCGTCTCTCGCGATCTCCGCGAGCTGGTAGGCTTTGTCAGAAAGCTCTTTCGGTGTCTCAAACTTTACAAATACAGACATTTAGATTACCTCTTTCCGGTCAATGACCTTCATCAATCATCGGCTCTTTAGAGCAGGGTTGCTATCGGTTGCTCATATAAATTAATTACTGGTGAGTTTATTCCGCCCGATAGGCGTGTCCGGCGAACTTCGTGAGCTTCGGATGAAGACTGAACTCCTTTGCCACATCGTAATCCGGATGCCTGCCCAGGAACCATCTGACGTAGATCGCCACGAATATCCCGCCGAGGGTGTTGGACAGCATGTCCCTCATCGTGTCGAAAGGACTGTACTGCATGTTCGTGCCTGAAATTATGTCCACTATCAGCTCGAAGACCTCCCAGTAGACGCTCAGCGCAAGCATCGTGAGGACTATGAAGATCGACATGCCCTTCTTGCCCAGCATGACCTTTTCGTCGTGTCCGTCGACGACCATGAGCGCATAGAAGACGCACAGGCCGACGACCACGGAAGATACCGTGTGGGTCACGGTGTCATACCATACCAGGTCGTCGTACTGCATGAACAGGACGCCGTAACCGTGCAGGAATATCGCCGTCTCTATCATGACCACGAATACCAGCGGCAGGGTCATGATCTTGGCGCGACGGAATATCATCGGCACCAGGCAGAAAAGGGCCGTGAAGAGACCGGTGTTCAGCTGGTACTCCAGCCTGTTCTCGAAGAAGTATGAGCGGACCGTCATCAGCAGAAGCACGCAGAATGCAATTATGCACACCGCATCGGAGATCGTGCTTTTTTTGGAAGCGTCCATTTCAGGCGCCTCCTTTCATAAGTTCCGCTTTTTCCGTTCTCTTGGTCCAGAAACGCATGACTATCGCTACGATTATCGAAACCGGCACCGCGACAGACGGGGGGGTCATCAGCTGCGAGTTCATCCATATCCTGATGTCGTTCATCTCGGAGCCCTGGAAATCCGTGTTGAAAACGGGCTCCCCCTGGAAGTATAGGGAAGAGAACTGGAAGAACAGATATATCGCGGATACGGAGACCGAGAAAAGAAGCGAGAAAAGAAGTATCCAGCGCTTGGATAGCACTATCCCGGTCGATTGGTCTATTATGAGTGCCAGCATATAACCGTACACCACGCAGGCCCAGGACTGGAAGATCAGCGACACCGTCCAGAGATCGTATGTCCATTCGAACCTCATGTATATTCCGAGGACCGCCTGTGCGGCCATCGGGACAGCGGCCGCCGCCAGGAGGAACCCGTTGTACCCTTTGCCTCCCATGTATTTCCTGGGATACATTACCAGAGCTATCCCCGATAAGGATACGGCGAGCCACATCCAGTCCGCATTGGTGCTGGAGATCGATATTGCTGCCACGGCCAGAGACAAAAGTACAGATACTGTATCCAGTGCGGACATCGGACGGTGATTGGAACCTTGTATAATAACAATTTGCCATCAGGCCGAGGCCGACTGGAACCTTTGTCCGTAGACGGTGTAGTATCCGCCCATCTGAACGTAGACAGTTACGTTATCTTCGGCGCTGGCACTGTATGTCAATTGGCCGCTGGTACTTCCATCTGCTATTCCTGCGGAATAGTCCAGGACCGTCGTCGCATAGGTTATTCCAGCGGCGATTATCTGGGCGCAGTCGGAGGCGAAATCGTCGTCCATGTCGCCGGCTATGAACACCATGGTCCCTTCCGAGGCTTTCATGGCGGTTATCGAGCTGTAACCGCTTTCGGACACGTAGGCGAGGGGCGTCCCGATGTCGGACCTCAGCCCGTGGTATACGTTGTCGCTCCTAAGACAAAGCTGGGTGCATATGTCGCCCGAGCGGCTGACGGCTTCGGAGGCCGAAGAGGTGTTGAAGCTCTCTGCGGCTAGGCCGAAAGGCAAAAGGTATGCGTCGTCCGGGATTTCCGAGCAGCCGAACCAGTATATAGAGCCGCCCTCGTCCAGCCAATCAGCGAAAAGCGGATCAGAAGCATTGCCGCTGTAGATCTCTTCCGGGAACAGCCCGAAGGGGAACAGGATCGCCTTTCCCGAAACGTCGCCGCTCATATATTCCAGAAGCTCCCCGGGCTCTGCAAGAACCACGTTCTCGAAACCCCTGAGCTCCAGCTCCTTCACTATTCTGATGTGGTAGCCGCTGTCGTCCAGGCATACTATGAGCTCTTCCACCGGGGAGACGCCGTGATTGTCGAATGATATCACATTGTACTCTGTCGGGGCAGAGGCCTGCAGCGAGTAATCTGCACCGTAAGCGCCTATGCTGACTTCCGATCCGTAGGAATACGGATTGACGAAATAGATGCTGGCCTCCCCTATTCCGACCATGAGGGCCGCCAATGCTACGACCACCATGATCCCCGTGTTCTTCTTCATTCGCATCCCTCCTCTGCAGATTTTTCTTTCTTACGGTTGCAGATGTATGCCAAGAACACAGAGTAGATCGAAATGCTCACCGCGGCACCCATGACTATGTTCAGAACGGTCTGCCTCGTGACCCCGATCGCCACCTCCGCGTCGAGCCACTCGATCCCGTTGAGTATGGTCTCCGGTGAGACCAGCCCGTAGTATATCGAGTCCTGGAAAAACAGGCCGAAACTGTTCATCGTTATGGCATAAATGGTCGCCGTGACTGCGATCGACACCAGCGGCAGGATGTACCGTTTTTGCTCGGGCGTCTCGGCCGTGGCGACCACGCATATCAGGAACGGAAGTATCAGGAGCAGGTATGTGGGGGTGGGCGTCCAGAGGAAGACCGCGGCGGAGCTCAGCAAGAGCAGGACCGTCAGTTTGTCCTTGAACGCCTTTTCCGTTAACCTGTAAGCGAAGAACGCTATTACCAGCTCAAGCAAGAAGATCAACGGCTGGAGAACGACGACGATAAGATTTCCGACCGATGATATTATGCCCCACAGTGATTCGGTCGGAACGGAGATCTTGGATACTCTGGACACCACGAAACCGAATGCCTCCGCTGCCGTCCCGTTCATGAACTGCGGGAGGAATATGAGGAACGCCATCACCAGGAATCCCGACGCCGCGTAGGAGAGGGCCTTCAACTGTGCCCTTCTGTCCTCATGTCTCCTCAGGACACATACGATGAAGATGAAGATGAGATATGCCGGAAAGAACTTGGTGAACGACGCAAGGCAGAACATCGCCCCTGCGGTCATGTACCTTCCGTCCAATATGAGTACCAGCGTCAGAAGCATGAACATTATGGAAACGTTGTCGAAGGTTGCCTGCGCCGCCGATGAATATATGACTATGGGACATACGAACCACAGCCCGAGGGCCAGCGCCGCCTTGCCGTCGCTGTAGCCCAGTTTCTTCACCAATACATAGATAAGATAGGCGCATGCGACGTCCACCAGCGCCAGGAATGACTTGACGAGCAGACTGAACCCGGGGGAGACGACCATCTTCCCGTAGTACTCCCATTCCGCGCCCAGGACCGGGAGCAGAGGGTCGGCGATCGTTCCGTAGGACCCGATGCCGAAAAGGAAGTTCGCCAGCAGTCCGAGGGAACCCAGGACGTAACCCCATACGGGGGTGTAGTAGTAACCCGAAAGGCCGTAGAGGCCGTACCCGGACTGGTTGTGCTGGATGGTGGTCGCCCAGAAACTTATGTCGTAGTTATACGTGGCTAAAGGGATTAACACCGCCCTTGCGATTATCCCCGCTATGAGGAGAAGCACCACGGGCCTCCTAAGAAATGCGCCGATGGCATGCGCTGAGGACCTCTGCTCGGCACAATCTCCCATAATTTTTCGAATGCCTTTTGCGTATATCAGCGTTCGGACAAGAATTATATCATCCCATAACATAGGCGGCCGACATGCGTATTGCAATGCTGGCCGACAGCTACTATCCCTCGAGGGACGGCGTGGTCACATCCATATCTACGATACGCAGTTCCCTTGAGCGCCTGGGACATGAGGTCTGGGTAGTGGCTCCCGACCCCGGAAAGGACCTCAGGACCGACGACGACCATGTCCTGTGGATCAGGGCCGTCAGCTTCAAAACTTACAAGGGGTACTATGTGCCAGTGCTCCCTTCTGCGGATTGTTCCCGTATGCGCAGCCTGGATTTCGACGTGCTGCACGTGCACGGGGTTGCGACGATGACCGTCAGAGGGCTTTTACTGGCGCATTACCTCAAGATACCGGTCGTGATGACCTTCCATACGATGGTCGAAGATGTTGCGGAGAGATACACTCCAGTCAAGATACCCGAAGACATACTAAGATGCCTGATATGGTTCTACCTTAGAAAAGTCTTCAAGAGGATGGACGCTGTCATAACTCCCACAGATGCGGTCGGAAAGGAGCTTGCCGGTCATTCCCTCGATGTCCGGCTTCTCAGGACCATACCCACGGGAATCGATACCTCCGTCTTCCGGCCCGGGCTCGACAGAAGACGGTTCGCCGAAAAATACAAACTGGGAGAGGGCAGGAAGGTCCTCTACGTCGGCCGCCTTTCTTTCGAGAAGGAGTTGGATATGGCCATAAGGGCCGTAAGGAACGTGGACGGCGCATCGCTGGTCATAGCCGGGAAAGGTCCCCAGAAAGAAGAATTGGAGGCCCTGGTGAGCGATCTGGGGATGGAAGACAGGGTAAGGTTCCTGGGATTCGTCCCCGATGAGGACCTTCCTTACGCATACGCCGCCGCGGATGCGGCGATATCCTGTTCCGGGTTCGAGACCCAGGGACTTTCCATTTTGGAAGCGATGGCTTCGGGGGTTCCGTGCGCATGCCGCAACGCGCGGGCGTTCACCAGCGTCATAAGGGACGGGGAGAACGGGTTCCTGTTCGATGACGAGAAAGGATGCTCGGACGCCATAAAGAAAGCGCTCGCCGCAGGCAAAGATGTCATCGAAGCATCGCTGGCGACCGCCAGGGATTGCTCCGCGGAGAGTTCCGCAGAAAAGACCCTGAAACTGTACGGAGAAGTCATCGAGGCAAAAAAGAGGAGACGGGAGGAGAAAAAATGTTCAGCATAAGCGAGTGGATGCTCGGAATCTTCGGTCCTTACGGCGCCGCCGGAGTCATATTCTTCGTAGCGCTCATATTCTTCATCGATGCGATACTGTTCCCCACGCTTCCCGAACTTTTCTTCGTGATCGGCTTCATGTACATGCCGGAGAGCGTGACCTTCGGAGCGACGCTTCTGGTGGCCGCATCCGTGGGCGAGATCCTCGGCATAACTTTGCTTTATTTGATAGTCGACCGCATCCGGATGCCGGACAGGATAAAGAGGGTCGCCCAAAAGTACATCGGGTTCCTAATGGTCAGCGACGAGCGGATATTCCTGGTGAACCGTTTCGCCCCCATGGTTCCTTTCGCAGGGGCGTTCATATCCATGGTGGACAGCTGGCAGTATAGAAAATGCATGTTCTACATCGTACTGGGATGCTACCTTAAATTCGGCGTGATACTTCTTTTCAGCAAGTTCTTCTACGTGTTCTTCAGCTCGGACATGGCTCAAACGTTTACGATCATCATGGTCTTCGCGATAATCGGGATAAGTTTCGCCGCGTCTCTCCTCAAACGGAAGAAGGAGGGGATCGAGGTATGAGATTGGTGGACGTGAACCCGTTCTTCTTCCCTTACAAAGGCGGCATAGAGCACCGGATGCATGATACAGCGAGACTGCTGGCGGCAAGGGGCCATGACGTAACGATACTTACGAGCAGGCTACCCGGAACTCCGGAAGAAGAGAGAACGGAAGATGGGTACCGCATCATTCGCCTGAAATCGAAATTCATCGACATTTACAACCCTCCTCTGGTATCTTCCAAGGGCGTGATCGAAGCCTTGACGTCGATGAACCCGGACCTGGTGAACTTCAACTACCGCTGGGCACCCTCGTACAGCCGCGATCTGGCCAAATACGACGGCAAGAAGATCTTCACATACCACAACATGTGGGGAGAGGGGGCGGGGTGGCTGTCCAAGCTCTCCGAGTTGAACGACAACATGTTCAGGAAGACTCTGGGAACTTTCGACCACATCGTCTGCGTCAGCAACTATGTGAGGGACGACCTCGTTTCGAGGGGCATACCGCCCGAAATGACGACCGTTGTGCCTTCCTGTCTGAGCTCGTTCCCCGAGATGTCCGGGGAAGAGGGGGATTTCATACTCTCGCTGGGACGCCTGGTGAACACCAAAGGACTCGAGTACCTGGTTGAGGCCATGGAGGATGTGGACTGCAGGCTGGTGATGTGCGGGAGGGGGCCTGTGGAAAACAAGCTGAGAAAGCAGATAGAACGGCTGGGCCTGGAAGATAAGATCGAGATGAAGGGATACGTGAGCGAAGAGGAGAAGGCTGTGCTTATGAGCACATGCAAATTCTTTGCTATGCCCTCTCTCTTCGAGTCCCTGGGTCTTGCTGCCATAGAACTTATGTCATACGGCCGCCCTATTGTGTGCACAGACGTCAACGGCCTTCCGGAAACGGTAGGGGACGGCGGCCTGACGGTTCCTTCCAGGGACTCTGCGGCCCTTGCCGGCGCCATGAAGTCTCTTCTGTCCGACGGAAAGAAGAGGGCGGAGATGGGCGCCCTGGCGAGGTCGAGGGCGGAATTCTACGATTGGAAGAACCACATCGGGCCGCTGGAGAAGGTGCTGGAAGACGTGGCCCTGGGAAAATGACCCGTTCATAAAGAAATGATTTGGACCCGCCTTTTGGCGGGTAAGGGATTTTCAGTTGACGTAGTCCAGCCATTCCTCGTATCTTAGGTCCTTGCCGGTGACTATCTCGTGGAACTTCTTGCCTATCTTCTTGGTGACCTCGCCGACCTTTCCGTCGCCTATGGACCTGCCGTCTATCATCGTGACGGATGCCACTTCGGCAGCCGTCCCCGTCATCCAGACCTCGTCTGCGGTGATCAGCTGGGTCCTCGATATCTCCATCTCCTCGACGGTGTATCCCATGTCCCTGGCCACCCTTATGACCGAGTTCCTGGTTATTCCTTCCAGTATGCATTCCGAAGCGGGAGGGGTCACTATCCTGCCGTCCTTGTAGATGAATATGTTCTCGCCGGTGCATTCAGCGACGTGCCCGACCGAATTGAGCATGACCGCCTCGTTCGCACCGTGGCGTATGGCCTCTCTCTTCGCCAGGCATGAGGTTACGTATGAGCCGTTGACCTTGGCGCCTGCCGGTCCGCACAGGTTGTCGGGCCTTTGCCAGGACGAGGTGATGAGCTTCATCCCGTTGTCGCTCTCCCCTAGGTAGTTTCCCATGTAGACCGCAGTTATCGACATGCTTGTGGGAACCCCGACCGGATTGAGGCCGACCTCTTCGCCGCTCAGGAAGATACAGGGTTTGACATAGTCCACCTTGTCGTTCTTCCTGACAGTTTCGAGTATCGCGTCGTAGATCTCCTTCTCACCGTAGGTCTTGCCGGCAAACTCCATCTCGAAGCCCATGACCTTGCATCCGCCGACCATCCTTCTGACATGGTCTTTCAGCCTGAAGACTGATTTGCCTTTCGGCGTTTCATAGACCCGTATGCCTTCGAAGACGCCTGTGCCGTAGTTGATGGCATGGGACATGACATGAACTTTAGCGTCCTCCCAGTTGACCATCCTGCCGTTTAGCCATATAAATTTGCTCTTCTCCATCTATATCCTTCCGCTTAATGTGATTACAGGGCGTTCAGCGCCGAGACGTACTTGTCGGGGGCGCTCATTTCGATTATCTCATCGACCTGATCGGAGCTTCCGACCACTCCGACGTTGCCCTTGGATGTGGAAAGCAGCGCATATGCCGACTGCCCCTCCCCCGTGACAAGCTCGGACTCATATATGTCCTGCAGTTTCTCGAGACGACCCATGGCCGTCACAGCATCACCCTTGTCGATGACGGAGAGGACCATCCTCGATTTGCCGGGTTGTTCGCACTTCCCGACCACGATGGTTTCGACGTTGATCTTGTTTCGAGTGAATTCGCCCATGACCCTCTGCATGACCCCGAACTCGTTTTTAACCACAAGTGATATAACGTACATGGCTTGCGACCCGACGCGTAATATCACTGCGGATATATGATATAGTCGTTTAAGATAAAGGTATGATAATGGGAGATTCTTCTTGCACCGTAATACTCCCCACCTACAAGGAAGCGGGGAACATCCAGAAGATGGCATCGTACCTCAGGGAGCTTTATCCCGATTTCTTCGTGCTTATAATGGACGACAACTCCGGGGACGGTTCCAAAGAGCTCATCGAGGAACTTGACGATCCAATGGTCAGATTCGTCGAGAGGGACCCTGGGGACAGGGGGCTGTCTGCCAGCATCTTCCAGGGAATAATGGAGACGGGCACCGAGTTCTTCATCAACATGGACTCCGACTTCCAGCACCCTCCCGAGGCCGTCGGCCCGGCATTTAAATGTCTTTTGGACGGGGCGGACCTCTGCGTGGGGATAAGAGAGGACAGGACCGCTCTCTCCCCGATAAGGTGGCTCGCATCCTGGGGGGCCCATTTCATGGCCGCGATGACCCTTTGGCTTAGAGACAAGAAGAAGTCGAACGACATAATGAGCGGATTCTTCGGAGGCAGGACCGAACTTTGCCAGAGCATCATTCAAAAATACGGCGAAGGTATGGATAGACGCGGCTTCAAAGCGCTTTTCGATCTCCTGAAGTTCGGACCTTCGGACATCAAGATATGCGAGACCTCTTTCGTGTTCGGGAAAAGGAACGCGGGAGAGTCCAAACTTAATAAAACCGTCATACTATCTGTACTGAGGCAGTGCGAACCTTTCGGGAAAACGATGGCGCGCGTCGCAGGGAGACTGAAATGAGTTCCGGTGAACATGTCACTATCGGGATCTGCGCATACAACGAGGAATCCAACATAGAGCGCTCCATACGCTCTGTCTATGGACAGAAGACCTTTGGCTTCGATATCGACGAGGTCATCGTCGTCTCGAGCGGCAGCACCGACGGTACGGACGGGATAGTTTCAGGTCTGCTCCCGGAATTCGAAAATCTTAGGTTTATACCCCAAGAAAAAAGAGAGGGCAAGAACTCCGCGATCAACCTCTTTCTTGACAATAAAAAAACACAGATCGCCGTTCTTCTCAATGCGGACAACGCATTCGGGGATGAAAATTCCCTGAGCAATCTGATAAAACCCTTCTCGGACCCTAAGGTGGGGATCGTCGGCGGACACCCCGTTCCGACCAACGGAAAGGATTCCTTCGCCGGATTCGCCTCCCATATGCTGTGGGCGATGCATCATCACGTTTCAGAGGTGCATCCTAAGATAGGCGAACTGGTGGCGTTCCGGGATATAGGCACAAGACTGCCGGTGCGCACCCAGTCCGACGAGGACATACTGCGCATGAAGTTGGAGGAGGCCGGTTACACGGGAGTGTACGCCGCCGACGCCGTAATACGGAACAGGGGGCCCGAGACGGTCGCCGACTTCATCAAACAGCGCACGAGGGTGAATATCGGCGAGCGCTACATGAAGAGGGACTACGGGTACGAAATACCTACCTGGAAAGGCAGCCTGCTGGTGGGCGCAATGTTCGGGGCGGTGAAAGACATGGGCTTCCACCCCGTGAAGATGTCGATGACCGCGGCGATGGAGGCATACTCCAGGCTGAAGGCCTCCGCCTATGTCATGTCGGACAAGGGCGACATGAACGTATGGGACCCTGTCTCCACCACGAAGAAATTATGAGCCGAGGATCTGGTCGACGGCATCTTTGAGGGTGAATCCCCCGTCGACGCGTACGGTCCTGCATCCGATGGCCCTTCCGAACTCCATGTCCTTCTCGGCGTCGCCGACCATGTAAGAGGCCGAGGTGTTTATGCCGTGTTTCCTCACGGCCGCGACGCCCATGCCCGTTTCCGGCTTCCTGCATCCGCACCCGTCCTCGGGCATGTGGGGGCAGTGGAATATGTCGTCTATCCTTCCTCCGCCCTCTGCTACCTGCGCCTTCATCTTCTCGTGTATCTTGGCAAGCGTCTCCTCGTCAAGATATCCTCTTCCGATGCCGGACTGGTTGGTCACCACTATGACCAGGTAGCCGGCGTCGTTGAGCCTGGCTATCTGCTCCGGAGCATATTCGAACACGCTGAAGTCCTCCGGGTCGCTGCAGTACGGTACGTCAGGAGCTATGGTGTTGTCCCTGTCCAGGAAAACGGCCTTCTTACCGTACATCTCCCTCTCGATGATTCCGCAGATCGTATGGCAGGCGACGAAGTATCCCTCCTGTATCCTGGGCGTTTCGGTCGTATTGATCGTCACCGCCACGTCGGCGATGTCCTTCATCGTTCCCCCGGGGCCCGTGAAAGATATGGTGGTCGCACCTCTCTCTTTGGCGGCCTCCATTGCCAATATTACGTTCTTGGACTTCCCCGATGTGGAAAGGCCGACGACTGCATCCCCTTTCCTGCATATCGCCTCGATCTGGCGCTTGAAGACCATATCGTAGCTGTAATCGTTGCCTATGGCCGTCACGGGCGCGATGTTTGAAAGGCATACGCCCGCCATGGCCGGACGCTCCATCATGTATCTGCCCGACAGCTCGGCGGAGATGTGCTGGGCATCGGCGGATGATCCGCCGTTGCCCATGAATATTACCTGCCCGCCGGCCTTGAGAGATGCGATCATAGCGTCCGCCGCCGCACGTATCTGCTCCGGGTCTATGCCTGTGATCGCTTCGGCGCTCCTCTTCAGTTCCTGCCTGATAATATCATTCATCTCTGTTCCTCCATGCCAACACGCCGTTCGGTTCGAAAAGAAAGTCGGATACGATGGCCCCGTGCTTCATGAGCTGCTCCGATACGACGAACTTCCTGTCGTAGTCGCATACGAAGAACATGAAGCCCCCGCCTCCCGCGCCCGATACCTTGCCTCCGATCGCCCCGGCGGACAGGGCCGCGTTGTAGAGCTCATCTATCTTGGAGTTGGTAATCTTGTCCGAGTACTGCTTCTTGTTCTTCCATCCGATGTCGAGCAGCCTGCCCGTCTCGTCTATGTCATCCTTTTCCAGGGCGGCCGCCATTTCGAGGGCTATCTCCTTGTTCCTGTCGAGCGCGGATTCGTTGTCACCCTTCATGAAAGACTTCACCTGCGAATCGATTATGTTGCCCGACTCCCTCGTGCTGCCCGTGTAGCAAAGCACCGACCTGCACTGGAGCTCGTTGAGGGTGCGCTCCTTGATCTTTATCCTGTTTACATCTACCCCGTCGGCTCTGAACTTCATGAGGTTGAAGCCTCCGAAGACCGCGGCGTACTGGTCCTGCTTTCCTCCCTTGAGGCCGATGTCCTCCCGTTCCAGTTCATATGCCAGCCGAGCCATCTCGTTGCCGGTCATCTTCTCTCCGATCCATTCGGCGACCGCGGCTATGGCGGCCACGATGACCGTCGAAGATCCTCCCAGACCGGACCCCGGGGGGGCGTCGGACTGCAGGAGCATTTTGAACCCCTCCCTTATCTCGAAGTGGTTGGTCACCGCCTTGACCAGGTCCATGTTCCCGTCCAGCGGGAGAGGCCCGTCGTCCAGGGGGGCCACGTATTTCCCGTAGTGGGCTGATTCGATGGACATCTTGTTCGTGTCGTTTGGAGTGATCGTGCAGTAAGCGTATTTCGAGATCGTGGAATTGAAAACAGCGCCCCCTTTCTGCGAGGCGTACGGGTCCACGTCGGTCCCGCCTCCCGCCATTCCGAGTCTCAAGGGCGCCCTCGAGCGTATGTACATCATTTCTTCACCTCGTTGTCTACGATCCTGGTCCCGGGCGCAACGACGGTCCCGTCGCCGAGCACGGACCTCTCGATCACCGATCCAGGAGATATCGCGCAACCGTTGCCCAGAATGCTGTCTCTTATATCGGCCTCTTCGACAGTGCAGTTACGCATAACCAAGGACCCTTTTAATCTGCTCCCTGCCACTCTGCATCCCTTCAGGATCACCGATGAATCGGAACGGGAGTCGTATATGCTCGATCCTTCACCGAGGAAGAACGGGCCGTCTATCTCAGTGCGGTAAATATCGTGTTCTCCCCAATTTTCATTACCGAACAGCCTCTCGGCGGCGGCGAGGTTCGCCCCTATCAGGTCCGAAGGGCGGCCGACGTCGCGCCACATACCTTTCAGACCGTATCCCTGTATCCTCTCGCCCCTCTCCATCAGCCTCGGTATCAGCTCTTTGGAAAGATCGTACTGAGTGTTTTCGGCCACCATTTCCAGGATCCTTTTTTCAAGGACGTATACGCCCGCGTTGATAAGATTGGAAAAGGCCTCTTCGGGCTTCGGCTTCTCCTTGAACTCGGATATCCTGCCGTCCTGTCCAACTCTGGCTATCCCGAACTCGCAAGGATTGTCCACCGGTGTCAGCGACATCGTGACGGTCGCACCCGATGAAAAGTGTTCCCTTATCTCGTCTTTTACGTCGATATCGGCGAAAACATCACCGTTGGCCGCCACGAACGTATCTCCCAGCAGATCTTCGACTTTCTTTATGGCGCCGGCGGTACCAAGGGGTTCGTCTTCGAACGAATATGTTATTTCAATGCCAAGGTCAGATCCGTCGCCGATCGCCTCGACCAGCTGCTGTGACCTGTATCCGCAGGCGAGAATGACTTTTTTTATGCCTGCCGCCGCAATGGATTCAACGAGATACATCAGGCAGGGCTTGTCGAGCACCGGCAACGCGGGCTTGGGGCAGGTCTCGGTCAACGGTCTGAGCCTTGTGCCTTTGCCTCCGACCATTATGACTGCCTGGTCTATTTTCTTGGTCATTTCACTACTTCCCGAACGCAGTAGGTTATATTAATTTACACCAAGGAAAGGCGCACCACGTTCGTGCCTGTTTTCACGTGGAGAGAATCGGCCACAGGCACGCATTTCGCCCTGAGGACAAAAGCGACAGGCACACCGATGTCCCTGTCCCCAAGGGACTCGTAGTTGGCCATGCCTTTGGCTAAGACCAAACAAGAATTGGATATCGCATCGCATATCTCATCTGGCACATCCAATGGTATGCCTATTGCGAAGGCTCCGGTCCCGATGATCCCATCGAGTTCTGCGTCAAGTCCGATACGTATGGCATCCTCCATCGTCACGTCGTTCAGTATGGGCACGCCTCTAACGACACCGATGACCTTTTTTCCGGTCTTCTTGAGCTCCCTGATCAATATTTTATCAAGCTGGCTCTCTCCGCAGTTGTCGAATATGAACAGTATCTCGCCGGGACGTGCAAGCGTCTCCCTCAGAAGATCCGTATCGTCGGAACCTATGCCCTGTGCCAGTAGCCCTTCGAACAACTCTGCGAACTTGTCAGGGTCATCCAAAGAGCTCGACTGTCCGAAATCCATGATGTTTCCGGCCAACGATACCGTCAGCGCCGCCCTGAGCGGGTCTTCCGATCTGTCCACGAACTCTGCCGCCTTCTCCAGAAGGCTGCCGGCCACCTCGTCGGCCCGGACCTTGAGCTCTGTGTACGGGTCCTTCACACCCATTGCCGCATATGCCTTCCGATGTATCCCGGTTGCCACCTCGGCGGAGTTACGGCCTTCGGCGAATTCTTCGGCGTACGCCGACAGCGCGGCCGACAGCGCTCTGAACTCGCTGCCGTTGCCGGCAAGCCGTGCCTGGAACAGCACTCTGTTCAGCAGGCAGGGTACGCATTCGGGCCTTATGTCCATGAGACGCGATATACTGCAACGTTGATACGATTTTCCGTGCCTATAGTGCTCTGTTTAAATATGAAGAAAAGTATCGCAAGCGCATGGCAGACAAGATATGCTCTTCATGCGGCGTCAGGCTCACTGGAAAGGGCAACACGTTCTTTAAGTGCCCCAAGTGCGGGGAACAGGAGATCGGCAGGTGCGACCAGTGCCGCGACCAGGGTGTACACTACGAGTGCAAGAAATGCGGATTCGTCGGACCGTGAGGTGTGAAGATGCCTCAGATCGTAGCCGGATATGACCTTTTCCCGACTGGGACCGAGGTAGACATGGACGCTATCGCCGACGCGATATCGGGAATACTGCCCGGCGGAGTGTCGATCACAGAGTGTTCGATCAAGCCGGTAGCCTTCGGACTCATGAAGGTGTCCGTAGGATTCCTCATCGACGATTCCGACGAAAGCGTCGGGTCCAAGATCGAAGAGGGCCTCCGTTCTATCGCGAACGTTGAGAACGTCGAGTGCGTCTCGATGACCAATCTCTGAAACCGATTAAGGCGTTTTATACGCCCGACCAACATTTTTTAAGTAGATCTTTTTGAGTTTCTCGCTGTAGTCCTTTCCGAACCGCGTCGAGTACTCTATGCCGAATTCTATGACCTTGGCCATACGTTCTCCGTCGGCGAGGAGCTCCGATGCCTTGTCGACCATGTCAATCTCGTCGCGGCAGGGTATCGCCGCCACCATCACCTCGGACGGCATCACGGCGCTTTCGAAATATAGTACCGGGGTCCCGCACATCTGAGCCTCCAACGTGGTTATTCCGAGGCCCTCGAAACCCGAGGTGTTCAGAAGGAACCTACTTCTCCCATACAGTTTTCGGAGCTCGCCGACCGATAGGTTGCGGATCATGTCCACATCCCCGCTCAGGCCCATTTCCGATATCATCCTCTCGGCCTCCTCTCTGCGCGGCCCGTTGCCGCACATCACCAGCCTGTATCCGCGGAACTCCGGCCTCTACAGCATCTCCTTGAGCACCGACAGCGCGGCGCAGGGGTTCTTCCTCTCCGTGAAGGAACCGACGAACGTGACGATATCCTCCTTTGGAACATCCTCCCTGAACATCTCGGATTTCGGGGGGTGCATTGCGACCGTTATCTTCTCCGCGGGGATGCGTAGCGTTCTTATCATATCCTCCTTGGTCAGAGGAGAGATGGCTATGAATTCGTCCGCGAACATTTTTGCTATTATGACGGAAATGCGCCAAATGAACCCCCAGGACCTGGTGTTCGACTCGTTTTTCTTCATCACATGATGGAATGTGACGATTCGCCTCGCCTTTGTGAAGGGAAAGAATATAGCGCAGTGCTCGGCCGTCGCATGCACGATGTCCGTGTCCTTCCTCCCCCTGATCGCCATCAAGATGGGGCCAAGGATGTTGTCGAAGAGCATATGCTTAATGCCGTGGTCGAGGTTCAGTTCGAAATCGATGGACTCGACCTCGAATCCCATCTCCGTGAGCTGGGTCTCTAGGAAGTCCGCATAGTAGCCGATGCCGGACTTGTTGTTCGTGTCTTCCTTCAGAGACCTGATAACCTGCACCTTCATCGCGTTGACATCTCCTTACCTGCTTGCCAGAAACTTGACATTATTTCAAATTATGTAATGCGCCGACAGAAATAAATATGCCGTCCCGCTCAGCAGTCGAACGTCCTGGCATATATCTGGGGAGTCCCGACGTAGATGTAAAGCGAATAGGTCTTCGAGGCGTCCGTCTCCATCGTACCACCCCTGACGGAATGGAAAAGCTTGCCGGAATCGTGCTCGGCTATTTCGGAGCAGTATGTCAGCTTGGAGGCTATGACCTGCGCGATCGTCGGTATCGTGTTGATGGCGGGCTTGCCTCCGAATATCACGATCATGCCGTCCCCCCCGTGGTACTTGGCCAGTACAAGGGAGTCATAGCCGGAGGATGTGAACCCTATCGAGATGAAATCCGTCAGGTTCTGCGTGTTAATGCCGAATGTCGAATCGTTGTACATCACCGATAGCTCTTCGCCTATTCCGTAGTCCGCCGCCTTTTCCGTCGCGTAAAGCGACGAGATGTACGGGTCCGATCTGACGTCCACGTCGGGGATCCCGAGGAAATCGGTGGCGTAGCCGCTTTCCCTCTCGTACACTCCCGAGACGGAGGATATGCCGCATCCCAGCGTGTAGCCGGTCCAGTAAAGTATCCCGCCGATCTCCAGCCATTCCAGTATCAGGCTGTCCGGCCCTCCGTCGTATATCGTGTCGGGAAGCACACCCACCTGGATGATCAGTCTCGTGTCGGCCGAGCCGTTGGAGATATCCTCCTCCAGTTCCGCCCGTATCTGTTCTGCATCCACGATAATGTATTCCACGTTCCGCAGCGACAGCTCGGAGCAGAGAAGCTCTGTTTTTTCGCTCATGTACGACTCGTCGTAATGCGAGACGTAGCCTGGGTCGTTATAGATCATCAGACCGTCCGGAACGGAGATCCCCGTGTCGATCAGCAGGGCGTCGTAATTCGAGGAAGTGTTCGAGCTTACCTCGTATCCTATCCCTCCTTCGACGCTCCATGAATCGGACGAGGTATGGTACGGATTAGCCCCGTAGGCCAGGAACTGCCCCGCAACCATGAAAGCAACCACGGCTATCGCCAGGACGTACAGCGTTCCAGTCTTCAAGTCTCCGCCTCCCCTCCGTGTTTAAGCGAGTATAAGGCCGCTATGATGCATGCTATCCCGGGAATGAACAGAGCCAGCAGCGTATAGTACATCAGGTCCCACGACAGGGGCAGGAATTGGAAGTACTTAGCTACCGTGCTCCCCAGATCCAGTAAGGACGTCTCGTTGGCAAGCGTGTAAAGTATCCTGCCGCCGAAGTTCAGGATATGGTGCACCACCATGAGTATGGAGAAAAGCAGCCACGGGACCAGCCATTCCCTCCTCCCGCAGTAGGTGACCGCAAGAGCGATCAGGGCGATCGCGATGACCGGGTAGGTGGGTATCGGCGGCCAGATGAATAACGTGCACACCGAGATCACCGAGGCCATGACGAGCTTCTTGTCGTCGTCGCCCTCGCGCATGAACGCCAGCATCGAAAAGATCGCGATGAGGAGGAACATTATCGGGAAAGCGTAGATGAACTTGTCCGGCGTGGGGTTGGCGAAAAAGTCCAGCAGGCCCCCTCCTCCGGAAGATGTGCCTTCGGTGCGGTCGCCGAAGAAGCCGAAAGAGGAGGAGAGCTCGCCGTTCAGGACCAGAGGCAACAGGACTATGGCCGCGGCTATGACGAAACCGGCGGCGTACATCGCGGTCTTCTTGAAGACCTCCTTCCACCTGCCTTCGCTTCCGGATATTATGTAGCAAATGACCGCGAAGCCTATGACGATCGGGAAGAGCTTCGTGAAGAACGCCAGGGACAGCATTGCCCCGGAGAGAAGATATTGGTTCTTTGTCAGCGAATATATGGAGAAGATCATGAAGAACGCGGACAACGAATCGAACATGCATGCGACCGACGAAGACCACAGGACCAACGGCGACAGGAAGAACAGCGCGAAGCCTATCTCCGCCTTCCTCCGGTCCCCGGTCTTCTCCTTGACCATGACGTAGATGAGCCAGGAACATGCTAGATCGATCACGGTAAGAGGTATTTTGTAAACGAATGCCAGGGCCATGGATGAGATATAGACCTGTGAAAAATCGGATACCGCTGTGGAATTCACCAGAAGCTCCGACATGTAGCCCGACTGGAGGGGGAGGAAATTCCACAGGTACGTCAGCGCCGAGAGGAAGTACCCGTACACCGGAGGGTAGTAGAAATTCCCGGCCTCGTAGAGGGTCCGGCCGCTCTCGAATCCCGCTCCCGTACCGACGAAGAAGGACAGGTCGAAGCTGAAGGTCAGCGGCCCCAGCACCACCCTTAGGACAATGCCTATGATGAAGATGTACAGCAGATTCCTTCCTATCCTGCTTACTAAGGAATTTTCGCCTCGGATGCCGGATAGATGAAAGAATTTCACGTCGAGCCCACCCTTTACGGGTATTTAGTAATTTACGGTTATTTATGTCGTGCGATTGCCTTGTGCGGCCTGCACCCCGCTCCGGGGACGTCCCCTCATGGAAAAGTCTTTCCCAGCACCTCTGAGTATATCCTGAACAACTCCCGGACGTACTCCTCCGGGCTAAGCCCGAAGGAGGCGCCCTCGGTGACCGATCTCCTGTATTCTCCGTCCATCGCCAGTCTGTATATATTCAGGGCGAATTCCTCTTCGTCTTCCGAAGGGACGAAATACTCCGTCGCCTCCGCCGGTATCTCGGCTTCTTTGAAGAAGACCACCGGTGCGCCGCAGGCCTGGGCCTCCAACGCCGTCAGCCCTAGCCCCTCGTGCATCGAGGAATTTGCGAAGACGACCATTTCGTTGTAGAGGCCGAGAAGCTCCTCTTTGCCAAGGCCGGAAGTGAATTCCACCCTGTCGGCGATGCCCAGGGATTCAGACAGAGATACGAGATCGTTTTTCAGGGGGCCGTCGCCGCATATGACGAACCTGTACCCGTCCGTACCGGGCATCTCGGTGAACAGTTTGAACGCCCTGATCCCCCCATGGACGTTCTTCCTCTCTATCAGCGTGCCCACGAAGCCGATGATCTTCCCCCTCGGCCCCCCCAGGTCTCTGAAGACCGGGTCGATCGCATGTTCCAGGACGTAGACCTTCTGCGGGTCGGCACCAAGTTTTCCGACGATCTCGTCCCTGGTCTGCCTGGATACCGCGATTATCGCGTCCGAGTGCTTCACCGCGCGCTTCGCGGCGATCTTCCATACGGCGAGGAGCAGCGGGGAACGGCCCTCCCTGTTCTTCGAAACGTGGTGGAATGTCACGACCTTCTTCCCCTTGATGCGCGGGAAAGGCATGCAACAGAGCTCGTCGGTGGCATGATAGATCTGACAGTCCGTCTTTCTGAGGAGCAGGGGCGGACGGATGAAGCCGAGCCTCAGGCATTTGAGGTACCCCTCGTCGGTGGACAGTTTGAAGTATACGTTCTCGTGGTCCACGCCGTTCTCGTCCAGCATGGAATCCAGCATATCCGAGTAGGCCCCTATGCCTGTGCCCTTGGTCTCCGTGTCCGGATAGCGCCTCATAACAATCAGTTGGGTCACGTAAACACTGGCACCTCAATGTGTTGTTCGGTTTATATTATCTCCCGATAGTTCCGCACTACGGGAGGTTTCTGAACAAACTATAAACTGGGATTCCGTATAGCCCTCCGCTGGTGTCCTGTTGGCAAGAGTGAGCGTAGTCATCCCCGTATACAACGAATCGGGGTCCATCGAGAGGGTTTCAAAGGCTCTCAGGGCCCAGGATTTCGACGGGATGGAGGTCATCTTCGTCGTTGACATCAAGACCACGGACGACTCCCTTGAGAAGATACGTGAAATGACCAGCGTACTGGGCGAGCACCGTATTATAATCCAGAGAGGGGCAGGTGTTTTGGGGGAGGCCCGGAATCTCGGTCTCGACGCGGCCCTGGGCGATTACGTCTGGTTCCTGGACGCGGACGATGTCCCGTACCCGGACTTCATGAGGACCATGTTCGGCATGGCCGAAAAGTATCGGGCCGACGTGTGCCAGTGCAACTTCGTGCGTTCTACGGACGTGAAATACAGGGAGCCTGCGTGGGACGCCCGCATCACCGTAGCAACGGGAAAGGAGGCGTTGCGATTCCGTGCTTACGAGATGGTCCCCGTGACTGCTTGGTCTATGCTCCTGCGAAGAAAATTCCTCAAGGATAACGGACTAAGATTCATCGAGGGAAGCTACGCCGAAGACATAGATTTCATCTACCGCGTCCTGGAAAAATGCGGCACCTACTGCTACTGCGACAAACCGATGTATCTTTACTATCAGAACCCCTCTTCGATCTGCTTCACGAAGCAGAACGTAAGGGGGGCCTGCGAGGTGGAAGTGTACTCCGATCTGAACGTGCATTTCGATTCCGAAGACGATGAGTTCGGAAAGGAGTTCGGAAGAAGGTCCGCGCTGATGAGGGTGCGTTCGGCCGCCCATATGGACCTGGGGCACTTCATGAACTACATAAAAAGCGAGGAATGCAGGAAAATGATGAAGAAAGAGCTCAGCGACCCTCTGTCGCCGGAATATGTTTGGCTAAGCGTTTGGCCGTCCTCTTACTACACCGCGATAAACATTTTTCTGAAGTTCTTCTATTACAGGAACGGCAAGGTATTCGGCGGGAGGCTCAAAAAAAGATGAAAGCACTTGTAACCGGAGGTTCGGGCTTCATCGGCCATCATCTGATCGACCGCCTGCTGAGGGACGGCTGGAACGTCGTTTCGGCGGACCGCGGTCCCGGCTACAGGCCGAAGAACGAATGGTTCAGGTCTGTGGCCATCGACGTCACCGACGTTGAAGAGCTTGCGAAGGTCGGAAAAGGATGCGACGCCGTATTCCATCTTGCCGCCAACACCGACGTCCGTCCGAGGGAAGAGCTTGCTATCTTGGAGTTCCAGCAGACCTTTCTAACCACCAGGTCGGTCCTCGAGTGCATCAGGCTCAACGGGATCGGGAAGCTGTTCTTCTCTTCGTCCTCCGCGGTGTACGGAAACAGGGAGGGCCTGCTGAGGGAGGACATGGGGGACCTGCGTCCCGTCTCATACTACGGGGCGTACAAGCTGGCGTCCGAGTCGCTGATCAAGGCATACTCTTCGCTGAACGGGTTCGACGCCCTGATATTCCGCCTTCCGAACGTTGTGGGACCTAAAATGACCCACGGCGTAACGTTCGACTTCATGAACAAGATAAAGAACGACCCCGAGAAGCTGGAGATACTGGGGGACGGCAAGCAGGAGAAGCAGTACGCCCACATATCGGACATACTGAACGGGATCGTCTACTTTTCCAAGCGCACGAGGGGCGTCGAGGTCTACAACATATCGAACGATTCTTCGATAACGGTCAACGGCATAGCGGACATAATATGCGAGGAGATGGGCGTCTGCCCGGAGTATGCGTACACGGGGGGAAGCACCGGCTGGGAAGGGGACGTGCCGAGATACATGTTCGACATCTCCAAAGCGAGGGCGAAGGGATGGACCTTCAAATACGATTCCGAGAGCGCCGTCAGAGAGTCGGTGAGGGCGGAGCTGGCACGGCTGTGATAGAATGGATGCGGCCGATATACTGAAAGAGACTGAAAAGTACGGTTTCGTCTCTTTCGATGTTTTCGATACCCTTCTTCTAAGACCCTACGTTTCACCGGTCGACCTCTTCCGCCATATGGAGTCCCATCTCCGAAGGCCCGGATTCGCCACCGAACGTATACGGGCCGAAAGGACCTCACGTTCCAAAGAATTTGAAGAGGTCACGCTGGACGAGATATACGACGGGATCGACGGCCGTTTCAAAGACCTGAAAGAACAGGAGCTTCTTTTCGAACGGCAGGTGCTACTGCCGAACCCCGAGATGAAGGCCGTGTTCGACGAATTGAAAAGATCCGGAAAACGCATCCTGCTCCTTTCCGACATGTACCTTCCGTCGGTTTTTTTATCCGAAGTACTGGGTAAGAACGGCTTCGAAGGGTACGAACATCTGTACGTGTCGTGCGAGCACAGGAAGAGCAAACATTCCGGAGAGCTGTTTTCCCTCGTGCTGGAGGACCTGGGCATCGGCCCTGAAGATTTGGTACATATAGGCGACGGCATCGTTTCGGACGTGAAGACTCCTTCGAAGATGGGCATAAGGGCGTTGAAGTATCCCAAGGTAATAGACCGCTACTTTTCGGAACACAAAAGAGAGTACAGATATTACAGAAGGAATAGGAGCCTCGGCCGTTCGGTGACCGTCGCTATGGATGCGCTACATTCTATGAACGTACCGAAAGACAATTTCTGGTACGAAATCGGATACAGATACGGCGGTCCGGTTAATTCGGCCTTCGCCACATTCATCGAAAGGACCGCGGATAAGGATGGCGTGCTCCTCTTCGTCGCCAGGGACGGGTACAACGCCCGGAGGGCATACGACATAATGTACGGGGATATCGAAAACCATTACATCTACGCGGTAAGGACGTTCAACATACTGTTCGGCATAAACGGACACGACTATCCCGGTTACGAAGACGACATCGCAGGTTTCTTTTCTGAACATCCCCAAGTGAAAGCACTCGGGGGAAATACGAAAGACCTGTTCAGAGACAACAGGCAGCTGTTCGAAGCCCTTATGAACGAAGAACTCGAAAAATACGGCCGTTACATCGAAAAATACACCGGTTCCAAAGAACACGTCTACGTGGTAGACGCGACCACAGAGAAGTTCTCTTCCCAGAAGCTTATCGGCACCGCCTCCGGAAAGAAGACGACCGGCATATACTTCACATTGCTCTATTCCGGATCGGACGGCAGGGCCGCCGGATTCCACGACGGACACAGGGCGTTCCTGAGCCTTACCTCCATAGACCTGCCGGAATTCCTGATGACATCCAGCGAAGGACGGATACGTAGCATCGACAGCTCCGGAAAGCCGGTCTACTTTGACGATGACGACCCGGCCGAACAGTACAGGAAATACGCTTCGGGAATGATAACGGCAGGATCGGACGATTACGCAAAGAACCTTATCTCGATCTTCGGTGAATATGTGCCGTCGATCGAATACGAAGCTATAGGGGAATGGCTCCGCTCCTTCTGGAGAAATATGAGTACCGACGAGACGGAAAATATGAAGGCAATAAGATGGGCGAGCGACCCTGCCCACTCGGAATACCACGACCTGATCTTTTCGATGTCGGATGCCCCCCTGCTGATAAAGAACAAGTTCAGGGACTACTTCCGCAGCATTATGAACAGACTGAGGAACGGCTGAAAAAGCAACCTTTGAATTAAAAGGAAAAACAATGCTAAATCTTAAGGTCGGGATGTGGATGATATTTTTATTAACGGCATTTAAAAAATCATCATTTGATGCTGTCCAGCAG
Organism: Methanomassiliicoccaceae archaeon UBA370; assembly: GCA_002505345.1. Lineage (GTDB taxonomy): Archaea > Thermoplasmatota > Thermoplasmata > Methanomassiliicoccales > Methanomethylophilaceae > VadinCA11. Next base: position 14,140 of record DAUY01000002.1, on the reverse strand, counting down.
ATTATGTTTATATTACGGTATGCAATCTAATGTTAGGGCGATTTCCTAAATGAATAGACAATAGGGCTGTTACAAGGATCTGCAGGGCCAGATGGACAGGTTCGTCGACGACCTCAGGAACTCCTTCGACCTTGCTCCCGACTTCGATATAGATTTCGAATGTTGCAACGGCATAATACTGTGCGGGATGGGCGGCTCCGGCATATCCGGCGACATCGTCTGCGATATGTGCTACGATGCTTCCCGCATTAACATATGTGTTCTCAGATATCCCGTATTCCCGGCCTGGGCGTCCGAAAAGACCCTCGCGGTCATATCAAGCTATTCAGGCAATACCTGGGAGACCAAGGCCATGTACGAGGAGGCCGTGAAAAGAGGTTGCAGAATTGTCGTGATCGCATCGGGAGGAGACCTCTGGGACATGGCCGAGCAACGTGGGGATCTGATCGTCCCCTTGTGCGACGGTGTGCAGCCCAGACAGGCCATAGGCCTGATGACCGGATACATATGCAGGATAATCGACCGCATGGCCGGCACTTCCCTAGAACTCGGTGTGGTGAGCTCTTTCAACAGCATCAGGAAATACAGCGAAAGCCTGAAGTGCGACGGGGACAACATCGCGCTGGAGCTTGCAGAGTACATGTTCGGCAAGATACCGGTGATATGCACAGACAGATCGGTCGCCTCGGTATCCACGCGCTGGAAGACCCAGATATCGGAAAATTCAAAGATGGTAGCGTTCAATTGCGTCATGCCGGAGTTCAATCACAACGAGATCGTCGGCTGGTCAGCATCTTCCAATGACGTTCTCGCCCCCGTCATGATAATGCCGGATGTCCAGATTCCCTCGATAAGAGAGGTCGTGTGTGCGAGCGTTTTCACCATGAAGCAGTACGGCACCGAGTTCCGCACGGTAAAGATAGAGGGCGAGACGAGAACGGAATGCATATTGAAAGGCATCATACTGGGCGATTACGTTTCATACTATCTGGCACTTATGAATAGCGTGGACCCTATAGGCGTGGACCCTATCAAATCGCTGAAGGCCGAGATAGAGAGAAGATGCAACGGGAAACCAAAAAAGGAAGACGTGCCCATAAAAGTAAGGCCGAACTGATTCACTCCAAGGACTTCAGTTTATTCCGTGAAAATGCGTCTCCGAGCTTGGCTGATTTTTCGAACCAGCGCTTAGCCTCTTCAATATCTTTAGGCACGGACTTGCCTTCCAGATGCATATTTCCAAGAGTGCGTATGGCGATGAGATTCCCGCCTTCGGCGACCTGTTCCAAGCGTCTCAAGGCATATTCAAAGGCTTCAGAGTCTGCATGGCCTGCATCGTGCATCCTTATGATGGAAAGCATTGAATTCACGTTTCCCTGCTTGGCGGCGGACATGAAGCATTTTAACGCTTCGGCTTCGTTCTTATCGGTGCCCCTGCCGTCGCGATACATCTCTCCGACAGCGTGCATAGATGGGGAATCTCCAAACTTTGAAGCTGTAATATACCAGTAAAACGCTTTCTCCGCGTTTGCCTCGACCGCCATTCCGTTCAGATAGTAATTTCCTAAGGTTCTCATCGCGAAAATATTTCCTCCCATGCACATATCCTCGAGACTTTTCAGCGCATGATCGAATTTCTCCTTACCAGCGGTTCCCGCACCGTACATGCTTATCAGAGACATGGCAGAACCTGCGTTACCGGAAATAATGCCCTCCTCGAACCATCTGACGGATTCTTTGAAATCTCGTTCGACAAGCGTGCCATCGCGGTACATCTCTCCGAGTTTCTGCATCGCACCTGGAAGACTCGATGAAGCTGCAATCTTGAGATATTCTACAGCTTTCCTCCCGTCTGCATCCACTACATTGCCGTTCGCATACATGTTCCCCAAGATGTTGGCCGCCCACGCGTTCCCGCTCTTTGCAAGACCATCCATCGTCTTTATGGCCTTTTCCAAAGCAGGTTTTTCGGCAAGACCCAATCCATATAGGCCCGATAAACGGATGGCCGAATTCAAGTGCCCGTTATCTGCCGCGGAATTGAAAAGAAACAGCGCCTCAGGGGCGTTCTTCTCCGCCTCTTCGCTATCGGCCAGCATCATCCCTATCTGATATTTGGAGTCGGCATTGTTGTGCTCCGCGTTTACAGAATACCATTTCATGCCGATCTCCGGATCGTAAACTCCGTTCTTGCAATGGGCGAACGAGTCTGCGAGAATATTGATCTGACGCAGAACATCATGCTCCGAATAGAGCCTGAGCCACCTGTCGGACTCTTCCCTGTTTTCTTCTACTCCTTTGCCTTCGCGGTACATGGTGGCTACCTGGTAGATCGCATCAAGATTGTTGTTCTTCGCAGCCATTTCATACCATCGGAAAGCTTCCGATTCATCGCTTTCTACTCTTATTCCATCGCGGTACATATTCCCAAGAGTTAGCTGGGACAATACGTGACCGTTTTCTGCCGCCTTCTTTAGCCATTCCAAATGTTTTGATGTGTCCTTTTTTGGACCGTTTCCGTCTCTGTACATTATTGCTATCTGATACATGGCGTTAACGTTCCCGGAATCGGCAGACTTCTGGTACCACTCGAGAGCTTTCGAGCGCTCTTCGTTATTCCAGGCGGTCTTCATTATGAGGTCTGCGTATTCGTAGTACAGAGTTGGGCTCCCATGTGGCAGCAGCTTTACGAAATCCTCGGCAACCTCTCTGCCTATGTCGGACTTCTCTTGGGTAAGCAGTCTAGAGAGCTTGTTACGAGCGTCCCTGTTGCCCTTCCTTGCGACGCTCATGTAAAGGTCCAGCGCCCTTTCGCGTTCCTCGGTTTTACCTTCGCCGATGAGCATGTCCGCAAGATTGATCTTCGCGTCCTCGTTCCCAAAGCCAGCCGCCTTCTCGAACCATGTTTTTGCGGATTCCGTATCCTTATCTACATTAATTCCGTCGCGGTACATGCACCCCAGAGCATTCTGGGATACGGGAACTCCGGATTCTGCAAGTTCCTTTATCACTTCGAAAGACTCCGCCAGCTCCGTCTCGTAATGTCCACATACGACGTTGGGCGCACCTATCTCCCTGATCTTTCCTCCGTCGATCCACGCTACCCTGTCGCACATATCTCTCATGGTCCCCATCGCGTGCGAGACTATTATTATCGTTTTCCCCCTGCTTTTCATATTCGAGAAGTGTGCGCCGGACTTCTTGCTGAAAGATATGTCGCCTGTCGAGAGCACCTCGTCCAGGATCATGATGTCCGCATCCACATTGATCATGATCGCGAAAGCCAGACGGGACGTCATCCCCGATGAATAGACTCTGATGGGGAGGTCTATATAATCCTCGAGCTCGGCATACTTGATCATATCATCGATTCTGTCGTCGATCTGTTGCTTGGTAAAACCATACATCGATCCTTTGATGTGTATGTTCTCCCGGCCGCTGAGGTCCGGATGGAACCCCATTCCCAGCTCCAGTATACTTGCCACCCGTCCGTTTATTTCTATAGTGCCAGAGTCTGGTTTCATAATCATTGAGATCATCTTCAGAAGCGTGCTTTTTCCTGACCCGTTCCTTCCGATAATGCCGAATACTTCTCCTTTTCTGATTTCGAGACTGATGTTTTCAATCACGTTTCTGGTTATCTTCTCGCTCCTGCCGAAGATCCTCTTCTCGTGATTGGAGTCCGCTTTGGTTGTAAACGTCTTAGATATGTCCCTGACAACTATCGCGTTCTCGGCCATCATATCCTCTCCGCAAATCCGTCCTTGAGTTTCTCAAAAACGTATACTCCTATAATCAGCATTACGAATGAAAGCAATGTGCAGGCAATCAACAGTTCGCTGCTCGGCATTACTCCCCTATAGATTATGTCCTGCAAACCCACCACATAATATGTCAGGGGATTGAACCATATTATTTTTGACAGTATCCCGGTAATCGAATCGATCATGTAGAATATCGGGGTGACCCAGAACAACACCCTCGCAAGTGCGGTAATAAGATATTCAAAATCCCTCGAGTACACCGATATCGCCGAAGTCAGCAATATGGTTCCGAAAGAGAAGACAAACATTGTCATTATCAAAAAGGGAAGTGCCAGCATTCCTTCAGAGCTCAGGGGGAATCCTGTCAGAAGCATTATCAAAAAAACAATGGAATATGCTATCAAGAAAACGATCAACGTGTAGGCGACCTGGGAAAGAGGCAACAGCTCGCGCGGGAAGTACATCTTTTTTATCATACCGCCGTTGGACGTTATGTTGGATGCCCCCCCTATCAGATTTGTGTTCATGAAGGAGAAGGGAAACATCCCAACGCACAGATATGCCCAGTAATTCGGTATGCCCCTTCCCATAAAATTCTCGAACACAATATAAAAAAGCAATATGGATATTGCAGGAGTTACAAAATTCCAGAGAAACCCCAGTGCAGAATTCTTGTATTTTCCGAAAAGGCTCTTCTTGACCAGGGAATAGAACATGTATCTGAAACGGTACATCTCACTGAGTTTTCCTTTGACTTCTTCTTTTGAAATCATAGCAGACTTCCCGTGATGCTGTGACGCCGCATCGGAGTTCGTACTTATTGCTCATGTTTATAGTTTGGTTCATCAAGTGGGAATGGTGGAACAAAAATTGTATTCTTCACTGCTTACTCTCCCAGTATTCCATAGAGGTCAGATACTCCATGCTGTCACGGTAACTCCTAGAAAGTTTATTCCACCTGATTGCGACATTGAAGCTCTCCAGTAATAAATAAAGAAGGCATCTGAAAGAGAATTTTCTCATGTTGTTTCTGTAAACGATCCTGCGTTTTTTCTCGGGTTTTTCACTCGATCCGTTTTCATCCATGTGGGGATTGCATGATTTGATCAGATTTTCTTGATCGACGTTGGCAATGAACTCGGGACCTTTAAGATAATCGTCAACTGCCCTCCTGGTGAAAACATACTCTCTGATATTTCCATGCTTCATACATTTCAGCATGTTGCGAAGGTATGCGATCCCAATCTGCATCCCGTTATGTACATCATAGAGGGAATATAGAATTAGAAGATTTCTTCTCAAAAAATAAAAATCTGTTATCGGGTTGGCCTTACTTTCAAAACTATCATGCCATATTCCGATTCCGTTCATCACTATGTGGTCGCGCATACGGCGGATGCCGAACTCCACATCATCAAGTTTTATGAACAGGGGAAGGGGGAGCTGGTCTGCTGCGCTTGATGGCATCGCCATAAACCACCATCCCCCATAGTCCGCCTTTTCACCTTTGTCGTTCCGTAGCAATGCACCTGCATCCGATAAATCCAGCATGTGCTTTCCGCGTTTGAATTCGGGCAGATATTCCGCGCCGGCCTCATATTGTATCCTGGGCGATTCCGGGAGCAGCATACCGCCCAATATGAAGGCTCCCTTATGCCTATCGTTCAGTATTGAAATGAGATTGAATGTTTTGTAAATTACATTCGGATCTATCTCGATATCGTCATCCATTAGCAGGATATGGGTCTTGTTGTCTCTTCTTGATTCTATAATCCCTTTCGAGAACCCTCCCGAACCTCCGTTGTTTTTATTAGGGATCAATTTGACGCTGTCGTAATCGACCGAATCCTTATCCAGTGTGCGCCCGTTATCTATGACGTATACGGTAGATTTTCCCACCGGTCCGCATGTGGGGTCCGATATCAGAGAATTAATCCTTTCGACGTTTCTTAAGACGCGCTCTTCTCTGTTGAAGGTGCATATCACGATACCCAGATCCACTTCGTCGGGTTCGATGTCCGACACGTATGATCCGAACGAGTGAACCGTTGATCTATCGTGTGCACGGTACAGCAGATAATGGCATACAGGTCTTGAGTCATCGAGATTTTTTATTTTAAATGAGAAATCGACTTCTTCCGGACCTTCGGAATCGACCCGTCTTACATCTAAAACTTCCTCACCGAGATCGGAACATGAACGCAGTTCGATATCCAGCCGTCCCGATACGGACGTTGCAATGGATATTTCCTCCGCCACGGTGTATTCTCCGTACTTGGAACTTGAAAAAATATTAAAGTAGACATCCGTGGAGATCTCGGAGCCGGGGGAAAGCACGCAACTCCCGTTCTCAAAACCGACAGTTCCGGACCTTACCTTCAGATAGAGGTCTGCTGCCTCGTCGGAGGGGGACTGAGCACGGACTTTGAAGAGCTCCATCCTGTGGTCAATCGGATTGTACAATTATACCTTTGCCACCGCTCTCTAGACTGGCGGTCGAAGATATGCCTATTTCCAAAACTATTTCCCGCTTTGTTCAGAAGTCTTTATACCGATTGTATTGACTATCGCAGCCTGTCGATCTCTTCCGAAAGAGGCTGCGGGCGTGTTCGTTATGAATAATTATCGTGAATCAAAGAAGAAAATACTGGTGGCCGGTGGCGCAGGGTACATCGGGTCGCATACCGTCAAGGAGCTCGTGAAGAGGGATTATAAGGTCACGGTCCTTGACAACCTGTCCAACGGTCACATGACCTCCCTTGAAGGAGTAAAGTATGTAAACGGGGATATCGGCGACTACGCTGGAGTAAAAGGGATACTGGAATCAGAAGAAATAGATGCAGTGATCAATTTTGCAGCGTTGGCATATGTTGGCGAGTCGGTTTCGAATCCCAGAAGATACTATGACAACAATGTCGTTAGGGGAAAAGCGCTCCTGGACGCGGTCGTAGACTCGGGCGTGAAGAAGATCGTATTCTCGTCTTCCTGCGCCACTTACGGGATCCCCGAGAAAGTACCCATCAGCGAGGGGGAGAAACAACGTCCGGTGAATCCGTACGGATGGACGAAGCTCATGTTCGAGCAGATGATGAAGGATTACGACCAAGCGTACGGCCTGAAATACATTAGTCTTAGATACTTCAACGCCGCAGGCGCAGATGCCGATGGAACCATCGGAGAGGAGCACGATCCCGAGACCCATGTTATTCCCATATTGCTTCAGAACACGTTGGGCCTCAGAAAGCAGTTCTCTGTTTTCGGCACGGACTACGATACGCGCGACGGCTCTTGTATCCGCGACTACATTCATGTTACGGACCTTGCGGATGCACATATACGGGCAATAGAATATTTGTTCGAAAGGGAAACCAGCGACTGCTTCAACCTGGGTACGGGGGACGGCATAACTGTTCTCGAACTCATTGATGCTGTCCAGAGGATTACCGGCAGAAAATTGAATGTTTCCTTGGAAGGCCGCAGACCCGGGGACCCTGACGTGCTGGTGGCCGACAACTCAAAGGCGAGATCCGTCCTGGGATGGTCTCCCGTCCATTCCTCGATCGATAACATCATCGAGACCGCCTGGAAATGGCACAGCGGGGAATGAACACATGAAGTACGACTATCTGATCGTGGGTGCGGGCCTCTACGGCTCCGTTTTCGCAAATGTTGCCAAAGCGAATGGAAAGAAATGTCTCGTTATCGATAAGAGAAGCCATGTGGGCGGGAACGCATATTGCGAAAAAATAGAGGGCATCAACGTCCACAAATACGGGGCCCACATCTTCCACACAAAGGACAAGGAAGTATGGGAGTATGTGAACAGGTTCGCCGAGTTCAACAATTATATAAACTCGCCGATCGCGAGGATCGGCGACGAACTGTATAACATGCCCTTCAACATGAACACCTTCAGCAGGATGTGGGGCGTTAAAACTCCTGCAGAGGCTATTGAGAAGATAAGATCTCAAATACCCCGTTTGGACCACGAACCGTCGAACCTTGAAGAGCAGGCGCTATCGCTCGTCGGCACAGACATCTATGAAAAACTTGTCAAAGAGTATACAGAGAAACAATGGGGCAGAAAGTGCAGCGAACTTCCCGCTTTCATAATTAAGAGGCTGCCGCTTAGGTTCACGTTCGATAACAATTATTTCAACGATCCGTACCAGGGAATACCGATCGGAGGGTATACCCGGATGGTTGAAAAGATGCTTGAAGGAATCGATGTCAAACTGAATTGTGATTTCTTCAATGAATACAGAGATTTCAAAATGGTTGCAGACAAACTTGTTTACACCGGTATGATAGACGAATACTTCGACTATAAGTTTGGCAACCTAGAATACCGTTCATTATTGTTTAAGTCGAGAGTGGAAGAAACCGATAACTATCAGGGCGTCGCAGTTGTGAACTACACCGGAAAGGAAGTCCCCTACACCCGCGTTATAGAGCACAAACATTTCGAGTTCGGGAAACATCCGAAGACTGTTGTCACGGAGGAATATCCATGCAAATGGGAGCCTGGGATGGATGCCTATTATCCTGTCAACGACGATAAAAACGATAAGTTGTACAAAGAATACGAGACACTCACTCTTAACGAGAGAGACGTGATCTTCGGTGGGCGCCTGGGCTGCTACAAATATTTCGATATGGATAAGGTCATAAGGTCTTCCCTTGACCTTGCCTGGAGAGAGTTTGCCTGAATTCGGACCAGAACCAATTACTGCTGGCTTTTGAAATTAACTCAACATCATAAAACATTATTAATACAATGTACCATCACGCGTCATGAACTCCGGCCCGGCAGTGTCAATTTTAGTACCGGTTTACAACGTAAGCAAATACCTTAGACAGTGCATGGACAGCATCGTCGGACAAACACTCAGAGACATAGAGATAATCTGCATCAACGACGGATCTACCGACGACTCCCTGGAGATATTGAGATCTTATGCTGATGAGGACCCAAGAATAAAGATAGTGGACAAGAAGAACACGGGATACGGCAACTCCATGAACATTGCCATGGATAACGCTACAGGCGAATACATCGGCATTGTCGAGTCTGACGATTTTGTTGAACTAGATATGTTCGAGAAATTGTACAACGAGGCCGTGAAAGACGACCTTGATGTTTCCAGATGCAACTTCTATTACTATACTACAGTTGACGAAAAGAATGTCAAGTCGGACCTGGGTTGGGTAACGCATAACAAAGTATACGCACCGAACGAAGAGTGGGGGGTGTTCTATCAGCAGCCTTCTGTCTGGGCAAACCTTTACAAAACAAGTTTCCTGAGAGAGAACAACATAAGATTCCTTGAGACGCCGGGGGCCAGCTATCAGGACACTGCATTCACGTTCAAGGTCTATTCTCTCGCAAAAAGATTCAAAATCATACCTGATGCGCTTTTACATTACCGCGTGGACAGCAGCGGATCTTCCTCGACGGCCGCAACAACAAAAGTTTACTGCGTGTGCGACGAGTATGAGGAGATCAAGCGCTACACACAGGAGAACGGCACTTACGAAAAATACAGAAAGCTGATTGTCCATCTTCAGTACAACGGATACAAATGGAACTACGGACGTTTGGCTGAACCTTTCAACCAGGAATTCTTCGAAAAATGGAGAAAGGAATTCACTGAAGAATTTAACAGAGGAAACATAGACCGCAGCACTTTTTCGCCCTCGGAATACGAAGACGTTCTGAGCATAATATTCAAAGGAAAACGTTTAGGCGACGGGACAGGACCGCAAGTTTCCATTATTATACCGGTTTACAATGTGAGCGAATATCTGAAAGAATGTTTGGATTCTGCTATCGATCAGACTTTCCGAGATATCGAGATCATCTGCGTGAACGACGGATCGACAGACGACTCTCCGAACATATTGAACGACTATGCTAAAAAAGACCGGAGAATCAGGATAATCAACAAGACTAACGGCGGCCTCTCGTCCGCGAGGAACGCCGGTCTTGAGGCTGCAAAAGGAAAATACATAGCCTTCTTGGATTCCGACGATTTCATAGAGCCGGAAACAATCGAGCACGCGGTGAATCACATAGGCGGCGCGGATATCGTTTTCTATGGAACAAACGTCTTCGGCGACGCGATGATGGACCGCCGGAAGGATGATGAGGAATACTATAGACTGAAATTCTCCGGCTACGTCAGACTGGACGACAATATACGCAACAACACAGATGTTTCGGCATGGAACAAGCTCTACAGGAAGGAAATCATCGACAGATACGGCATCACCTTCCCGGAGGGAATGCTCTTCGAAGACTACTCGTTCTACTGGAGATACATATTCTGCTGCAGGAACGCCTATTATCTGCAAGAGAAAAATTACAATTACCGGAGAAGGGAAGGCTCGATAATGAGCAGTACGTTCAACGGATCTTCCAAGGCAATAGACCACCTCTATGCTATGGACCTTGTTTTTGATTTCCTGCTTAAAAATAAAATGAACGAGGAATACTCCAGCCATCTTGTTCCGATGTTCCTTAACTGTTTCTGGTTCGCCTACGGAAACTCTGACAGTAAAAATAAAAAGAAGGTTCTGAAAAAATCTACCGCAATTCTAAACAAGATAGATCTGAAAGGAGATTATGTTGTGGAATCTCTCAGAGATGGGGCCTATTATAACATCGAAGAAACCGACCCTCCGTTCCACCAGAAGACATTCGGCGCACTTTTCTGCAGAATCGCAGAAAAATTCGGCATACAGGGAAGTAAGAACATAGCGTGGAGGTCTGCTTCCTTACCGGACCCGTTCAATTACAGCGAGCGCGTGGCTACGACCAAATGGGTCCAGGATCACGAATGGGTTTCCGGAATCGACCGCTGGAAGATCACATTCGATTCATCGAAAAACTGGATCGACTGGGGGTACCCGGACGGCATGCCCGGCGGGAGAGAGCTGCGGTTCAAAGATTTCCACAGCCTTGTGATGCCGGAGCACCGGTTCAGATTCTTTGTTTCGTTCCGTGGCATGGACCCGATGATCATATTCGGAGAAGTGAACAAAACGGATAGGTTCGTTTGGGGTACGACCTTTTATGACGGCACGGATGTTATATCTATCTCTGTCGATGTCTGGCCCGAAGATAAGTGCCTTTCTGTTAGAGGATACAATATAACTAAATCAACAGATTGTTCAGAAGAGTGCAAATTGATGAAGATACAGATGACCATATGATCAAATGCTCGGCAGAGTGCTGTTCAGACAAACAAATCCTAAATTGATGGATAACCGGTATCCAAATTTTCTGCTAACAGATTTATATCCAACAATCAATCTGAACCCATGCATGAGGGGTCGCATGACATGAGGAACGTATCTGATAACCATCTGTGCACGGGTTGTGGCGCCTGTAAGAGTATCTGTCCCGAAGATGCCATATCAATGACGTTTGATTCGGACGGATACTTGAAACCCTGCATCAGCGAATCATGCACCCTGTGCGGATTGTGCTCTGAAAGATGCCCCGCATTGCATCCGAAATATGTCAATAACACACCACCAAAGAGTTACGCATTATGGATGCCAGACGATATTAGGAAAGAAAGTACTTCTGGAGGTGCATTCAGTCTCTTTGCCCTAAGCACTCTGAAAAAGAACGGCGTGGTTTTCGGTGCCGCTTGGACGGATGATTTCAACCTCAGAATAACGAGTGTAAATAATGCCGAGGATTTGCACCGCCTAAGGCATTCAAAGTATGTTCAAAGCGATGCGAGCGACTCATACGCTGAGGTGAAAAGTCTCTTGGAAACAGGTACTGAAGTTCTGTACTCTGCTTGCCCATGCCAGGTTGCGGGGCTGAACAGTTATCTTAACAAGGAATATCCCAATCTGATCACTATCGACATCCTATGCGGGAATGTACCATCAATAAAAATGTTCCATAAATATCTGTCAGAATTCACTGACGTCACAGATGTAGAAGATATTGTCTTCAGAGACGGTAGTCTCGGAAACGACCCCCACAACCATCGTATCAAGTACAAGGGAGGTAGATCAGAGATTAAATCCAAATGGACTGGCGACCCATACCAAAAGGCATATCACACTCCCAATCTAATGGCAAATGAGATTTGTAGGTGTTGTTCCTTCGCAAAAATACCCAGGCAGGGCGACATCACTATCGGTGACTTCTGGGGAATCAAAAAAATCAATCCATCGTGGGATGATGACAGGGGCACCAGTGTCGTGCTAGTAAACAACCCCAAGGGAGAATCTTTTCTTAAGAGCCTGATTAACGACGCGGAACGCATAGAGGAAATACCGATAGAGAAAACTCTCAGCACGCCAAACCGGTTTAACAGCGATGGGCATTATGGTCCATATGAACAAAGGAAATTTTTCACAGATAGATTAAAATCACCTGACTCTAAGTTCTCGGATGCTGTTAGCAAGGCACTACATGAAAAATACGATATCGGACTCGTGACTGCGCTGAGCCACAACTATGGTGGCAATTTGACATATTATGCTTTGTTTGAATACCTGAGGAGCCTAGGAAAATCCGTTCTGATAATTGATCGCAGGAAGGATTCTCCAGCGCCTCCTCACAGCAATCCTTTTCGTACATTTGAAGAGACGCCATATTCCAGCTGGGAAGTGTGTAACAACATAAAAAATAAGAAAGAACTAAGAGAACTCAACAATAAATGCGATCTCTTTATGCTGGGATCCGATCAGATGCTGCACCCCAACTTTATCTTGAAGTTCGGCGAACATACTTGTCTAAACTGGGTATACTCCTACAAACCCAAAATCGCATATGCCGCATCGTACGGAAAAGACACATTCGAAGGCACCTCTGAATTCAAGTCGACTGTTGGCGAGATGCTGAAAAGATTTGATCATTTTTCTGTGAGAGAGAAAAGTGCTGTCGAACTGTCGAAGCGCGAATTTGATGTCGATGCTGTGCAGGTGCTAGACCCGGTTTTCATTCTTGACGCGAATGAGTATCTTGAATTCTCGAGAAGGGGAAAAATAAAATTCCCCGATAGGTACGTTGGCTCCTATATCCTTGATCCTAACGGATACAAATCGAAAATATTGAAGGACATTGCTTCCAGTGAAGATTTACCCATTTCTCTGATTAAAGACACATATGCCGACCCGAAAAGATACCTTGACTGTGGGTTGACACCATTAGATAATGTCAAGGTCGAAGATTGGATAAACAACGTTGCAAACTGTGAAGTGTTTGTGACAGATTCGTTCCACGGCGCGTGCTTTGCAATTATATTTAAGAAACCTGTTATAATCATTGACAATCCACTCCGCGGATCCACAAGAATTTCGTCTCTTGTTGATTCGTTTGGATTGCGGAACTTGCTAGTTGACAGTTCTGAATTTGTTCCAGACAATCTCTTGAGCGAATCGAAGTCTATAGATTGGAACAATATACATAAAAAATTGAAGTCTGAGATTAAACGCAGTAAGAAGTGGCTTAATGAAGCACTAAAATGCGAGGAGAAACAGAATGCTTCTGACGATTATGATAACAAATGGGATGAAAATATACAGTCTGCTACGTTGATAACTTCCGCCAAAGATATAACTGCGGATGCTAAAGATCTTTCTCGCGAATTCGATAGGGCCCTTGAACTTGCCAGGAGTGGCGACTCGTCAGCACAGAGGAGAATCGCCGTGATGTATCATAAAGGGATTGGAACTGAAAAGAATCTGGATTATTCTATAGAATGGATTAGAAAAGCAGTAGATAACCACGAAGAATGGTCTTGGAATGAACTTGTTGATTGCCTGTTGGAACGTGGCACCGAAGAGGACCTTAATGAGGCGTTTGAAATTGCTTCTGATTTTGCATCGGATGGCGCCCCTGGCATCAACATAAGACTGGCCCGCATGCATCGTGATGGCAAGGGGACGGACAAGAATCTAGATAAAGCGATTGAATGGATGCAGGTTGCATTTCAAAACGAAGAACAGTGGTCGTGGAACGAGCTCGTTGACCTTCTCAACAGATATTCTGGCATTTATTCGGAAAGGGCATACACAATCGCTTTAGATTATGCTGAAAGGGGCGACCCTGGCGCGAACGTAAGACTAGCTCGCATGTATCACAGCGGTAGGGGTACCGAAAAGAATTTGGACAAGGCAATAAAAATAATGAGGGTCGCGGCGGACAAGGGAAATGCATATGGAAAAAGCGAGCTTGTGGATTATCTTCTAGAGAGAGGTAATCCGGAAGATATTGTTGAGGCGCATTCCGTAGCTTCCAATCTAGCCGAAAGCGGGGACAGACGCGCGCAGGTAAAATACGGACGTAATAAACATTGATGATCGGAGTATTTTGATTATTATCCTGAGCTCGACAGGACCTGAAA
>DAUY01000012.1 GCA_002505345.1 Methanomassiliicoccaceae archaeon UBA370 | reverse complement strand
TTTTGCGGAATATCGGACTCTTTGGGCATGCTGCTGGTCTCAAGGGTTGTCCAGGGGGTAGGGGGGGCCATGATGGCCGCGGCCTCGCCGATGATATGCGTGAAATATATATCCAGAAGCAAGCTGGGACTGGCCCTGAGCGTTACCACGCTGGGCAGCGCTCTGGGATATTCCATAGGGCCCGCGATGGGAGGTATCATCACAGACCTGCTTTCGTGGCACTGGATATTCCTGATCAACATACCCATAGGCATAGCTGCGATCGCAATAGCCATGTACGCAATGCCCAAAGACGGCCCGACGGAGAAGAGGCCTTTGGACTTCCCGGGTACGGCGCTGCTGTTCGGCTCCATAGCGTCGGCAATATATGGCCTGGAGATAAGCGCCCACCCCGGTGCCGGATGGCATTTCGCCGCTTCGATGGCCGTATGCCTGGTCCTTCTGGCATTGTTCGTCCTGAGGGAGCTTAGATTCCATCTGCCTCTCATCGACGTCAGGATATTCAAGACGAAGGCCTTCGACCTGATGATACTGGCGTTCCTGATTTACAATCTTGCATTCATGGGTATTTTCTATCTCTTGCCATTCTACATGGACATCAGCCTTGGATTCTCTCCGAGTCAGACCGGCCTTTATCTGCTGATACCTTCGGCCATCACCGCCGCCGTATGTCTTCCTCTCGGCAGGTGGTCCGACCGGAAGGGCAAGAGATGGTTCGCAGTTTGCGCATGCCTATGCCTTTTGACGTTCAACGTGCTGCTGTGGCTCATAAACATGGACTTCGGACTTTGGATGCTGGTGCCGGTGGTCATACTCATGGGAATATCGTGGGGCCTGGCCGGAGGCCCTATGGCCGGACGCGTGGTCGAGCATGCCCCCAGAGGGAACGAGGGGATGGCATCGTCGGTCATGTCCATGTTCATCTATCTGGGCTGCGGCCTTGGAACCGCCCTTTTCGCCGCATTCTTCTCGATCACTTCCGGAGCTCCGGGGATCAGCTTCTCGATGCTCACGATACCGGAGTTCACCAACGGATATTCTGCGTCCCTGCTGTTGGCCATAGTCCTATCGGCAGTGACCGTTGTACTGTCCTTCATCGTGAAGGATTCCGACATAAGATATTCGGACTTTGACCCGTCAGAGATCTCGGATGCGAAAGGAACGGACCAGGACGCGTCCCCCCGCACCTGAGCCTACGGGTTGTCTTAAGGAGGACTAAAAATAGATAAACCGAGAAGGCGTTGGACGTTCCATGAAATACGAGTGTCTTCTATGCGGCTACATCTACGACGAGGAAAAAGAGGGTGTTCCCTTCGACGAGCTGCCCGATGACTGGGTCTGTCCGGACTGCGGTTCCTCCAAGTCTGATTTCCAATACTGCGAAGATTGATCATTCCCCGTCGCCGTCGATGCGGACGAACTGGGTGTTCTGAGCCCTTCGAATCTGTTCCAGCACTTGCTTGGCTTCCTCGCTGCCCTGCTCCGCCGCCTTGGACATGGACCTCACTCCTTTGTCGGGATCGCAGTCGGTTCCGGCACCGCTGATCTCCATCCTGGCTTTCAGGAAGGATGCATCGGGATCCCCGTCCTCGGACGCGCTGGAGTACATCTCGTAAGCCTTTTCCATATTCTTCTGGACCCCTCTGCCCTCATAGTACATCGTTCCCAGGCTGACCTTCGCCGCGGTCAAGCCTGCGTCTGCGGCCATCCGGTACCATTTGAACGCCTCCTCTTCGCCTCCGGGGACGTTCCCGGAGAATGACAGGTCCGCCATCTTCATCTGGGCCTCCGGAAGGCCTGCTTCCGCCGAGCGTCTGAACATTTCGGAGGCCTTGTCCGGGTCCTTTTCGGTTCCGACCCCTTCTTCGTACATGTATCCCGCCTTGAACATTGATACCGCATCGTTGGCTTCGGCCGATCTGAGGAACCATTTGAAAGCTGCCGACATGTCTCTTTCAGTGCCGTAACCGTTGAAGGAGTATTCCGCAATGTATGCATATGCCTCGATCATTCCGGCCTCGGCGGCGATCAAAAAATTTCTGTAGGACGCCTCGGGGTCAGCAGGGAACCCGTAGTCGCCCGTGTATATCATCCCCAGTCTGAAACAGGATTCGACGTGTCCCATGGAGGCGCTTTTCTCGTAAAGGTCCTTGGCCGCCTTCTGGTCCTGTTCCACCCCGTAGCCGACCATGAGCACCTCCGCAAGGCCGAAGATACCTTGCGGGAATCCTTCATCGGCGACACGGGAAAAGATGCTGACGGCCTCGTCGGGGCGTCTCTCGTACCCTCCCGTACCTGTCATGTACATCACGGCCTCGCGGCAAAGTTCTGATGCTTCTTCGGAGTTCATGAGGGCAGGATGCACTTTTTATTCATCATACTTCGCTTTTCTTCCATAAACGGTTTGTCTCCTGAAGCTTTGGTTCGAGGTCGAAGCTTCATTGCCTGAAACACTGTGATTTTCCGCGCTATGACAAAGGCCGCTCCGCTGGACCGGCATATTCTTATGGCCCTGTTTCTACATCTTTATATAATTGAACAATCATTCAATTGAACATATAATCAATTAAGTGATATTATGGAAAAACTGGAAAGATACGGATGCAAAATCCATGTGGCGCATGACGACGTGGCTGACCTCGTCAGAAATAGCATGCCTGCGGAAGAGGACATCTTCAGGCTTTCCGAGTTTTTCAGCCTTTTCGGCGACAGCACGAGGCTGAAGATACTGATCGCACTGGAAGCCAGCGAGATGTGCGTATGCGATATCGGTGCATCGCTGGGAATGTCCGATTCCGCAGTCTCCCATCAGCTCAAAGCACTGAAAACATCTAGGCTGATCAAATCCCGCAGGAAAGGAAAATTCGTTTTTTACTCGCTGTGCGACGAACACGTCGGGTCCATAATCGATCTCGCCTCGGAGCATCTCGCGGAGGCAGAAAAATGAAGGCAGACTTCACGATCGAGAATCTCGGGTGCGCCAATTGCGCCATGAAAATGGAAAAGAAGATCTGCGGAATCAGAGGGGTCAGATCGGCCTCTGTGATGTTCATGTCTAAAAAACTGATCGTCGACGCAGATGAAGGCGAGATGCTCCGCATTGAAGAAGAGGCCGCAAAAATAGTAAAAAGCATCGAACCCGATGCACGTCTTGTGAAGAGGTGAGGTCCGCTTGCGTCGGGGCACCTTGGAAGTACTGATCTCGGGCATTCTTTTCGCTCTGGGCGCTGTTCTCCGTTATACCGGTCACGGGACGGCATCAACGGTCATCCTGGCCGTCGCATACGTCATCTCCGGATATGTCATTGCGATATCTGCAGCGAAGAGCCTGCGTTATGGTATGATACTCGACGAAAACTTCCTTACGGTGATAGCTTCCGCCGGCGCGTTCATAATCGGCGCCAGCGTCGAAGGTGTCGCAGTGATGCTTTTCTTCCGCATAGGGGAGATGTTCGAAGATGCGGCGGTTCAGAAGACAAGGAGGTCCATCTCCGAGCTTGTTGATATGCAGCCGGTATCGGTAAGGGTCGTAAGGGACGGTAAAGAAATGGGCGTCAGGCCGGAGGACGTTGCCGTGGGGGAATGTTATATCGTTCTTCCCGGAGAACGCATTCCGATCGACGGCACGGTCATGTCGGGCTATTCGTCCCTGGATACCAAAGCGATCACCGGCGAGTCGATGCCGAGGGACGTGGCTCCGGGGGAGTCCGCGTTGAGCGGATGCATAAACATGACCGGCGCACTTACTTTAAGAGCGGACAGGGCCTACTCGGATTCAGCGGTCGCACGCATCCTTGAGCTTGTCGAGGAGTCCGGTGCCAGAAAGGCCAAGACCGAGAAGTTCATAACAGCTTTCGCAAAGTACTACACTCCCTCCGTGGTCGTAGCCGCTATCGCCGTCGCGGCGGTGCCTACTTTGCTGTTCGGACTTCCTTACGAAGTCTGGGTGTATCATGCGCTTGTGTTCCTCGTGGTCTCCTGCCCCTGTGCCCTTGTGCTTTCGGTCCCTTTGACATTCTTCTGCGGAGTGGGGAGGGCCTCGAAATCGGGGATATTGATCAACGGAGGGGACGTAATGGACAGACTGGCGCTTACCGACACCGTAGTGGTGGACAAGACCGGTACCGTCACCAAGGGTACCTTCGAGTTCAACAGTATCCACACACACGGCGTAACAGAGGATTATCTGCTTGAATATGCTGCCAAATCCGAATACCGCTCCGACCATCCGATATCTGCCGCGATAATAGACCGCTACGGACGTGAGATCGACCCGGGAGAGATAGGGGACTCGGTCAACCTTGCCGGAAAAGGCATAAGAACCGAAGTCAACGGCCGCATCGTCCATGCGGGGAACGCCAGACTGATGGAGGAGATCGGATTGGAGCCTTGCAGAGCTCACGACGACACAACAAGCATACATGTGGCGATCGACGGCGCTTACAGCGGGCACATATCCATTTCTGACGGGCCGAAGGAAGATTCCGCCGAAGCGATAAGGGAACTGAAGGACCTCGGCGTGAAGAACGTTGTCATGCTTACCGGAGACAACATGACGTCTGCCGGCCGTGTTGCGGAGATTGTTGGGATCGACACGTTCCGCAGCGACCTTCTTCCGGAGGACAAACTGGACATCCTCGAGGGCTATCTGCGCGCACGCGAGGGCAAGGGTTCGCTGGTTTACGTTGGAGACGGCATCAACGATGCGCCTTCCATCGCGAGGGCGGACGTGGGTGTGGCCATGGGCGGCATTGGTTCCGACAGCGCCGTGGAAGCTGCTGATGTGGTCATAATGAACGATTCCTTGAGGAGACTGCCGGAGGCCATCAGGATATCGAGGAGGACGCGCGGCATTGCATATCAGAACATAACGTTATCCCTCGGTTTCAAATTCGCAGCTCTGGCACTTGCCACCTTGGGTCTGGCAGGGATGTGGTTTGCAATTTTTGCAGACGTGGGCGTCGCGGCGATCGCGATAATCAACGGAACCAGGGCATACGGCAGGTTATTTTGATCCTCGCCGTCTGCTGCCGAATTCGTAAATGCGTTTTTCAGGAAATCTGAAACACCTTGAGGAATGGGTCATTTTTCGAATTTCGTACAAACCTGACAAGTATTAAATTATTCTAAGGCATTGCCGATGGCGGGATGCACAGGTGAAGGTAGGTATAGATCTGGGAACGACCTACTCTGCAGTGGCTTTTTACGACAGAGGCAGCTCCGGTGCTGAAGTCATCCCGGATGCGAACGGCTGTCTCCTGACCCCTTCTGTCATATGCTTCTCTGCAGACAGCACGATCAGCGTGGGCCAAACCGCAAAAAGCATGCAGTCCAGGGGAGAGGGGGTCGTCGCGGCCTCTTTCAAACGTGCCATGGGAGATACCCAATATTCCCTGACCGCGTACGGAAGGACATACTCTGCAGAGGACCTTTCTGCCATATTGTTAAAATACCTCATCGCCGGAGCCGAGGCAAGGACCGGGAAGAAGATCGACTCCGCAGTGGTCACTGTACCTGCATATTTCAACGACCTTCAGAGGACGGCGACCATCAGGGCAGGCCAGAAATCCGGAATTGAAATACTGAAGGTGGTAAACGAACCGACCGCAGCGGCGATTTCTTACGGATACAACAAGGCGGGGAACAAGACCGTAATGGTTTACGACCTCGGCGGAGGGACGTTCGACACCACGGTCGTGCGCATCGAGAGAGGGAACATCATCGTGCTGGGGACCGACGGGAACCATATCCTCGGAGGGAAGGACTGGGACCAGGCCATCATGTCTTATCTGTGCGGGAAGTTCAAGGACGATTTCAATATCGACCTGAGGGATGACATGTCATCCAAAAACAGCCTGATAGTCGCCGCCGAAGACCTGAAAAAGGAACTTTCGGAAAGCGAATGCGTCAGCGCCCATCTGGAATACGGGGACGATTGCGCCGACTACACCCTGACGCGGAACCAGTTCGACGAGATGACCGAACCTCTCTTCGGCTCGACCTGGGAGGTCTGCGAGAGAGTACTGGCCGACATAGGGCTGAGATGGGAGGACATTGACGAGATACTCCTTGTGGGAGGCTCCACCAGGCTCCCCGGCCTTCCCGGCCGCCTCGCCAGCATCTCCGGTAGGAAAGTGATCAAGCACGCGGACACCGACCTTGCCGTCGCAAAGGGCGCCGCCATTACCGCTCATCACTTCGGGAAGGACGGCAACGCCGTGCTGGGAGTGGCCGACGTGGCCTCACACAGCCTCGGGGCCCTGTCCGTGAGGGAGGACGGCAAGAAATTCATCAATGAAATAATGATAAAGCGCAACTCCTGCGTCCCGTGTTCGGTCAGGAAGCCCTTCAGGATCGAACCTGGCAACCTGAGCGACAGCATCGAGCTTTTCACCCTTCAGGGCGAATCACGACATCCTCTTGACTGCGTCGTCCTCGCAAGGATGAGGATCTCCGGGATAATGAACAACGGCGAGGGAGTTTTGATCGAGATAGAGTACAACTACGATGAGAACGGGGTGGTATGCATCTCGGCGTTCCAGAACGGAAGCGAACTTACGGTCGAATCAGAAAAACTGCCCGAGGACATATCGTGGATGGGCGGACGCCCTGACGAAAGGCCTTCGAACGCTCCGGTGCAGAAGAACATCGTCGTTGCGATCGATATCTCGCGCAGCATGAAGGACGCCCCGCTGGAAAAGGCCAAGAGGGCGATTTCCAGATTCATAAAGGAGGTCGCGGACTCAAACACGAAGTTCGGGCTAATAGTCTTCGGAGACAAGAACCTGGTCGTCAGAGAGCTCACCCTCGACCGCTACGCTGTCACCAGGTCCATAGAGGACATCAAGGTTAAGATGGCAGGCAGGGGGACCGATGCCTCCCCTTTCAAGGAGGCCTGCAGAATGCTGATGGGAAGGGCCGGCAACAACATGATTGTCGTGCTGACGGACGGCAAATGGGGAAACAGGGACCTGGCAGTCACCCAGGCCATGGAGTGCAGGAAGGACGGGATAACTACGATAGCAGTCGGGTTCGGCGAGGCCGACAGGTCTTTCCTCAGGCAGATCGCAACCGCCGACGAGGATGCACTTTTCACAACGCTGGACCAGCTGGGCGATACCTTCGGGACGATCGCAACCGCTGTGAACTCCGGAGGAATAGGCATGAGCGACAGCAGAAGGAGATGACCGTGGCCCGAAAGGAGAACTACTACTGGTTGCTGGGCCTTAACCCCCTGAAAGAAGATTGTTATTCGAACGAGTCGGTCTCTGCGGCCATAGACTATATGGAGAGACGGTGGACCGAGGAGAGCAGGGACCGCCAGAACGATGCAGGGCGCAGATTCCGGTCGCAGTGCTACCTGGAGGCGGTTCAGGACATCCGTAACGTGATGAGCGACCCGGATCTCAGGAAGAAGGAGCTCGAGGAGGCGCTCAAGCTGCTCGCATCCAAGGCCTCCAGGCTTAGGAAGGATTCCGTGACCCTGCATGACGGGACCCCCGTCAGGGTATCGGGGTCCGCCGAATCCCTGATGAAAAAACTCAGATGGGACGGAGTAGGCGTCGGTGACCTGGTGAGCATGTCCGGTGTGATGGAACACGACCCCTCGTATGTTGCCACGGATACCGTGCTCACCGCTTTCCAGGCCATGACAGCGGTAGGTGCTTTCACCCCCTCGGAAATGTTGAACGATCTGATCTCGGACGAAAAACTCGAGATTGAAACCGGAGAAATTAACGACGGCAGCCCTCCGGAAAAGATAAGAGATGCATTCGACCAATGCGAAAAAAGGGTCAACAACGTGCGTCCGGAGGTGCTTCCGAAACAGGACTCTTATATACAGGCCCTCAGGGCGGTCAAGCTTGCGTTGAAATCCGACGAGCTTCTTTCGGAGCTCACGGAATACGGCAAATGCCAGAGGGCCCTGGTACCCGTATTCGAAATAATCGAGGACGAGTATATCCATCCGCAGAACCGCGCCTACATAGACGAGCTGATGTCGATATACCTGACAGACCCTGAAGTCGATGTAGACCTTGCGATACGGGCCCTGGAGGATTTCTGCATAAGGAAGAGGTTCATAGTGAATTTCTCCGAATCGGACAGCAGTATGGTAAGATGCCCCCACTGCAAGTCATTCGTAGAGACCGGGAACGAAGTTATGTGCTGCTCGATCTGCGGGCATCTTATCAAAACCGTATGCCCCAAATGCAACACGAAGCAGTCGTCGGCCAACAAAGCATGCGTGAAATGCGGGTTCGACCTCGAAGCAGGGTGGGAAAAGGCCCTAGAAATAGAAAAGAAGGCTGCCGGACTGGCCTCCGCCGGCCTCATCTCGGCGGCGGAAGATGCCGCAAGGGACCTAAGAGAGGGTTACTCGACATACCCTGCGGTTGAAGACCTTGAACAGAAGATCGAAACGGCAAAGGCCTATCTGACATCCGGAAAGAAGAAGATCGAACAATCCTACAGGCTCAAGAGATACAGCGAGGCCGTGGACCTTACCCGGGACATGCTGGTGCACTACAAGCGCTTCATCGAAGAAGACCCGGAGATCGAAAACATCTACAAGGAGTCGGAGAAGCGCCTGCATGAGGCGGACAGGCTGTTCGAAAAGGCCATGAGGGCCGCCGACTCACGCTCACGGACGGAACTTTGCGTCGCGGCCGCCGAGAGGTGCCCCGACCACACCATGATATCGTCCCTTCTGGGCAGCAACGCTCCCTCTCCTCCTGCTGACGCTTCGGCCAAGGTCAGCGAGGGGATGGTCCTGATAAGATATGCCGTCCCCGGCGATAGGAGCGGTGTAACATTCTGCATCTACAGAGAGGAATTCTCACTGCCGGAGGTCGACGAGAGGACCATACCGATTGCGGAGGTCGGCGGATGCTTCTATATCGATGAAAGTGCCGAGCCGGGCGTGGACTACTACTATACCGTAATGTCGAAAAGATGGGGCGTGCTTTCGGAAGAGGGCACTTCGTGCGGCCCGGCGACCGTGTTCGCCGAGGCGCAGAACGTCAGCGTAGACCCCTTGGAGGACGGACTCCGCCTTTATTTCGAGAAGCCCAAGAATTGCAGCAGGGTCAGGATCTGGAGGAAAAGCGGTTCGGGAGACGAGGAGGTGGAGATACAGGGCGGCGGGCCGGTCATCGAAGACCGGGGACTTTGCGGCGGCTGCGTATACTACTATCTTTTCGTGGCCGAGTACGAGTCCCCGGACGGACGCGTCAACAGGTCCTCCGGGCTGGTCTTCTCCGGCACTACTGCGGTCTTCCCGGACCCCGTCAGAGACATGAAGGTCTCATGGAACAAGGCGGACGGTACTTTCACCGCCGAATGGACGGGCGACGAGAACGTGGTGCTTTACTCTTCACCGAAGAGCATCAGGATGCACGGGCTGCTGATCAAGCTCGGAGATGTGGATTCCTGGATGACAAAGATCGAGCCCATTGAGAAGAGAAAGGGCAGGATACGCTTCTCCCTGCCGGACGGGGCCGTCCAATACATATATCCGATGATACCCGTGGGAAGATACGCAGTCAGGGGCCTGGAGGTCCTGGTGGCAGACCTTAAACCGTTCAGGGACATGAACTGGGACATTATGGGGAGCGACTGCATCCTGACCATGTCATGGCCACAGGGTGCCGAGTCCGCCGTTCTGGTCATAACGGATTCTGGAAACCCGGCCGGCGGGCCCAACGATCTGGACGGGGAAAGGATGACCGTCTCTGCCGAAGCATACTCTAAGGAACGGATGATAAGGCTGCCCATGGGAAGCCGTCCCCGCAGAACCGTCACCATATTCGCTGTCTATGATGCGGAGGGCAAGAAGATCACCTCCCGCGGGATGACCTTCGAGATAGTCGCAGGAACATGCAGGACACTCAGGTACAGTGCTGAATCAGGCCGGTCAAAGGACAGCAACATCAGGGTAACGATAGAATCGGAAAGCGACGTCGAATTCATTCCTCCCGTCATAGCGGTATGCAGGGAAGAAGGCATACCTCTGAGGAGGAACGACGGAGAAGTCATCTGGAGGTCCGAGGTCCCCATCAGGCTCAGCAGAGGACGCATAGTATTCCGGATCGAAGCGAGACCGGGCGACGATGTCAGGCATATGAGGTTGTTCTTTGAAAAAGACGAGGACTACAGCAGCTTCAGGTTCGTCCATCCGCTGTACAGGGGGTGCTGATATGCAGAAAAAAACCGATGGCACATACATATGCCCGTTTTGCTTCAACGCCATCGATCTGGGGGCAATACACTACCAGTGCACCAACCAATCGTGCACCAGGATGTTCGTGAAGGCGATCGATGCCGGGAAGGTGGAAAACGGAAAGGCTTTCAGGTCCGAATCCGAAGACGAGGAGATCGACATGGAGAACAGCACGTTCCTGGGAAGAAACCCGGACGGAAAAGATTCCGTCAGGACCAGGCAGCACATTGTCCGGAACTCCTCAGGGATCTGCGACATATGCCACAGGCCCGTCCATAAAAGATTATGCCCGGTCTGCCACAGCCCCATCCCGCAGGAAGCGGAGGAAGGAAGGAACATAATTTTCGTGGTGATAGGCGCCAGGGGCGCTGGCAAGAGCCACTATATCTCTGTGTTGATCAACCACTTGAAAAACTCTTTCGCACCTGAGTTCAATGCCATTGTCGCACCGGCGTCCGACCGGACCACTCTGAAATATCGCGAATATTATTACAGACGTCTCTACGAGGAAGGGAGGAAGCTTCCTCCCACGAGAACGTACGAGAACATCAAGGATTTCAGGGAGCCGATGATCTATTACGTGAGATTCCCCGACAGGGAAGGGATGAACAGCGCCACACTGGCATTCTTCGATACTGCGGGAGAGGGGTCTTCCGACAATCTGACCGGGGTTGGACTTAACACATTCCTTTCAAGCGCATCCGGCATAGTGTATCTCGTCGACCCGCTTCAGATACCGTACGTGAACAAGAGGGTCCGTGCCGAGAACATACCGGAACCGTCCCAGGATGTGGCAAGGTCCATATCGGAAATGAGCGACCTCATAAGGTCCGCTATGGGCATACCCCCGACAGGCAAGATCCCGATCCCGTTGGCAGTGGTCCTTACCAAATGCGATATCCTGCTCAAGTCTCCAGAGAACGACGAGGAGGAGAAGGTCTTGCTTGACGCCAGCTCCTCGGTCCGCATGCCCAGGGAGAGGGGGAGGATAGACCGCGACAATTTCAGGCAGATCGATGCAGAGCTGAACGAATATCTGCGTCGCGCCGTATCGAGAGAATTCATTGACACCGTCGAAGGGTTCGAGAGGCATAGCTTCTTTGCCGTTTCGGCTTTGGGATGCAACCCGGAGGGCAGCATACTGAACAGAGGGATATCCCCGTTCAGGGTCGAAGACCCGCTGATATGGATGCTGGGATGCTACGAGACGGAGACACCGTTTTGAGGACAGCGTACCCGGCAAGAAAAAATTAATACCCACTTACATACGGATACAGACGAAAGAGAAGGGATGAAAAATGAAGGACGACTATTGCATAGGTATCGACCTTGGTACCACTTATTCATGTCTCGCATATATCGACGGGGAAGGAAACCCGATAGTTGAGAAGAACTTCGAGCAGGAGGACACCACGCCCTCGGTGGTCCTTTTCAACGAGAACGGGGAGATAATCGTAGGCTCTCCCGCTAAGGACATGGCGGTCATGTATCCGTCAAACAGGACGATCACTGCGGTAAAAAGGCAGATCGGCACAGATTACAAAGTCAACATCGACGGGGACATCTACACTCCGGTTACCCTTTCCGCCGCGATACTGAAGAAGATGATCAATGACTTCAACGAGGCTCACGGCTGCGATGTCAGGAAGGCCATCATCACATGCCCGGCGTATTTCGGTCAGAACGAAAGGGATTCGACCAAATATGCAGGAAAAATCGCTGGCCTTGACGATGTGACGATAATCAACGAGCCCACGGCCGCGGCCATATCCTTCGGCTACGGAGGGGACGGGAGCAAGAAAAGGGTTATCGTCTACGACCTGGGAGGAGGGACTTTCGACGTAACGGTTCTTGAGATCGAGGGGAACTCCTTCACAGCCGTGGCCACAGACGGCGAGCGCCTCCTCGGAGGGAAAGATTGGGACAGGGCTCTGGCCGCCGTGATCAAGAACAAGGTTTCGCAGTCTTCCGGCATCCCGATGGCAGAGATAGAAGAGGACAGGGATGTGGCTGTGACGCTTGAGATCGATACAGAATCGATAAAGAAAAGGCTCACCACCGCCGAGTCCACGAGAGGAACTTTGACCGTCGGAGGGATTAAGACCGTATATTCCGTGACGAGAGCAGAATTCGAAAGCGCCACGGCACCGTTGCTGAACAGGACCCTAGAGATCATAGACAGGGTCCTGGCATCCAAATCCTTCAATCTGGACGATATCGACGACATCATTCTGGTCGGCGGCTCCTCCAGGATGCCCCAGATCAAGAACGGCATATCGGCGAAATACCCCGGAGCCAAGGTCAGGCTGTTCGACCCCGACAGGTCCATAGCCAAAGGCGCGGCGATCTTCGCAAGGTCGAAAGACCTGGAATCCGTCGAAAGGGTCGATACGCAGAAGCTCACGGTGAAAAACGTCCTGAGCAAGACTTTCGGCGTTAGAGTGGAATACAATGGAAAAGAGATGATCTCCGACATCATCTACAGAAACGAGACGCTGCCCATCGAGAGCGTGAAGCTCTACTATCCCATAGAGGAGGGGCAGCCTTCAGTATTGGTGGAGATCTTCGAGGATTCCGCCTTGCGCTCCGACAATGTGCCCAGGACAGACCTCATCGACGGCAATTCGGTAGGTGAGTTCGAGATGGACCTGCCCGACGGCATCAGTATGGACACGCCGATCAAAGTCACCTTCAAAGCTGCCGAGGACGGCACGATAACCGCAGAGGTGGAATGTATGGGTCAGACGAAAGGATACGGCCTGAAAAGCGACCTGAGCGTCTCAGACGGCGAGGTCGAAACGTCGCAGGAACTTATGAGAAGGATCGGAAAGGCGTGATCATCCGCACTTCGATATGAAGCCGGAAGCCCAGTCCGCAGAGGACAGAGCGTGCTGGTGCATGTACGTTCCCAGAGTGTTGTTGCTTACGAACCCGTCCATCCCGCCTGATATGCCTGACCCGCGGAGTAGTTTATAGCCGAAACGGCCGCCTTGTTCCGGGAAAACGTCGGAATAATGATATTCGTGGGCACGGACGTCCGATCCGAACAGAGGATTCTCCGATGTGGCTTTCGCCATTACGTATGCGGGCCCATGCCTGATACCGGTCATCTCCGCACACGCCTCAAAAATGCCGGCCATCTCGAAACTGCGTCCGCCGGCGTCCTTCAGGCTCCTGCACATGGAGAGCATCCCTCCGCATTCCCCCAGAATCGGCCTCCCTTCTTGTGAAGCGTTCTTGATGCCTTCCAGGAAATCCCCATTGGAAGAGATCTCTTCTGCGTGAAGCTCCGGATAGCCCCCTCCGACGTAGTACATGTCCGCATCGGGGAGCGGTTCCCCCTCCGTGGGCGCGAAAGTCCTTACACTGACGCCCGAGGCTTCCAGGCATTCGATGTTCTCCCTGTAGTAGAAACAGAAAGAATCGTCCATGGGCACGGCGGCCGTCAGTCCGGAATCCCTGCGGACGTAGGGACATCCCTGCGGAAGCTCCGGGTCCGACGATTCCGCCACCTTCATAAGTCGGTCCAGATCCACCCCTTCGGCCATCTCGGCCAGAGGCTCGAGGTCTGGCACATACTTCGAATTAGGTGTGATGAGGCCGAGATATCTCTCCTTCGTGGGCCTTTCGGGAATCTTGCGCACCTTCCCAACTATCTCTTGCCTGCAGTATCTGCTGATGACCTCGTCGAGCTTATCCTCATGCTGCCTGCCGGAGATGTTATTGAGTATCACCCCTCCGATGTTCAACTCGGGATCGAAAGCCGCGAAACCGTTGACGATTGCGGCGGCGCTCCTGTTCAAAGACCTGACGTCCAATGTGAGCACGACGGGGAAGCCCAGCACCTTGGCGAGCCTGGCTGTGGAACCGATGTCCGAATCAGCGGAAAATCCCTCGTACAATCCCCTGACGCCTTCCACGATGCAGAGGTCCGCATCTCTGGAGGCGTACCCGACCACATTCCTGATGGTATCGTCGTCCATCATGAAGGAATCGATGTTCCTGGACGCCCTTCCGGAAGCCAACGTATGGTACATCGGATCGATGAAGTCGGGGCCTGCTTTGAAGGCCTGGACCTTGTAATCCTTTGAAAGCCTGGAAAGGATGCCCGTGGTTATCGAAGTCTTTCCGACCCCGCTTCCCGTCCCGGCGATCACCACTCCCTTCATTCAGATGCCTCTGACCAGTTCCCTGAGTGTTTCCGAGGTTTCCATGGGGATTATCCTTCGGGTGCCCATGACCATCGAATGGGAGGATATCTCCCCTACGGAATTGAGGAAACCTTCGTCGAGGTAGTTCGAAAGTTGCCTGGGCTGGTCTGTGATGAGGATGTCGTCCTCTCCTATGCCGGGGTATGCGTGGCATATTCCCACGATAACGGTGAGGTCGGGAGAGTAACGGTCAACCTCGGCCTTCATGGTTCCTCCGATGACGGCATATTCGTCGAGTCCGCCCACTACGGCATCTATCACAACGTTACTCTCTTTAAGCTGGCACATTATGTCTTCAGAATATTTGCGGATTCTCGGCAGACCTTTTTGCTCATCCGTGTTGGATACGAAGAATGTACTTCCCCCCAGCTTCCTGCGTGCCTCGTCGACTGCTATGAAAATATCGGAAAAGCGATATGCCAGCTCCTTTTTTGCGTTCATTACCACGGCAACCTTTCCCCCCGAAGACAGTACGTCGCAGATCTTACGGCATACTCTGAGCTTGGTTGCACCCTGGGCAGGCTTCATGTATGACCTGCTGGCAAGTCCCCTGTCCTTTTCCATCGCAGTCGCGGCTTTCAGAAGTCCGACCTGTCTTTCGGTCTCCTTGACGGATATGATTCCGGCTTCGCGACCTGCCTCGATAGCTTTTATGGCACCCTGGGTGTTGTCGCCCATGCATCCGTGGGACTCGACGGGGAAAACGGTGCAATCAAGATCTGCCCTTTTTATCGAAGAGGCCATGTCTTCCCCTATTATCATGCTGGCACATGTACCCACCACCGCGATGGAACGAGGATGGAATTTTTCAAAAGCTGTAATAAGGGTCTCTACAAGCTGATCCGAACCTCCGAAGATGAGATCCGTTTCGGACATGGCCGATGTGACGACCCTCACTCCGGCCTGCTCCAGCGACCTGGAGGCCATGAAACCGCAACCGGAAGGTCCGTGGACGACGATTACGTCGACGTCCATGTCCCTAAGAGTGTACATGGCTGCGATTATGGGGTTGGGGCGCGGGTGGATTATCTTCAGGTGTAGCCCTCCTTGACGAACAAAATCAATGTGCCTGCGGATTCGGGTAACGACGGCATCCTTCCGGACGCATCGGTGACCGTCATAGATACGCCGTATCCGGCTGCTACCCTCTCTATCCCCTTCTGGTCCATCTTGCAGCAGACCTTCCTGTTCACCGGATCGAGGACGGCCACCGCCCCCTTCAGAGAGCCCATTTTGCTCAGTATCGCAAGAGTGCGTTCCACCGAGCGGACGGAGATGCCGGGATTGCGTTCGGTCACCTTCCACCTTCCTTCGGAGAAGGAGACCTCTCCCCTTCCGGGAACGCCTTTGAAAGACGACAGGCCGAGTTCCACGGACGATTCGGGTATGTCCATCGCATCGCAGACCTCGAGCGCCATCTCCGCGGCGTACAAATACTCGAGTGCGAGATAACTCCCCTTCAAACATGTTTCAAAACCGTTTCCGTAATCCACGCGTATCCTGAGTGGATCTCCGAGCGATGGTTTCCCTATTACTGCGATCCTGCCGCCGTATCCGATCAACTTCCCGGTCCCGTAACTCTTCCAGAATTCGACCTCTTCCCTGGGAACTATGTTGATCTTCCCGTTCAATATCGACATCTTCCCTTCGGAGGCTTTCCTGGTCCCGGCCGCTATCGGATAGTCCTCCATCAGATTCGTGATGCAGGAGATGTCCGCCTTGCCCGACCCTCCGAGGGATACTTCGCATATCACGGCATCATGGTCACCTTCGGGCAGGGTGAGCATCGACGGCGGTGCAATGCTGACGGCCTCCTCATGGCTAAGTTCTCCGTCGGTCCACTCCCCTCTGCCTCTGGATGTCTGGACGAGAACCTTCTTCCCGGCAGTTGAGAGCATATGTGCCAGAAGACAGCAGAATCCGGTCTTCCCCTTGACGCCTGTCACTTCTATCCTGAATCTGCCGTCTTCGATCAGCTCCCCTACGGCCTGGCTGAAGAATTTCCTTTCCCCGTAAACGATGCCCTCGAGGAAACGGTCTGGACAATGGATGGGCATCAGCACCGTGTCGTACTCTCCCGTGGGGACCTCCGTCGAAACAGAGAACCCTTTTCCTTTCAGACGGTCGATTTCTTCCTTCGGGGTCACCTTGTACACATCTACGCATGTGACGTCGTCGCCGGGCCGGGGATATTTATCGGCCAGGACCCCGCCTCCGTGAACCGTGTCCAATATCAATATCTTCATATGCCGTACTTTTCCAGTTTTTTAACGAGCACGTCGACCAGCCTGGGGTCGTTTCCTACGGGAATGGCATAGTGTATTTTGACCTCCCTTCCGTAAAGGACGCTTACACCTCCGCCGCTGTTCATGGGTATACCCAATTTTTCGGGTATCTCCTCTGCGAGGTGGGCGCCGGAGGCTATGAACATAGGAAGGACTGCTATTTCATCGGCTCCCGATTTTACAGCGTCGTACATCGCATCCTCTATCGAGGGGCTGTTGAACTCGTTGAATCCGTAATAGACGTTCGAGTACCCTCTTTCGGAAAGCCTTTCCGCATTGGTCTTCACGACTTCCTTGTTGTAACCTAGCCTTGAGCCGTGACCTATCACAACTATGGAGGGCTCCCCCTTCCCGCAGACCTCGGCGATCCTCTCCTCCAGGATATCCGTCAGATTGGGGTCCTCGCCGAACGGCTGCTCCATGTGGATGGTCACATCCTTTCCGGCGACCGTTGTTTTTCCGCCGGGCGAACCCTCGGGTATGCCGAGTTTCCTCGGTATGTCCCTCGTTATGTGCAGTCCCGAGGCAATGAAAAACGGTATCGCTATAATCTCCTCTATCCCAGATCCGACCATAATTTCAACCGCGGAATCGACCGGCGGTTCCGTGGTCTCGTTATAAGCGGTCCAGACCGGGACGCCTGTGCGTTCCTTCAGGGCCTCGGCCTGGGCTTCGATGACTTCTTTGTTGTGGTTCAGCCTCGAGCCGTGACCGATGAACAAAATGCCTTTTTTCATAACTTTCCCTCTTTTTCTTTTTTACTGAGTCTCATTCCGCCGACGGAATCGTCCGAACGTCGCAATATCTCGTCCGCGAGCTTTCTGTAATTATCTGCCATCTCGGAGCACGGGGCGTTCCTTACGACGGTGCGTCCGGCATCCTCGCTCCTCTGAACCTCTGCGTCCCTGGGCAGACGGAATATCACTTCCGTGCCCATTTCTTCGGCGGCCTTGTCCACCGTTTCGTTTTCAAGGTCTATTCCCCGGGAGTTCTGTATGATGCCTGAAAATTCAGCGTAACCGTCGCCCGCAAATCCTTCGACCGCCTGCCTTATGTTATCGGCAGCGTAGAGCGACATCATCTCTCCGGATGTCACCACTAAAACGTTTCTGGCGTATCCGTTCCTTATAGGCATTGCGAACCCTCCGCAGACGACATCCCCCAGAACGTCGTAAATTATCACGTCGGGGCTGCAATGTCCGATGACATCGAGGGCCTCAAGGTGGCCGAAGGCCGCTATTATGCCCCGCCCGGCGCAACCGGTCCCGGGCTTGGGACCTCCGCACTCGACGCAGAAGACTCCTCGGCCGGTGTCATGTACCGAGCCGGAGAACGATGTTTTCCCTCTCTTTACCTGGTCCAGCACCGTTGCGGGAGTCTTGCCTTCCATCAACAGCCTGGTGGAGTCCGCCTTGGGGTCGCATCCTATCTGCAGGACCCTCAACCCTTTCTCGGCCAACGCATCGCTGACATTGGACGATACCGTGGATTTACCGATCCCGCCTTTTCCATAAATGGCAATTCTGCGCAATGATTCGGTGATAGTGTTATAATTAATAATACTTTCAATTCAATTCGTGTTAAATGGATGGGTAATCCATCTCGTTATCCTCAGAGGCCCAGCTGCTTATACAGTTCCGCACGCTCTGCTTTTGTAATATCTCTGTAGCGTCCGACCTTCATGTTCCCCAGCTCGACGTTGATTATCCTGATGCGTTTCACTCCGGTCGCGGTGTATCCAAGCTCTTCGCACATCCTCCTTATCTGACGATTGAGCCCCTGCTTGAGTATGATCCTGAATTCCCTGGCCCCGATGGGTTCCACTTCGCACTTCCTGGTCACATGGCTGCCTCCCATTATCGGCACTCCGGTGGCCATGTTCTTCAGGAAGCCGTCGGTTATGTCTTTGTCGACTGTTACGATGTATTCTTTCTCATGACCGCTGCTGGAGTGCATTATTCTGTCCGCCAGCTCTCCGTTGTTGGTCATAAGGATAAGACCCTCGGAATCTTTGTCCAGACGGCCGACGGAATAGATACGTTTGGGATATCCGATAAAATCGATGACGTTATCTGGGTCTTCGGGATTCGAAGTACATGTTATACCGACGGGTTTGTTGAATGCAAGGATGATGTCCTCTTTCTCGGGAGATATCTTTTTTCCGTCGACCCTCACGTCCGACCCGGGGAGCACACGGTCCCCCAGCACGGCTGTGCGTCCGTCGATTGTCACCCTTCCCTCTTCGATCATCCGGTCCGCGGCGCGTCTCGATGCGACACCCGAGTCGCTGATATACTTGTTCAGGCGGGCACCCCTTTCCTCATCGTCGGAAGAACTCATGTCCGTATGATGACGGGACATCTATTAAGGATATTCCCGGACGGGAAGGTCTTTTTACTATACTCATCATCATCCAACATGGGCTTGTTCAGAAAAAAATCGTCCGGGGCCGTGCTGAGATATGTGGACTTCGGCTCGCACTGGGACACGGAGGACCCGTTTCTTTTCGCTTCCCATCACCGCGACGAGTATCCTAAGGGCAACCGGCAGCAGGCCCCTCCTCTGGACATGATCGGATGGAGGGACCTCGGTCACGATTACAAAAAGCATGACGGTTTCCGCATGTACCACGGGAAGGTCGTTCCCGGGTTTCCGATGCATGCCCACTGGGGCTACGAAACATTCACCGTCGCCGAGATCGGATACATAGACACATTCGATACGGAAGGCAACCAGTCCAGATTCGGTTTCGGGGATGCTCAGTGGGTCACCGCATCAAGCAAATACCAACACTGCGAAATGTATCCTCTGGCATTTGAAGACCGCCCCAACCCCAATGACATTACCCAGATCATGATCAATCTTCCACTGGAAATGAAGGGGTCTGATAACAGGGTGGATATGCTTTGGTCCGAAGAAGTTAAAACACTCTGCCACGAGGATGATTCCGGCAAAAAAACAAAAATAATCGTTTATGCTGGCACATATGGAGGAGCTTACACCCGGGTGCCCAACCCGCACTCCTGGGCCGCCGATCCGGAGCATGGAGTGAAGATCGTCCAATTCTACCTGGAGCCGGGTGCCGAGATATCTCTTCCGCCTTCGATGAAAAACGTATCTCGCAACCTTTACTTCGTTTCGGGCGGAAGCGCCGTTGTCGCAGGATTCGATGCTGTATCGGGTTACCGCCTGAAACTCCGCCCCGAAGTCGAAATTACCGTTAAGAACGGCGACGAGGCTTCTCGCATGTGGCTCCTTGAGGGGGCCCCCATCGGACAGAAGATGTCATCCTTCGGACCGGTGGTCCTGAAGGACGATATGGCGGTGCGACAAGCTATGAAAGACATCAGAAATGACGAATATGGGGTCTGGCCCTGGAACATCATTGACAAGGCCCAGCCCCGTGGGGCCCCCAGGTTCGTCAGGTACGCAGACGGCCGCGAAGAATATCCCGACGGAAGGCCCGAGGGGTTCGAACCCCCGGAAAAAAGAAATGTTCAGTGCAGAGAATAAGGGACCTCTGTCCCGAACCGGGACATACTGCCTATCTTCGATATCAGCAGATCTGTAAGGGACCTGTCGCAGCATATCAGCGTGTCTTTGCCGTGCAAAGCCTCTATTATGCATCCCTCGTCGGCCCCGAAGAAATAATCTATCGGCAATTTGGAAGCCTCCGCAGATTTTCTTGCATTAGTACCGTAGACGCCTGTTGCGGACATCCCGGACCCGGACGTCAGAGAGGAGAACAGCTCCCGGTCGACCGGACCTTCCACGGGAAGGATGTGAACCGTGCCCGGCCCCTCTGACGGCACTGCCTTGGCCATAAGCTGAGGCAAGGTTTTAGGAAAAGGTTCGACGGGGCATCCGGCAAGCTCGGAGATGCTGACGTTGATGTCGTACATGGCCGGTTCGACAAGGCCCGAAAGATAAACTTCCGAAGTATCGTCATAGAATCTTTCTGAGCTCCCCGAATATACATTACGGCCCCCTCTTAGGACATGGACCTCGTCCGCCCAAGAATATGAGAGGTCCACGTCATGGGTTGAAAAAATAACGGTCGTTCCAAGATGGTGCAGCTCGTCCGCGAGCTCGATGAGCTCCTTGGACATCTGGGGATCGAGACCTGCGGTGGGCTCGTCCATTATAAGCACCTTCGGATGCATCGCCAAGGCACCGGCCAGCACCACCCTCTTCTTCTGGCCGAACGACAGCTGCATCACGCTGCGACCCTCCAGAGATTCGATGCCTGTGATGTAGAGGGCGTCCCTGACCCTCTCCCCTACAGTCTGAGCGTCGAGTCCCAGGTTCTTCGGGCCGAATGCTATGTCGTCAGATACTTTTGGTGCAAAAAGCTGGTCGTTGGGGTCTTGGAGCATCACCGCGACCTCCGAGCGCAGCTTCCTGAGAGCTTTTCCCCTGTGCGGTATTTTTTCTCCCCGGAAAAACACCGAGCCCTTCGACGGCCTCAAGACTCCGTTAAGATGATAGAAGAACGTGGATTTTCCAGCTCCGTTGGCTCCCATGATGACAGTTCTGGCACCCTCTTTGATCGTGATGTTCACGTCTGCCAACGCGTCCCCCCGGCCGCCTTCGTATCTGAAGAAAAGACCTTCGGTGCGGAAAAGGGGAGCGCTCAAAAAACCAACTCCCTGATACTGATCCGGGTTCCGTATGCCCTAAGCTCTTCAACCGCCTCCGTGACGATCCCCTTCAAGCCCCGGTCGACTATTATCAGGGAATCATGGTTTACCATGGCCTCCCTGATGCAACACTCTATGCCGTTAAAATAGAAATCAACCCTGAGCTTCGATCGGGTCACCGACCTGCGCGCGGAGGGGCCGTATACTGCAATGGGCATCCCTTTCTTTCCCACGGCCTCCTCGATCGCATCCTGGTCGATGCGCTCGCCTTCAGTCTGATAGATGAATATCCTTCCGGCCGAGGATCCTGAAGGGAATAATCTGCTGACCATCTGGCTCATGGTCTTGGGATATGACGCGGGAATCGTCCCTCTTAACGTCTCCATATTGTGGTTTATGCTGAATATCGAGGGCTGTTCCAGACCTGAAAGATAAACGGACGGACGGTCGGAGAAGAACTCGTCCGCATCTCCGGAGAAGACCATGTGTCCGTTCCGCATCACGTAAAGGTCCTCGACCCAATTGTAGATCAGATTCACGTCATGGGTGGATACTACGACGGAGATCCCTTCTCTGATGAGAGAATTTGCGATCTCCATCACCTCTCTGGACATCTGCGGGTCCAGGCCTGCGGTAGGCTCGTCCAGGACCAGTATCTTTGGATGTGATGCTAGGGCGCCTGCGAGTGACACTCTTTTTTTCTGACCGTATGAAAGGCGCTGAACAGGCACTTCGGCAAATCCCGACATCCCCACGCATTCCAAAGACCGGCCGATTCTTTCTCCAACCTCTTCCCGGGAAAGGCCCAAGTTTAACGGTCCAAATGCCACGTCCTCCTCGACGGTGGAAGAGAAAATCTGATCGTCTGGATTCTGCAGAACAACGGAAACGTCGGAACGCAGCTCCGTAAGGAACTCCTTGTCGTATGATATGGGCATATCTCCATAGAACACAGTACCGGAAACAGGCTTGTATACTCCGTTGAGCTGATATATCAGCGTCGACTTGCCGCACCCGTTCTCTCCCAGGATGACGGTCCTTCTGCCATGGGAGGCTGTGAAATCCACAGAATCGATAGCATTGTAATTCGAATTGCCGTACCTGTAGCTCACTTTATCCGTACGAAGGTCGCAGACCGTCAGACCGCCCCCAGGAGTATTGCCGCCATGTTCGGGGTCGAGATGTAGTATCCGATGATGTATAGCGAGGCGCACGCGGCGGCCGTGATGGCGAACCAGTAGAGACCGATCTTGTTGGGCATCCTATAAATGGGGAAACTGCCGTTGTAGTTCCTGCTTTCGAGCGCAGGCTGAGAACGTTCGGCTATCTCCAGAGAAGTAATGAAAACGTTCACCAGTATTCCAGCGGTCGTGGACATGGAACGCCTTGCCCCGCTGAAACCGAGGCGGCATTTGGCCGCATTCCACATCACCTCCGTCCTCTCCAGAAGAAGGAATGCATACCTGTAGACAAGGACTACGATATCGATGACCTCTTTCGGGATCCTAAGCTGCCTCAGGGCGTATGCTATATGAGGTATCGGAGTTGAAGACGCGAATGAAAGCATCAGCGTGACTCCGGCTATCGCGCGGAACATTATGAGCCAGGCGTTATTGAAACTGTTTTCGGTGATATGTATTCCGATCCAAAGGAACTCGCCCTTGCCTTTCAGAAATACGGCCGGTTCGGAAGGATTGCCGAGGATCGAAACCATGCCGCAACCGATGACCATTATCAGTATGGCCTCGAGTATAGCCAATCCTATTATCGGAGGCAGTCTGAAATTTGTCGAATATGCCATCAGACACATGCCGACGCAGAAGGTGATCATCGGTACGAATATGTTTTCAGATAACAGTGCCAGTATCAAAAGTGAAAAGGTATAAAGAAGTTTACCGAGCGGCGCCCAGCGGACCATCCTCGAACCGTATGCGAGGACGTCCATCTGAACTTGCTCCGACATGGATATCAGACCTCATTGCCTATTGGGCAACTTTCCTTTCCTGGCCTTATCTACGGCGTGGAAGTATCCTATCACATATCCTATGATTATCGCGCCTATGGCCGCCTGAAGGGCGAACAACATGCTTTCCGTCTCTCCGGGCAGCTCATAGCTTCCCCATATCCCGTCCCACCAGGGCTCATAGCTGGGATCGATCTCCGATATGGCGTCTCCGCCCTGGTCGTCGGCGCCCGCGAACTCGAATCCATTGTATGCTCCATATGCCAGTATCACGAAGACTATCGCTGCTATAGCAGCAAATCCAACCATGTAATACGTTCTGTTGGAGATGTTCATGCGGATGCTGCCCCCTCGTACTTGGGCTCAAGCCCGAAGATCTGCGGCCTTGTGTCGGCGAGATATTTAGCGAACATCGAGAATATTGCGCCTTCCACAATCGCCAAAGGCACCTGGGTGACGGCGAATATCGTCATGA
The DNA here is from genome assembly GCA_002505345.1 of Methanomassiliicoccaceae archaeon UBA370. Lineage (GTDB taxonomy): Archaea > Thermoplasmatota > Thermoplasmata > Methanomassiliicoccales > Methanomethylophilaceae > VadinCA11. The sequence continues at coordinate 43,893 of DAUY01000012.1, read as the reverse complement.
AGTCTATGAACGCTGTCCCGTAGCCCGCGGCCCCTCCGAAGGCTGCTGTGAGCTGCAAAGCCGTTACAACATAGGTAGCAAGGTCCGCCAACATGGCGGCGAAGAACATGGAAACGGGCACGCTCACCTTCGCACGCCTGAGGGCGAACCATATGACAAAGGCGACCGCAGGTCCCGCGATCCCCATGGAGAATATGTTTGCGCCAAGAGTGGTTATGCCGCCGTGCGCAAGAAGCAGCGCCTGGAACACCAGCACTATAGTCGCGAGGAATGCTGTGCAAGAAACACCGTACAGCACCGCCGACAGTCCCGTGCCCGTTGGATGCGAACTGGAACCTGTCACGGACGGCAGCTTCAGAGACGACAGCAGAAAGATGAACGCTCCAGAGAGGGCGACGATCATCTTCTGCTCCGGATTCTCCCTGATGATCTTGGTTATTTTATTTATCCCGAAAAACACGATCGGCAACGCTATTGCGAACCATACCAGGCACCATTGCCATGGCAGGTATCCTTCCATTATGTGCATTTTATTTCACCTTGATTCCTGGAACGTAAGTCCCTGAGTCCACGGATAAACCGCTACCAAATCGTGATGGATGATATATCCAGCCAAGTTTATAATATATTGGATTGGTAATCCAACTACCTGTTTTCACACCTCACCCTTGTAGTAGATCATGGCGTTGCATATCGCCGCCGCAATGTTGCTGCCGCCCTTCCTGCCCCTGGCGACTATGAACGGGACGCCTGCCTCCATGATGAGCTCCTTCGCCTCGACCACGTTGACGAATCCCACAGGAACGCCTACTATAAGCGCAGGCTTCACACGCCCGCTCTTTATCATCTCATTAAGCTGGATGAGTGCCGTGGGTGCGTTCCCTACGACGAAAATAGTATCTCCGTTGAGCGCGGCCCCGCGTTCCATTGAGACTGTAGCCCTGGTGCATCCCCTGGCCTTTGCCTCGGCGACTACAGAATCGTCGCTTATGAAGCAATACGCATTTCCGCCGTAAGACGTCAGACGGCTCTTGTTGACCCCCGAGTGGGCCATCTTGGTATCGGTCACGATGTTCGCCCCCGCCCTTATGGCCCTTATGCCTATCTTGGCCGCATCCTCCGAAAAAACGAGATTGTCTGCGTAGTCGAAATCCGCCGAAGTATGTATGCACCTCTTTATGATGGAAGACTCCGGTTCCGGCCATGTGCGGACTCCGAGCTCAGACGCGATCATCTCCATGCTCCTCCTCTCGATGTCTTCCGGTTTTACAATTTCAAATGCCATAGTAACACCTTAGATGTTGTATCCTCTGGGAGTGATCATCAGTCCGTCCGACGCATATGTCTGGGAGTTGCCGACCGTAACGATGGAGAACATGTCGACTTTTTCGTAATCGATGTTTCCCAACGTGGTGACTGTCTTCTCCTGGCCTTTGCGCCCCACGTTGCGCACTATCCCCACGGGAGTTCCGGGGGAACGGTATTTCATAAGCACCTCGGCTGCCCTGGAGAGATAGTCTTTGCGGGTCTTGCTGCGGGGATTGTAAAGGCAGACTATCATATCGGCCTGCCCGGCACAGTCAACCCTCTTCATTATCAGCTCCAGAGGGGTCATCAGGTCCGAAAGGCTGATTATCGCCATATCGTGCATGAGCGGAGCGCCCAGCACCGAGGCCGCGGCGGAAGCGGCCGTCACTCCGGGCACGACTTCCACAGTTATGTCGGCCTTCATTTCATCGACCAGCTGGTAAACGATTCCTGCCATCCCGTATATCCCGGAATCACCGCTGCTGACCATCGCCACGTTCTTACCGGACGATGCGTCTTCGATAGCGGACCTGCATCTGTCGACCTCCCTCATCATACCGGTCGCCTTGAACTGCTTATCGGGAAAATATTCCCTGAGGATATCCACATAGGTAGCGTATCCTGTGACCACATCGGCGTCCTCGATAGACCTGGCCGCCCTGAATGTCATGTCCTCCCTCGAACCCGGGCCGAAACCTATCACCGTGAGTTTTCCCTTCATCTCATTCCTCCTTTCCTTTGCGGTATTCTGTGGTGAAACTCTTGTCGTAGAGCTTAGATAGACCGTATCCGTCTCCGAGGAAGTCCCCGACGACCGTCAGAGCAGTCTTCTTGATCCCGGCATCTTTGACCTTTTGCGCAATGTCGTTCAATGTGCCAGTAACAATCTTTTGTTCGGGCCAGCTTGCCTTGTAAACAACGGCGACCGGCGTTTCCGAAGAATAACCGCCTTCGATCAGCTGTCGGGACATCTCCTCCAGGAAGCCTACGCTCAGGAAAATCACCATGGTAGAATGGTGTTTAGCCAGATCGCTCAGTTTTTCCCCGGGGGGCATGGGCGTACGGCCCTCCATTCTTGTGAATATGACCGTCTGGCTGATATCCGGCAGAGTGTACTCCTTCTTCAGTGCGGCCGCGGCGGCGAATGCCGAGCTGACCCCCGGGATGACTTCGATCTCTATACCTAGACGGTCCAAAATGTCTATCTGCTCCCTTATGGCACCGTATATGGACGGATCTCCCGTATGGACGCGGGCGGTGGAGAGCCCTTTCGCCTCTGCATCCTTAATGACCTCTATGACTTCGTCCAGGTCCATCTCTGCGCTGTTGTATATCCTGGAACCTTTTTTCGCACCGCCGAGGACCGCCGGATTCACCAGGGAACCTGCGTAAATTATGACGTCGGCCGAATCGATAGCCTTCTTCCCTTTGATCGTCAGCAGTTCCGGGTCGCCGGGCCCCGCTCCTATGAATGTTATCATTCGACCTCACCATTCCCTCTCTTAACGATCACGGTGGTGAAGTAGCCGTATTTCCTTTCCGGGTCCAGAGGGCCGATGTATTCCCCTTCCATACCTATGTTGCTGATCACCGTTGCGTTATTTTTCCCCATCCCGTGCCTCTCGATCGACTCAAGAAGGGAGCCCATGGAGTTCCAGGCCTTCATGACGACCACGTTGTCGAATCCCGATAATGCCGATTCCAGGGATTCTTCGTTGTTTTTCGCCATCGATACCACTGCCAGCCCCTCATCGCCTATCATCAGCGGTATCCTGGCCTTCGCGGCGCCGCTGCAGAAGGAAGGTATCCCGGGAACGACCTCGGTCTCGTATCCAAGATCCTTGATCTCCTTGTCGACGTGCATGTACGTGCTGTAAACCCCCACGTCCCCCAGGGTCACCATTGCGACATCCAGCCCCTCGTCTAGTATCTCGGCGAGCTCCTTCACTGCGACGGACCTGCATCTCTTCCGGACGCTATCGTCCGGGTCCATGCTGAAAAACAATTCGGTCACGCGTTTACCCGATATGTCTACCGCCTCCCTAACGATCTCAAGCGCCGTGCTTTCGTCTCCTCTCCTGTTAACCGGATAAGCGATGACGGCAACGCTCTCCAACATACCTTTCGCTTTGACCGTCAATAGTTCCGGATCTCCCGGGCCGACACCTATGCCATACAATTTTCCTGTCATTCGAATACTTCCGCGACTTCCTGTTGCACAGGCAGGGATTGCGGATATTTAAGTTGGATGGAATACCCAACTTAAAAAATAGTAACTACATGAAGCGGGACAATTTGATAATACCCAACATGCAATATTCAAAGGCAACTGTTATAATTTGGATAAGATATCCAACCATATCTGATTAACTATGGCGGGGAACGAGAGCGATAACGGGATGTACATCAGTGTCGGAGGAAAGGTTCTGAGGAGAGGGCACACAACGGGAACCTGCGCGACAGCCGCATCCAAGGCGGCTGCAGAGATGCTGATAGCCGGCAAGGACGTACTTTCGGTCAAGGTGGTCACACCCAAAGGCATCGCCCTCGATCTTCCCGTGGAAGATATCTCCCGCGGAGACGGATGGGTGCAATGCGCGGTCCGTAAAGACGGAGGAGACGACATAGACGTGACGGACGGCCATCTGGTATACTCACGGGTGGGCGTCGTAGACGCTGGGATAAAAATCGACGGCGGGCCCGGCGTGGGCAGGGTGACAAAAAAGGGCTTGGACCAGCCTGTGGGATCCGCAGCGATCAACCGTGTACCGAGAAGTATGATATCCGAGGCCTTGGAAGGCATTCGCATGACACTCGGATATGACGGAGGATTCGACGTAGTAATATCTATACCTAATGGTCAAGAACTTGCCGAGAAGACGTTCAACCCCCGTCTCGGGATAGAAGGAGGGATCTCTATCCTGGGGACGTCGGGCATAGTAGAACCGATGAGCGAAAAGGCCGTGGTGGACACCATAAAGGCCGAAATAAGCATCAGGAAGGAAGAGGGGAGAAAATCTCTGCTTGTGGTCCCGGGAAACTACGGCACAGGCTATATCGGAACTATAGGTGGATTAGATCCGGATTCGGCGGTGAGATGCAGCAACTACATCGGCGAAGCCTTGGACTGCGCCTGCGAACTCGGGTTCGAGGAGTTTCTTCTGGTCGGAAACCTTGGAAAACTGGTTAAGTTGGCAGGAGGCATAATGAACACCCATTCTCGCGAGGCGGATGCCAGGATGGAGATACTAGCCGCAAACGCGGCACTGGCAGGAGCGTCCGCCGAAACCGTCCGCAGAATAATGGGCTGCATTTCCACCGACGATGCCCTGGACTTCTTGGACGGAGATCTGATGTTGAAGACCATGGAAATCATGTCCGAAAAGATGGAGTTCTACATGAACCGCCGTACCGGCGGAAAAATGAAATGCGGAGCGTTCATATTTTCATCCGAATACGGTATGATAGGCAGGACCCCTGAAGCGGAGTGCCTGCTCAAGGCGATGGGTGGGGGATTATGATCAATATCGTGTCATTTTCGGCCAGAGGATGTTCTACGGCCATAGGGATATCCAAGGCGCTTGGGGACGAGGACGTCCGTGTTTTCTCGAAGACCTCCGGCATGTCCGTTTGCGAGAACATCGATGTTCCTATTTCGGAATGGACGGGGCGGGTCTTCGAAAAATCTGATGCTATCGTATTCGTCGGTGCAGTTGGTATAGCGGTAAGGGCGATCGCTCCGCACCTGAAAGGCAAGACGTCAGACCCGGCCGTTGTCTGCGTCGACGAGCTTGGCAGGTATTCGATCCCGATCCTTTCGGGACATATAGGGGGCGCCAACCATCTTGCGTGCCGCATAGCATCCGCAATAGGCGCAACGTCGGTGATCACCACCGCTACAGACGTCAACGGCAAGTTCTCGGTCGATTCCTTTGCTGCCTCAAGAGGGATGTGCATCGGAAGCATGGCACTTGCCAAGGATGTGTCCGCCGCCGTCCTCGACGGAAGGTTCGTGGGACTGAAAAGCGATTACCCGGTCTGCGGCAGAGTGCCTACATGCCTCGATACGTCGGAGACCGGCGACCTTGGAGTGCATATCACATCGGGTTTCGGCAAAGGGCCATACCTCAGAACGTTGCGGCTGATCCCGAAAAACCACATACTGGGAGTTGGATGCAGAAGGGGCACCGACAAGGAGGAAATAAAGAAGATGGCGATGTCGGTTCTGTGTTCTGCGGGCATTTCCATTGAAAGCGTGAAAGCGGTTGCGAGCATCGATCTCAAAGAGAACGAGACCGGGCTTGTGGAGTTTGCCGCAGAAACGGGTGTTCCGACTTTTTTCTACTCTTCATCGGAACTCGATATGCTTCCGGACATCGGATATTCTAAATCCGATTTTGTAAAAAACACCACAGGGGTGGACTGCGTGTGCGAGAGGGCGGCGATGGCCGCCTCGGCCGGAGGAGAATTGATCGTCAGGAAGACCGGGGGCGAAGGCGTAACCGTAGCCGTGGTTAGGGAACCCGTCCTGGTGGATTTCGGAGATGAATGAAATGATTGGCAGAGCATTGGTGTTTGCCGGTACCACCGAAGGGCGGAGGGTCACTGAATTCCTCGCCCGCAACGGGATAAAGGTCACCGTCAGCATGGCGACGGAATATGGAATGACCGTTATTGAAGAAAGCGAGAACGTCAGGGTCGACAGCATACGCGGCGTGATGGAAATGGCGGAGGAGATGCGGGAATACGATGTTGTCGTCGATGCCACGCACCCTTACGCTGTCCGCAAATCCGCCCACATAAAGGAGGCTTGCGATATCAGCGGCTGCCCCCTGATCCACATCGACCGGCCCGGAAGCACAGAGTTGAAGGACGTCGTCACCGTGCCGGACACAAGGTCGGCCGCCGAATACCTGGCCGGTAAAAGCGGCAACATCCTGGTGGCCACGGGAAGCAACGAGCTTGCAGAATTCACATCGGTCCCCGGCTACAGGGAAAGGGTCTTCGCGAGGGTCCTCTCCATCCCATCAGTAGCGGAGAAATGCTCCCGCCTCGGATTCGAGGGTAAAAACCTGATCTGCATGGAGGGACCCTTCTCCGAGGAGCTCAACTACGCCATGCTCAGGCATGTTAATGCAGAATATCTCGTGACGAAGGATTCAGGAAGCGCCGGAGGTTTTGATGAGAAGATTGCGGCGGCCGCGAGGGCAGGAGTGAAGGTTATCGTCATAGGGCGTCCGACAGAGGAAGACGGCGTGTCACCAGATGAGGCAGAAGATATCCTGTCAAAAATTTTCTCCATTCATGAGCCGGCTGCCGGCAGACGTCTCGTGACCATAGCCGGAATCGGCATCGGAAATACAGACGGGATCACCTTCGAAGTTCTGAATGCGATCGCCGACGCAGACCTGGCCATAGGCGCCTCCAGGATGCTTGAGTCGGTGGACGTCGGCGACGCCGATACATATGTCGAATATCGTTCGGACAAGATTGCAGACTATATCGACCGGAATCCCCGCTATCGGAAGGTCGCAGTGCTGATGTCGGGAGATACTGGATATTACAGCGGGACCAAAAGCCTGCTCGGCAAACTGGAACGCGAGAAGTATGACGTCAGGATACTTCCCGGAATATCGTCGGTTTCATACTTCTTCTCCAGGATCGGATCTTCCTGGGACGACGCATTTCTGACCAGCGCCCATGGCAGGGGCTGCAACCTCGTGGGGCTTTCGAAACGCCACAGAAAGGTATTCACCCTGCTGAGCGGCGGCGATTCCGTACGCAGTATGTGCTCGGACCTCATCGGATACAATCTCGGAAACGTGACAGTCACAGTGGGCCAGGACCTGGGATCTCCGGAAGAGAAGATAACTGCAGGAAAACCCCATGAACTGGCAGACGGAGAGTTCGGAGAATTGTGCGTGGCTCTCATCGAGAACATGGAGGCCTCAGATAAAAATCCAATAAGCATGCCGGATGATGGCTTCATAAGGGGCGACGCTCCTATGACGAAAAGCGAGATACGTTCGCTTTCCGTGGCGAAGCTGAAACTGTGCGAGGATTCCGTCGTGTACGACGTGGGGGCGGGAACAGGTTCCGTCTCTGTAGAGATGGCGTCCGTGGCTGTGTCAGGGCATGTATATGCGATCGAAAAAGACGGTGCGGCAGCTTCGCTGATCTCACTCAACTGCAAGAAATTCGGAACGCCGAACGTCACCGTCGTCAGGGGAGAGGCGCCCGAAGCTCTGGCGGAGCTCCCGGCACCGACACATGCATTCATAGGCGGTTCGACAGGAAAGCTGAAGGAGATAGTCGATGTTTTGCTCGAAAAGAACCCCAAGGTACGAATGGTCGTCACATCCGTCACATTGGAGACACTGGCAGATACCGCCCGTTGCATGAGGGACCAGAATATGTTCGAAGAAGAGACGCTGTGCGTTAACATATCGAAAGCCAGGATGGCAGGCAGCTATCATCTTATGACAGCTCAGAATCCCGTGTACATAACGGTCTGCAGGGGGAGCTCGGCATGAGCCTTCCAAGATTCATGATCGCCGCCCCGGCCAGCGGAAGCGGTAAGACCCTTTTGACATGCGGAATCCTCCAGGCCCTGGTGGAACGGGGAATGAAGGTCGCCTCGTTCAAGTGCGGTCCCGACTACATCGATCCCATGTTCCACAGCAGGGTCATAGGGGCCAGGTCGAAGAATCTTGACGCGTTCTTCTGCGAAGAAGAAACGCTGAGGTACTTGTTTACCAGGTCGGCAGAGGGCATGGACATATCGGTCATAGAGGGAGTAATGGGTTTCTATGACGGGATAGCGGCTGCTTCCACGAAAGCCAGCTCCTACGACCTCTCCGAAATGATCGGCGCACCGGTGGTGCTTATGATCGACTGCAAGGGGACCAGCATATCATGTATTCCGATGATCGATGGTTTCCTGAAATTCCGCAAAAACAACATCCGCGGAGTTATCCTGAATCAGATGTCCGAGGGGATATTCAGGGAGCTGAAGCCCGTTATCGAGCGCGAGACCGGCACGGAAGTGCTTGGGTACGTTCCCAAAGTTAACGAACTGATATTGGAAAGCAGACATCTCGGACTGGTTCTGCCCGACGAGGTCGAAGGGCTCAGGGCGAAACTTTCAGAGCTGGCTAAGTTATTGGAAAAGACGATCGATATAGACAGGATCGTCGAGATCGCGGGCTCCGCACCCGACATGGAATCGAAAACACCCGATATAAAGAAACTGAGCGAAAGGGTGAGGATCGGCGTAGCCGACGATGATGCATTCTGTTTTACATACGAGGATAATTTGGAGTTGCTGGAACAGTGCGGGGCCGAGATCGTCAGGTTCTCTCCCTTGAAAGACCCGAAGCTTCCGGACGGGATCAGAGGTCTCGTCCTTTCCGGAGGATATCCGGAGATCCATGCCGAGGCCCTCAGCGGCAACGTTACGATGCTGGAAGACATACGTTCGAAACTTGAGGACGGGATGCCCTGTATGGCCGAGTGCGGCGGGTTCATGTACCTCCACGAAGAGCTGGAAGATCAGGACCGCAAATTCTGGCCGATGGTAGGATACATAAAAGGCAAGACGTTCAACACCGGCAGGCTCACAAGGTTCGGATACGTGAAGCTATCCGCCGGAAATGACCAGATGCTGCCGAACAACAGCATAGTAAAAGGACACGAATTCCATTACTGGGACAGTGAAAGCTGCGGTAGCGGATGGACCGCCGAGAAGACCTCGGGGAAAAGATACGACTGCATCAACGGCTCAGACCGCATGATGGCCGGGTTCCCCCATGTATATTATTACTCGAATCCTGAACTGCCCTACTCCTTCCTGTCGGCATGCACAAGATACGGTGAATGATCAGGCCTGTGTCTCGGTCGCGATCGCATCGAGAAGGTCGCGGAAGGTGGATTGTTTCGGCACGATGTCGGGTTCCCTGCCCAGAGAGCGTAGGGCCTCGGATGTCGGTCTGCCTATGGCGGCGACCTTTAGATTTCCCATCATCTCCGCGGTCGCGGCATCTCCAGCCTGGGACTTCATCTGAGAGTAAAATATCATGACAGACATCGGGCTGGTGAAAGCCATAACGTCAATCTTTCCGCCCTTTATGGCGGTGATCAGATGAAGAAGCGCGCTGTTCATCCCATACTCTTCCAGCTTGTATGTCGCGATGCTTAAGGTTTCCGCGCCGGCATCGACGAGGCCTTTGCAGAGCACATCCGAACCGCTGTCCGACCTCATGAGGAGAACCGTCCTACCTTTGACGGAATCTTTAAGAAGTTCTACTATGCCAGCGGAAGAAAACTCCTCGGGAAGCGATTCTGTGCTTAAGCCTGCGGACATGAGGGCCTTATTGGTGCCAGGGCCTATGGATATCACCTTCACCCTGCTGAAAAGAGGGACGAGCTCTTCGCCGTATGCCTTGATGCATTCCTCTACCGCCGTTATCGAACCGAAGACCGCATATGATGCCCTGCCTGACAAAATAAGCTCTCTGGCTCTTTTGAATTCCCCTTTATCTCCCGGTATGATCCTCATCGAGGGGGCCGCAATAACATCGAACCCCATTTCCTCGGCTTCCTTAATCGAATCTTTCAGCCTCTCGACCGGCCTGGTGAATCCTATCCTCGTCATTGCAGGTCCCCCAGCTTCTCGCGCAGCGATGCGACGCTGCCGATCACTATTATTCCCGGCGGGAGCATCTTCTTCTCTTCGATAGTATGTGCCAGCCTCGAAACTTCAGTGATCTCTACGCGCTGCTCGGGAGTTGAACCGTCGGTTATCACCGCTGCCGGGGTATCAGGCGGCATACCGCCTTCGATCAGGCCTTCGGATATGCAGCCGGCGTTTCCCAGTCCCATCAGTACCACGATCGTGCCGTGGCTTTCAGCTAGCGCCTTCCAGTCGACCCTGTCCCCTTTACGGTCATCTTTTTCGTGGCCTGTGACGAAAGTTACCATCGAAGCATGGTCCCTATGTGTGACGGGAATCCCCGCCAGTTCTGGAACTGATATTGAAGATGATACGCCTGGTACTACATGTACCTCGGTCCCGGCCTCCCTTAGTTCCTGTACCTCTTCGGCACCGCGACCGAATAAGAAGGGGTCTCCGCCTTTGAGCCTGACTACCGTCTTTCCTTCTTTGGCGTACTTCACAAGAAGCTCGTTGGTCTCCCACTGCCTAAGATGGTGGTCGCCGCCTCTCTTGCCCGCATCGATGAGCTCTGCGCTTTCATTGCATAGTGCCAGCAGTTCCTGGTTTGCAAGTGCGTCGTACATCACGACATCCGCCTGCCCCAGGATCTCCCTTCCCTTTACCGTTATTAGCCCCGGATCCCCGGGTCCCGCACCGATCAAATAGACCTTGCCTTTCATAATTTCAACCTCGGCCTCTTCCCGGTCAGGTAGTCTGCGATGTCGAGCAGATCGTCCATGATGTAGAGCTCCGGTATCATCGTGTCCACACGGACGGGCTCCTGAGTGTATGTGAAAGATACGGCCCTGACCCTGATCTCGTCGCCTTCGTATTTCGCGTTTATTCCCACGGGAGAAGAACAGCCCGCCCCCATGAATTTCATGATGCCCCTTTCCGCTCCGGTCTCGAGGCGCGAAACATAGTCGTTGACCTCCAGGAGCTTCGATATGGTCTCCTCGTCGTCGTCCCTGCATTCTACGGCAATCGTCCCTTGTGCCGGTGCGGGCACGAAAACCCGGGGGTCCAGGACGAAGGCCGGACGGTCTATTCCCATCCTTTCGAGTCCTGCCTTGGCAAGTACGATCGCATCGTATTCGCCGCCATCCAGTTTCGAGAGCCTTGTGTGTATGTTGCCTCTAAGCTGCTTTATCTTAAGGTCCGGCCTCATGTTTCTCAGTAAGTATTCCCTCCTCACCGAAGCCGTTCCGACGACGGCCCCTTCGGGAAGATCTTCCAGTGGACATGGAAGGATAACATCCTCCGGGCTGTCCCTTTTTAGGACTGCACCTATCTTGAGGCCCTCCCTCAAGGTAGTGGGGATGTCCTTCAGGGAGTTGACGGAAACATCTATCTCCTTTCTGAGCAGCGCGTCGTCGAGCTCCCTGACGAACGCGCCGACCGCGCCCATCCCGCTGAGGGGAGACCTCAGATCTTTGTCTCCCAGAGATTTTATGGTGACGACCTCGCAACTTGTACCTGAGCATCTTTCCTGAAGCCTTTCCATGAAGATCTCGGTCTGCCTCATGGCGAGCCTGCTCTCTCTTGTTCCGACTATCATCTTACCGCCCCTTTGAGAAATGAACCGAATGCCTCCGCCGTCGCCGCGATATCCTCGGAGCTGTGGGCCGCAGAAACGAACCAGTCCTCCAAAGCGGAAGGTGCCAGGTATATCCCGTTGCCAAGCATATGTCTGAAGAGCCTACCGAACATTTCGCGGTCCGCCTTTGCGGCCTGAGAACCATTGGCGACCGACTCCGTGCCGAAGAAGACTGTCATCATCGAACCGACCCCGTTGACACACCCCTTCACCTTACTGTCCTCCAACATGTCCGAAAGCGCCTTCCTCAGCGTGTCCGAGCGTCCGTTCAGCTCCGTGTATCTGATCCCCTTGCTCATGTAATTGATCTGTGCCATCCCGGCCGCCGCAGAGATCGGGTTACCCGCGTACGTACCGGCGGCGTAGACCTTGCCGGAAGGGGCTACCTTTTCCATTATCTCGCGCTTTCCCATGAATGCAGAGCCTGGGAGCCCACCTCCCATGATCTTTGCGCATGTGGTCATATCCGGGGTCACGCCGTAATATTCCTGCGCGCCTCCGCTTGTCAGCCTGAAGCCCGTGATGACCTCGTCGAAAATGAGGACCGTCCCCGTCTCCTTGGTAACATTCCTGACTTCTTGGAGATATCCTTTTCCCGGAGGGATCACTCCCATGTTGCCCATTACGGGCTCCATTATCACGCATGCAGGCCTTTCCGAATCGATTACCTCTACCAGGCCCTCGATGTCGTTGTATTCGGCTATGAACGTGTTTTTCACTGCGTCCCTCGGCACGCCTTCGGAACCGGGGCGACTGTTGTATCCTTCATCCCGTTCGGCCAAGACCGAGTCGTGGGCACCGTGATACCCGCCGTTCATCTTGACGACCCCGTCCCTCCCGGTGAACCCGCGGGCGGCCCGAACCGCATGCATAGTTGCCTCGGCCCCCGAACATGCGAGCCTGACCATCTCCGCCGAAGGCACCCTTGACGATATCAGTTCGATCAACTGCAGCTCCGGTTCAGAGGGAGCGCCGAAAAGGGTGCCTTTATCTAGATAGTTTTTGACAGCGTTCAGGACATCATCGCAGGCATGTCCCGCCACCATCGGCCCGTACGCCATGCAGTAGTCGACGTATTCTTTGCCGTCGACGTCCTTTATCCTGCTGCCCTTCGCGCTTTCGATGAAGAGAGGATTGGGTCCGAACGCCCTCACAGGGCTCGAGACCCCTCCGGGCGTCACTTTTAGGGCGCGTTCGAATAGCTCTGATGAGCGGTCGTTCATTTTACATCAGTTTCCTTGCCGCCTCTTTGGCGTAGTATGTTATTATGATGTCTGCGCCCGCCCGCTTTATTCCGAGGAGCGATTCCATCATCACACGGTCTTCGTCGATCCAGCCGTTCCTCGCCGCCGCTTTTATCATCGCGTATTCGCCCGATACCTGATATGCTGCCAGCGGGAGGTCGAACATGTCCGCCGCATCGCGTACGATGTCGAGATAAGGCCCTGCCGGTTTGACCATGATGATGTCTGCGCCCTCTTCCACGTCCAGCGCAATCTCCCTGACCGCCTCCTTCCGGTTTCCGCAGGGCATCTGGTAACCGGCCCTGTCGCCGTGGCCGGGCGCACTGCAGGCTACGTCCCTGAACGGCCCGTAGTACGCGCTGAAGAACTTGGCACTGTACGCCATTATCGGGACCTCTTCGAACCCCGCATCGTCGAGAGCGATCCTGATTGCGGAGACCTGACCGTCCATCATCCCGCTCGGAGCGATGATGTCCGCACCGGCCGCGGCCTGGGAGACCGCCGTTTTCGCATAGAGCTCCAAGGTCTCGTCGTTCTTGACCCTCCCGCTTCCGTCCAGTACTCCGCAGTGGCCGTGGTCGGTGTATTCGCACAGGCAGAGATCCGATATCACCAGCAGGTCGGAGCTCTCTTTCAGACCGGATATGGCCTTCTGTACCACGCCGTCCTTTGCATATGCTCCAGAGCCGCGGGCGTCCTTCCGGGAGGGAACTCCGAAGACCAGAACGGAGTTGACCCCGGAACCCTGTATTCCCGAGGCGATCCCGTCGTATCCTTTCAGCGGAAACGTGCTGACGCCAGGCATCGAGTCTGTGGCCTTTTCCTCTGACAGCCTCTCGTCAAAAAATATCGGCAGCACGAACTCGTCCGGGTGCAGCCTCGTCTCCGCTGTGAGATCTCTCACTCTCTTGCTCTTCCTCAGCCTTCTCATGCGCACATTTGGGTACATCTTCTTTTACTCCGAACAATTCTGCAACCGTTTCGCAGACATCTCTGCGGCCGTTCCTCGACGCTTCCCTGAGGTTGCGATAGACTTCGGCGGTTATTTTGTTTACCAGTGCCCTGGACATGTCCTCCAGGACCTTGCAGGGATCTGCACATTTAGCTCTGGATATAGCGGTTTCCAACTCCCCGTCGCGGATGCCGAACAGTTTGAGGCTTATCAGGCGTATCACCTCGTCGGCGTCCTGCTCCATCTGCTCCTCGTCGATCCTGGCAAGCTCCTGGCTCAGGATCTTCTCGGCCTCGCTGACCTCGCTCCTGCGCCTGTTCGCATTCTCCATGGCGATGCGCTCCAGAGAGTCCATGGTCTCCAGATCTACGTTGGGCACATCGGTCACGTCCTCCGAGACGTTCCTCGGAAGCGACACATCGATTATCAGCAGCCTCTTTTCGGGACGGCGGGACATCACCTCCGCCACGTGCTCACGCCTCAGGACCGCATGCGGGGCAGATGTTGCCACCAGCACGAGGTCGCTGAACTCCATGGCCTCTATCCTGCGGCTCATGGGTATCGCAACTCCGTCCAGCGCCGTGGCCAGTTCGTTGGCCCTCTCGAACGTCCTGTTCGATACGAAAATAATGTTCGGGTCCTTGCCGATGAGATTTTTGGCTATTACGGTGGCCGTATCCCCCGCCCCCAGGATGGTTATGTTCTTTCCGCCGAGAGTGCCCAGCTTCCTGGTGGCCAGCTCCACCGCCGCAGACCCGACGGACACCGCGCCCCTGTTGAGGGCGGTCTCCGATCTTACGCGCTTGCCTACTGCCAGTGTGCGGTCGAAAAGACGAGACATCATCTTTCCTACGTGCCCTTCCTCTCTGGCCTTCGCATACGCCTTTTTAATCTGGTGCTGTATCTCGTTCTCTCCCACTATCAGGGAGTCGAGGCCGCAGACGACCCTGAACAGATGGCCTATGCTGTCCGAATCCTCGAGAATATAGGTCATCTTCCTGGTGTCGTATGGAAAAATCTCTCTTATCATCCCGACGAACGCTTCGACCGCCTCTTCATTGTCGTCTGTCGCTGCATATACTTCGAAGCGGTTGCAGGTGCTTATGGTCACGTACTCCCGTATCGACGGTACAGCGGATATCGTGGAGCCTATGCCTTCGCCGAGCTTGGGCACTATGTCGTGGAGGCATTCCGTTCCGTCGGCGGATTGATGTGTGGCATGGAGGCTGACTATCATTCCAGACCTCCTTTCTTTTTGGCGGCGTACAATGCGCCCTCCTCGTCACCGGAACGCAACATCCTCCATATTTCCGGGTCTTTGATTATCCGTTCCAGGGCTTCCGCCCTTTCCGGCTGGGTTCCTATCTGCCCCATGACTGCAGGCCTGAGCTCGACCAGCAGGCCGAGCATCTTTTCGTACGATTCGTCGAGAAAACCATCGATCTGCGCCGCGACGTATGGTGGGAAAGCCGGCGCACTGCCCTCCGAGGACACGGCGACTGTGAATCCTCCCCTGCGAAGGGTGGACGGTATCAGTACATCCCCTCCGCCGTGAGCGGAGTTCACCGGTATGCCTCTTTTCATCGCGGCATCACGGATTGCCCCGTTGAGCTCTTTGGAGCTTGTCGCAGCGATGACCATGTCCGCGCCGTCCATGAACAAACCTGCATTCCCGGCCGTTACGGTAGACCTGACGACCGCCTCTGCCGCCTCGGCTACCTCGGGCAACGTCTCCTCGGCAACGACCTCGATCCTGAACCCCTCGAAATGCTTGCACTTCCTCAGCGCCACAGCGCCTCCGCCGAACACCACGATCTTCCGTCCGGCCGGGTCGAGGAACACCGGTACCATCCTGCCGCCGTCTGACATCAAACGGGGGACCTCATTACTGGTATTCAATAGTTGGGCCATATATCCAACCTGTTCATCCCCTCAGGCGTGCGATGCGTCACGGCTTCGGATCACGCTTTGTTGAGTGCCTGGTCCAGGTCGGAGATGATGTCGTCTATGTGCTCGCATCCTATCGAAAGACGGATCGTCGACGGTGTGATGCCCTGTTCCGCCAGCTCTTTTTCGGAAAGCTGTGAGTGGGTCGTGCTCGCAGGGTGTATTACCAGCGACTTTACGTCAGCCACGTTGGCCAGGAGGGAGAAAAGCTCCATGCTGTCCGCGAATCTCTTCGCCTCGTCCTTTCCGCCCTCGACCTCGAATGTGAATATCGACCCTGCCCCGTTGGGGAAGTATTTCCTGTAAAGCCTGTGGTCCGGGTGGCTTTCAAGCATGGGGTGGTTGACCTTTCTGACCTTGGGGTGAGCTGACAGGAATTCTATGACCCTCTCGGCATTCTCAACCTGCCTTTCGACCCTCAGAGACAGCGTCTCGAGGCCCTGTAACAGCAGGAACGCGTTCATGGGAGAAATGCATGCGCCCATGTCCCTGAGGATTATCGCCCTCATCCTGGAGCAGAACGGTGCCTCCGGAGCGTCCTTCGCGAAGCTCATGCCGTGATAGCTGGGGTCGGGATCGGAAAGCGCCGGGAACTTTCCCTGGGTATAGTCGAACTTCCCCGATTCGATGACGACCCCGCCGAGCACGGTGCCGTGACCGCCGATGAACTTGGTCGCGCTTTCGACTACAATGTCCGCCCCGTGCTCCAGAGGTCTGAACAGGAACGGTGTGGCGAACGTGTTATCGATGACAAGCGGGATCCCGTGCCTGTGCGCCACCTCCGCCAAAGCCTCTATGTCCAGCAGGTTGGCGTTTGGATTCCCGATAGTCTCCGCAAATATGCATCTGGTATTGCCGTCGATGGCCTTTTCGAACTTCTCGATCGCACCCTTGCCGAGCGGGTCGACGAATTTAGTGGTTATCCCGAAATGCGGTAGCGTGTGCGCCAGGAAATTATATGTTCCGCCGTAGAGGGTCGTGGCAGACACGATGTTGTCCCCGGCGGAGGCCAGGTTCTGAATCGTATAGGTTATGGCGGCTGCCCCCGATGCGACAAGCAATGCGGCGCTTCCTCCTTCCAGCGCAGCTATCCGTTTCTCGAACGCCGCCTGCGTATCGTTGGTGAGCCTTCCGTATATGTTTCCGGGCTTCCTCATCATGAATATATCGGCTGCATCGTCGCAGTTCTCGAAAACATAGGACGTGGTCATGTAGATCGGCACCGCTCTCGCCCTGGTCGCGGGATCGGGCTCTTCCTGCCCTGCATGGAGCTGTATCGTCTCGAACTTCATTCCCTTCCTGTTGCCCGGGCCACCGGGAACATTTATGTCGTCCTTGAAAGTCATCGTTTCCCTCAGCGGAATACCGCAGACAATGCTAGTGAAACTGAATACTTAAATCCAGCCATCGGGGCGCTTGTCGCCGAAGGGCATCGCGATGCCTATGGACCTGAGATAGAACGAATCGTTGTGATAACGTCCGCGCACCTTGTTGCCGTCATACGTTATGGCGCTGTGGGGGCACATGTCCAGGCAACCCATGCAGAGGCTGCAGGAGTCCTTCTCCCAGACCGCAGTCCTGCCATAGACCTTTATGACCCGTTCCGGGCACAGACGTTCGCAGAAATTGCATCCTATGCACTCGTCGGTGGATGCGAACAGCTTGGTATCGCAGGCGGCCGCGTATGCCTTTTTCATCTCCTCGGACCTTTCAGGATGGAAGTCGCCCCGGTTGGTCCGTATAGCCCCGCTCCTGCGGCCCTCGATGTCCTTGACGATCGCCTCCAACTCATCTTCGGCCGCGGACAGCTTTTCTTCCACGGTGATGTCGTCCTCCGGGTCCATGAACACCAGGGCGTTGTTGGGCATTATCAGAGTGTAATACGCGTCCAGCATATACCCGGCATCTTCCAGCACCTCGTCCAGGTCCTCTGGTGCGGACCCGCATCCGGAACCGCATGTCATTACCGCATAGATGTAATGGTCCCCATTATTGGAGATTTTCATCTTAGAAACATATTCCCTCACGGCCTTGGGTATGGTTCCGAAGTACACCGGAAAGACTATCCCGAGAGGCTCGTCCAGGTCCAGCGCCAGATTGAAGTTGTTTTTGTCTAGTCTGCGCGCTATGTCGACGACGGAGCCTCCGATCTCGCTCTGTATGGTCTTGCTGGCATAGTAAGAGTTGCCTGTACCGGAATAGCATATCAGCATAGTTTAGGATGGTCCGCTGAAGTAATTAAGTATGCTATATGGAAAAGTTGTAGTACCCGCACGTTCCTTAGAGACCATGCAATCCGATTATGCGGCGGCCGTATCATCGCTCGCCGGCCTGGGCATCCGAATCATCGGGTCCTGCAGCTCGGACGCCTGGGACACGGATCCGCTTGTTTCATCGGCGGTACCTCCCGAGAGAAGGCCTAAGGCCCTTATGCCCGGATGCAGGTCGGCCCTCGTCTTCGGCATACCTGTCCAGAAATGCATATCGGATACGTCGCCTTCGATCTGGTACAGGGAGCATTACAAGGTGCTCAACTCATATCTGGACATGGCGGCGGAAAGGGCTGTCCTGGAATTCGAGCGGCGCGGAAGGTCTGCTGCGGCCGTGCCCCGCGACGGATATATTGGCATCAAAGGCCTTCAGAAAGACCCCTCGGCATTCTTTTCCCATAAACATTCCGCGTATCTGTGCGGGATCGGCACCTTCGGAATGAACGGATCGATCCTGACCGAGGATTACGGCCCCAGGATCAGACTCGTGACCGTACTGACCGATGCCGTTCTCCCCGAGGGACGCGTGACGGATAAGCAGACCTGCAACAGATGCGGACTCTGCGTTAGGTCCTGTCCGGCGAATGCCCTTTCCATTTCTTTGTATCAGGAGGTTGGATTTGATGTCGAGGCCTGCGTAAAACGGCAGGACGACCTGGCCTCAGAGGGGATTTCGCCTTGCGGGATCTGCATAAGCGTATGCCCGCAAGGGTCCGACTCCGGCCGGCGGGGACCTGCCGGGACGCCTTTGGAAATTATCAGGAGTTACAGGCTCTGATTCATCTGATAAGGGCTGATCCCTTTTCCGTCGCCTTGTAACGCTGGTTCCTGCTGGTCGGTTTGTCGCACGTCCTCTCTATGAAACCCCCTTCGATGGCGGGCTCCATGTAGTTGGACATGAAAGTCGGCCTGTGCTTGAACTCCAAGCGGTCCATCAGCTCCCTGGCGGAGACCTCTTCGTCTCCCACCGCGGCAAGCAGGCTGGATATACGGAAGTCCCTGGTCCTGGTCCCGCGGTCCTTTATCTCTCCGGCCGACAAACCGGGACGTCCCCCAAGGACGACCTCCGGTTCGGCTTCGATCTCCTCTGCCCTGTGCCCATGCTCCGGCGCCCGGGGAGCCAGCGTGAACGTGACCGCAAAATCGTCTTTCGACGCATCTATTGTGACACCGGGTATGCCTGTCCTTAGGCAGGCGGCGTTCATGTTCGGTATCCCCGTGCCCATTAGCCTCATCATGCCTGCCCTCGCGAAAATATCGGCGAGTCCCGGGTTAGCGAGCTTGGACCTGCCTTCGATATCGAGGGATATATCCTTCTTGCTGAGACCTCCCGCGTTGGATATCGTAATACGGTTCTTGTAGACCCTGATCCTCACCGGGTCGCCCGAAGAGTAGTCTTTGTGTGCAACCGCGTTGATTATGGCTTCCTCGACCGCGTCCATCGGATACTCCCCGTCCTGCAGGTATTTGGACGAAAGGAGCTCCACCGCCCTGCGGGGCTGAAGGAACACCGGGCCGGACACCACTTCCATGTCGTCCATGAGCCCCGAGGCTGAGAACCTGCCGATGCGGATGTCTGTCCCCACCATGAAATGCGAGGGGTCGGAGTGGAACAATAAGACTGCAGAGCCCCTCAGCATGTCCTTCTGCATGAGGTTGAGGGACTGGAGCATCTTCGCGTCGTCGATTTTCTTGGACACCTTCGCCATGGAACGGAAGGCGTCAGTAGCATTCCTGTCAAGGTCCTTGACGGATGCTCCGGGCATCAGAAGATCGAGCCTCGCCCTCCTGTCCTTCAGAAGGATGAACTTCTCGAGGTCGTCCCCGACAAGTTCGCGGTCCTCCTTCCCCACACGCCTGTAATACTGTCCCTCCAGACAGATCGGCTCAGGGCTGGGCCTTATGTCCATGACTATGCAGGCCTTGCCCTTGTTCTCGACGGGACGCACATGCGGGTGTATGTCCAGCTCCCTGGATATCTCGTCATAGATGTTTCTGGCCTCGTCCAGCGCCTCCTCGGGGGAGAAGGAGTCCGCATTGCCTATTATGAGACGCCCTCCATACGAGTTGGCAAACGCGCACACCGTGCGAAGGTGCTTGGTCTTCCATTGTCTCTTCTGGTCCGAGGTTTGGTCTGCCATGTTCGGCAGACCGTAATGCATGATGATTAATCTTTTCGAACAAGATTGATCTATACAATATATTGATAATATATAGTAAATTATAAAATCAATATTTTGTTGCAATGAAACAGACCCAATTCTTCTCGGGTACCGTTTTGAACTCGGCATTGAGGCCGTGAACGCCCATCATCGAGATCATCTCCTCGTTCTTAACAAGCCTCATCCCGGTCCTTTTTGCATATTCTGCGTTCCTCTTATCGAATGCCGGGTCGGGATACTGTTCGGAAACGACGACCAGTTTTCCGCCTGTGGAGAGTACGCGTCTTATCTCCCCAAGGGCCGCATCGAGGTCTTTCCAGAAGAAATATGTCTCGAAAGCGGACACCAGGTCGAAAGAACCGTTAGGATAGGGAAGGTCTTCTACCTGAGACTTGTCTATCCTGCACCTGCCGCTCTCGATCCCCTGTGCATTGGTCTCGGATGTGAGCCTGACCGCCTCATCGGAGGGGTCGGCCCCGTGCAGGAGCGCCTTCGGATACTTCTTTCCCATCATCAGGAGCTGCATCCCCCCTCCGCACCCCACGTCGAGGATGTTCCTGGGACTCATATCGGAAGGGAGCAGGGACAGCGCCCACTCGCTGAGTTCTCGGTGATGCTCGTTCATGGATACGAGGGATTCTCGTCCCTCGGCACCTTTCGGATCGCCGAATCGAAAGAAGTCTGCCGGTCTCTGTTCCATGGGGCCCCATGGGTCCGCAACCATATATCGTTTTCATGGAAACGCTCCTTATACGGCCATCAGGTTTCCCTTTGAAACAGTCACGAATTTAAATTAGTTCGTTTATCAGGGGGCGAGGTTATCAAGATGGTATCCATAATAGAAGCAGAGTGCGTCGCCTGCGGCGCGTGCGTGGACGTATGCCCCCAGTCGGCGATCTCCGTCGACGACGTAGCCGTCATCGACGCAGACAAATGCGTTGATTGCGGAGCATGCGTAGACGAGTGCCCCAGCTCGGCGATCTCCGAGTAAACGCATAATCAAACTGTTTAACTTTTTTAAAATTGGAAAGGGGGAGGGTTGCCCCTCCTGTTTTCTGATTATCCGGTCCTTGTTCCCCTATGCATCCACTTGGGGCCCACCCAGTTCCATCTGCCTAGAATGTGCATGACGGCTGGGACGATATAGGTGCGCACCAGCAGGGCGTCGACCATTATGGCGAAGCACAAGGCGAATCCGAACTCCTGCATCATAGGCATCGAAGACAGCATCAGCGTTCCGAACGCGCCTCCCATGATCAGACCGCAAATCGTTATGACGGAACCGGTGTGCGTGACCGCCTCGTATATGGCCTTGTCGTTGTCCATCCCCAGATGCATCACGTTCTCCTTGATACGGGTGGTGAGCAGAATGTCATAATCCATTCCGAGGCCCAGACATATCACGAACAATATTATCGGTATGAGCCAGACCACTCCGATGCCCAGCATGTTGCTGAATACGAGGTGGGTCAGGGCCAAGGTCCAGACAATGCTCATAACCACGGTCAGAACCGAGCGTATGGGTATGAGATATGACTTCATGACGAAGAAAAGCAGGAGTATTATCAATATGACGACGACCAGCTCGATATAGCTGAACTCTTCGCCGACCGAGTTTGAAAGGTCGTACGTGACCGCGGGCGAGCCTGTCACCCACGAGCTCACCGCCTCAGGATTGTCCGCCTTGAAGGTTCCTACCATCCCGCCTATTGTGGCGATAGTGTCCATGGACTCGTTGGAAGTTGCCGAAGATACCGTTACGGCCGTGACCTTTACGAACGTCAGCTGGCCTCCGGTGCCGGCGACGATGTCTCCTCCCAGCGCCCCGCCCATGTAGTTGATCATCGCATCCATGACCGGCGCGGTGTAGGGGGATTCCATTGCCGCCAGGGTCAGCAGGGGCATCTCGGGGTGGGTGTTGATGTAGCTGTCGATAGCCTCCGTGGATCCAGACGACATCATGGTGCGCATGCTCTCCAGCAGCAACGTGTCCATACCCATGCCCGTGAGTGCGGCGGTGGCGTATGGCGAGGCCTCGGTAGGCATATATGCCAGGGCTATCCCGGCCGCTCCGTGGGCGAGCAACGCCTCCCTTATCTCGTCGGGATACGATGAGAAGGCATAGGTCAGCGCAGCGTACCCATCCGAAGCCAGCGCCGCCTCCAGGATGCTGTCGTCCTCCAAAGACGCATCATACCATTTCGCCACGCTTGTGGAGACCCTTATGTTGTCTATTTCTCCCATCTGGCCGGTCAGACCGACTACTTTACCGTAACTTCCGTTATCGTTCCAGGTCAGAAGGGGTACAGGCTCGGCACCGCTTGTATCGTACGAAAGCGTCGCAACGGCGTTGCTGTCATCGAATTCGATGATGACATAATTGGGCATGAGGAAGCCCCCGCCGACGTAGCCCTCGATCTCCTTAAGTCCATCATACGACTCGCCTGTGCTCAGAGTGCTGGTGAAGTCGTAGGACGTCTCGGCGGTGGTTGCGATGTATGCCGCGGGAACGGTAACCAATATCGCCGCAGCGACTATCGTCTTCGCATGCTTCTGCGAGAACCTCGCCGACTTACGGAAATAGCCGGCTCCGAACCTGGATACCTTTCCGTACCATCCTTTCATCGCTTTGCTGCCCTCGCGGAAGGTTTCCGCCTTGGACGGCCAGAACATCCTGTCCCCCACAAGGGAGAGCATGGACGTTATCAGTGTGAGGGCCGCGATCAGCGCAATAAGTATTCCGACGGCAAGCACGATCCCCATTGTGCTTACCATCGGCACAGAGCATAGGGAGAGGGCCCCGAACCCTATGATCACAGATGCTCCTGAGGTGGTGATCGATTCCCCCGCCCATACAACAGAATTGTGAAGGGACTCCTCGTGGGATTTCCCGTAACGGCGCTCCTCGCGGTACCTGGCCAATATGAAGATGCAGTAATCGCATCCCGCGCCCATCATCGTGACGAGTATCAGCATCTCCGTGATGAAGTATATGCTCATCATCTGGCCCAGCGCGAACACCAGCGAGAGGGTGATCCCGAATGCGAACCCGATCGTCATAGGCGGAGTGGCGGCGGAGATTATGGACCTGAAGAACAGGCCGACCAGAATAAGGATCAGCATTATGGTGAACGGGTCGATCTTCGAGAGGTCTTCCATCGTCGCGACCTCAGCGTCGTATCCTATCGCAGCGGTGCCGGTGACGAAGGTGGTGATGGCGACCACCTGGCCATCGGCCAGCTTGTCCGACTTGAATTCGGACAACGCGGCGGAAACATAGTTCCTGAGTTCTGGTGTGTCATCATATATGTCGGTGAATTCCGGCGAATATATCACGAACAGCATCGCCAAGGAATTGTCGGACTCGCTTTCGCTCACACCGCTGTATACAAAGTTGACGACCTTCGGGCTGCCTTCGGAGTCCGTGAACCCCGCCAGCCTCTCTGGGTCGTTTAGATATGATTCTGAAAACTCCTGGAAATAGCTCCCGGCCAGACTTCTGTCGGCGGAGGTCTCCAGGACCAGTATCGGGCTTGCCGACATGGACACTTCGGACTGGTAGAAGTATTCCTCGATGATGCCCAGCCCCTGCATGGACTCGGAATCGTCCAGGGCAACCTCCGAAGTATCGTATTTCAGAACTCCTCCCGCACCGATAGCGAACGGCGCGGCGCAAAGCAATATAACCGCCCAAGCCAAGATTATCTGCTTGGGGTACTTGATTATGCTTCTAGCCAATCTATCAAAAAATTTTGCCATCGGATACCTCGATTGCAGACCCTTTTATTAACGTTGCTTTTATTATGTAATTGTTTACCCGAAGCATCTGAGCGCCTGCCGCTCCCTACTTATCGAACATTATATATAACAGATAGAAATAGTGAAAATTAATGGTGTTTGTGAACCGTCAATAACATCAAGCTATTGAAACTGGGCGGCGCACAACGATTTCGGAGAGATGGATGAGAAGAAGTAACGCGGCAAATTCTGCAGTCGTGGCGGTCGCTGTACTTTCGGCGGTCTGCTTCGTCGCCCTTTTCGAATATCCCGAGGATGCATATGCCGAGGCCACATACGACATCACCTTCGACCTGAACGGCGGATCGATTAACGGTCAGAGCTCTTTCGTGAAGACCGTAGGCGAGCTGAACGCGACCGGCCTCCCAGATGCGTCGGGTTCCACAATCCCTTCCGGAAAGAATGCGTTCGTCGTGTGGAGCGAAAGTCCTACTATTTACTCCAAGTTATACAATGCAGGGGACACCGCACCTCCTAACGTGACCACATTATACGCTGTGTGGGGCAATTACACTGCAACGTCAGGAAACGTAAATGTGACGGGTACGGGATGTTATATCATAAACGGGGCAACGAACCTTTCTGTTTCGGTCTCCGCATCTAGCGCCCCGTTGCTCGTCCTCAACAATTCAACCCTTAGCGGTCTGACTCCGAAAAATTCCACCAACGTCACGATCTTGTTGCAGAACGAAAATCAGATAGACAGTATGAATATCCAGGGGTCCAATCAGACAATACGCTTATCCTCCGCAAGTACGGGGGACGTTAACATTGTTTCTAGTTCAATCTGGGGCATCAGCAGTTTTATCGTTGACGGCGGAAATCTGCAGACGGATCAGATTTCCACCGGCGGATCCGTCATCCTGAACGGCGGCACCGTGAACACCGGCGGAATAGTCCAAGGGTCCTCTGTGACAATAAACGAAGGAACGGTTCTGAGCTGCGATAATATCTATACCGCAGGCGCGCTGGTGATCAACGGCACTGTATCTTCCCAAGGAAAGGTACAGGGCGGCTCCATCACGATCAACGAAAGTACGGTTCTGAACTGTGAAGAGATCTATACCGCCGGTGCGCTGATAATCAACGGGACGGCATCTTCCGAAGAAAAAACGCAGGGGGGCTCCATCACAGTAAACGGAACCCTGGGAGCTGGGTCCGTATACGCCGGAGGTGAAATTTCCATCAACGGCAACGTTGCGGTCACCGGAAATATTCAGGGCTCGTCCATAACTGTGGAGGGCGGAACTTTCGTGGCTGATTCTACATGGCCTGCACCCACGATAACAGGCAGCGCAGTGGTCGTGGTAGGCGATGAGGATATCGTAGAGACCGGATGGAAATATATTGAAATTGTTCCGGGCTTTGACACGGATGGAATAACCGGCATGAGTGTTACGTTCCAGATTGCTACGGGTTCCGAGGTGCAGGAAACCACTCTTTTGATGCCCAAATTCACCGATAGGATCAACCTGGACCCAAGTTCATATTTATCATCGGACCAGATCGAGATCCGGTATTTCCTGAACGGAGTGGAATATATCTCTGTCGGTACCGCTGTTTCAGTTTCTGCTCCTGCCCCGGGACATTACACGGTCAGCATATCGGGGGGCATTCCGGCCAATATGCAGTATACCGAAATACTGTGTTCGGGAGTCGAACTGAAGGCTTCGAACTGAAGTGATTGGACGATTTTATCCGGAGCCTGTTTGTGCTATCTGTACAGACGAACGCTCACGCCGCATCAGCGCAGGATTGATGATGATTCGCATGTGCAAGTTGTCCGACATAGAGATTATGGTAGGGACCTTCACTTTCAATAAGGAAAGGAGCCGAGGTGCGCCTCCGTCTTTTTATACGGTTTTAAAGTCCCTCTGACCCCGGCGTAACGGTTATGGTGATGGTGTAAGTTAGCCCTTCGGGCCTGTCGCTCAGACCTCCGACGGCCGTGAAGGTTGCATACAATTCTATGTCGTATTCTACTCCGTCCTCATCTACTGAAGCCGTATCAAAGGGATGCCCGCTGGCGGCTCCGTACTCCCTGAGCTCATGAGTGATCGTCATTCCGAAAGGATTCTCTGTCTCAACGCCATTCACGCTGAAATCGACATCGTATGAGATGTTCAGGGAGGTGATGTAGTCGGACCTCAAAAACAATGTGGCCCCTCCGATTTTTACATTTTCTGCATTAAACAGGAAGTATGCGTTGCCCTCTAGACTGTAGAAAAACATTAGTTGCATACCGTTGCTGAATCCCGCTCCCGTGAGAAGGTCTCCTTCTTCATCGAGCAGCTTGGCCTCGAGCCCGTCGAAGCCGATAACGTTCGCTGTGTTCTTGGCCATGCTCGCTTCGGGTGCGGAATATGCAAGCCCGCCCAGGGCCAATAAGGAAATCAACAACGCTACGACAACTACCAGGATCGCCTTGTAATTCATTCCGTTATTGTTTGAATTGTACATTTGACCCCCAGAATTAAACAACCTTCGGCGTAACATAGAAAAGAATGGCCATAAGGCCTTCCTTGTCGTCGTCCCCATCATGGTCCTTCGATCTATACAAACCGCGTCTACGAACGATAGTATATTAACGTTATCTTTTTTGCATCGGTGTTCAAAAACCAGGAGAACGACACGGAGCGCCCGTGCCCGTGGTTCCGATGATTCCGACCATCGTTTCTTTTGGCGTTTAAAACGCATACTCCGGCTTGTGTCCGGGGGACTATTCTGTCTCTAAACCGGCCGTTATCGCTCCCGATTTACTTAACCGTCTATTGCCATCGGAAAATACTTTATCGTCAGTCAATATAAGCAGCTGATTACAATGGTTGACGAAAAGGCAATTCAAAATGCCCAGGAAAAATACGGCATGCTCCTGAGAAAACAGCTCGAGAGGGTCGAGTCCCTGAAGAATGAAGGGGACTGGGTGGACTATTCCAAACTTGACAAGATGATTGTGGGAGTGTGCGGAGGAGACGGGATAGGACCTTACATCTGCGCTTCGGCCCAGCGGGTCATGGAGTTCCTTCTCGCCGACAAGATAAAGGCCGGCAAAGTGGAGGTCCGCCAGATAGACGGGTTGACCATCGAGAGGCGCGTAGAGGTCATGAAGGCCATACCCGACGACACCCTGGCGGAGCTGAAGAAATGCCATGTAATACTCAAAGGACCTACGACCACGCCTAAGAAGGGAGACCCTTGGCCCAATATCGAGAGCGCGAACGTGGCCATGAGGAAGGAACTCGACCTGTTCGCTAACGTTAGGCCCGTATCGGTCCCCGAGCTTGGCATAGACTGGACATTCTTCAGGGAGAACACCGAAGGCAGCTACGCCCTGGGAAGCGACGGGATCAACGTCACGGAGGACCTGGCAATGGACTTCTGCGTCGCAACCACCCAGGGTACCGAGAGGATCATCCGCGCCGGATTCGATTACGCCAAAAAGAACGGCATAGACTACGTCTCGCTGGTCACGAAGGCCAACATCATAAAGGCCACCGACGGGAAGTTCCTGAGTATAGCCGAAGAGGTCGCCAATGAATACCCCGGGATCAGGTGGGACGACTGGTTCATCGATATCATGACCGCAAAGCTCATAGACCCTGCGAGAAGGAGCAGTTTCCGCGTCTTCGTTCTCCCGAACCTCTACGGCGACATAATTACCGACGAGGCGGCACAGATACAGGGCGGAGTGGGCACGGCGGGAAGCGCCAACATCGGAAAGAGATACGCCATGTTCGAGGCAATACACGGTTCTGCACCGAGGATGGTCAACGAAGGCCGCGGACAGTACGCCGATCCGAGCAGCATGATCAAGGCCGTAGCACTGATGATGAGCCACATAGGCGAGGCGGAGAAGGGCGAGAGGCTGACAATGGCCCTGGACGTCTGCTGCCAGTTCGAGAAGAAGCTCGTGATGACCGGAAGAGATACCGGGGCCACCGGGGACGAGTTCGCCGATTACGTGATGGAAACGGTCAAGAGGCCCGACCTGAAGAAGGTTTGGCAGAGCTACGTGGGCAAGGCCAAGACGGACTGAACATTCCCAGAAACCAATTATTCCGTCAATTGACGAAGTGTAGCACCGTCGATTATTTAATATCGACGTGACTCTACTGCAACGATCAAATGACGGAATCAAATTTCGCCAACGCCGGTGCCCTGGGCCTTTGCGCCTTCGGGATGACCACTCTGCTAGCCATGTTCCTTGACTTTACGGAAAGGCCCGCGGACAGCCTCGTCTGGGGCATGATGATCTTCTACGGCGGACTTCTCCAGCTCATCGTAGGAATCATCGAATGCAAGAAGGGCAGCACGTTCGGGACCGTTGCATTCACTTCTTACGGTGCTTTCTGGATGTCGTTCGCGTTCATGAACATCGCAGTCGCACTCGGCTTCGCTGCCCCCGACCACGTGTTCAAGGGAGTTTACTTCTTCGGATGGGGCTTCCTGACATTCATGCTGTTCTTCGGAACGCTGAAGACCAACAGGGCCCTTCAGGCCGTCTTCGGGCTGCTTACGGTCGTCTTCGTCGGACTGGGTGCTGGATCGCTGCTCCAGAACGGCGATGTTACCGTCGCCGCCGCCGCTATAGGCATCGTGCTCGGCCTGCTAGCGATGTACACCGGACTCGCCGAAGTGATAAACGAGGTCAACAGGAAGGAAGTCCTGCCTCTGTTCCCCGTGTCGAAGTGACACGGACTTAAACCTCTTACTTTTTTGTATAATTCTCTTCGACGCCCTTGATTCGTCATAGAAAGTGGATCTCTTCACGAAAAACGCGCTCGGTTCTTCCCTCGTTGCCGTTCTTCCGTTCTTTCCGTTAAACAGCGTCCGACATCAGCGGCAGTATCGCTGACGCTACGTTTTTCTTTATATGTTCATGGACGTTGGTTTAAATACGGTATATAAAAGAAGGGTCATTTACACTATATCTACGACATTGACATGTGCCCGAAGTGCCTATGTCTGGCGCGGAAAGAAGAAGTATGCGTACACAAGCACATCCATCCACTGGCCGGGAAAGAAGTATCCGAAGACCGGCAACGGGCATTCGGTGTATCGGACGAAAAGGCGGGAAAGTCGATTCCGATGAGAACAAAGGCGACCCGCAGAAAAATCAGATGACGACATGCTCACAGGCAGACTTTTCGGTGGTTCGTATCTTCTTCTCGATATCGCAAAGCGCAACAGGAAGCGCATGAGCTGTTCGATGTGAAGCAACCTTAGAAGAGGATGACGTTGAAGGACTCCGGAATATTCAACAGGCGGCCATCGGCGAGTCATGCTCGGACCGGCGTCGGTTCATGAGTCCGCGTGAGCGGACCCTGTGTACCTACATGGTCCGAGAATTTCGCTATGGAGTGTCTCAGCAGATATCCCCATGAAACTACGCAGAACGCTGACGCTGATCCCCTGCCAAACCGTAAATCCATCATATGTGTTCTGGCCTCCATGGATCAACAGACCCTGACCAAGGCAGCCCTCATCGTCGCTGTCCTCGCGATCGTATGCTCCGCGGCATCCGTGTACATCGCAACGACCAATGAGTCTCCCGCGCCCGGTGATGAACTCGTCGAAAAATACACCGTGTACTTCGGTCTGAACGATACCGACGAGGCGAATGCGATAATCTCCCAGAATAGGATCGGCGAGATCGTCGCCGCCGAATGCAACACCGGATATACGACATACCTCGCATCTGGAGGCTCTCTCATCGACGGAAATCTCGTGAAGAATGATTACACCGCGGTGTTCATCATCGCATTCGCTGAAGAGGAGGATGTCAGAAGCGCCATCGACGCCGTCTGCGAGGAGCTCGGACTTAATGTCGTCCTCCTGGAGAAGCAGCACGCAAAAGAGGAGCTCATCCTGAGACCCTAAAGAAGATTGGATTGGGCGCCCGCTTCGCGTTCTAGACGGACGATGTCCTCGCGGTCGGATGGCGGACGAATGGAAGATTCGGGATATCGCCAAGCGCAACTGGAAGAGCTTGGAGCTGTTCGATGTGTGGCGGCTGGAGAAGAGGATGGCATTGATGGGCCGCCGATACATCCTTAAGGCGGTCATCGACGAGGCGTACTCGGACTGACCGCATAGCCGTGGGTCCTTGTAAGAAGACCCTGTGTGCCTACATGGTCCGAGAATTTCAGCACTAAAGTTACAGTACGTGTGATCCGTCACAGTTTCAGATTAATTTGATGATGTTCGCACGGCAACGTTTATGGATCGGTACCAAATTGATGGCTGAGTTGAGACGGTACCGTCGGGCTCACAATCCCCTTGTCTTCGGGAAAGAGAATCTATATGAGACACGGTGTGGCCTTGATCTGATTTTTTCATCGTTTCCGTCCCATCCCCTTGCGGAATATGAGCGGTACCTACTGTTCGGTGAACATCGTTTCATTCGTTCTGACGCCCAGGATCGGCGATGAAACTGTTATCGTCGAAGAAATAAATCGTTGGAAATATTCCTGCATAAGACGGGCAAGTTGTCTCCTATCATGCGTTCTGATTGAAATGCCCCTCCCGCGGATTTATAATATCAGCGATCCTCATCACTACTGCCGGTACCAAAAAATGCAGAAAGGTTCGTCGAAGGTCTCCGTTATCGCCGCAATCGCGGCTAACGTGTCGATAGGCATCGTCAAGTTCATCGCGGCGGGCATCACGGCATCAGCCGCCATGATGTCGGAGGGCATACATTCCCTGGTGGATTCGGGCAATGGTATCCTTGTACTTTATGGAATGAAGAAAGCCGATAAAACGGCCGACCGTGAGCATCCTTTCGGATACGGGAAGGAACTCTATTTCTGGACGCTTGTGGTTTCGATCCTGATTTTCGCAATAGGTGGCGGAATGTCCATTTCTCATGGGTATGAAGCGCTTATGGAGTCCGCCGCAGGAAAACACATGTTCAGGGACCTGACTGTGAACTACGTCATACTGGTCATCGCGATGGCGATAGAGGGGGCGTCTCTCGCAATAGCGGTGAAACAATTCAACGCGGCCCGGCGCAAAAAGAACATGAAGGCGATGGAATACATAAGGGAAAGCAAGGACCCGAGCCTTTTCACCGTCGTCCTCGAGGACACCGCGGCGGAAGCTGGCCTTTCCTATCATTTCACCATCACCGACAGCTACGGAAATGAGACCGTCATACCTTCTTACGGCCTTGCAACGACCATTTCAGACCTGGACGGAAAGGCTCTGAACATTATCCTAGATGGACTGACAGAAGCCCCGCCAGTGAGCATGAGTCTGACATTCTCTGTCAACGTATCCTTCGCGGGGCTCGGCAACGTGGTTACGAATTCCGGCAACCAGCTGTCATTCAATTATATCGACACCACGATAGTGATTGACACAACAGTGCCGGGAGACCCCGACGCAACCCCCGTGGCCACTGTGACTCCGACGGCTGTCACTTCGGGCGGTTTGGAGTACCCCGCATACGATATCGACTATACGGCTCCTGCCCAGACGGGATGGAACACATTCGATGCTACCCTCAACGGGACGTTCTGCTTCAAGTTCACCCTGCAGAAGAGCATCACCATCGAATCTGGAGGTTATTCGTACTCCGTGAGCTCGGGAACCAACTACTACTCCTTCGTCAACGGGGTAGCGTACTCCTCGACCACCTTGGAGGGCATCACGTGGATGTCGTCTTCAGAACCGATAACGTTCACTATACACAAGCACGATGCAGATGCTGGCGCGTTCATGACCGTGATATATCCGCAACCTTGAGGGCTGGCATTGCGGGCCCCTCCGAGGCGATAAAGCATTTTATGCTCGTTGCCCATTACACAGCATGGACCACATCCGGAAAATGTTCGACCGATACCCGTCCCAGGGAAGGGTTGCCGACATTATGCTCAGATACGGCATATGCGAGAAGAACGGCAAGGCGTTCTGCGGGGACGTGGAGATCGCCGATTCGGCGCTGGCACGTTCGGCCGGCGTCGACCGACGTGTGGTGAGGTCCACATTGGAGAGGATGTCGGCCACGTCCGAGCTCGATGCCGTGTTCTCAAAGCTAAGGCCCATATTGATGCTGGATAAGATAGCTTCGGAGATAGATTGCTCTGTGATCGAAATCGTGCCATCGGATGCTACGATGCCTGGCATCCTTGCGGATGTTACATCGGTCATATACGGGGCCGGAATGTCGGTGAGACAGGCAGTGGTGGATGACAACGGCGAGAGGAAGGATTCACAGCTGATAATCGTAGTAGACGGCCAGATACCGGCCGAGCTGATACCTCTGCTTCGCAAATGCCGCGGGGTCTCAGGCATCAACATCCGCTGATCATTCTTCGGAATCGCACCTGTCCAGCACTATCTCGTCCCCCCCGACCTTCTTGCAGAGGCTCTTAGAGAGCATCCCAAGCTCCATCCAGGCAGCGTCGAACACGCCTATGGGCAGAAGGCATTGTATCCACAGGTTCCCGCGGATTTCTTTGCTGTTCACCCTGCTGCCGTAGAAATCCGTCACGTCATCCAGGCTGACCCTGGTGCAACGTTCCCCGAACTGCCTTGCCTTTTCGCAGTCGGACGTTATTCTGATGTCCACATCCCCGTCGTCCCTAAGCTTCGCTACCACTCTGTGGGTCTTGTCGCAGGTCTTCATCCTGACTATAACCGTGGAGGTCATGGCATGATATCGCCCTGCAAGATTATAACCTCCTTATTCTGCGTTCATTCGGTCGGATTCTGTCAGTCGCTCAGCTTCAGCTGCTTGTAGTTGAGGACCCTTTCTGGGCACTCGCGCTCGCACCTGCTGCATGCGTATCCTCCGCAGAGGTCCGTACGTACGTTGGCATAGTTCCCGTCGCCTTCCTTTGTTATCTTCATAGCATGCTCGGGGCACACGTGCTCGCATTTACGGCATGCGATGCACCCTTCGACCCTTCCCCTGAGGAGGGTCCCGGGATTCTCGAGCACGTGTATGGGCGACTTGTCGGTATCGGGCAGATCTCTCTCCGCAAAGCGCTTCACTTCCGGGTCTGTGTCCAACTCTTCGATCGGAGGAAGGTCATAGACATCTAGCATGTTGTTGTACTCGCTCATCGGCATGCCCTGTGCCCAGATTGCGTATTCGATGGAATAGATATCCTTGAACACCTGGGCGGTTGCGAACATGCAGTGGTCCGCCCTGAGTTTCTTCGCGAACTCCCTCAGCTCGTCCAGAGACATCTCGTCCATTGCGACCTTGCGTGCAAGGCCGATGGAGGTGTTTCCGAACTGTACGATCCTTTCGGCACCCGGCACGACCATCCCGATCGCCAGGGCCTTCTTCGCGTCGACATAGAGGCCGGATGCTCCAGACATGTACGCTTTTTTGATATCCTGCGTCCAAAGCCCCGCCTCGCGGAGCAGTGTAAGGAATCCCGCCCTCAGGGCGCCGATGGCCTTGCCTGCTTCTTCGACGTCTTTCGAAGTTATATCTATGCCGTCCTGGAGGTGCATCCTGCCATCGCTTGACGTTATTTCAGGAGGGATTATGATTCCGGACTTGATGCCGCAGTATAGCGCAGCCACGACCCCGGTTCCCGTGATTCCGATCGCCTTGCCGGACATCGGCCCCTTCTTAATGACCTCTCCGGACGCCGGATCGA
The DNA here is from genome assembly GCA_002505345.1 of Methanomassiliicoccaceae archaeon UBA370. Lineage (GTDB taxonomy): Archaea > Thermoplasmatota > Thermoplasmata > Methanomassiliicoccales > Methanomethylophilaceae > VadinCA11. The sequence goes on along the minus strand of DAUY01000012.1, from coordinate 10,282 downwards.
CCGTATCGCCTTCTTTGGCTGCCATGGTCTCGTCGAGAACGTAACATTTCCATCCGTTAGGAGTGATCTCCACATCGGATATGGCACCCGGAGCGGCCAGCATCCCTCTTTCGATCTCCTGTCCTTCCATCGCCGGCCCCGCGGCGGCGGACCCGGTTATTATCTTGCCTTCGTATATCAGGGCCATCTCCGCGTTGGTACCGTAGTCCACGACCAGGCATGGCTCTTTCTCGTTGAGGACGTCCGTCATCATCAGCATGGCTATGGCGTCTGCTCCTATCTCATGCCTCACCGCCGGAGGTATTATCACCTTGGCATTAGGCATCCCTTCGAGGCCTGCCTCTTCAGCGCTTATCACGGCACCGTCCCTCTTCGGCGGGACCACCCCTAGGTCGTCCAACATGTTCTTACCGGCGTAGGCAAGGTCCCTTATCTCTATGCCCTGGAACAGCGAAAGCTGGAACGGGTTTCCGCATACTCCCACGGCTTCGACCTTGTTCAGGTCGATGTTCAAGGTCTTGAACAGTGAGTTGATGGCACCTCTCAGGAGGCCTGTCGCGGCATCCTCGCCGGATTTAATGGCGAAGTTGACGTGATCTATGACGTTCATTCCCGGTATAGGGTGCCGCTGCGTGATGGATGTGGAAACGGTCTCTTTGGTATCCATGTCTATTGCCTGACAGCGGAGGCCGCTTGTCCCTATATCCAATGCTATGCAGTATCTGGTCATGTTCTGCCTACCTTTTTTCTTGAAACTACACACTCTGCCGCCATTACGGCGGTGCCTATATCCAGTGGATCGTGTATTATCACTCGGGCCTTGGCCACTCCTTCCGCGTCGAAGCTGAACGGTACCCCCGGCGACGATATCACCGCACCTTCGATTATCAGGCGCCCTGGTATAAGTCCGGGAGACGCATTAAGAATATATTTATGTGATGAAATCGCGGCCTCGACGCTGGCTGTTGCGGAAGCATGGTATTTCTGCGCCAATTTTTCCGCCTTTCCTGGAACCACGTCCGTGATACTGACCGTTGCTCCCTTCGACGTGAGTATTCTGACCGCCTCCGTTCCTACCAGTCCGGCACCGATAACAAGTACCTTCTTACCCCTGAGCCCTCCGGCCGCGCCTTCCAGCGCCTCCACATACCCTGCGGCGGTGGCGAAGGAGTTGTCGGAATATGTCCCTGTCCTCCTGTTGTACGCTATGTACCTGACATCGTCTGCGGTGAATATGATGTCAGCTTCCTTTTCGAGGGCCTCGTATATTCCGTCTATGTCGGTCTTTGTCGTAACAAAGCTGGTGAACCCCATATTCGCCAGTATAGCGCTGACGCTCTGTGAGAAACCTCCTATTACGCCCAGACCGGCTGTGATGGGGACGGATGCCGCAACATAATGCGAGAGGTCGAAATCCTCCGGGTCCTCGCCTATCGCCCTGAACGCAAGCGTCCTGAGATCCATCCCAACGGCCTTTTGGAGGTCGTCGCTCCGTTTCCCCGCGGTGCCGGGAATCTCATCAATCATGTCCTCTGTCAGTCTGGTCATCAGACCAGCTCCGGGCTTCCGTCGTCGAATATCTTCGCTCCTGACTCAGATATCATGCGCTCGCGCACCGCAAGACGTTTCCTGTCGGCTTCGGCCTCGTCACGGCCATTGGTTATCAGCGTTGCATGCCACTCTGTCTTTCCCGGTTCGTAGTCGGTGATCATGCGGTCTGATCCGAACAGCCCCTCGCATATCCGGGGATTCCTGATGTGTCCGAACTCCTTTTCGCCGCTGGTGCTCAGTACGCCGTCTTTGAACACAAAATGCTCGTAAACGCCCGCTCTGCGAGAATCTTTGCCTGAAGAGGCTTTTCCCATAGCGCAGTCGACAAGCTCCTTTAGCAGATTTATGCCGGAACCAGCTTCGATGGCCGCAGGGGTCTGGCTGGGGATCCTTGCATCGATCTCCAGCACCCTGAGGCCCTTGGGAGTATCGATCGCCTCCATGTCCATAAGAGCTTTGAGGTGTATCATCTCGGCGGTCTTTCTGCATACGTCCCTGAACATCCTGTCTTCCTCGGCGGAGATGATGTTGGGATTGCATCTCACCATCTTGCAGTCATATTTCCTGTCAAGAACAACTTCGGTTGTGACAAAGGCACGGGCCTTTTCGCCGTTCCCTATGGCCTCTATAGAAATGCTCCTCCCTGAAACGAACTCCTGCACGATCGGCACGTCGTTCAGCTCGGCAACCTTCCTGAGCCCGGCCTGACGCTCCTCTTCGTTCCTGGCCGCCGTCACCCCTATGCTGCCGCTTTGGCAAGAAGGTTTGACTATGACGGGGAAACCGCACTCGGGCCATGGCCTAGGGAGCGGCACGCCGGCCTTCTCCATCAGGATGTTGGAGCGTTCCTTCGAGCATGATGTCTCATATGATTTCATGTCGAAAAGCAACGGTATGCCCGTGTCTTTGAGCTTCGAATCCAATAGCCTTAGGAGGTCCAGCTCCTCGCATGCCGGTATGACGGCGTCGCAGTCGGCAAATATCTTCATTGCCGAGTCGGGGTCCTTGACAGGGTCCGCCACATATGCCTCGTCGGCAAGTGCCAGCGCCGGAGCGTATTGTTTCCTGTCGATCACTACGGTCTCGTATCCCGCCCTCTTAGACAGGTAGACCGCTTCCATGCCCTGAAGGGCACCGCCCACTATAGCAAGTCTCATTCTAGCGCCTCCTCAGCTCTGCCTTCTTGCCGTCCATGAAAGATTGGAACTCGGCGTTGGTAGCGGGGCGCTTGCCTATGCTTTCGAGTATCTTGAACACGTTGTCCACCGAACGGTTGCCATTCTCTATGTCCAGTTCGTGCTGCGCCACTCCCGCGAGCTCTCTGTGCGGGGGGACGATCGACGTTATCAGGTTGGCACCCGCGTTGAGCCTGTCCACCATCCCTGAAATCCCCTCCACGTCAAGAGTTGCGGGGATTATCCTATCTGGGTACATTATCCTCATGATCGCGATGGCGAGAAGTTCGTTTGTCGAGTCCGTCGCGTTCAGCGTGCTCATGGGCGTGCCTTCCTGGGGCACGAACGTCATCGCCCTGATCTGCTCGCATCTCTGCGGGCCCATCCTCATCACGAAATCGGCACGGTCCTCGGGAGACTCCCCGAGCCCTACCATCATACCGTCTTCGGTCAGCATCCCTGCCTCCCTGGCCCATTTCCTTACATCGATGCGTGTCTGATAATCCTGCTCGAGCCTCAGCTTTTTGAAAAGTTCAAGATTGTACGTTTCCTGATAACATGCATACCAGTCTGCGCCCGCCTCCTTTATCTTTGGAAAAACAGACCTGGGCACGGCTCCGGGGGAGACCATTATGCCTATATCGACCGCGTCTCTGACAGATTGTATGACGTCGATCAATCTGGCGCATTCGTCTCTGTACATCACGGGATCCTCTCCCATGGTCAGATCTACAAGGTTTATGCCGGCATCACTCAGATTTTCGGAGAGCTCCACGATCTCTTCGGTTGACTTCCTATATCTCTCGAGCCCGCTGGTCCTCCTGAAATAGCAGAACGAACAGTTGTTTTTACAATATGTCGAAAAATATACGAAACCATACGTGAATATTTTGTTCCCGTACTCCCTGTCCCTTACGTTCCGTGCGGCCTCGAAAAGGACCTTCTGCTCTTCCGCATCCGAGTTGAAAAGCCTTACGACATCACTGTGCGTAAGCCCCTCCCCGGCTACCGACCTGTCTAATATTCCCTGTACATCCGTGAAATCACCTCAGTCTATTTTTCGTCCGTTAAGATATGTCAGGCTGCGCCCGGTCTTACGTACGCTGTTCTTTCCGTTTTTCATAGCCAACAAGCGTTCGAGGCCGAAGCCTATCCCGCACCATGGCTCATGAATGTCATGCGCCGCATCCAGTATATGAGGTCCGACGGCGCCCGATGCGACCTCGATTCCATCTATCTCCACGTCGAGGGTCTCCACATATACGTCCGACTCCTCGCGCACCGTCTCATATTTCAGGCCCACCGTGTCCATTACAATGTCGATGAACTCCCGGAGGTCCGCCATAGGGTCTTCTATCTGACCCTGCTCCACGAGATTCAGCATCGTGAACTCTTCCAGGTGCCTGCCGCTGTGGGACTCTTTCCTGAAGCAGGAACCTATCTCGAAAAACCTTATGGTGCCTTCCGTGTGGTCTCTGAGCTTCCTCATGTAATAGTAGAGATTGGGAGCCAACATCGGCCTGAGACATCTTTTGCTGTCTATGAAGAAGACCTGTTTGTATAGTGGGTGGTCTTCCGTTATCGTCATTTTCGCCAGTGCGGCCTTTGACATCATAGTGGGCGTCCTGACCTCCGCAAAACCGGCATCGATGAGCGCCTTGCTCAGATCCCTCTCCAGCTGGACCAGGTCGTGACCGCGGGGATTGGATATCATGTCCTTCACGTCGGCGTCGTTATTCGACATCTCTGCCGCCATGAGCTTGGCGAAGGAGCTGTCCCTCTCCGCCGCATCGGAGAACTCCGAAAGGTCAACTGGGCCGTCGCCATATTCTCTCAGTTTCTGTATCTGCGATTCTGTGTAGCGTACGGCCATTTGATCACTGTTTTCCGTTAGTGGCGAGAGACCGGGGTGTCGATCCCCGCTAGCGAGGCTCTAGAGGCCAGCTGGTCGCCGGACCGTCCCCCACACTGATTAGCTATCTGTAAGCATGAAATAACTATCTAAACTATTGCATTAATTTTGAATCATAGTATTTCAATCTATGTCCTAAAAAACATGAGGGTCAAAATGTACCAGTGTGGGGGAATTCTTCGCGGCTTCAAAATATGCTCAGGTCCAGTCCGCAACGTCCCAGCGTGCGGACCGCTCTGTTGTAGACATTGATGTAATCATCGGTCGGAAGGACCGTGCCCACGTCATAGCATTCCTGGAAGCGTTTGCCTGCAGGGGCATGGGAGAAGTCCCTCTCGTACAGTCCGACCAGTTTTTTCAGCACGTCGTTTACTTCGGCGACATCCATGCCGGCGGTGGCACCTGCAACTTCCCCCATCATCCTGGCCTCCATCCCCGTGGTCCTGTCCTGGGTGACTCCCTTGGACGATGCTACTCCGGATATGAGCTCCCTTCCCGATGCAGTGTCTGTCATCGACTGGGCAGCGGTTTCCAGAAGGCACATCTCGGTGCATGGCCCTGCAAGGGTGTAATACTGATTTCCGAGAAGCAGATCTGTGTTCCTGTCCAATGCGGCGCATGCGTGGGCCGCGATCTGCAAGGTCTCCCTGGTCGTGGTGGTGCCCCATCTGATGTGTATCGGTCCGTCCAGATGTATGTCGCAGTTGAACAGCGCAAAGGATGCGACCATTGTCGCGACGTCGCATATGGCGGTTTCTTCTTTGCCGCCGGAATATCCTCCGAAGATGGGCATCTGCTCCATCATGATCACATCGCCGTTGGCCATCCAGCCTGCTATCATGTTCAGGCCGGACATGTCTATCTTCAGCTCGTTGAGCTGGGAGACCTCATGGGGATCGTGAGGCTTGAGGCCGAACTTCGTCAAGTCGGAGGAAATACGTCCGGCGGTCGACAGGGGTGTCTCCGGGCCCTATATGCCCAGTCCCGGCCTGCCTGCCATGTTGGCGGCCTCTCTCACGAATCCGATCTCAGCAAGAGTGGCACGTATCTCCCATGGAGTGTTGGTGATCGATGGGTGCTTCTTGATCGTATTCAGAACTCCGCTTACCAGCACGTCGACGGTGGCTTCCTGCGCATAGGACTGCATCATGGGGACGAATACGTCCTCGGTCACCGGGGCTCCCGTCGGACCTCCCTCGATGATCGGCGGACTGCTCGGATTACCCTTTCTGGGAGCGCAGCAGACCTCTTCTTTGCCCGACCCTATCTTGACTTTTTTGGGGGCACGCCTTATGCCCTCGAATATCTCTTCTTCGGATACTTGCAGGACCCGGCCGATGTCGGTGTTGTAGAACCCGGTTGTGCAGAGCATCTCTATGCCTGCCTGGAACAGCCTGTCGCATAGGTCGTCGTCTTCGGGTATTATGTCGTCTGTGAAGTTGATGTCGTATTTTTCCCTCATGGCCATTGCGTTCGTGGGCACGATGACATAGTCCCAGCTGTCCTCTCGCACCCTCTTTCCGTTATGGAAACGGTCGTACGAATCGTATATGTCCAGATATTTCTTGGCGACCATTTGTTCTCCCCTATATCCTGTCGATTACTTTAACATAGTGTTGGGGGCCCGCCCGAAGCGGAGGAAAAACAACTTAGCAGCCCGGGCAGGCATATGTGCCAGATTTGGCAATTTTATAAAAAGGTTTCCAGGCGTGGGCCTGTAAGAGGTTTGGGTCTGGATCAGTGCTTTATGTCGAGTCCGAAGTCCCTGAGGGCCTTGACAGCGTTGTCGTACACCTGGAGGTACTCGGCGGTCGGTTTGACCGAGAGCACATCGTAGCACTCCTGGAAGGTCTTTCCGGCGGGTGCGTTGGTGTAGTTCGCTTCGTACGTCGGCACGATCTTCGCAAGGATCTCGTTGAGGTCCGAGACTTTCATGCCTGCGGCCGCCTTGGCTGCCTCTCCCATTATCCTGGCTTCCATTCCGGTTGTCTTGTCCTGGACGACACCTTTTGCGGCGGCGGATCCGGACAGGAGCTCCCTTCCGGAACCAGTGTCCGAGATCGCCTGTGCGGCGGTCTCGATCAGGCACATTTCTGTGCAGGGTCCGGCCATGGGGTAGTACTGGTTAGCCAGAAGCAGGTCGGTGTTGGCATCGATTGCTGCTGCTGCATGGGCTGCGATCTGCAGGGTCTCTTTCGAGGTCGTGGTTCCCCACCTGATGTGGATCGGACCATCCAGGTGGAAGTTTCCGCTGAACAGTGCGAAGGATGCGAGCGTGGTCGCAACATCGCATATCGCGGTCTCTTCTATCCCGCCGCAGTATCCGCCGAATATCGGCATCTGCTCGACCATTATGGTGTCGCCTTCGGTGGTCCATCCGGCCAGCATGTTGAGCCCGCACATGTCCATCTTCAGCTCGTTGAGCTGGGAGCACTCGTGCGCGTCAGTGATCCTGTGGCCGGCATTGGTCATGTCGGCCGCGAGGCGTCCTGCCGCGGACAGCGGGGTCTCGGGTCCCTAAACACCCAGTCCGGGCCTTCCGGCCCTGACGCGCGCCTCTTTGGTGGCACGGAGCTCCGCCATGGTTGCGCGGATCTCGTAAGGGGTGTTGGTCTTGGCCTTCTTTCCCTCAATAGAGGTGAAGACACCGTTGACGAGGTCGTCGACGATACCTTCCTGGGCATAGGACTGCATGACCTGTACGAACACTTCCTCCGATATGGGGGACCCGGTGGGGCCTCCCTGGATGATGGGCTTTACAGGGCTGTTGCCGTGCCTGGGGTAGAACCTTGCGATATCCCTGCCCTCTCCGAGGATCAGTTTGGTGGGGGTCTTCTTGATCCCTTCCCAGACTTCTTCCTCGGTGACCTTCATGACGCGTCCGAGGTCCTGGCAGTAGTATCCGGTCTCCACGAGCATCTCGAGTCCCGCGCAGAACAGGTTGTTCATCGTCTGCTTGTCCTCAGGAATGGTCTCCGAGCCGAATTTGAGCTTGTATTTCTCTTTCAGCTTGGTCGCGTTCTGGGGTATGACGGTGTAGTCCCATTCGGATTCGGGCACCTTCTTGCCTTTGACGAACCTGTCGTAGACGTCGCAAACGGTCAGGGGTCTTGTCGCTGCCATCTCATCACTCCGTGAGGGAGGCGACAAGGCCGATGATCTCGTTCGCAGTCTCGGAATATCCGTCGGCATTGATCTCTTTGGCCCATTCCCTGCTGCAGGGGGCGCCTCCGACGATGCACTTGTAAGGTCCATCGACCTCTTTGATCGCGTCGACGAGCTCCTTCTGGATTTCGAGTGTCGTGGTCATGAGGGCCGAAGCACCTATGACCTGCGCCTCGTTCTCGTCAGCCGCATCAAGGAAGGCCTGGGGAGATACGTCGCATCCGGCATCAACTACCTTGTATCCTGCTCCCTGGAGCATTGCGACACAGACGTTCTTTCCGATCTCGTGGATGTCTCCTTCGACTGTCCCCATTACGACGGTTCCCTTAAGAGATCCCTCGCCCCTGGAGATCAAGGGCAGGAGTATCTCTAGGGCGGCAGTCATCGTCTTGGATGCGGCGACGACCTGCGGCAGATAGATTTCTGCCTTGTCGAAGCGCACACCGACGACTTCCATTCCCTTTCCGAGTCCGTCACCGATGATCTCGGAGACGGACATTCCGGCCGCGACGGCCGCGTTCGTGGCATCCTTCGCCTTCTGGGGGTTCCAGGTTTCAATCGATTTCTTCAGGTCTTCCAATATTGTTTTCTTGTCAGCCATTCTCAAGCACCTTTTGCGAAAGCCTCGTCTGCCTTCTTCACTACTTTCTCCATTTCCTTAAGCCTGTCTGCGGGTATCGGGAGGACGACGTGGTTCTTCAGAACATCGACGACGATCTCATGAGCTGCAGTGGCGAGGTCCTTCTTGCCTGCCTTCTCCCAGTCACCGAGCATGTCACGGCTTATGACCTTGGGGTCGGAGGGCAAGTCGATGTTTTCCATGGTGGAGGGGTGGCCGATGAAGTCGTTGCCCACACCGATGGCTTTTATCGCTTCGACTGCGAGCGTCTCTTCGTTGACAGGGACTCCCTCCATGGCCTTCTTGACCATGGTTATGATGTCGTTGTCGATGATCAGCTGTTCGAACGAGAAGGTCATTCCCAGTTCAAGCATTCCCGCGCCGTAGATCGTGTTGGCACCCGAGAGCGCCGGAAGGAGGGACGTCATGGTCTTCTCGTGTCCGGCCTGGTCGTCGGGGACCTTCGCGTCAGACTAAACACCGGCGACGAAAACAGGCAGTCCGTAGAACTGTCCGAGTTTTGCGACGGCCGCGCTGATGAGTCCCAGTTCAGGGGATCCGACAGGTGCGGTTCCGCGCTTCAGGTCGAAGGTCGTGGTAGAGCTTCCGTACCATACCGGGGCTCCGGGAGCCACGATCTGGGACAGTACTATTCCTGCAAGGACCTCTGCGTTGTGGGTAACGAGCGTTCCAGCGAGGAACACCGAGGAGGATCCGCCTGCCATAGCCATACTGAGGACGTTGACCGGCACTCCGTATTTGGCACCCTGCATTATGACCTGGGCCGCGTTGTGGCTCAGCTCGAGGGGGCTTGTGGGGCATACGAGCATGGAGAATATGGGCTTTTCTTTAGCCATTTTTGCGTTTCCTCCGTAGTATGCGACGGCCAGGTCCCAGTAGAACTTTACATTCTCTGCCACAGGGTCGATGTGGTGGAAGTGTTTGGACGTGTTCTTCAAAGATGTGAGCATCTCGTGGACGTCCTGAGCTCCTTTTCCGGCCCAGTTCCTTGCAGAAACGGGCAGGGAGAAGTAATCGACGTTGTCGGCCCAGTCGACGAGCTTCGCGCAGTTGGCGAGGTCTGTTTCGTCAGAGTCGGTGGTCTTGTACTGGCCGTTTCCGAGGTATCTGCATACCTGGATACCGGTTCCGAAGCAGGTGAAGTGTACGCGTCCCTTGTGCTCCTGCTCGAGGGTGTTCTTCTCTTCCCTTCCGTACAGATAGAATTTGGACGGGGCGGTTGCGAGGGATTTGCGGACCAGCCACTCGGGGATCTTGACCATCATGGTCTCCATGTTTACTTCGCATCCGGCTTTCTTGAAGGCCTCGAGGCCTTCTTTGTCGGACACCTGCACTCCGAATGTGGACAGGACGTCGATGGTCGCATGGTCGATCTTCAATATGTCTTCTTCAGTGAAGAGCTCGAGTGATGTTCCCTGGTGGGATTTCTTTCCTGGATAGTGGGATTTTGCTGTCATTTGTTATATCTCCTTGTAATAGAGGCCCTTTTCAGCCTTTCACCTTTGCGACCATCTTGTTGACGCAGTCGGTGGCGTTCTCGGAGTACACGTCGGCGCCGATCTCGTCGCACCACTGCTGCGTGGTCGGTGCCCCCCCGATGTTGGTGATGACCTTGTTCCTGACGCCTTCCTCCTTGAGGAGCTCCTCGAAGGTCTTCTGGTTGACCATCGTCGAGGTCATCAGGGCGGACGTGCCTACGGCCTTGGGCTTCTCGCTCTTCACGGCGGCGACGATGTCCTTGACGGGGATGTCCCTGCCCATGTTGATAACGTTGAAACCGGCGACCTTCAGCATGATGGCCACGATGTCCTTTCCGATCGAGTGGATGTCCCCCTCGAT